>JAHDRA010000061.1 GCA_018433525.1 Paludibacteraceae bacterium
ATGCCCGGAATCTGGGGCATTTGATAAACCGCCGCACCCGTGAACTTTCTCGCGAAGATATTCAGCAAATTGCGAATACATACCACAATTGGCGGAATCCCGATGGCAATTATGAAGATGTTCCCGGTTTTTGCGCTTCCGCATCCATAGAGAAAGTAAAAGAACTTGATTATGTGCTTACGCCCGGTCGGTATGTCGGTTTACCCGACAACGACGACGACTTCGATTTCAACGAACGTTTCACCGCCCTGAAAGCCGAACTGGAAGAGCAGCTGAAAGAAGAAGCACGATTGAACGAAATCATTCTGGAAAATTTATCAAAAATCAAATTGATGGATGAAAAGTAAAATAAAGGCAGCTATATTTTACTTTTATCGCTAAAAGTAAAATAACGATATTTATATTTTCCTTATCGATAAAAATATGATTGAACTTGAAAAATATCAAGCCGGACATTTTGAGAAAAATTTAGGGTACAAATATTTTGTTCCTAGTACAATTAACGACGAATGGACTTGGAAAACGCCGGCCTTGAATCTGTTATTGGAAAAAGCAGCTATTAAGTTGGGTGAATTAAATTCTTATGCACGGCTCGTTCCCAATATTGATTTGTTTATTCAATTGCATGTAACCAAAGAAGCGGTGGTTTCAAGCCATATTGAAGGCACCAAAACCAATATGGATGAAGCCCTTTTGCCGGTTGAAGAAATTCATCCCGAACGTAGAGACGACTGGCAGGAAGTAAATAATTACATCAAGGCATTAAATAATGCTATTGAAGAACTAAAATCACTGCCCATTTCTTCTCGCTTACTAAAAGAAACGCATAAAATACTGCTGCAAAGCGTAAGGGGTGAACATAAATTACCCGGAGAATTCAGAACTAGCCAAAACTGGATTGGAGGTACTTCACTGCATGATGCAGTATTTATTCCGCCATCTCACCACTTGGTGAATGAACTTATGAGCGATTTGGAAAAGTTTCTTAATAATGATGAAATTAACGTTCCTCTGCTAATACGTATTGCCATTGCACATTATCAATTCGAAACTATTCATCCGTTTTTAGACGGGAATGGCCGTATCGGACGTCTTATGATAACTTTATTTCTTGTTTCAGAAGGTATTTTAGATAAACCTTTACTCTATCCATCATTGTATTTCGAAAAAAATAAAAGCCTGTATTACGATAATTTAAGTAATGTAAGAACCAAAAACGATATGCTGCAATGGATAAAATATTTTTTAGTAGGCATTGAACAAAGTGCTGCAAAAGCGGTAGAAACACTTTCTAATATATTAAAACTTAAAGAAAGCATTGAAAAAGAGATAAATAGCAATTTCGGTCGGCGAAGCAATTCTGCTCATACGCTTGTTCATTTTCTATTTAAGGATCCGGTTATCTCTATTGATAAGGCAGCGAAAGAGTGTAATCTGAGTTTCAAAGCAGCTAATGATTTAGTAGCACTTATGCAAAAATTTAATTACCTTAAGGAATTAACCGGGCAAAGCCGCAACCGTATTTTTATTTTTGAGCCCTACTTAAAGATTTTTGACAATGACTGACGA
>JAHDRA010000104.1 GCA_018433525.1 Paludibacteraceae bacterium
CCAAAAAATAATTGTGATGGTTTACTTGCGGAAGTTTGCATTTCAAGCCCAGATAAAAAGTTAAATATCCCATTGTCCATTCCATTTTATCCAGTTTTTTTTCAGAAAAATTTTTGTATTTCATAACTTTCGATCGAAACAGTGCCGCATCGGCATTGATCACAAACTTGTCGGCTTTCCATAAATTTCCTTGAGCATCTTTTAACGAAACAATTTTTCGATTTTCGGCATGATATGCAACAATTTCTGTCTGATAATGAAATTTGACATCCAATTTAGAAAGTTCTTCGAGCATTCCTTCAACAATTTTATACATGCCTCCTTTTACGTTGTAATAGCCATCGTGTCGGAATTCGACATGCGAAAGTAAACTGTAAATTCCCATTGTATCAAACGGCGTCCTCCCCAGAAAAAAAGCTACCAGCGAAATAATTTCTCGTGCTTGCTTCGAGGTAAAATAATCGCATACATGTTGCCAGAAAGTTTTGAACAAGATGGGCAAATGAACAGGATTAACTTTCATCAACGCAAGAAAATAATCCAGATAGGAATCGAAATTTCTCTTTATCACAATATCTACCGTATCATTGAACAATTGTGCAGATTTTTGGAGATACTTTTCCATTTTCAGTTCAAAATCCGGTTCCACATCATCGAATTGTTTGGCAAGTTTATGAATATCCTTATACAAAAAATAAGTTTTTTCTTCACCACTAAAATTTACCGAATAAAGGGGATCAAGTTCAATAAACTCAAAGGGCAGATTTATTCCGCATTTTTCGGCAAATTCCTTAAAAATATAGGACATGCTGAAAAAACTTGGCCCCGTATCGAATGTAAAACCATCTTTTTTTATCTGATTTAACCTGCCTCCGGCTTTGGTGTTCTTTTCCAAAAATTCTACTTCGTATCCTTCTTTTGCCAGCCGAAGTCCTGTTGCCAATCCTCCAAGTCCGGCGCCCACTATGATCACTTTTTCTTTCATATATTATTTTTTTGAGTCTTTTTTAAAAATTCAGGATATAATTTGTTTTTCACCCAAGCAAAATCGGGTTCAACATTTAAGATTTTCTGATAGTAAATTTTTGCCGATTCGTCATTGCCTGTGTTTTCGTAAGCTTGAGCCAGAGTAACAAGCAGGCTCAAATAATTCCAATCGTTTTTAAGTCGGTGGTTATTGGACAATATCAACTTTTCTGCCTGACGGTAACTTTCAATGGCTTTTGCTTTAGAACCACCAAAAGCAGCAGGCGAATAATAGTAAATATTACCCATTTGCAGATAACCAAAGTAATTGTTTGGGTCGTATTGAATGGCTAATTTGGCAGCTTCAACGCTTTTGGGTCCCAACACGGGTGCCTTTAATTTATTGAATCCTATTTGAAATCCGTAAAAAGCCGATTTATAGGCTTCAATCATTGATAAGCGAAATTGATTTTTTTCGAGAGTGATTAGTCTGTTTTCTGCTTTTTTTAAATATTCTTTGGCTTCTGCAGTTTTTTTGTTCCCAATACACCAACCAATGTATCCATATTCATAATTTACCAGCTCCAGAAGAAATTCGTCGGAAGCATTGCCTGACGAAAGGTTCATTTTATCAATCGTATTTTTCCAAGCCTGCATGTCGTTGTTAATGTAGGCTTTGTAAATATTTTCCCTGTGGGAAGCATGAACATGCAGATGCAGCAAAATCAACAAAAAAAATAAAACTAAACTTTTCTTCCTTTCCATAGATATTGATTTTTCGAGCGGTTGATGAGCGCCTGATAAATAAAAATTCCGAGAGAAAACTGTTGGGGAATGAAAAAAATGAGATTATCCAATATACTTTGATTGCTTGCCAGCGAAAAAAATATCCTGATACAGACAACAGCAAGCAAGTAAACGGCAAGTGTCGGTAATCCGAATGCGAGCCATACTGCTAACCATCCAAAAGTGGTAACAATCCAGAATAAAACAGCAATCAAAAAAGAATTTCCAAAAAAATGAATTACATTTTTAGAAAATCCGTTTACCGCTTCAGCAAAATTTTCATACATCCGACATCTTACTTGTTTAATTCCGGTGAGACAGGCAATTTTAAGTTTTAGCTTCTTGTAAAACCTTGCAATTTCGATATCTTCCACCCGCTTGTCTTTAAATTTTTCATGTGGTTGAAATTTTTTATAAGTATCGGCATCAAACAGCATAAATTGTCCGTTTGCTGCCGAAATAGATGGGAAAGATAATTTTCTTACCAAAGGTAGCAACAGCAAAGTCAATAAAATGTAATTCATGTTTGGAACCGTCATTTTTTCGCCTTTTGTCATCATTAGCTGAGTCGGAAAAATGGAAAGCAAATGCAGCGATTTTTGTTTGAAAAATTTTACCGATGAAACAACAATTTCTTTTTCCATCCGAACATCTGCATCCAGAAACAAAAAATAATTTCCCTTTGCAGCGTTGGCAAGCGAATAACAGGCAAAATTTTTCCCCAGCCAGCCTGCTGGCAAATGGGTGGAACGAATCAGCCGTATTTTTTCGTTCGTACCAATAAATTGATTCACTATTTCAACTGTATGATCGGATGAAAGATCGTCAAAAACAATAATTTCGAGAATATTGTCGTCTTCGCCGGACAAATCATTTAAAAGATTTCCAATATGTTGTTCCTCATTACGAGCGGGAATAAGCACCGAAATTTTTTCGTCGGAAATCCGGTTTGTCGAAATTGGTATTTTTTCCCGGAAAAAATAATTCAACCCGGCAATGCACAGTTGAAAAAAAGTAAAACCAAAAACAACCCAGGCTAAGTATATCATAACTTATTCTGTTTTAGATTTTTGAATATCGAGACAGTTGCCGTAAAAAACATTATAGGCTTCTTGCAACTTGGAATGCGAAAAAACATTTCCTTGATATTCGGACACATACATGTACAAATCGGGTTTTTTGTGCGAAAGATAATCGATAAAATTGGCCACAAATACCAGTTGAAAATTATTTTTGTGTCCTTCAACAATTCTTTCGATTCCTTTTTCGAAAACGTGAAGAGGATTGTATAACGACTGAAGTTTTCCTTCGGGAAATATTAAAAGCAAATTGTCGGGGTTGTCCAAAATTCTGGCAGCATATTGTAAGGATTCAATCATTTCCCTGCTTTTCTTTTTTATGGAAAATCCGCCCGTCCACTGAAAGAAACGAAATTTCAAGAGTTGGTCTTCCAACATCATAAAATAAAACTTTTTGTGGAATACTTTCAAATTCAGATACATTGACCAAAACCCATCCCACCAGCTAATATGATTGGCTATCATCAAAACGGGCAAATTTTCGTTCCGAGAAAAATTTGTTCGAATAACGTTAACCGAATGAAAATTCCTTTTCATCAGCAAAAATGTATATCGACGAAAAAAAGGATAAATCAGGCAATGATGTTTGGCTTTCAACATAGAACCTTTTTAGAGGATGAACATAAGGATAAGAAAAAACAAGAATTGAGCCGAAAAAACGATTTTACTCAAAGGATTTTTTAATTTAAGTCCGCTGATTACCAATAATGTATGAAAAATCAAAGCCATGAGAAACCAAACCAAATAATTCCGAAAAGGGACGCGGCCTGCATTCCAAAACCACATTTGCATTTTCGGGGCAACCTGCTCAAGTACCACATCATACAAAACCATCAAAACAGAAGGAAAAAGTACAAGAAAAAATTTGTTGATGCGAAACGATTGAAAAATGGAAGCCGTGAGATAAACCAGCAACGCCCAGTTTAAACCAATAATCAGCGGAGTACCAAAACATTTAACGCCCAAACCGTTTTCATAAAAATACTGTCCGAATATTTTCCCCGTATTTACGCCAATAGCTTCCACTGTAAAAGAAACAACAAAAATAACAGTAAATAATACGCCCGTTTTGATACTAAAATCATCTTCCTGAAAAGGGAGAAGGATGAAAGCCGAAAGCAGTAAAGCCAACGGGATCAAATAAACAAAGAAAACATGCGTTGCCGGCAGCGCCAAACCAACAATTCCTACCGCATAAAAGGTGAAAATGAATTGTCGAACTTTCCTTTCGGGATATTTCTGCTTGAATTTTTGAAGTAAAAGGCTTATCTGCATGAACTTTCTGTTAAATTTTCCTTATCAATGTATGCTTTGACTTTTTTCAATATTATTTTGAACCAAACGGTGTACTTTTCGGGATGATTTTCAACATCTTCCTGCAGTTGTCGGTAGGGAATGTATTTCCATTCTTCTACCTCACCGGTGTTGTGAATGGGAACGTCATCGCTCACACCGAAAAAAACATGGTCCAATTCATGCTCTGTCAGTTCATCATTAACTTTTTCCTGATAAATAAAATGAAAAAGTGGAATTAATTCGCAATTTATTCCCATTTCGTATTTTAGCCTTCGTTTTGCTGCTTCGAGATAACTTTCATCAGGATAGGGATGCGAACAGGTTGCATTCGTCCAAAGTCCGTTGGAATGGTATTTGTCCAAAGCTCTCCGATGTATCAGCCAATCGCCTTTGGAGTTCACGATAAAAACAGAAATGGCTCGGTGTAAAGCAGCTTTTTTGTGGGCTTCATATTTTTCCATGATTCCCACAGGCTGATCATTTTCATCCACCAACTGAACAAAATTCTCTTTATTTGTTTCCATAAAAGGCTCTTAAATAATATTTTATTTGCGTTGACAAAACCAAAAACATTTTTCCGGCATCGGAAATTCTGATTCTTTTGTTGAGAATATCGCGGGCAGCAGTTTTTTCAATTTTTCTTAAAAGTGCCGTATAATATTTGTAAGCAATCAAAACCCCCAGTCTGCTGTCGGCTGGCAATAATACGATTCCCTTGTAGGCATCGTCAAAATCTTTTCGAATATCCTCAACCAGTTCTTTTTTCGTTTGTTCGGTCAACCCTTCTTCAATAATTTGCGGAAAATAATGCCTGCCCAGCTCTTGCGTATCCTGCTTAATATCTCTAAGAAAATTAACTTTTTGAAAAGCTGATCCAAGTTTGGTAGCCGGCAGCATCAATCGGTCGAACAGTTGCTCATCTCCATTGCAAAAAACTTTCAAACACATTAATCCAACAACATCTGCCGACCCATACACATAAGTATTCAGTTCAATTTGACTTTTGTATTCTTTTTTTTCCAAATCGGCTTTCATACTTGAGAGAAAATGTTGCACATATTCATCCGAAATTCCATATTTACCCACAGTCATTTGAAACGAATGAAGGATGGGATTCAGGCTGATACCGTTTTTGACCGCATCATAATAATCGTATTCAAATTTCCGAAGCAGATATTCCTTATCGGAAAAATGAAAACTGTCAACGATTTCGTCGGCCAACCGTACAAAGCCATATATGCTGAAAATGGCTTCCTGAATTTCTTTTGAAAAGTATTGCGAAGCGGAATAAAAGGAAGTACTGTAGAATTTTGTAACAAACTTGCTGGTAGAAAAGCTAAGGGCATTGTATTTTTTGTCCATAATTTTTTGGAGAAATTTGTTAATCAGGATAAAAACTTAATTCTTGTATTTTAAAAATTTTTATTTTGTAATCGGATACCAAGTATTGTTGATTAATCAAATTTAACTTAATTTTATCGGTATTGTCCGACAAAACATTCATTTTCAATACCATTGTTACATCCTTTGCTCATATTAATTTGCTTTTAGTTTCCAAAACTTCATATTTGGAATTTAACTTTTGTTGGCCAAAAAGCTTGTATTCCATTAAATTTCAATCCGTAAAATTTGGTCGAAACTTATTTCTCGAGCAGTTGTGATTTTAAAATTTAAACCACACAGTAACCAAATTTTGACGCAAATATAGCAAAGTAAAATGTAAAAGCGATATTTTTTTGTGTATAATTTTTTAATTAATGGTAATTAATTTTCAAAAAGTGAATTCACTCATTTTTGCAAAAAACTTAAAACCTCATAAAAATATGAATCAGAAAAAACACGTGTTTTTATTTTTTTTCTGACAGATTTTTATTATATTTGAATTTCTTTTTGAACTTTTTTAAATAAGAATTGTTTTTCATAGTAAATCAATGACTTAACCTTGACTTGATATTATGGAAAAATTTAACGAAACCATTGACAGAAGACCTGCAGTAGCCGGCAAGTTTTATCCGGCAAATGTTGAAGAGTTGCAGAAAGAAATCGACATTTTTTTCAAAAATGCTGCACCCAAACAGCTCGACAGGGTCAGAGCCATTATTTGTCCGCATGCCGGTTATGTTTTTTCCGGCAAAATTACCGCTTCGGCATTTAACCAGATCGATGCAAACAGAGAATACAAAAGAATTTTTCTTATTGGTTCCTCTCATCACAAGTATTTTGACAAGGCTTCCGTTTACTGTTCGGGCAATTTTCTGATGCCTTACGGTGAGGAAAAAGTCGATATGGATTTTGGACGAAAACTGGTGGAAAATTTTCCAGAATGGTTCACCGACGACCGTACTCCTCATTTAAACGAACATTGTCTGGAAGTTCAACTTCCATTTTTGCACCATGTGTTAAGAAAAAATTATGTTATCGTTCCTATCCTTATCGGCACAGCCCATCCTTCCGTTTGCAAGCAAATAGCGTCGGTATTAAAACCTTATTTCAACGAGGAGAATTTATTCGTTGTCAGTTCCGACTTTTCTCACTATCCGGCCTATCAGGATGCCAAATATGTTGATTCCCTCACCAAAGATGCCATTTGTAGCAATCGTCCCGAAAAATTGTTGGAAACTTTGGCTGAAAATGAAAGAAAACATATTTCTAATCTTCAGACCAGTTTGTGCGGTTGGACTTCGGTATTGACGCTGCTTTATATGACTTCTTCGAACAAATCGCTTAAGTTCCACGCGGTGGATTATTGCAATTCGGGGGATGTGAAGTATTATGGCGAGCGGGACAGGGTTGTGGGTTATTGGGCTATTGCAGTAGCCGAAAGTAAACATGCTGCCGAAGATTTTTATCTCACTGAAAAAGACAAAAAAGACCTGCTGAAAATTTCGAGAAAAACGCTTGAAGAACATTGTCGAGCCGGAAGAGTTTCGGAAGTGGATACGGCAACTTTGTCGGAAACCGTTAAAAAAAATTGCGGTGCCTTTGTAACATTGCATAAAAGAGGAGCTTTAAGAGGTTGTATCGGTATTTTGACAGCCGAAAAGCCCTTATACAAAACCGTTCAGGAAATGACGATAGCCGCTGCTTCCCATGATCCGCGATTTATGCCGGTCGAAGCATCCGAACTGCCTTTTATCGATATTGAAATTTCGGCTTTGTCGCCCCTGAAAAAAATCAACGATATTTCCGAAATCGAATTGGGGAAACACGGAATTTTAATCGAGAAAAATTTTCACAGAGGCGTATTTCTGCCTCAAGTAGCTACAGAAACAGGCTGGAGTAAGGAAGAATTTCTCGGACACTGTTCGGCCGACAAGGCAGGTTTGGGTTGGGATGGCTGGAAAACAGCCGATATTTACATTTTTACGGCGACCGTTTTCAGCGAAAAAGATTTTTGGTAAAAATAGAATAATTTTGGCAAAGCTTTGGTAAACTGAAAATCAAGTATTTATTTGTGTTTTGTTTGAAAAGAAAGAAATAATTTTTCGATCAAAACATTATTCAACAATCCTTTATTCCTACTTTTAATAGTCCTCTCCTCGCGAGGATGTAGAATCCGAAGCAACCCTTTAAGGTTTGGTTCATGTGGATATATTGTTGGTTACTAAGGTTTGCTTGAAGGATAAGGTTTTGAACTCGCTGTGTGTAATTTTACTTTTTCAACAGTTGTTTTTTCAAAGAAGACAAAGCAAGCATTCCCAAAGTTTTTATCCTTGTGCGCTACTGAATTGTTGAAAATGCTTTCAGCTTTTCAATAACTGTATCAGAGATAGAATAATCAAATTTTTTAATGTTTAGTTCAAAAATCTCATACAACTCTTCTGCCGAATAATTGCATCGTGTGGCAAGCAGCTAACATAAAATTATTTTTTCAAAGTTTGATCGTCCTTAAAAGGTTTTTCGTTCATATTTTTGTTCTTTTTTCGACATTTAATAGAGTTTTTATTGCTTTTTTAGGGTTGCACATAACGGTCGACGGTATGCGCAGTGCGAGATTAAACGCTAACATGTCGTGTTAATGCAAGGGTTACTAAATAAGCTGAAATAAAACAGAAACAGCATCAAGCATTGCGTAAGAACGGTTGTTGTGTGCTGGCCTATTTCTGCTTGTCATGTTTAACCCATATTAGGTCAGTCGTATTATATCCAATCTCCTCTGCAATCTTAAGATATTTATCTTTAATCTCAACAGGTATATCTGTCTCTCGAGATAAAATCCATAAATACTTTAAACTTTCCCCAGCGACCAAAGCATATCTGTATTCATCATCAATTGAGATGACATTATATCCGGAATAAAACGGTCCAAAGAATGATACTTTAAGCATAGCGATGTTTTCTTCTCTGACAAATTTTGCCTTACCAATTGCTCGAGTCCATTGTCCTTTTTTTGTATTATACCCCTGATTTTCAACCTTAATAGTTCCGTTGTCATTTAAAGAATATTCTGCAGTGGTGTTGCTCAAATCACGTTCATATTTAAAATCTTTTCTAGCAATCTCATACCATTTGCCGAGATATCTTTCTTTATCAAAAGGTTTTACCGCAACTGCTCCATTAGGTATAGTAGCACAAGAGTATAATCCTGTAATAATAGCACATATTAATAGTAAATAAGTAAATTGTCTTGTTTTCATTTTACTTCATTTTAAATTTTTATGACTATATTTTATATTTAGAACGATCTATTTGCTAGGCTTGCACACAACGTTTTGCGTGTTGCCGCAGTTGGCGATTTTCGGTGCACTGAAATGTCAACCTGCACAAAAGTTTGATAGTAGCACTCAGCATCAATTTTGCAAGTCACCGCCAATTGATGTAACACGCTGTTGGCAGCTGGTGTTCAGTCCGCTCGTCTTTGCAAACCATTGTCAATATTGGGTTTCAGTGTCATTGTCCGTTTTTTTCTTTCTGTGTCGGGCCGTGCGTTGCATTTTTTATTTTTTTGAAGGGTTGGCAAATTTTTTAAAAAACAATTTCTCTTGCGTTGGCTTGTGTGGCTTTAGCAATGTGCTTGCAAAGTAGGTAAATTATTTAAAATTACATCTCCGGTAATTATCAAATCATTTGAAAGATTGATTTCTCCATTTTTTACTCGTGGTAAATAAAACCAGCCTATATCATTTTTATATCTTTCTGAAACGCAAATTAATCTTTGATTTTTTGAACCGATTAAGTTTCTTTTGTTGTCTAAATTATCTTTTTTGAATTTTCCGTCAACAACTAAATCAACATTATCAATTAGTTCGTTTGGCAAATCTTCGTAAAGATTTCCTGTAAAAAGCAAAATACCTATATCTAGTTTTTTCAATCTTTTTGATAGTTCTGATAAACCTATCTGTAAGGTTGGTTCACCTCCTAAATATGTTACACCTTCAATTTTATATTTTCTCTTTGCTTCAATAACAATTTCAATCAATTCTTCTAATGAAACAAAATTAGCTTTTTTGAATATAAATAATTCCGGGTTGCAACATTCTTTACATTGAATATTACATCCTTGAAACCAAATCGCAAGACGTTTGAAAGGTCCTTCTGATTCAGTACATTGATTTATTGCAGCTATATTGAAATTATAGTTCAAAATGCAATTCCCCCTCTTGTTTGTCGAATTTAACTTTTATCGTTGAGTTTATTGCTATGTATCCTTCATTGTCAAAAAGAAAATCTGAGAGTTGTGATACAAGTATGTCTTCTAATTTATTCAAAATATCACGACCACCTTTGCTTTTATCGGTTTTGGAAAGTATATGCTCTAAAAAATCGTCCTTATTTACAAATTCAAGATTGATATGTTTGCACTCCTTTAAGTATTCAATTATTAGACGAATTTTACTGCTCGCAATTGATTTTTGAATATCGGCATTTTGTATAAAATTAAAGATAACAATGTTGCTGTAACCAATTCTACCAAGCAGTTCAGGGCGATTAATTTCATTTTCAAACTTGTCTTTGATTGCTTCAAAAATGGTTTGTTTGATTTCATCAAATTGCATATTACTGCTCACTTTATTTGCCCCAATGTTTGAAGTAAAAACAATAATACATTCAGAGAAATAAACTGTTTCTCCTTTGTTGTCAGTTAAGCGTCCGTCTTCTAGAATTTGTAGAAACTTATCAAGTATTTTGGGGTGTGCTTTTTCTATTTCATCAAACAACAAAACACAAAAGGGGCGTTCTTTGATAAGATTTGTTAGCTGACCTCCTGCTTCATAACCAATATATCCAGGAGGAGCACCGATTAGTTTTTGGTCGCTGTGTTCATGATTATACTCGCTCATATCAAAACGAATGCAAGCGCTTTCGTCATTAAATAAAAATTCTGCAAGTGCTTTTGCAAGTTCAGTTTTACCGACACCCGTAGGACCCGCAAAAAACAAAACGCCTTTGGGTTTGCTTTTGGATTTGCTATGTTGTAAACCACTCAATCCTGTTTTAGCTCGGATGACCACTTCTCGAACTTTAGCAATGGCTGCATCTTGACCTTTTACTCTCTTACCGAGAATTTCGCTGATTTGGCGAACTTTTTTAGGTTCAAGTTGTTCCCAAGGACTATCCTTTTTTCCGTATTTATAAAGAGATAGAAGCTTTTCAACTGTAATTTCATCAATCGTTTTTGATAGTTGGGCAACTTGAAGTATTTCCTTTGCTGTGAAATTATCCATTCCATCAATCAAGTCAATTCGGCTTTGCACATCACTTTCTAAATCGGTTTTCAGTTTGAAATGAGCCGAAATGTTTTCAACAATTGCTTTTCGTTCTTCTCTATCTGGTTTACCTAACGTAATTAATTTGCTGTCAGGATTTTTTTGATAAAGGGAAACGGGAATATGAGATATGTTTGTTGTTACAAAAATTATTGCACTTCCTCCATTGCTGATTTGAATGTTTTGTTCACGAACACCTCTTGCAAGTTTCGTTAGATCTTCACGATCGCAATCAGCAAGCCCTTGCTCGCCTCCGAATAGATAATTAGAATAATTGATAATAAAACAAACTCTCCGTTTGTCGTTTAACAAGTTCTTGTAAACTATAGAATAAAAATCGCTGGGACGTTTAAATTTGCCCCCTTGTTGTTGGTCATCATCAAATAAATCATTTGCTAATCCATCAACTTGCTTTTCTCTTGAAACACTTTTTGCTTGTGGAGTTTCTAATTTTACGGTATCACCTTCAATTAAGCCTTCAATTCTATCCCAAACATAAATGTCTTCAAATAGTTTTGTTTCTTTTAATTGTTGAACTAAAAATTTGTTCAACTTTAAAAATTGTCCTTCGTGAAAATAAACATCTTGTACATTGCCATCAATAAACAGCATTTTTTTATAGGCAATCTCTCTTTTTAGTATTTCAATAGAATTCTTTATACTCATTTTTCTTTCTTGTTTATGATTTGAAATCCTTGTTTTCCGATTCTATCGGGGTTAGACCACAGTATCTTTTTGTCTTCAAGATTTATTCCGTAAATGCTCTCAAATTTTTTCTCAAAATCATTAATGTCCTTTTCACACGAAAGTCCTTCGTATTCGTGAAATTTATAAATGAATTTTCCGTCAAGGTAAACTGCAAAGTTGACTTGCTCTCCGTTTGGTTTAACCGCAGATATTTTGGCATGGTCGCCACATTCTTCAACATTTTCTCTTTTCACTATAAAACCTTGCTCTTTAATGATTTTAATGATTGACGTCAATACACGATTACGAACTTCTTTATTAACGAGAGCAGTGTTTTGTTCTTGATTTAATTTTTCAATAGTTTCAGAAAGGTCTTGATTTTCGTTAACCTCAACTTTAATTCCTTTATTCTCAAAAATCTTTTGTGTATTTCTAATTGCTTTTTTATAAAGTTTACTGCTTTGCATCTTAGTTTTTGCAGCTTCAAATAAGGTGTGGCTGTCAGAATAAGTTGTTTCCTTTGATGCAGTACGAATGTAATTTTTCAGTAACTCATCATCAGCTAATGCAAGTGCTTCCGATACGACTTTTTCAGAACTACCAACGAGATATTCTCCCATTTGAGAAATTGCTGTTTGATAGTCAGTAATTTCCAAATCAAAATTATATGCAATGTAACTATCAATCGCAGAAAGAAATGAATTAGCCCGAATACCAATACTTTCAAATCTTCTTAATGCTTCGTAATTAAATGAATTATTCACGGTTGACAATTCCTCCTGTAATTGTGCGATATTTAAATCTTGTAACATTTTTTGCATTGCTTCTTTTCTTAAGTTCAATTTTTCAATTCTTGAACAAATGTTTTTAATAACCTCCTCTGCTCTAATACGTGCTGCATTAAATTGTGCTTGGGTTAAATGACTCATTTTTTCTTCTTCTTTTTGTTTGGACGATGATTATTTATTATTGTTTTTTTGTTGGTAGTTGGAATTTCTGTCTTTTTATTAAAAATTTGATTAAAACAATCTATTGCATTGTTTATAGCTTCTTTTCTTTCCTTGTCAGTTCCTTTTATTAAGGGGTGTTCAGGACTAGCTTCAAAGTGAACAAGTGCGTTTAAGTTTCTCCATGAATCATAAACTCGTTTTTGTTCTTCACTATCAGAAAGAGCAAAATTAATTAACTCTTTTCCTTTCCTCAAACCATTTGAATTTGCGTCTTTTTGTTTTTCTATTTCTAGCAATTTCCCTTCAAATTTTCCACGAACAACGGCTGCTATAGCTTGAAAATTGGGTTTATTTTCATTCAATGCTTTGTTTATATCCTTTCGCCAATCTTCACTTATTACTAATAATTTAGCAATTTTATCATCAATTGGAGCTAAGTCGTAATAGTCATCTTCCGATTTAGAAAAGAAATCAATTACTTGTTTTTTGTATGGTTCTGTTAATTTGTCTTCCAGTTTATCAAATAGCGTTTTTAATATTAAAACCTCTTTTCTAAACAATTTCCAATCTTTTGGTGTATACGAGTAATAATTTTCAAATCCTAATGTTTTTAGCTTTTCTAACTGTTTGCTGAAATCCGAATATGTTGCAAACAAATTTGATTTATGAGAAATTGTTTTGATTTTATCTTGCACTAGCAATTCATTATATAATTTTACAAGTTCAAGTGCTTCAATAGTGATTGTTTCATTAATTGAAAGCAACGTGTTTACAATTTTGTCTGAGTTTTTATTGCGTTCTGCTATTTTTTTAATGATTTCTTTTTGTTTGTCGTTTGGCGATATAGAAAGTATGAATTTAACTGTTTCTCTGTCGCCAAGTGAATTTTCGAACTGAGCAAAAACTTCATTAAATACATTTAGGTAATTTGTATAAGAATAGTCTTCCTCAATCAACGGAATTGTAAAATTATTTTCTGTTAATTCCGTATATTTGAAGACTAGAGTTTTGTTATTTTCTATTATTCCTGCAAACAAATAGTTATCTGCATTTGCAATTTCATAAAAGTTTTTACTGTCGATTTCTATCAAAGCGTTTTTAGAGGCAATATCGTAATTTTTCTTATTTCCAAAACACACCTTCATTTTTATGGGTTGATTTGGTTTTATTGCAATATTTGCTTTATCGAGATTCAAATTGTTATGACTTGTGTTTAAATATAAAAACATTTTATCGCGTATTGTATCTTTCTCGCTTTTCGGTAATTCCAAAAATGCATTTAAAATGCTTTGCGATTTATGAGAAAAGCTTAATTTGCCATTTTCAATATTTACTTCAATATTATCCCTTAAATACAAAATGTTTGTGGGAGCTATTCGCATATCCAAAATTCTTGTTTTATTATTTGCAGTTGGGATAAATTTGGTTATTTGGCTATTAATTATTTTTTTAAATTTTTCAATCAATTCTTTTTCACTCTCTTTTTTTCTGGTGTCAAGCACAATCGCTTCTCTTTCATTTTGAATTTGTGAATTATTTATGGCAATTAATTGATTCATACAATGCTCATAGATAAATTCATCTTGAAAATTTTTCGTTTCTTCTATAATTTCTTTTGAAATGAATGTTTCTTCTCCCATTGCAGTTAATTCAAATTCAGAAACATCATATTCTAATATATAAGTATTTTCATTATCAGAATTATGAATTACCATTTTAGGATATTCATTTATCAATGCTTTGAAGCGTTCCTCGAAAATATTGTGTAAGTCTTCAGGTATTTCCAACATTAATAAAACTTCTGATATATTCTTTCCTCTGAATTGTTGTTTGCGTTTGATGATTTCAATAAGCGTCAAGGCAAAAAAGTCAATTTTTTGCGGTGTAGCATATTGGAATTGGAGCTGATATTTATCGCAAGCTAAAGCAAGACGTATATATCCTAGTTTTTTCATTTTCAAAAATTTTATTACATCCAATTGTCTTTTAGTTTCAGAAACTTAGTGTTTCTATCAACTTGTATGATTTCAAAATAAATCCCATTCTTGTAAAATTCACGAAATGCATCAGCATTGAAATTTTTAATATCATTTTGAAGTTGATTAAAATAATCTTTGGGGCTTACCCAACCTTCATTTGTCTTTTTACATTTATGGAATGATTCTAATGCCTCTTTTATTGGAATGGGTTCTTTCGTTAATTGAGGAGTTGAAGCATCTATTTTATCTGATTCTCTTGTGCTAATATTTACATTGTTTCCTATGTTGCTCTCTCTGAATTGCTCTTGATTACTATTCGATTTTTTAACCATAGATTTATCCGTTATTTCTTTCAAAATTTCTTTCCTTATATTCAAAACATCAGAAGCAGGTTGCCAAATTGATTGACACTTTTCGTATATACGATAATACGCATTGATATGATTTTCTTTTCCATCATCCATTCTAGGTACGTTAATCGAGACACCATTGTAATAATTACTGCTTCCAACCATTATAAGCATGTTACGAGCACGAGAAATTGCCACATTGATACGATTAAATTTCTTTAAAAACTCGCTCAGATTTCCTCCTCTGCTATTGGCAACCATGTTCAAAATAACGATATCCTGTTCTTTGCCTTGATAATTATCAACTGTAGAAATATCAAGGATAATATTTTGAAAAGTTCCTTTGTTCATTTTTCGCAACTGCAGTTCTTGTATAATACTGCTTATGTGTTTACCATACATTGAAATTACTGCAACACTCGGTTTTTGTCCATTCCCAGCTGCCATTTTATATTCTTCGGGACTGTTTTTTTTCAGTTCTCCATATCCTTTTTCAATTAGCAATAGTAATTCAACTGTAATTTTTACTTCAAGTGGGTTTCTATACGAAGTTTCGCCTTCTTTAACTTCTGAATAAGCAATGGTTCCATCATTCCACAAATGGCTGTCAAACCAATAGGTGTTGTTGTTACGAACAAAAATCGGTGTTTGTCCACCTTTGATATTTGGAACGCTCACGTCAAGGTAATGGCGTCTTTTATTGTTTTGTTCTTTGCCGGCACCAAGTTGCAATTTGTTGTCGTAAAACACGTTTACGCAATTCATAATATCTTCATTAAAACGGTATTGTTGTGTAAGCATGGCTTTGTTATGTTTTAGCTTGTTGTATATTTCCTCAAACAAACTATGTTCAACCATATTTTTATATTCGTTTAATGTTTTTCCTTGCAACATTTTATTTTTACTTTGCTCGTCAAAGCCATCAAACATTGATTCACGATATTTGAAAATTGGCGGTAATTGACGTTGGTCACCCACAAGAATTACAGATTTTCCGTAAATAATCGGAATAAGCATTTCTATTGGAGTTGCTTTTGAAACTTCATCAATTATTACAACATCAAAATCAAGTTTTCGGATATCAACGTCTTCCAATTCAATATTCTCAATAATTTTCTTTTCTATATTGTAATTGTTGCCAGCACCTATCATTGTTGAACTTCTGAAATAAGGACTTGAGGTGCAAGTTATCCCGTAAACATTTGCATTGTTTTTTAAAAGCGTTTTAGTAAATCTTCCTCGCTGTGCTTTTATAAATTCTTCACGTTTATCCAAGTAATTTGAGAGTGATTCGTAAATGGGTTGTAGTTTCATAAAATCATTTTTAAATTGCTGAAATTTTAGTTTTTCAGCATCAATATATTTTTCGATTTCATCAAACTTTTCTTTTTCTGTTTCAGGCAATGAAGCTCCGTTCAATTTGTTTAAATAAAACTCATTGAAATACGCCTCAAGTTTTTCACGTTCCGTTTTTATTGGAGCGTTCATATCTTCAATGCTCTGTTTTGTATTAGCAGAGCTTGTTCCAACTCTCCTTATTTCATTTTCAATTTTTGATAGTTTGGTTTCTAGTTCATCTTTTTTATCATTTAATCTATCAAAATCACTCTGACTGAAAGTAATCTGTAAAATATCATTCCACTCCTTAACAAATGATTCTATGCCCTGCAATTCTTTTTCGATTCGCTCTTTAGGATTTGTAATTTGATTTGAAGCAAAATGAAATTTTTCGTTATTAATATTCAAAATTGGTGTGCTGGAATTTTCTATTTGACGGTCTAACTCTTTTTTCTTTTGTAATTTCTTATTCAGTTCTGAACGTAGATTATCCGGAGTGGAACCGTATTTTATATTGGTATTGATAGCATCTCTTAACTTTTCAATTTCATTTTCTAATTCTAAAAGTTCTTTGGGTTTTTCTTTACCTTCTGACAGTTTTTTCAAATGTTCAACCCTTGATTTTCCTGCAATGCGTTTAAATGCAATAGCATAATTGTAAAAATCATCTTGGGGTTCAACTTTGTGTTTTTCAGCAAAAGCGTTTAATTGAGAAATGATTGGTTCATAAACAAATTCAGGAAGCACAGCTTCGAAAGGCAGCTTGGTTCGGAAATATTCTGAAAATACATTTAGTTGACTTTTTACACCTTTAATTTCAAAATCAAGTGTATTTTCGTCTGAACGAAGCTTTGAAAGTTGTTGTGTTAAGTAGTTTAGTTCTTTTTCGGCTTTTTTTACTGCTTCCAGTCGCCTTTCAATATTTTCGAAACGTGCTTTGTTCGCTTCAAAAGTTCTCATTAATTCATTGATGTTTTTTTCATAAGCATTGTAATCATCAATTTTTCCTTTGTATTTGTTATATGCAGCATCGTAAAGATTGTCTAACAACTTTTCGGGCAAATATTGGGCGTTTGCTTTGCTTCTGTCTCTTACAAGACGTAAAGGCAAAATGTTTAACTCTTTTGGCAAACGTTCAATTACGTTATCTATAGCAATGTGGGTTTGAGAAGAAAGTAAAACTTTCTTTCCCATTTTATTGTATTGATAAACAAGTTCGGTAATGGTTTGTGTTTTACCTGTTCCGGGAGGTCCCTGCAAACAAAAAATACTATTGCTGTTTAAGCATTTAATGATAGCTTGTCGTTGGCTTAAATTTAGTTTTTTTAAAGCAAACTCAACATTTGATTCATTATAGAATTCAATTCCGTTTTCAAATTTTTGCGGTTCAATCAAAATCCCCGCTAAATAGGGATTTTTTACATCTCCGCTTTCTAATTTATCCAAAGCACTTTTCCCGCGAGTGTAGAGTGCAATATCCCCCGAAGCAATAAAGGCAATATACAATTCGTTTCCCATTCGCTTAATTTCTTCTTCAACATCAGCATCTTTTTTGTAACTCTTTTCGTCTGCTACAAGAAAATAGAAAATAACTTCGTTATTAGAAATTTTAGGTTGAAGATTTTCGTCAATTTCAAAACCTTTTATTTCGGGTAAATCTTTGCTACTTTGTTTTCGCTCTTCATCTGATTTTTTCAATTCTTCAAGCATTGCGTCTAAATTGTCTTTGTCTTTTTTGCCAATGATATGTAAAGGTTGTCTGGCAAACTGCTTTATTTTTTTTTCGTCGAAATTTATTTTGTCAAAATGTTCCTTCTTTACTTTTATTGTTAGCAAAATATAAGGGGATTCTTGACCTGAAAGGTTTGCATTTGTACTATCAATGTAAAGATTTCCGTTTCCTTCTTGTAAAATGTTTTTTTCAAAGGTTTCACGGTTTGAGGCATTATCGTTGACTTCACTAACAGAAGTGTATTTGACTTCTCCGCTTACAGGAAAATATTTAATATTGTTAATTGTAACGGATTTTTCAAATTCAAGGTAGCTTCGCCAGTTACTTACAAAGTTATTGAAAGTTATTTTATCTACTATTAGCGGAATACTCTTAATTAAGTCAAGAGTCAGTATACCATTATTGTAACTAAAATCGGATTTGCTTTTATTTTTGTAATCTACCTGCCCTGATACATATCGTTCATAAATCTGTTCTTTATTGCAGTTATTATTTGTTATGTAAAAATCTTTAATATCTAAAAAATTATAATTCTCATTTTCCATGAAAATCAAATTTCCTTTTAGCATTATTGTATTTCCTGCCAAAAGATTATAAGCATAGCTATCTAATTCTAATCGAAAGAAAAAGTTTGAAAGTTTAATTGATATTCTACCGTTTTCATTCACTTTTTTTTCAGGTTCTCTGCTCATATTCGAACTTGAAATATAAAATCCAATAACGTGATTCAAAATCTGACTAAAGAAGTCATTGTAATTCATACTAAACTTTGACAACAAGTTATCAATTTTTTCTTCAAGTTCATTTGCGATTTTGCTTGAAATATCAGTCCTATCTGAACCAAAATTAAATCTTATATATGCCATATTGTATTGTTGGTTTGCGAAATTACACTCTTTCATAAAGCTTTGGTTTCAGCGTTGGCTTGTGGAGCTTTGGCAATGTGTGCAATGTGGGTCGGCAGAATTTCAAAATTTTTGTGCGGTGGGTAAAAAAATTAAAACACATTCGGGTCGGCAATGAGTGTCGGGTTACTAGTTGTTCGTTCATAATATCGTTTCTATGTCTTTGGTCTCCTGTCAAAATGGTTTAGTTTTTTCTTGTTCTTAGTCGTTTGTTTGTTGTTGTCGGGTCGTCCTTTACACTTGCTGCCAACGGTTGGCGGTATGAAAAGTAGCGGATTGCGAGCTACTATCCTGTCCGGTTACACAAAAGTTGAAGCAGGGCAGAGAACTTGCATAACAACTTAAACCACAATGTTTTATACATGATGTAATGCGCTGGGTTTTATTATTTCATCTTTTAATAAAAAATTCTGTTCGTTAATTCTCATCCGTTTTATTATTACGGTATCCAAATCTAACCCACTTTTTTTAATTTTCTTAATTCCATTGTTAAATTCTGTATCAGTTACATTACAGCCAAATATAATCTCTCTGATATATTTAGGGTCAAATTCTATCAGCTCATTTTTTGAGTTCATTTTACTTTTGGTAATCGCTCTAATCTCTTGTTCATAGTCCCATCTGATTGACTTTGTTGTCAGCCAGTACATAATTACTCTAAGAACATCGGTAGTTCCGTCAATTGGTTTTAATTCATCAAGGTATTTGACTGGACATAATACAAATTTATCATCATATTTATGTGGAAAATTAAACCCAATACAAATCCCAGAGTGTTTGTCTGCATAATGTGACCACATTAGAATCTCGTTGAAATATTCGGAAAAGCAAGCTATTTTATATTTTTGTCTCTCAGCTTTTAGAATATCCTGATAGTTTTTGGGATTATTAAATGACCGTTTAAGTTCTCTTCTCTGTTGTCGCGACAATCTCATTGAAGAATGATTAATTGCATCATCCACCAAACTATCATTATAATTGAACTTCAGTAGCTTTTCACTACAATCAAAAGGGTCATTAAAAGTCGTCGGGTCGGAAAATTGAATTGTATGATTAGTTAAAATAAAATCAATCGCTGTGTTAAATTTTGTATAATGATAAAATTTATCTGTTGTCAAGACTTTCAACAAATCAATTCTTAATATCTGTTCTATTTCAGATTTACTAATCATCAGTAGCAGTGGATTTTTTTAACATTGCGCATAACGTATTGCTGCTTTGCCCAGTGCTGGGGTAGGAATCCGTCACTTTCAGGCTGTCTACAAGTTAATTGTTGTAAGACGTTCAAATTTAGTAAAATAGCCAGCATTGGGCAAAACAGTTGTTATGTGCTGTGCTTTTGTCAAAATACATTTTTTGTTACCCAATTTACTCCGTTAATTAATTCTTCAACTTGTTCTTTTGTTGGCTCTACATCTTTCTTATGGGCACAAATATTTCTAATGTCTCCTAAGTATGATATTTTTCGCCAAACTGACGTGTCGATAATGTTGTTGTTTTTTAATGCTTCATTGAAATCTGAAAGTGTTGGGTTTCTCTTCGAAATTGTTAAGCTATGATTATTAGTAACACTTGATAAATAACTTTCAAGTATAACGCCCGCAATTACTCCACTTGCACGAATATTGACTTTTAAAAGTGATTTTGCTGTTTCAAGCTCTGTGTCTTGAAGTTCAATAAGTAAGTTCGTTTGTATGTCAGAAAGTATACTGTCTATTCTGTCGTTTATAGAAACTAGTATAGTGTATTGATTGTAAACATTTTTTAATGTTTCTTCTTTAGTGTTAAAATCTGGATTATTCCATTTATTAGGTGCTACACCTTTCAAATAGTCTTGAATATAATAATTGCCATAACCCATAGTTTTTCTTTTTGGATCAATTTCATAATATGATTTAAATTCTTGAAATCTGTCTTTCCCAAGAAATTCAACGACTTTTAATGCTTTAGAATACCATTTTTGATATTCATATTGAAAAGAATATTTTTCAGATATTTCCTTTTTTAACTTTCCTTGCAAGTACAAAAGAATTGGTGCTGTATCATTAATACAGTCAGTTATTTCTTTCTTTAATTTTTCTTTAGAAGTCATATTATGGTCTGTCGGTTTTTAGCATAGTGCATAACGTCTTATTTACGCCATAAATATACAACAATCGTAAATACAAAATTTAAAACATGCGTAAACCACTTTTAAGTTTTTGCTTATTATTAATGGTAAAAAGCATGATATCAATAGCATAGGTTATTCAAAAAATTACATTTACGAATAGTTATTGACCTTCCTTAATTGTGAGGTTGGAATGTCATTTCATATTTGTTTTCTGAATCAGCTATCTCAGCAAAATCTTATTCCTTCTTTTTTCTTTCTCTACCTGCCTACTATTTTTTTAATAATTTCACAAATATACACAACAATTCTATTCACACAAAACAATGATTTAAAAAAAATTAATTTTGAAATTTCGACTTTGATATTGTCCAACTCACCGAAACCTGAACAACACCGGCAATACAAATACCACCATCAGTGTCCATAGAAAATACACGTTCAAATATCGGGCAACCGACTGTTCCACTTCTTCGAGCATTTCAGGATGAGAAAAGGAACGAAACAGTTTTGGCAACAAAAGAATCAAATTAATGAAAATCAATACGTTGAAACCTAAAACGACGGTTCTGTTTGGTGTGAATCCGTTGAAAAGTCGGGAGACAATGGCGGTTAAGGCTATCACATTGACCAAAATTGCCAAAAGAGTCAGCAGAAACAACACAAAAACGCCTGCATTTTTCTTTTTCGATTGATCGATTTCCGAAATCGAAAAAACAACCAACACCAAAACGGCAAAAAGAACTACATTCAGTACCATTAATAAATTTCTGTCTTTCATAATATTACTGTTCCCCATCAAAAGAAAAACCAAATAAACAGCCAGGGTAACCAATGCGAGCGGTGAAAAAATGCAGGCAAGAACCGGTGTAATTTTCCCGGTAACATCCGGATAAATATGTATCAGAAAAGCCGAAACGACAGGCACGGCAGCTCCGCTAAAAATTACAACATATTCCATCCAAAAATTTTCGATATTCATCCCAATGGCAGAAAACATGTTGATAGTCAAAGCGGTGAGCAATGCCCCTCCTATCAGGATTAATCCCGTCATCACCAAATATTCTCCACTGTAACGAATATAACCGATTATTTTGTTCAAGTTATTGCGGTCAAACGAAACAAGCACCCAGCCAAACAGATACCAGAGCAATACCGGAACATGCAACAAGGCAAGACGAACAGCATCACTTTTGTCCACCGGAAGCAGATTTACATATATTGCCAAAGCAACTATCGAAATTGAATAAATCAACATTTCATGCCTCTTGAACAGTTTATTTTGCCAAAAAGCATAAAGAATCAACGCATTGAAAAGAATTAACGAAAGGTTACGCAAATAAAAAGAATTTTCATCCAACTGTGCGAAAAAATCCGGTAGTTTTAAAAGCAATCCACAGAATAGTGAAACGAGCATCAAAAAAATAATATCCGATTTCAGCGCTTTATGGCGACTATGTGAGGTTTCTGCCGCCAAACGTACTTGCCAAAACCGATAAAGCTCCGAATCGTAGTTTCCCTTGTTGTTTTTAAAAAAATCCGAAAATTCCCTTTTGTGTTCTCTGTAAATTTTTTCCAACTCTTCTGGAGAATGCAGATTGTCGATAATTTGCTGATTTATATTCATTTAAGTAATTTGAAAGAAATGGATTTTTGTACAAAACAGAAAAAATTGATAATTAATTTACTGTATTGTCGCCTTGTGCAAATTCCAATTATTTTCACACAGTGGTTGACTATTTAAGAAATAAACGTATACTTTTCCCTTAAATTTTAAAAAAAATCAAAAATATACTCGAATAATTTTTTGGGACCTTCATTCTTCAAGGGAAATGCAATGCCATAATTTTTGTAATTTTGCGACAGGATTAAAACTGTGATTGCATTGAAAAAATAATAGAAAAAGTCGGAATTATCTAAAATGATTTCGATCGACGTTGCATCATTCTCCAAAATAATTATCAGGCAATGGCTAACTGAATGGCTCATGGGTTTATAAAAGATTACGAAAACAACTTATCGAAGTGAACAAACAAACGCATAAAAGGACTCCTCTTCCATCAACGAAAAAGGGACAAGAAATGAAAGTGAGCGAAAATGCCCTTTTGCTCGATTTTTTGCTGAAAAGCATGAACCATAAGAGCCGAAATTCGGTAAAATCATTACTCAAACATGGTCAAATAGTTGTGAACGGCAAAACCATTACGCGATATGATTATCCGTTAAAATTGGGCGATATAATTACAGTTGGCAATCATCAAAGTATCGTTGAGAAGAATATACCCCAAATGCGCATTCTTTATGAAGATGATGACATCATCGTCATCGACAAAGAGGCCGGACTGCTTACCATCACCACCGGAAATGGAATAGATATTACGGCAGTTTCGTTGCTTAAGGATTATGTACAAAAACAATCTCCCTACAATAAAATTTACACGGTTCATCGGCTCGATCAAATGACTTCGGGAGTGCTGGTTTTTGCTAAAAACAGCGAAGCTCAGCATCAGTTACGCGACAATTGGCACAATATGGTTACCAAACGCACTTATGTGGCTGTTGTAGAGGGAAAAATGGATGAATCGGCGGGAAAAATCTCGAGTTGGCTGACCGAAAACAAAAAAAACTACATGGTGTATTCCAGTCCTGTGGATAATGGGGGAAAGCTGGCTATCACAAGATATAAAGTTTTGCAAACATCCGACCAATTTTCGCTATTGGAATTGGAACTCGAAACAGGACGAAAAAATCAGATAAGGGTTCATCTCAAAGATCTTGGGCATCCCATCGTTGGCGACCGCAAATATGGAGCATCCACATCTATAGGCCGCATCGCTCTGCATGCCCGCGTGTTGGAATTTTATCACCCTGTTTCGGGTGAGATCATGCATTTCGAAACACCTGTACCCCATCTTTTTTTACGTTTGCTATGAAGGAAGCTTCCGCTTATAATTATTTTTCTGAGCGGAATTCCTTCTTCCAACAGATAATGCCTCTATTTTTCAGTTCTTGTTCTAAATTGATTTGAGGCGTCAAGTACAACGTATGAAATCCGAGCCGTTCGGCTGTTTGGATATTTTGAGGATTATCGTCGATGAAGAGTGTTTCCTGAGGATTGATTCGATAACGATCGATCAATATCCGATAGAGTTCCGGATCTGGTTTTACAATTTTTTCCGCACCCGATACAACAATTCCGTCAAACAAATCAAAAAAATCGTATTTAGCCTGAGCAAGCGGAAGCGTTTCGGCCGACCAGTTCGTAAGTCCATACAAATTGTATTTTTCTTTCAGCGGCTTCAGTAATTTCACATTCTCTTCGAAAATTCCACCTATCATTTCAATCCATCGACCATAATATAACGCAATTTCGTTGCTGTATTCGGGATGTTCTTTTTGTTTCGACAGCGTAGCTTCGGCGAGCAAACGGCCGGCATCCTGCATCAGATTCCAGTCGTATGGACAAATGTGCTCGAGAAAATATTCCATTTCATCTTCAGTCTCGAAAACGTTTCGATACAAATAACGAGGATTCCAGTCAATAAGTACACCTCCAAAGTCGAAAACGATATTTTTGAGAATCTTCATATGACGTAAGTTTGAATTTTATAGAAAAGTAAATCTTAAAAATTGAAAACAGAATTCAGTTTTCATTCGCCCTAACAGCAGGGTTTATTAAACTATAAAAATTGGTATATTAGTGAATAGGAAAGAATAAAAAGCAACCTATTAAACGGATTGAAGAAATTTCAGGTAAGTATGTTTACAAATCTTCCCAGCCATCTTCGTCATCGTCGAGGAAGAAAGGTTCAACAAAATCTTCCAAATCGCGACGTTCCTTTTTTGTAGGACGTCCACTACCGCGTATTCTTCCTGAACTATTCAGTTTTCCGAGTTCGAACAATTCGCGTTGATCGGGAGTAGTAACATCAAGCAGATACTCGGGCAGCAATTTGGCATTCAATCTGTTTTCAGTCAAGGCCAGAACTTGGTAAGAAAAAAGTACGGGATTTCGTTTCACACCAACCACATCGCCAACACGAATCGAATGCGAAGCTTTCACCGGTTGCCCGTGAATCAGAATTTTCCCTTTTTTACAGGCTTCGGCAGCCAGCGAACGGGTTTTAAACAGCCTGACAGCCCACAGCCATTTGTCGATGCGCACTTCCGATTTCATAAACAGAGGAAATTATTTGTTGTTGTACAATGCCATCGTTTTTTCAACCCCAATCAAACAGAAACTTTTTATTACTTCTATGGCTTTTTCAATTCTCTCGGGCAATTGGGCAGCTTCTTCTTCCGTCCATTTTCCAAGTACATATTCAACTTGTCTGCCACGAGGGAAATCATTGCCTATTCCGAAACGCAATCGGGCATAGTGATTATGACCCAGTATTTCCTGAATATTTTTCAAGCCATTGTGTCCGGCATCCGAACCTTTGGGTTTCATACGAATTGTGCCAAACGGAAGAGCAATATCGTCCACCACTACCAATAAATGTTCTACATCGATTTTTTCCTTTTGCATCCAGTATCTCACGGCATTTCCGCTCAGATTGACAAAAGTGGAAGGTTTCAACAAAATGAGCGTATGACCTTTTAATTTCACTTCACTGACTGCTCCATAACGTTGGTCGGTAAAAAAAACATTGGACGCCTCAGCGAAAGCGTCCAATATCCTAAAACCTATGTTGTGGCGGGTATTTTCGTATTCACTTCCAATATTGCCCAAACCTACAATTAAAAACTTCATATACAATTATTTTCAAATCGGTTCATTATTGAACTTCTGAAAAATTTACGAACAAATCGGTTGTTACATTTGCCGAATTCTTTCTTTTAAAAGAAAAACGACAAACCATTAAAACAAAAATTATTTTCCGCCTGCTGCAGCAGCATAAGAAGCTCTGGTAACCTTAACCTGTGCAACAACGGCATTTTTTGCATTCAGAATTTCAAAATCGTTAAAGGAAAGACTTCCAACCTGAATGGTTTTGCCCAATCCAAGCGAAGAAACATCAATAACTACTTTTTCAGGAAGTTTGGTATAAATTCCCTTCACTTTCAATTTTCTCATTTCAAGACTCAAACGTCCACCGGCTTTCACACCTTCAGCCAAACCTTCCAGTTTAACAGGCAACTCGACAACCACAGGTTTAGCTTCAGAAATCATAAAGAAGTCGATATGCAAAATTTTGTCCGTTACCGGGTGAAATTGAACTTCCTTAACAATAGCTTTACATTTTTTCCCTTCTATATCGAGGTTTACCACAAATACATCAGGATTAACAATCAACTTTAAAACATCCACTTCAGAAACTGTGAAATGAACATTTTCTCCGTTTCCGTACAAAACACACGGAACTTTTTCAGAACTTCTTTCCAGCTTGCTGGCTTTTTTCCCAAACCCGTTACGTAAGGCCCCTTTTAAATCAAATTCTTTCATTTTAACTTTAAATTAATGTGTTACTCAAAATTTAAGCATTAAAAAAACATGTGATTAGTAGCTTAATTTCCCATCACACTTTCTTTTTTCAAAAAAAGTGCTGCAAAGGTAGTTAATTTTTTGATGTAAAACAAGATAAAAACTACCCAAATTATTCGAATAAACCTATCAATTACAATCAAAATAAAGAACAAAAAACTGGTCATTATTATTAATTTATACATTATTAGAAAGTTAGATTTGATTTATCAGCACTCTGTCGGTAAAAATATTCGACAGAATAATGGAAAATTAAAAAAAAACATTTATATTTGCAGTCTTAAAATTTTAAAATAATACGTTTGAAAATTAATAACGAGGAGGAACAGTTATAGCTAAACAATTATCTGTGAAACAACAAGGTAAGTCAACAGAACAGCTCCATAGAATTAACGAAAATATTAAGGGAGTAAAAGAAGTTCGTCTGGTTGGCGAAAATGTCGAACCGGGAATTTATCCTATACAGCGAGCTTTAGAAATAGCCGAAGAACAAAATTTGGACTTGGTTGAAATTTCAGCCAAAGCAGATCCTCCTGTATGCAAGGTGATTGATTATCAGAAATTTCTATATCAGCTCAAAAAGCGTGAAAAGGAACTGAAAGCCAAAACGGCTAAAGTGGTAGTAAAGGAAATTCGTTTTGGACCACAAACCGACGAGCACGATTACAACTTCAAGCTGAAACACGCACAAAACTTTCTGAAAGAAGGTTGCAAAGTGAAAGCTTATGTATTTTTCAAGGGTCGTTCCATTCTTTTCAAAGAACAGGCAGAAGTGCTGCTGCTACGTTTCGCCAACGATTTGGAGGAATATGCCAAAGTAGAGCAATTGCCGATTTTGGAAGGAAAAAGAATGACAATACAGTTATCGCCAAAAAAATCAAAATAAAGACATTAATTTAATTCAATTATTCAATTTACTAAATATTTAAGCGAAATGCCAAAGAAAAAGACAAACTCTGGAGCAAAGAAAAGATTTACGTTGACCGGAACAGGAAAAATAAAAAGGAAACACGCTTTTAAGAGCCATATTTTGACTAAAAAGACAAAAAAACAAAAACGTAACTTAACCCACAGCGCTCTCGTTCACAAAGCTAATTTGGAGAGTGTGAAAGAGTTATTAAATTTAAAATAAAGTAATTTTTTTATTCAGTAATCAGAATGCTTAGCCCAAAGTCCGTTGAAAAAAGACGGCGCTGACATTCATAAATTTTATCGATTATGCCAAGATCTGTTAATCATGTTGCTTCGCGCAAAAGAAGAAAAAGAATTCTTAACCTGACAAAAGGTTATTTCGGCAGCCGCAAGAATGTGTGGACTGTTGCCAAAAACACTTGGGAAAAAGGCTTGCTCTATGCTTATCGCGACCGCAAGGCCAAAAAAAGAAGTTTCCGCGCTTTATGGATTCAACGTATCAACGCTGCTGCACGGCTCGAAGGTTCATCTTATTCCCGATTGATGGGAGCACTACACAAGTCCGGTATCGTAATTAACCGCAAGGTGCTCGCCGATTTGGCCATGAATCATCCCGAAGCATTCAAAGCTATCGTACAAAAAGCAAAAAATGCATAAACCGTTTTCCCTTGTAAAAAACCTTTACGGGGTTTATTGGAAAATTTTAAGTAAAAAAGGCTGACTAGAAGTAGGACAGCCTTTTTTATTGGATATTGAAATGAAAATCCGCAAAACTCCCGGTTTCAATGTCTCGGTAAAATTTCAATTAATAGCTGATAAACAGTAAATTTTATAAAACATTAAATTTATACAATTAACTGATATTCATTATTTTGTACTGTAATAAAAGCCAGTTAAGCCGAAATTTCATTCACCAGCGGTTTTCCATCCACAAAATCCTGAATGTTTTGCAGCGTGATACGGGCGATTTCCGAAAGAGCTTCTTTGGTAAAAAATGCTTGATGAGATGTAACGATTACATTGTTGAAAGTAAGAAGACGTGCCAGAATGTCGTCGTCGATCACAATATCGGAATGATCCTCGTAAAAATAATCTCCTTCTTCTTCGTACACATCCAAGCCGGCATAACCTATTTTTTTACTTTTCAGTGCATCTATCAGAGCTTTGGTCTTAATTAGCTTTCCTCTACCCGTATTGATAATCATTACGCCTTCTTTCATTTTATGGATGGATTTTTCATTAATAAGATATTCCGTTTCTTTGGTCAACGGACAGTGTAAAGAAATAACATCGGAAAGTCCATACAATTCATCTAGTTGGGTATATCGAATACCGTTTGTTTCGGCAAATTGCGTATCGGGATACAAATCATAGGCAAGAACGTTCATTCCCATGCTTTTCAGAATTTGAATTACAATTTTTCCTATTTTTCCCGTTCCGATTATTCCGGCTGTTTTACCGTTCATTTCAAATCCCATTAATCCTTCCAATGCAAAATTTCCTTCACGCGTTCGAGTGTAAGCTTTATGAATTTTTCGGTTCAGCGTAAGCATCAAGGCAATGGTATGCTCTGCTATGGAATGAGGGGAATAGGCCGGCACACGCACAACCTTTATTTTGCCTTTTGCAGCTTTTAAATCAACATTGTTGTAGCCTGCCGAGCGAAGTGCGATCAGTTTTACACCATTTTCTACTAGAATATCAATTACTTCCGCATCAACTTCCGCATTGACAAAAATACAAACCACATCGGCTCCTTTGGTCAAAATGGCATTGTCTTTACTTAAATGACTTTTTTGAAATTTAATATCGAAACCATATTGTTGATTTTTTTCTTTAAAAAAAATTTCGTCGTATGATTTTGCGTCAAATAAGATAACTTTTGTTTTCATCATAATATAATTTATTTTTTTAAAGTCTGATGGAACCCACATGCCTGAATATATTCATTCGTGTTTGTGTATGCAATACAGGTGGGTTTCATGTTGTTATTTTTATCCGATTTATTTGCTTAGTTGCAATTTAAACATTTGTTGATAAGTTTTTGTTTATCTCCGGATAAGTAATTCGAGAATGAAAGATACTTTTTATTTTTTCTTTCAGAACCTTTTTAACAGTTTCGACATCTCTAAAACTAATGGGAGCATCTTTTAATTGTCCTTCGGCAATTTGCGTATTGATAATACTTTCCACCATTTGATCTATGCTTTCTTCTGTATATTCGCTCAAAGTACGGGAACGGGCTTCCACTGCATCCGCCATCATCAAAATGGCCGTCTCCTTAGTATTTGGGAGAGGACCGGGATATGAAAACACATCTTCAGGGGGTTCTATGCCGGGATTATCATTGATAAAGGAAACATAAAAATATTTTGTTTTACTTGTGCCGTGATGTGTAGTAATAAAATTAATAATTTGATTGGGAAGATGATTTTTCCTGGCAATTTCTACTCCATTGGCAACATGCTCAATTATCAGTTTTGCAGCTTCCTCGTACTGCATCGAGAGCAAAGGATTTTTTCCTCCTATTTGATTTTCGGTAAAAAATTCGGGGTTTTTCATTTTTCCTATATCATGGTAAAGAGCTCCTGTTCTTACAAGTAAACTATTGGCATTGATTTTTTTTGCGGCTTCAGTTGCCAGATTAGATACCTGAAGTGAATGCTGAAAAGTACCGGGAGCAACTTCGGCAAATTTCATCAACAAATCGCTATTGACATTGGTTAGTTCTACCAATGTTACAGCCGAAAGTAGTCCAAACATTTTTTCGAATATATATATCAGCAAATATGCAAACAAAAGGAAAAGGGAACTGACAGCAAAACTAATAATAGGATACCAATCGATTTTGGAAATATTTCCTTCTGTCATGAGTTCGAGCGAAAGATATACAACGGTATAACTTAAAAAAATGTATAGCGCAGTTTGTGCCAATTGGGAACGCTGTGTCATATCCTTTAAACTGGAGACGGCAACCATGCCAGCAGTTATTTGCAACAAAGCAAATTGGAATGGATTGTCGGTCATAAAAGACACGATAAAAATAACGATAATATGTACGAAAAGAGCCGTTCGAGAATCGTAAAATACACGAACTATTATGGGTAATAAAGCAAAAGGAACAATATAGTAGCTTAACGAAGAATATCGAATAGTCAATGAAGTAAGCCCTACAATTAGGATGATGAGCAGGGACAAAAACAGTAAATTATTAAAATTGTCCAAGATTCTTGGTCGAAAAAGATAAATGTAAAGAATCAGGAGCGTAATTAAACCGATTACCAATAAAATTTTGCCTGTTAAAACTATAGCCGTTTGCTCGAATGCCGATTTTCTGTTTTCGTTTTCGATTTGTAAAGATCGGAGTATGGCATAAGCTTCGGGAGAAACGATTTCACCTTTATCGATAATTCGTTCGCCTGATTGCACCATGCCAACAGTAAGTGAAAGATTTTTAAGCAATTCGTTTTTGGCTGTTTCGGAAGTGATGCTGTCATAGCGTAGGTTTTCTACCAGATAATTGTTAATATCTAATTCCTTGATATTTTCCTGATTGCTTTTAACTATTTCTTCATATGCAGTTTTTGGCGTGTAAATTTCATTTAAGGTAGCAAGTTGCGAAATTCTTCCCGGTAAAATACGGTAGATTTTTTTCACATTCCATTTTTGCAAATTATTGTAATCGTCATTCGAAATAATTCCTTTCGAGTAAATCGATTTCAACTTTTCTTCAATGAAGGTAGTCAAATCCGGGGAAATATTGCCGGACCTGCTGCTGTCGATTTTAAATTTATTTATCTGAATATGCATTACAGTGGTATCCAGATTGAAGTATGGTGTAAAATTCTTGAGAATTTCCTTTTTCTCTTTTTCAATTTGCTCATTGCTTTTGTATATCGGAAAATCAAAAGGTGCAGTCAAAAGTTCATACGACCAAGGTTTACCTTCTTCAAACTGATAATTGAAAGTGCTTTCATGCGGATAAAGTTCTACAATTATTATTACCAAAGCGAAAGCAAGCAAAAGTTTTAAAACGGTTTCAAATTTCTTTTTGTTGACTTTCAGTTTCATGACTTTTTGTTTTTTGATTTACTACTGTAAAAATCTTTATTTCTCTAATCAGCAAAAATTTGTGGAATGTTCAGATTTTTCTTGTTAATAATTCCTGTTTTTTCATCAGAATATAATTTATTTTTTAAAGGTCTGATGGAACCTACATGTCTAATATGTGTTTGTGTATGCAACACATGTGGGTTTGATTTAAAATTTTGTTTTGTAAAGATTTCGACGCCGTAAAAAAGCTAAAAATTAAAAAAACACGCCTTATGCTTATCAGTTTTATTTACTTGTGAATCAAAAATTAAGAATATGAGCCACTATAGAAAAAAGAGTGAAAATACCAAAAGAATTGGGTTGATAGCATTATGTTGCATGTAACATGTAAAATATAGTTATTCAGATGGTAAAGATACAACAAAAAATTATTTTGAAGGCCGAATTTGAATCAACGATAAAATGTTTTCATGCCACCAATTTGATGCGATGTTTAATCTGTGGGTAAGAGATATAAAATTTTACATTGTTGTCCGGTAAACATTTATAAAAATTAGTAAAAACCAATATAGAAAATGTCTTACTATAATATCGCCCCTAATGGGGCTTAGATTTTGTGGGTTGAATTTTTCTACCATAATTTCGCTGCAATGCAGCTTTCTCTTAAGTCCCATCGGGACGATATTATGGTAGTCAATAA
>JAHDRA010000019.1 GCA_018433525.1 Paludibacteraceae bacterium
GCATGTTCGCGCGATAGCACCAAAGTTTCGTACATCGGTTATTCTGTCCAAAACCACTATAAAAGGCATTTTCCCGACTTCGTACACGGCAGGAATAATATCTTCGATGCGCTGATAGGTTACGGGCGAAGTAAAAGCAATAACACCCTGATGATTTTTGTCGGTAAATTTATTTAATTTTTCCAATGGAACGAATTGCACCGGAATATGAAGTCCTTTGGTAGCAGCGAAAAGTTCACGTGAAATTTCATTGCTCATGTCGCGTCGCAACAAAATTTTGTCAATGTCTTTCCCCGACTGTATGGCCTCCAGTACCGGTCTAATGCCAAAAATCATTTCTTTTTCGGGTCGTCTTTTGTTTTTGTAGATAGTCATGCAATTAATTTTTACAATTTCTCGTTACAGAAGTTTTTGTTTTATTTCGCCAATACGCATTTCTCTTTCAAAAGAAAAAGTTTTATCCTTTTCGTTCAGCAAACTGTACAGTTCCAATGTTTTTTCGTAAAAACCGTTGGCTTCGGCAGGCTGATGATTCTGTTCCAAAGCATTGGCAGTTTCGTAGGTCAATTGAACCAGCAAATCCAAAATGGAAGCCGAATAATTTGCTTTGCGAACAGTTTCGATGAATTTCTCTGTCGGTTCAATCGATAATTCTTTCAAATCAAAATTTAAAAGTTCGCGATAGGTACTGTCAGCCATTTTCAATGCATCTTCGGGAAATCCGCTGTCGCGAAATCCCAACATGGCTGCAATGACGCGGCTCAATTTTTCGAGATATTTCAATAAATAATCTTCTGTGGGCATTTTTGAAGTAATCAGTTTTAAAAACAATAAAATCCAAAATTTTTTGCAAAGTTAGCCAAATAATTGCATTTCTTTTTTATGCGAACAAAAATAATTATGTTATTTCGTTGACAAGTAAAAAGATAGGAGCGTATTTGCAAATTATGAACGACCTGAGTTTATTTGAATTATCTTTGCAAAAATTTTTTGCAAAAAATATTGTTTAACCCAATCATAAATTTAAAAAAAAGTGTTTTCCCATACAGGAGAAATAGCAGGATTAATGGTAGCGCTCTGTTGGACAATGAGTGCTTTGTTTTTTGAGAAAGCCGGTCATAAAATCGGTTCCCTTACGGTGAACGTGATTCGTTTATCGTTGGCAGTGGTATTTCTGGGTATCACAACTTTTTTTACACGCGGCTTTTTCTTTCCCACTGATGCTACACATTATCAATGGTTCTGGCTTGGACTTTCGGGTATTATAGGTTTCTTTTTGGGCGATTTGTTCCTTTTCAAATCCTATACGGTGATTGGTTCGCGTACAGCACAGTTGATTATGAGCTTGTGTCCCATGTTGACGGCTTTAATCGGTTGGTTTTTTTTGGATGAAAAGCTTTCGCTGAAAAGTATTCTTGGCATAGTGATATGTGTAACAGGGATTATCATAGCCATTTCAAATCGGAAATTGAAGCTGAATATTCCTTTTAAAGGTTTTTTACTGGCTTTTGGAGGTGCTTTGGGACAGGCGGTAGGATTAATTTTAAGCAAAAAAGGAATTGGAAATTACGATCCTGTTGCAGCTACTCAAATACGAGCCCTGTTTGGACTGATTTGCTTTGCTTTATTTATCACTTTTTTGGGTCGATGGAAGCAGGTGTCAGCCGCTTTTACCAACAAATCCGCATTAAAATCGGTAACGGTAGGCACATTTTTCGGCCCGTTTGTAGGCGTGGCGTTATCCATGTTTGCCATTCAACATACAAAAACCGGCATAGCTTCCACATTAATGGCACTGGTTCCGGTGTTTATCATTTGGCCTTCGGCAGTTATGTTTAAAGAAAGAATCACCATTCCACAGATAATCGGAGCATTTGTCAGCATAGCAGGCGTCAGCTTGTTTTTCCTTTGAGTAGAATAAAAAAAGGTTCTCGAAAATTATCGGAGAACCTCTTTTTTATTTTTTTAAAAATTTGCTTAAATGATGCCTTGTGCCATCATGGCTTTTGCAACTTTCATGAATCCGGCAATGTTTGCACCTTTCACATAATTTACATATCCGTCGGCTTCAGTTCCGTATTTTACACAAGCTTCGTGGATATTTTGCATAATTTGCTGAAGCTTTTGATCCACTTCTTCTCTTGTCCAATTCAATCTCATGGAGTTTTGAGTCATTTCCAATCCGGAAACGGAAACGCCACCGGCATTGGCCGCTTTGCCCGGAGCATAAAGAATTTTATTTTTCAGGAACACATCAACAGCTTCAGGAGTTGAAGGCATGTTGGCTCCTTCAGAAACGGCAATACAACCATTTTTAACAAGCATTTCGGCATCTTCGCCTGTTATTTCGTTTTGCGTAGCCGAAGGCAAAGCAATAGTACATTTTTCGCCCCAAGGACGTGCACCTTCAACATATTTGCATCCATTTTTTTCGGCATATTCTCTAATACGTCCACGATAAACATTTTTCAGTTCGAAAACGTAAGCCAGTTTTTCTTCATCGATGCCATCCGGGTCATAAATATAACCATTGCTGTCGGAAAGAGTAATAACTTTGGCTCCGAGTTGGAGTGCTTTCTGGGCAGTGTAGGTTGCAACGTTTCCTGAACCGGAAATGGCAACCACTTGACCTTTCAAATCGTGAATACCTTTTGTTTTCAGCATATTCATCAAGAAGTAGATGTTCCCGTATCCGGTGGCTTCGGGACGAATCAGTGAACCTCCAAATTCGAGCCCTTTCCCTGTAAGAACACCGTTGGCTTCATTTCTGAGTTTTTTGTACATGCCGTACATATAACCGATTTCACGTCCGCCAACGCCTATGTCGCCGGCAGGTACATCGGTATCAGGACCGACAATTTTGTTCAATTCAAGCATAAATGCCTGGCAAAAACGCATAACTTCAGCGTCCGATTTTCCTTTGGGATTAAAATCGGAACCACCTTTAGCTCCACCCATTGGAAGAGTAGTTAAGGCGTTTTTAAAAGTTTGTTCAAAAGCAAGAAATTTCAAAATTCCGGGATATACGGAAGGATGGAAACGCAAACCACCTTTGTAAGGTCCAATGGCGTTGTTGTGCTGCACTCTGTAACCCATGTTGGTTTGAATATTGCCCTTGTCGTCAACCCAAGTTACGCGGAAAGATAAAATTCTGTCCGGAATAACCAAGCGTTCTACCAAATTTTGTTTTTCAAATTCGGGATGAGCATTGTAAACATCTACAATAGATTCCAATACTTCCTGTACTGCCTGATAATACTCCGGCTCATTGGGAAATCTCCTTTTCAAATTGTCAATTACCTGTTCTACTTTCATTTTGTTTATGTTTTTTATTTTTTATAGTTTTCGGTTGCAAAGTTATAACAAAATAGTAATATCTGTATATCAAAAAGCGGAAATTTTGCAATATTTTTTATTATTTTTCTTATGATGACTGTTGACATTTTTATTTTTTTCGGAAGAAATTTATTTGTATTGTTGTTAAATTTAAAATTATCCTATCAAAACGACAGTATTTATATTTTATGAAAATGATTTTTTGGGTTTTGTCCGAGATTTTTCTTTAATATTAGAAAAAAAACTGTATTTTTGCAACATAAAATTTTGTTGACCGGAAAGTTGCCGGAGTGGTCGATCGGGACGGTCTCGAAAACCGTTGTACGGGTAACTGTACCGAGAGTTCGAATCTCTCACTTTCCGCTTTTTTTTCAAAAGTTTTTTATTTTAGTGGTTCATGAAACCCTAATTTTCTCTTCATTTCTTTGTCTTTACAAGCAAAACGCTATATTTCATTTCTTTTACACATGTTTTTTGCCAATCTCTTTAAGTGATTGAGTTTTTTAATTGTGTTTTTCCCATGTTATTTATTTTATGCTGAAACAGTATTTAAACAGCCTTCAAGCGACTTTTAATCAAGGTGATGCACGTGAAGAGAGTTATTACGGGCATTTGAAAGATTTGTTGCTGAATTATACTGATGAACGTCAGACAAATAAGGTTGACATTACTGTTTTACCTAAACCAACGGAAGCCGGCAATCCCGATTTTCGTATTTGGGACGGGAAAAATCACATTACCGGCTATATTGAAGCCAAAGACCCTTCTGTTACAAATCTTGACAAAATTGAAGTTTCGGGGCAGTTGAAACGTTACCGCGAAACTTTTCCGAATGTTATCCTTACCAATTTTTACGAGTTTCGGCTTTATCGAAATGGAGAGTTGATAAAACAAGTTCTGGTTGGACGACCTGAGTTGGCAAGAAAGCTAAAAACTGTTCCTCCGGTAGAAAACGAAACGGCTTTTTTCGATTTGCTCGATACGTTTTTTTCCTTTTCGCTGCCTCACGTACGCAATGCTCAATCGCTGGCAACAGAGTTGGCAAAACGCACCCGATTCTTGCGTGATGAAGTGGTAAGTATCGAACTCGATGAAGAAGAAAAACGTGGTAAAAAAGCTATTCTTGGTTTTTATGAAGCTTTTCGTAAATATCTGATTGGAACTTTGACAAAAGAAGCTTTTGCCGATTTGTATTCTCAAACATTGACGTACGGATTGTTTGCTGCCCGTACGCGTTCTGATAATTCCTTCAATCGCGAGCTCGCTTTCAAATATATTCCCAATACTATTGGCATTCTACGTGACGTTTTTCGATTTATTTCACTGGAAGATCCACCCAAACCTTTACAAGTCATTGTAGACGATATTGCTGAAGTTTTGAGCGTTACGGATGTAAGGAAAATTCTGGAAGATTATTTTGAAGAAGGAAAGGGGCAAGATCCAATTGTTCATTTTTACGAAACTTTTTTGACAGCCTATGATCCTTCCATCCGTGAAAAACGAGGTGTTTACTATACGCCTGAACCTGTTGTTAGATATATTGTGCGGTCGGTGAACGAACTTTTGAAAACGCATTTCGATATGCCTGACGGACTGGCTTCCAAAAATGTTACCTTGCTTGATCCGGCAGCAGGAACGCTTACTTTCCCTGCTGAAGCCGTAAAGTTGGCTGTAAAAGAATTTACCGAAAAATATGGGACTGGTGGACGAAACAATTTTATCCGTAATCAGGTTTTGGAGAACTTTTTTGCTTTTGAACTAATGATGGCGCCTTACGCCATTGGACATTTAAAAATGAGTTTTTTGCTGGAAGAGCTGGGTTACAAACTCAATGATGAGGAAAGGTTTAAACTTTATTTGACTAATACGTTGGAAATGGATGAGCTGGAGCAAATTTCCATACCCGGCCTCAGTTCGTTGAGTGAAGAAAGTCATTTGGCAGGCAAAATTAAAAAGGAACAGCCCGTTCTGGTAATTCTTGGAAATCCTCCTTACAGCGGAATTTCGGCCAATATTAACGAATGGACGGAAAAACTGCTTAAACAAAATATTGATGGAGCTCAAAGCTATTATGAAGTGGACGGCAAAACGCTCGGAGAGAAAAATCCGAAATGGTTACAGGACGATTATGTCAAATTTTTGCGTTTCGCTCAGTGGAAAATTCAAAAAGCGGGTTTTGGTGTAGTGGGTATGATTACCAACCACAGTTATCTCGATAATCCGACTTTTCGCGGAATGAGGCAAAGTTTGATGAAAACTTTCAATGAAATATACATTCTCGACTTGCATGGCAACAGTCTGAAAAAAGAAACGGCGCCGGATGGAGGAAAAGATGAAAATGTTTTTGATATTCGTCAGGGAACGGCAATAGCCATTTTTGTAAAACAAAAGGAGAAATCAGACTGCAAGGTTTATCATGCCGAACTTTTTGGTAAACGGCAAAGTAAATACGACTGGCTGGATGCCCATCAGTTGAACATTAAAAATTATCAGTTGCTGAAACCAGAAAGTCCGTGGTATTTTTTTATTCCGAGAAATACGCAAAATATCAAATATTATTTGAAATGGAAACAAATAAACCAGATTTTTCCTGTAAATGGTGTTGGCATAACAACTGCCAGAGATAATTTCGTTATAGATTTCAGAAAAGAAGCTCTTTTGAACAGAATAAGACTTTTTAAAAACTCAAAATTTAGTGATAACGAACTCTATCAATTTTTTCATATTAACAAAAAAATAGGTTGGAACATTCGTAAAGCATGGAATATGTTACAAGATATTCCTGATAATGAGTTGGAAAATTTTATTTTTGATTTTATTTACCGACCATTTGATCATCGATATATTTTTTGGCACGATTCATTGGTTTGGAGAACTGTGAAGCAGATTATGTCTCATATACTGAAAGAAAATCTTTCAATAACGACAGTAAGACAAGTAAAGGCCGGAGAAACATGGCAACATAGTTTAGTTTCCGATAAATTAATCGAAAGTTGCTATATATCAAATAAAACAAGCGAAATTTGTTATGCTTTTCCCCTTTATCTTTACAATGAGCATACTCCAAAAAAATCCCGCACGCAATACATGATGATGTTGTTTGAACCGGAAACCGAATACGGGAATAGCAACAAAGAGCCCAATATCGACAAAAAGATTTATCAAACATTGAACCAAAACTACGGGCATGAACTTACGCCCGAAGAAATTCTGTATTACATTTATGCCGTCTTTTACAGCAATATTTATCGTGAAAAATATGCCGAGTTTTTGAAAATCGATTTTCCACGTGTGCCTTTCACAACTGATTACAAGGTTTTCAGCAAAATGGCTGCTTTGGGAAATGAATTGGTGGATTTACATTTGATGAAAAGCAGTCGACTCAATACACTTGTTTCCAAATTTCAGGGCGAAGGCGAAAATGACGTTATAGAAGAAATAATTTTTCGCCCGGAAGAAAGTCGGATTTACATCAATTCGGAAAAATATTTCGATAATGTAACACCTCAGGTTTGGGACTATCAGGTTGGAGGTTATCGGGTACTTCAAAAATATCTGAAAGACAGAAAGGGAAGAAAAATGGATGATTTTGTTCATTATTCGCAAATAATTTCGGCATTGAATTATACCATTGAAATTCAACAGGAAATAGATACTTTTTATTCTGAAGCTGAAAAAGAGGTAATCGAATTTTGATATGACAGCTTTTTGAAAATTTTCTTGATTGTGAGAGGGCATTTCGACAGAATTTGAAAATTAGTGTTGTTTTTGTAAGTCAGTATGAAAAATCAATTCAAATAAGAAACTGCGTGTAGATAAATTGTTTTTTTGTTTGTTTACAGGCAAAATGCAAACATTTTTTTAACAATTAAATTTAAACCATGAAAACGAAAATCACTGTTTTACTGACGCTCATGCTTTTTTGCATGCAGGCAATTTTTTCCCAGAATCAGGACACGCTGTCGTCTCATCTGATTCTTTTTTACGAATTGAATGGAAACGGCAAAAATTCGGTTTCCGATAATAATCACTTAAAATTGAAAAGCCAACCCGGCAATTACTATTACAAATGGACGACTGGCAAGGATGGTAAAGACAGCACGGCTGTGGTATTTGATGGAAATGCTCAAGGACTTAAAACACATCTGGATATTTCACCTCAAAACCTTCCCGAAATTACCTATACGGCATGGGTTTTCGGACGTCCAGATGGATTCCTTTTTGGCTCGACACTTCCGGTAAATAATGAAAAAAAATTCAGTTCACGATCGCTTCAAATTTCTAAAGGTGCCGTAATATGTGGATTCAATAAATTGGATTCTCTGAAAAATCCCTATTTTGCATCGCTTCGAAGTGCGACATTAAAGAAAGACAAATGGAATTTTATTGCCATGACGACCAACGCAAATGATTCTACCTTACGGCTTTATGTCAATGACGAATACTATGAATCGAAACCGGTAGTTTTTACAAAAAAAAGCAATTTCCTGATTATTGGAAACACGCAAAATTCGCCATACAACCGAGCTTTTAAAGGACAGGTGGACGAAATTCGGGTTTACAACAAGGCGCTTTCTTCCGATGAGTTGTCGTCGATTAGTGGAATTTCCTTTGCTGATGCACAAAAGAGAATGGAACGAAATGAAACTATTCAGAAAGTTTTGCTTGCCGGATTGATTATTTTCCTTTTCGTTTCGGTCATTTATATGATTGTGGTACTTATAACCGAAAAAAGATACAAACCGATAAAAACTGCAAATAATACTTCCTTCAGTGGCGACAGCAAAAATGCCCGTATCGACAGTGAAAAGGAGGATGCCAATCGGTTGGCTTCGGAATGTGTTGAAAAAGCTTTTGATACTTGGGAACCCGTCAGTGAAGAAAACGGACAGATTTTCCGTTCGCCAACCAAACGAAAACATTTTAAAACTACCTATCGTGCTTTAAACAAGGCAAAATCTTATCAACCGACCGATAATGAAGTAATTGACCGTATGAATGATTTGGGAGGCTTGCTCAACAAACTCAGCAAACGAAAATTTTATGGAAACTGGTTTTTGGCAGTTTTATCGCTGATTTTTCCGGTGGTATATTTTCTGCTTGCAAAAAATCATCTCGATACCAAAGGCACAATAGGAGCGATGGTGATGTTTTTACCGACCGTAGCTTATATACTTTCCAATTTTGCACCCAATTATGTGGTTGCAAATCGAAAACATAATTCGGGTGGAGTTTTCGGCAAAATTATTGCTTTTATCATGGGAGCAGCAGCATCCGCAGTGGCAGTAGATTATTACACCGAAAAAACATGGAGCGATGGTAGTAAAACAACCGAATACGACACCGGTTCCAATGCTATGCAGCTGGTTATTTGGGCTGTTCTGATTATTGCAGCCATTTTGCTTTCAATGATTTTGGTTATCATAGCAGCGACCATAGCCTTTTTCCGAAATTATGTTTTTTATTTGTAGTAAAAAATTAAGCCCGGGTTTTCTCGGGCTTTTTTCTTCATTGAAAGTGAAATTCAGGAGCGAAATTTTTAATTTACAACGAATTTTATGCAAAACCCCATATTAAAAGGATAACTACAACGAGTGAAGGGAGCATGTTGGTGATGGCAAGTTTTTTAATTTCGAGTATATTGATTCCTAAACCAATCAGTAAAATTCCGCCAATGTTGGAAATTCCGTTGATCAAATCGGGAGTAAAAAAAGAAGATGCAGCCATAGCCAGCAGTGTAAGTCCACCTTGAAAAATAAGGAGCGGAATGGAAGAAAAAATTACTCCGACACCAAAAGCCGAAGCCAGAATGATGGCAGAAAATCCATCCATTAGCGATTTGGTGAACAGCAAATCTGGCGAACCGGTCAGTCCTTCCTGAATAGATCCCAAAATAGTCATGGATCCAATGCAAAACAATAAAAATGCCGTAACAAACCCTTCCGAAAATTGCTCACTGCCAATTTGAAAACGCTTTTTCAGTGATTCACTCCATTTTTCCAGTCTACTTTCCAAATGCATCCATTCCCCAATCAAAACACCAATCACCAAACTCATAACAATCAGCAAAATATGTTTCATACCGACTACCATTGTAATACCGATTCCTATGGTAAAAAGTCCAATTACTTGAAAATAAATGGTTTGGATACGTTGAGGCATTTTTTTATTTAGCAACAAACCGGCACTTCCACCCACAATCACAGCCAGTGCATTTACCAGAGTTCCCCACATAGATATTGATTTATAGATTTCTAACTGCGTTTTTCAATTGATTCATTGCTTTTTCTAAGGTACTTCGAGGGCAAGCCACGTTGAGCCGTAAATGCTGTTCGCCTCCGGGTCCGAAAGTTATGCCCTGATTCAAACCCAATCCGGCTTTGTGTACAAAAAATTGGAATAATTCTTCTTCATTCATACCCAAATCTGAGCAGTTGAGCCAAATTAAAAAGGAAGCTTCAGGTTTCATGGGTTTGATTTGTGGAATTTCATTCTGCAAAAATTGAATGACAAAATCGATATTTCCCTGAACATAATCAAGCATTTGCATTTTCCACCATTTTCCTTCCGTGTAGGCGGCAATGGTAGAGAGGTAAGCAAAAATATTTCCGTTGTGGAGTTCCGAACGATCGAGAAAATTTTTCAGTCCATTTCGAAGCTCCTCATTGGGAATAATGAAATAGGAAGTTTGCAGCGCTGGGATATTGAATGTTTTGCTTGGCGACATGTATGTCAAACTGATATTTGCTGCTCGTTCCGATACCGAAGCAAAGGGCACATGCACATTTCCGGGCAACGTCATATCGGCATGAATTTCATCCGACACAACTATCAGATGATGTTTGGCACAAATTTCAGCCAATTGTTGCAAGGTTTCTTTCCCCCAACTTCTTCCTCCGGGATTGTGAGGATTACACAAAATCAACATTTTTGTTTTTGAAGTAATTTTTTTCTCCAAATCGTCAAAATTCATCTGAAATTTTCCGTCAACCTCTTTTAACGGATTGAATATCAATTTTCTGTTGTTTTTTTCTACCACATGCATAAAAGGAAAATATACCGGTGGCTGAATAACAATTTCATCATTTTCGGCAGAAAATTGCTGAACGGCAAAAGAAAGTCCGGGTACCACACCCGGCATGAATCCCAGCCATTCTTTTTTAATTTCCCATCCATGATTTTCTTTCAGCCAATTCATAATGGATGGAAAATAATCTTTTGGAGGAACAGAATATCCCAAAATGGGATGTTCACAGCGTTTACGGATACTATCCAAAATGAAATCGGGAGTACGAAAATCCATATCGGCTACCCACAAAGGAATAACGTCCGACGTTCCAAACATTGACCGGCAAGCTTCGATTTTAACGGCATTGGTGTTCGTTCTGTCGATAATTTCGTCGAAATCGTATTTTTTCATTATCTGCTAAAAAATTTTTACTTGTTGATAATTTCTTCCAGAGGTTTTCCGGTAGTTGCGTTGGGAAAAGGAAGTTTCAAAATTTTGCAAATGGTAGGAGCTATGTCAATAATCGAATGGCTTGTTGCAATTTTTTTTGGTTCGATGTTCCATCCGTAGAAATAACCTGGTGTTGAAGAAATAACCGCATTCGACTCACCTATGGGATTGTTGTTGTCGTCGAGCTCGAGCCAACCGGGAAGCAAAGTAATGATCACATCTCCCTTGCTGCTTTTTTGAAATGAATTGCGCAGTTTCGACATTTCCCTGTTGGATGGATCAGTAAGATTAACAATCTGATAAGAAGTGTAAGCCGACTGGATTCCTTCAAACTCGTGCATGAAATCGGCCACTACCTGCTGAATTTCCTGCAGATTGATTTTTTTTTCTTCGATTTTCTGTCGATTTAAAAAAATATTTTTTCCGTAATAACCTTCCACCCAACGTTCCTGTCCGTAAAGCACCATTAAATAAGTGTTGAGTAAAGCCATCGATCGACGTCCGTTAAAATATCCTGCAGGAATTTTATTTTCGCCCAATTCTAAAGGTGTATGAGCAGAGGTTTGGGTACCCAAAATGAAAATTAACGTGTTGGACAAGCCTATTTTGCTGTCGATTTTTTGAAATAAATATTGTAAATCTTTGTCCAAGCGCAAATACATATCTTCCTTTTCGGCAGTTTTTAGCGCAAATGTTTTTTCATAGGGAGTTTTTACGTTAAATTGCAAGAGCAGCATATCGGGATAAGTATCCTGTCCCAGATTTTCCTTTTCAAAAATTTTTAAAGCCAAATCGGCAACCAAAGCATTGGCATTGGGCGTATTTTTTAAAATGGGCAGGTTGGATCCTTTTCTTTTACTGTTGGGAAAATACTGAAATCCGTTTTTTTTGTTTTCGTTCGCTGAAGGAAACAAATAAGTATTGGGCGAGTACATCGGTTCCCAAACGGACGAAGCATATTGTTCGATTTGTCCGTTCACATTCATTTCATCGGCGCTGGCAGCCAAACCATCGGTATAATACGAAGTGGTTACCCATTTCATGTTGATGTCGTCGAGCCACATAGCGCTGTTGGCTGTATGTCCACCCAACATAATGGCATCTTCAGCATTGATGGCGATGGCATAAGTTTTTGATTGTTTGGGATAGGTCAGCATCAATTCATCCGTAATGGTACTGGCCAAAAGTTGATGAGCAGAAACGGTTTGTTTTGTTCCTATGCCCGGTTCGTTTTCGTCGAAAATCACAGATTGAACATATCCCTGTTTTCTGGAATAGAAATTATTTCCCGTAACTCCGTGATAATAAGGTGTAGTGCCGGTCATCAGGGTTGCAATATCCGATGCATTGCCGGCCGACACAATGTTATATTCCATATTTTCGAATGCAGTACCTTTTTCAATGATTTTTTTAAAACCGTTTACATCAAAACGATGCCAAAGCAAATCGATGTGTTTTTCCTGTAATCCGTCCACCACAATACCAATTACCAAACGCGGTTGGTCAGGAAAAATTTGTGCGTGGAGTGGAAATTGAACGATAAGTAAAAAAATCAATAAGAAAAATTTTGCAGAATTTCTTTTAAAATCCATGATCAATAATGATAGGTCGATAAGTTAAAAATTAGATAATTCCTTTGGTTGTAGGAAGTTCAAATTGGTAAATATCTCGTTTTACAGCCATTTTAATAGCTTTGGCCAATGCTTTGAAAATTCCTTCTATTTTGTGATGTTCATTTTCGCCAAGTGCTTTTACGTAAAGATTCATTTTTGCCGCATCGCTCAGCGACTTGAAAAAGTGAAAAATCATTTCGGTAGGAAAATCACCGATATATTCCCTTTTAAAAATGGCATCGAAAGTCAGCCATGCTCGTCCTCCAAAATCGATGGCAACCAAACAAAGACTGTCGTCCATTGGCAGACAAAATCCATAGCGTTCTATTCCGCGCTTGTCTCCCAATGCTTTGGCAAAAGCTTCTCCCAAAGCAATAGCGGTATCTTCGATGGTATGATGTTCGTCGACTTCCAAATCTCCTTTCACTTGAATGGTCAAGTCGCAACCCGAATGACGGGCAATTTGTTCGAGCATGTGGTCGAAAAAACGCAAACCGGTAGAAATATTTCCTTTTCCTGAGCCATCCAAATTCAGGTGAATAAAAATATCGGTTTCTTTCGTAGTTCGTTGTATGGTGGCGGTTCTTTCTCTGGCAAAAATAAAGGCAGCTATTTCGTCCCAAGAGGTTGTTTGCAACACGCAGACTTTTTTCAACTTCGATTCCTGCAGAATTTCAGGATCTTCATTAAGAAGAATTGCTTTGCAGCCGAGATTTTTTGCCAATTCCACATCGGTTATTCTGTCGCCAACCACATACGAATTTTTCAAGTCATAATCTGTCGAAAAATATTCTTTCAACATGGCAGTTCCGGGTTTACGCGTTGGCAGTTTATCCTCAGGCATAGATTTGTCGATGAAAATTTTGTCGAAAAATATTCCTTCGTTTTCGAGAATTTTCAACATTTTGGATTGAACTTTTTCGAAATTTTCTTCCGGATAAGCCGAAGTCCCCAAACCGTCCTGATTGGACACCATTGCCCACTCAAAATCGGTTCTCTGACGAATAAAATATAAATTGCGGATAACGCCGGGCAAAAATTCGAGCTGTTCCAAGCTGTCAACTTGAAAAGTTTCAGAAGGTTCAACTATGATGGTACCGTCCCGATCGATAAAAAGTACTCTTTTTTTTACGGTTTTACCAGTATTTTCTTCCATGTTTATTTTATTGATAAGCTTGTAGTATACATTATTTCTGAAATGTACCACTATTTTAATGCAAAAGTAATTTTTTTTGTCTGAATAAAAAACGAATGCTACAATTATTTGTTTATCTGTTTCATTTTAAGTATATTGAAGTGTTCGATCAAATTTAGAAGCAATTGAATATATATTTTATCCAATGCTGAAAATTGTTTAAATTTGCTTTCATTTTTCAATAAGGACAATTTTAATTTATTTGTTTGAAAATCAATTTTTTAATAATTTTATGGAGTGGTTCCTTTCGCTTTTGTTGAATGATGGTATTGCACATACCATTTTGTTGTTTGCTTTTGTCATTTCTTTGGGTATCCTTTTGGGAAAAATTAAAATTTTTGGGATTTCGTTGGGAGTTACTTTTGTCCTTTTTGTAGGTTTATTTGTAGGTCATTTGGGATTAAGCGTGAATCCGGAAGTTTTGGAGTTTATTAAAAATTTCGGTTTGATTTTGTTTGTTTATTCCATTGGCCTTCAAGTAGGACCATCTTTTTTTTCTTCTTTCAAAAAAGGTGGGATGCTGCTCAATTTATTGTCGACCATGATTGTGCTGCTGGGTGTAGGAATAGTGATAGCCCTATATTATCTTCTTCATGGTAAAGTGTCCATGCCCATGCTGGTCGGCATACTTTCCGGTTCGGTTACCAATACTCCGGGCTTGGGAGCCGCTCAGGAAGCATTACGGCATGTTTTTGTATCTTCACAGGGTGCAGAAATTCCGCCAATTGCTTTGGGTTATGCGGTAGCTTATCCGATAGGAGTATTGGGAATTATTTTTTCAATGGTACTACTGCGAATAATTTTTAAAGTGGATTTTCACAACGAAACCGAACAAATAAAAAAAGCCAGTGAAGTGGACGAAGAACAGGTCGAAAAAATTTCTGTACAGGTAAAAAATGAAAAGGTTTTTAATCATACAGTTACGGATGTGAAACGGGCTGTTGGAAGGCCATTTATTGTTTCGCGTTTAATGCGGAATGGAGAATTTTTTATTCCTCAAGGCGATTCCATGTTATACAAAGACGATATTTTGCTGATAGTTGCTTCTTCGCGAGATATTGAACGCATAACATCCTATATTGGAGAAAAAGTGGAAATGGATTGGAAAATATCCGAAGAAAAACTGGTTTCCAGAAGAATTGTGATTACGCACGGAAAAATCAACGGGAAGACTATCGGCTCACTGAAATTACGTACAATTTACGGTGTAAATATTACCCGTGTAAATCGTTCAGGTGTTGATTTGTTGGGAACACCCGATTTGGTATTACAGGTAGGAGACAGAGTAATGGTAGTTGGAGAATTGGACGCCATTGAAAAAGTGGAAAAATTATTGGGCAATACCTTGCAAAAATTGAACGAACCACCTATCATAACTATTTTTGTCGGAATTTTATTAGGTGTTTTAGTGGGGAGTATTCCATTTTTTGTTCCAGGTATACCGGTTTCGGTTAAACTCGGATTGGCAGGCGGCCCTTTGATTGTGGCTATTTTGTTAGGACGTTTTGGGTACAAGTTGAAATTAATAACCTACACCACTACAAGTGCCAATTATATGTTGCGTGAAATAGGAATTTCTTTGTTTCTTGCCAGTGTGGGTATAGGAGCAGGAGAAAAATTTGTCGAAACGGTTATTTCTGCCAATGGTTTGCTTTGGATGGGATGTGCAGCAGCCATAGCTTTGCTTCCACTGCTTATTGTGGGCATAATTGGCCGGAAATTCTTAAAGATAAATTATTTTACTTTGATAGGACTTCTTGCAGGTAGTACGACCGATCCACCAGCACTTGCCTATTCCAATTCAATTGCCGGTTCGGATATCCCCGCTGTGGCTTATTCTACGGTGTACCCTTTAACCATGTTTCTAAGAGTTGTATCGGCACAAATTTTAATTCTTGCGTTTCTCTGATATATGAGTTATTCAAAATGATATAAAAAAATGAAAGTTCCTTCCAAAGCCGGTTTATTGCTGTTTTTAATTTCAAGAACAGTGTAAATTTCCGCTTTGGCTATTCCTTTCAAATTGACCAGCGATTTTAATTTTGCTTTGGCTCTCACCTGATCGTTTACTACCACTGCCTGTTGAAAACGAGCATTCTCAATTCCATAATTGAGCGTCATTTTAGAATTTCGGATTTCCATAATCTGTCCCCAAAGATAAGGTAATATGGAAAGATTCAAATATCCATGCGCAATAGTGTTTTTATAAGGACTTTCCTGTTTTGCTTTTTCGGCATTCACATGAATCCATTGATAATCCAGTGTGGCATCGGCAAATTTATTGATTTGTTCCTGTGTGATGGTTAAATAATCCGATACCCCCAATTCTTTTCCAACATATTCTTCCAGTTCTTGGTAACTGTGAATGGTAATTTTACTCATTTATCCAGTAATTTTTTTTGAAACACTTCAAAGCTAAAACAAAACTCAAAATCACAGAACATATCGTTTCACTAAAATTGTTTGAATGCAAAGGTAAAAAAAATTGTTTTTCGTTGAAATTTTTATCATCGGTTTCTTTTCCTTTCAGCAATAAAATAAAAAGACAGAAAACCAAATTTTGATGTAACTTTGCAGCAAATTCAAATCAAATTATCATGTCAGTACACAATGAAGACAACAGAAAAGTAACCACGCGTCGGTTATTCGAAATGAAACAGCGAGGTGAAAAAATCAGTATGCTTACAGCTTACGATTACACAATGGCCAATATTGTAGATGAAGCAGGAATAGATGTAATTTTAGTCGGAGACTCGGCTTCAAATGTTATTTGCGGAAATACCACAACTTTGCCCATAACGCTCGATCAGATGATATTTTTGGCAAAATCGGCCATACGCGGAATTAAAAGAGCTCTTGCCGTCGTAGATATGCCTTTTGGCAGTTATCAAGGAAATTCTCACGAAGCAATTGCTTCAGCCATTCGTATTATGAAAGAAACTCATGCTGACGGAATAAAGATGGAAGGTGGCGAAGAAATCATTGAATCGGTAAAAAGAATTATTGGTGCCGGGATTCCCATTATGGGGCATTTGGGATTAATGCCACAGTCCATCAACAAATATGGTTCATACAATGTTAGGGCACAGGAAGAAGAAGAAGCCGAAAAACTTATACGGGATGCGCATTTGCTGGAGGATGCCGGTTGTTTTGCTTTGGTGTTGGAAAAAATTCCCGCAAAGTTGGGAACTCAAATTGCATCCGAACTCTCTATTCCGGTTATTGGAATAGGTGCAGGCGGTGGAGTTGATGGGCAAGTGTTGGTCATTCACGATATGCTGGGACTTACGCAGGGCTTTTCTCCACGTTTCTTGAGAAGATATGCCAATTTAAGAGAACAAATGAATCAGGCTATTCAACATTACATTGCAGATGTAAAATCTTCCGATTTTCCCAACGAAAAAGAACAATATTAGTCCTTTACTAATTTATTCCATTGAAAAAAACGCATTTTAAGCAGTTAAAAATAACTCTTAAAATGCGTTTTTACTAAATATCTGGTTGTCGAAAAAATCAAAAATCGATTTAATTTCTTCCTATTCTTCTTTGTTTTCCTTTTCAGGGAAAAGTTTCAAAATAAGTTTGATAGCGGCATAAAATATAAGCATAAAAATGAATATGCCTGTAATACCGATTGCTCCTATTTCGAGAGCAGCTTCAACATTATTGATCATAGGTTCAATATTTTAAGCGAATAAATTTACCAAAGTAAGTATAAGTCCACCTGCTACTACCGACCCAATTTGACCGCCAACATTTGCACTGACAGCAGGCATCAGCAGGAAATTGTGTGGATCTTCCTTCAAACCCATTGTATGAATTACTCTTGCAGACATTGGGAAAGCAGAAATTCCACAAGCCCCAATCATTGGATTCATTTTCTTCTTAGCCGGCAAAATCAGGTTTAAAAGTTTGGCAAATATAACTCCACCAAAAGTGTCAAAAACAAAAGCAAGCAATCCCAAAGCAATGATAGTGAGGGTTCCAAATGTTACGAAACGTTCAGCCGTCATGGTACTGGCTATGGTGATACCCAATAATATGGTTACCAAACTTGCCAGTTCATTCTGAGCCGATTGCGACAATTTGTTGAGTACGCCACATTCCCGAATCAGATTTCCAAACATTAAAAATCCTATCAGAGAAAGAGAAGCAGGGGCAATTAAGCCTGAAATGATTGTTACAATAATGGGGAAAGCGATCAATGCCTTCCGGGAAACTTTTTTGGAACTGTATTGCATCCGAATCAGTCTTTCTTTTTTTGACGTCAGCAATTTGATAACCGGAGGCTGAATAATGGGAACCAATGCCATATACGAGTATGCCGCGACGGAAATAGGGCCCAAAAGATGAGGTGCAAAACGCGAAGCGACAAAAATGGAAGTCGGCCCGTCGGCAGCGCCAATAATTCCTATGGAAGCAGCTTCTTTCAGGTCGAATCCGAATAAGGTGGCTATGAACATGGTCATAAAAATACCAAATTGTGCTGCTGCTCCGAAAAGCAACAAATGCGGATTGTTGAACAAAGGTGTAAAATCAATCATAGCCCCAATTGCAATAAAAATCAGCAAAGGAAACATTTCGGTAGCAATTCCTCCTTCATAAAAAACAGACAAAATACCTTCAATAATTTCTCCGGTTTTGCCATCTATTTGATTAATAGCCGAACTCAGTGGAATATTTACCAGAATGGTTCCAAAACCAATAGGTAAAAGTAAAGTGGGTTCATATTCTTTAAAAATAGCTAAATATATGAGAGTTAGTCCAATGAGAATCATCAAAATATGTTGCCATGTTAAGGATGCCAATGCAGGGAACAAAACACTTATATCCATTTTTTAAGTATTAATTGAAGAGTTAATTGAATTTTTAATGGTCGAATAGATATGTATTTTTATTAAAAGGAAAAAATCAAACTGATTCGATTGTAAAATTTGAAATTAATTATTCCGCCATGTTGTGAAAAACATTTTGAACATCTTCGTCGTCTTCAATTTTTTCTATCAGTTTCAGTACCTGAGCTTTTTGTTCATCATTCAGTTCCTTTGTTTCTTTGGGAATCCATTCAAATTCGGCACTGAATATCTCAAAATTGTTTTCTTCCAGATATTTTTGAATGGAAGAATAATGTTGAAAATCTCCATATAGGACAATATTGTTTTCTTCGTCATCCTGAATAACCTCGTCCACACCATAGTCGATCAATTCCAACTCCAGATCGTCGATAGAAAGATTGGACTTGGGTGCAATTCTAAATACACATTTGTGATCGAACAAAAATTGAACTGAACCCGAAGTCCCCAATGAACCGCCATAACGATTGAAATAGCTGCGAATACTTGCAACTGTTCGTGTGGGATTGTCAGTGGCGGTTTCTATAATTACCGCAATTCCGTGTGGGGCATAACCTTCATATATAACTTCCTTATAATTGTCGGCCTCCTCTTTAGAAACAGCTTTTTTAATAGCTCTTTCAACATTTTCTTTGGGCATATTTTCCTTTTTGGCTTGCTGAAACAATACGCGCAAGCGAGGGTTCATATCCGGATCGGGGCCGCCTTCACGAGCAGCTATGGTAATCTGTTTTCCCAATTTTGTAAATACGCGGGCCATATTTCCCCAACGCTTCATTTTTGTTGCTTTTCTGTATTCAAATGCTCTTCCCATGCGTAAATATATTTTTTGCTTGTTTGAGTAAAAGTTGTTCTTAATTTTTTGATATGCAAAAATATGAAAAAACAGCCGATGTTTTAATACTTTCCATGTTTTTTTCGGCAAAAAATAATTCATGCGCAAAGCATGAAAAACTTATTTGTTGTACGAAAAATGAGGATGGAAAAATTATAATGAATACTCAGATTTTAATATTTCGATACATTTTTCCAAACTTTCCTCCCAATGGGCAATTGATAGTCCAAACGTGTTTTTAATTTTGGATTTATTCAGCACGCTGTAATAGGGACGCGGCGCTGGGGCCGGATAATCTTTTGTTTCGATGGGATGAACCAAACAATTAACATGGGCAATTTTGAAAATGGCAGTAGCAAAATCGTACCACGAACAAACCCCTTCATTGGAAAAATGATAAATGCCTGAAATAAAATTGTTTTGTGAAAGAATTTTCAAAATGATTTCTGCCAAGTCGGCTGCATAAGTTGGCGTTCCAATTTGGTCAAAAATTACATTTACCGAATTTCTCTCTTTTCCGAGCCGCAGCATGGTTTTAACAAAATTATTTCCGTAGGAGGAATAGAGCCACGAGGTTCTGATAACAATATATTGATTACAAACTGATTGCAAAAATTTTTCGCCTTGCAGTTTCGATTTTCCGTAAACAGTATCGGGAGAAACCTCCATCTCTTCGGTATAAGGTTTGTAAGATTTTCCGTCAAAAACGTAATCGGTAGAAATATGTACAACTTTTATCTGATAAGTTTCAGCAATTTCTCCAATGTTTTTTACGGCTTGTGCATTAATGGCAAAACATTTTTCAACCTCCTCTTCAGCCTTATCTACGGCTGTATAGGCTGCGCAATTAACAATTATTTCAATCCGGTTTTCCTTTACAAAATTATCAAGGGCAGATTTGTTGCAAATATCCAGCTCATCAACATCGGTAAAAATATAGCGAAAGTTTGGAAAGCGTTTTGCAGCTTTTTGAAGTTCGTTGCCCAATTGTCCCTTACTGCCGGTGATGAGAATAGTTTGCATGATTTATTTATTTGTTCAAAAACATTTATTTAAAAACAAAACTTAAAAATTCTTTTCAGCTTTGCTAAAAATCGGATGTTTAGCATCTTTAGCCGAAACAATTGCCTTATCTTCAGGAATTTTCCAGTCAATAGCCAGCTGAGGATCGTTGTAAAGAATTCCTCTTTCGAGCGAAGGGTTGTAAAATGCATCGCATTTGTAGGCAAAAATAGCTGTTTCGGTTAGTACGGAAAAACCGTGAGCAAAACCTTTGGGAATAAGAAATTGCAAATGATTTTCAGCAGAAAGTTCAATACCAAACCATTTTCCGAAGGTAGGGGAAGAAGCTCTCAAATCCACTGCCACATCCCAAACCGTTCCCTGAATGGCAGAAACAAGCTTGCACTGACTGCAGGGTGATAATTGATAATGTAATCCGCGAATAACCCCATAAACCGACTTGGATTGATTGTCCTGACAAAAATGAATATCAAGACCGGCTTCCATAAAACTTTTTTCATTGTACGTTTCGTAAAAATAGCCACGTGCATCTTCAAAAACCTTTGGCCGAATAATTAACAAATCGGGAATAGGCGTTTCAATAATCTCCATTTATCGATTTAAAAAATTAAATGTAATTCGAGTTGATTAAAAAATTTTATGAATCCCTTCGATAAGATTGGGAATATCCGCTTTGAAACTCATATCCAGACTTTTTACGGAATGAGTAAGCGCTCCTACCGAAATAAAATCAACGCCACATTCGGCATATTGACGAAGTGTGTCAAAAGTGATGCCGCCGGAAGATTCGATTTCATAGCGGCCTCCGATTATTTCGACAGCTTTTTTGGTATTTTCAATATTGAAATTGTCGAGCATGATTCGGTCCACGCCGCCAATTGCCATCACCTGTTCAATTTCGTCAAAATTGCGTACCTCAATTTCAATTTTTAGATTTTTTCCCTTGTTTTTCAAATATTCTTTGGTACGTAAAATGGCTTCTTTGATTCCACCGGCAAAATCTATGTGATTGTCTTTCAGCAAAATCATATCGTACAAACCAAAACGGTGATTGACGCCGCCGCCAATTCTTACAGCTTCTTTTTCGAGAAATCGAAGTCCGGGAGTCGTTTTTCGGGTATCGAGAACACGGGTTTTGGTTCCTTCCAAAGCTTTGACATACTGTCTGGTACGCGTTGCAATGCCGCTCATGCGCTGCATGACGTTCAGCATCAGGCGTTCGGTTTGCAGCAAAGACTGAATTTTTCCTTCCACATTGAAAGCAATATCGCCGATTTTAACTTCTGTTCCATCAGTAATAAATACATTCATTTTCAATGTTGGATCGAAAGTCTTAAAAATTTCTCGTGCCACTTCCACGCCGGCAATTACACCGTTTTCTTTGATGATCAGTTGAGATTTTCCCAGCGCCGTTTCGGGAATACATGCCAGCGTAGTGTGATCACCGTCTCCTATATCTTCAGCAAACCATAAGGGAATCAGTTGTTTGTAATCTTCATTCATTTGATGTTTCTATTCTGAGTTGTAAAATAATAGTTTTGTTATCCGATTTGCGGGTCAGTATATAAACCCTGAAATTTTCGGTAGCTGTGGAAAGAATACCGATAATAAAACTCGAATTATCCCTGTTTCCCTGATGGATGACTTTGAAGTCGGAAACTTTGAAACGATGGAAAAAATCATTGAGAATGCTAACAGCTTGTTGGCGGCTGTAAATATCATTTTTGTTTTCGATAAAGAGTTCGACATTGTCATTCAGATAAGCCGACAAACGATTGGCATCCCCATTGCTCAATGCCGATACAATTTCGTTTGGAATACTCGAAGTTTGTGCTTGCGCAGAATGCTGAATGCTGATGAACATCAGCAGTGAAATCATCGATAGCCATTTAAAATTCGCAATTCTTTTTTTTGTGATCATTTTTCTTTGGTTTTTAAGTGGAAATTCCTTAAAAAAGTCTCATATTTGCAGCAGAAAATTTGTGTAACATGGCTTGAAAAATTAATTTGACAAAATTATCAAATATTTTTTGCAAAATTACATTTTTTTCAGCGTTTCGTGTTTTTTCCGCTTTTTCTTGATTTAGATTGCTTTTGATCGGTAAAACTTTTTATATGAAACCCACATGTATTGCATACACAAACATGAATAAATATAATATTCAGACATGTGGGTTCCATCAGACCTTTAAAAAATAAATTATATTCTGATGAAATTTGTTCTGATTAATATTGGAAAAACTCTTGATATTCACCTTTCTTCACTGCAAGAACAATACCAAAATCGATTGAAACATTATTTGAATTTTGAAGTGATAAATATTCCCGAATTAAAAAATACAAAAAATTTGTCTTCTTCCGAACAGGCGGCCAAAGAATCGGATTTAATTCTAAAAAAGCTCGAAATCGGCGATGATGTGATTTTGTTGGATGAGAGGGGCACGGAATTTACTTCCGTAGAATTTGCAGATTTTTTATCAAAAAAAATGCATTCTTCCAATAAGCGCATAGTTTTTGTTACTGGAGGAGCTTATGGCTTTTCTGAAGAGTTGTATCGCAGGGCAAACAATATGGTTTCGCTTTCACGAATGACTTTTTCGCATCAAATGGTAAGACTTATTTTTGTGGAGCAACTCTACAGAGCCATGACTATTTTAAAGGGTGAACCCTATCATCATGCTTGAAATGAAAAAAGGACAAATGATTTCTTGAGAGAAAAAATTTTTTATGAGGCAAAACGGTAAAATATCGTTTTTTGGATTTCTGCTTGTTTTTGTGCTGGCAGGATGTTTTTGCGAATATTTCTATCAAACTTCGCCTCAACGTGTCGTACATTTCAACCAGTTCCAAAGCAAGCTGATAAGCAAGGAATTATCTACTGCTCGTATATTGAAGAAAATGAGTAATTTGCTTGATAATCATTCGGTTAACGAACTGATTAATTTTTCGTTTCCCGACGATGATATATCTTTTTATGTTTATCGAAGCAATGAGCTGATTTTTTGGTCGGATCATCATTTGGACGTCAGCAGTATTTCGTTGAACGACAGCGTTGAGCTTCATTTTGTTCAGTTGCCCAATGCATATTGTGTGAGCAAAACGCTTTCTGCCGATTCGTTGAAATTGTTGGCATTGATTAAGATAAAGAATAATTTTCCTTACGAAAACGATCAACTGATCAATGATTTTGCCAAAGGTTTCAATTTAAACAAAAACGTCGGAATTGTCGGAGGTTCAAATTTGGATAAGTATGCAGTTTTCAGTTCACACGGCGATTATTTGTTTTCACTCTCCGAACCTACAGTGCCCGTGTATGATGAACGTTGGGCTTTGGCTGGTTTAATTTCTTTTCTTTTGTTTTTCTTGCTGTTTTTTGTGTGGTATGCAAGAGGATTTTCTCTTTCGCGCACAAAACCGTTGCAATGGAAAGTTTTTTGTGGTTATGTTTTGATTACCGGTGCGTTGTTGGCAGTGATGCTGTATTTTAATTTTCCTTCGGTTTTACTTGCCAACAAGCTTTTTGCGCCTTATTTGTATGCCGTTCCGCCACTTTTAAATTCAACGGTACATTTGACCTTGCTTACTGTTTACATTTTTTCTACGGTTTTTTTGTTTTATCGTCATGTTCAGTTGGGAAATAGCGTTTCTTTTTTGAAGAGTTTCGGATTGCTGCTAATGTTGCCTTTGTATTTTTTGTTGTTTTATTATGTTTTACGTGGAGTGGTTTATCATTCCGGGCCGCAAATACTTATTCTCAGCTTTAAAAATTTTTCCATATTTACTGTGTGGATGCATATTTTAATGCTTCTGTGGGGAATTGGATTTGCCTTGTTGTTTTTCAAAATTCATACTTTTCTGACCAGACATTATTATATGAAAATTGCTTTTGCAATTGATGCGATTTTTTCTTGTCTATTAGCGATGGCAGCTTTCAAGGCTTTTCCAGAAATGTGGAAGCTTTCATTTTTGTCTTATTTATTTCTCTGGATACCCTTGTATGGCTTTTATATCGTAAATTTTTCCAGAAAAAGAAATGTCAAACTCATAATTTATGTTTTGTTCTTTTCGATATTTTTTATTGGTAATGTTGTGGTTTTATCCAATGAAAAGAAATTTAACAAGTACAGAATTGCGGCCGAAAATCTTTCACTGAATGGTACCATTGAAAACGACCAAATGACAGAAATTTTGATGGAAGAATTGGATGCCCAGTTAAGTCGCGACCGCTTTGTAAATCAGTTGATGAGAAACTCCGATTCGGTGGAAGTTATAAGCGAGTATTTGAACAATAGTTACTTGCGTGGTTTTTGGAACCGTTTTGAAGTTCATATTAATGCGGTTTCAAAAAACTCGGATTTGTGCAAGGAATATCAGTTGTTTTTGCAGGAAAAAGGAATAAAAATCAAACAGACTCATTTCTACAACATTATACCGAACGAAAAGAATATTTCATATTTGGGAGTTTTTTCTGTCCTCACTGCCGGCAATGATACTACTTGTTATTTTATGGAATTTTATCCCCGTCAGAATTTCAGAAGCTATAGTTTTCCCAATCTACTGATTTCATCTCCGCCTTCCATTTTATCGCAGTTGAATGTTTCGCTTGCCCGGTACGATCATCGAAAGTTGGTCTATAGAAATGGAAATTTTGTTTACCCCGATGTTTCTAATTGGATTCCGTTTGAGAATTCCAATTATTTTGTAGTTCATTATGCCGATCGACGTCATTATGTTTATGCCCCCGACCGCAATACTTATCTGGTTCTGACAGAGAATGTTCAATATGGAGAAGGCGCATATTTGTTGTATTTTTGTTATGCTTTTCTGGCTTTTTTTGCTTTGTGTTGGTTACTTCAGCAAGTTGATGATTTTTTCAGAAAAGGAAGGAAATTTACTTTGAGTTTTATCAACCGTTTCCAAATTTCATTCATTGCTCTTTTAATTTTGAGTTTTATCGGAATTTTTTATTCTTCGGTTGACTATATTCGCAACAATTACGAGAAAGAACAGATTCAAAATCTGGAGAACAAAAAAATTTACATTCAGAAGGCGCTTCAAAATTTGTATTATTGGAACAAAGATTTGTCCGATAAAAATACCCAGACATTAAATTTGGATTTGCAGGATCTTTCCTATACTTTCCATACCGATGTGCATGTTTACAACAACGATGGAATTTTGGTGGGCAGTTCACAGCCTTTGATTTTTTCGAAAAAATTGATCAGCAACCGAATTGCGCCAAAGCCATATTTTACTGAAGATGCCAATATCAATCAGTATGAAAACATAGGCCATTTGAATTATTTGACGGCTTATACCGATTTTTTCAATGGCGATTATCTGCAAATCGGATACATAGCCGTTCCTCAGTTCTTCAGTCAGGATGAAATTCAGAATGAAATTGAAAGTTTTATTTCGGTGATTGTTCACATATATTTTGTTATCATTTTATTGGTTATTATACTGACCTTGCTTATTGGCAATCAGATTTCCGCTCCACTGATGATGCTGGAGAAAAAACTCAAAGAAATACGCTTGGGAAGAAGAAACGAAAAAATCGATTATCGTTATGATGACGAAATAGGCCAATTGGTTGCTCAATATAACCGGACAGTGGACGAGTTGGAAGAGAGTGCTCGCCTGTTGGCACGTTCCGAAAGGGAATCGGCATGGAAATCGATGGCACGGCAGGTGGCTCACGAAATCAACAATCCGCTTACACCCATGAAACTTACTATTCAGCAATTGAGCAGAACAAAAAAAATGGATAAGGAAAAATTCAACGAGTATTTTGATAAGGCTTCTCAAATGTTGGTAGAACAGATTGATAACCTTTCGCAAATTGCCCGTGCATTTTCCGATTTTGCCCGTATGCCGGAAGCAAAATTTGAAAGGGTAGAGTTAGAAGAACTTCTGAAGTCGGAAGTGGAGTTCTTCAAACATAATTACGAAAAAGTCGATATTTCTTTTGAAGGTTTTAAAGAACCGATTTACACTTTTGCTGACCCAAAACAATTAATCCAAGTTTTCAATAATCTGATTAAGAATGCCATACAATCCATTCCCGAAAATAGACAAGGAAAAATAGCGGTGAAAATTTCAACTTCTCATCAGCAAATCGAAATCCGAATTAGCGACAATGGAGCCGGGATACCTGAAGATATCAGAGACAAATTGTTCATCCCGAATTTTACTACCAAATCTACAGGAATGGGGCTGGGACTTGCAATTTCTAAAAATATTATTGAAGTTACGGGTGGAAATATTTCTTTCACTACCCAAATAGATAAAGGAACAACTTTTATTGTTACTCTTCCGAAAGCTTGAAAAAATTATAATTCGGAAATTTTAGTAATGAATAAAACTTTTTCAGGGGAAATAATAAGGTAAAGAAAAATTATTTTTCAAAACATAGGAGAAAAAGAGTATTTCCCCTTAAACGACCAGACACCTCATTTTTTTAACAATATTTTAAAAGCCTCTTCCACTTTTTTCACCGGTATAATTTCCATTTCGATATTTTTGAGTGAAAGACCTTTTAAATTATTAGCAGGAACAATCATTTTTCTGAATCCCAGTTTTTCGGCTTCCAAAATTCGTTGTTCAATGCGATGAATCGGTCGTATTTCGCCCGAAAGACCAACTTCTCCGGCCGTACAAACCTGTTTTTCGATGGCAATATCGACATTTGAAGACAAAATTGCAGAAATCACAGCCAAATCAATAGCCGGATCATTTACTCGTAATCCGCCGGCAATATTGAGAAATACATCTTTCTGATTCAATTTAAAACCCACACGCTTTTCGAGCACTGCCAGCAACATGTTCAGTCGGCGAAGGTCAAAACCTGTGCTGGATCGCTGTGGCACGCCATAAGCCGCAGAGCTCACCAACGCCTGCGTTTCGATAAGAAAGGGACGAATGCCTTCAATGGCGGAAGCAATGGCAACGCCGCTCAATCCTTCGTGATCCTGCGAAAAGAGCATTTCTGAAGGATTTTCAACTTCGCGCAGACCATCTTGACGCATTTCGTAAATGCCGAGTTCGGAGGTACTGCCAAATCGGTTTTTTATCGAACGCAAAATACGGTACATGTAATGTCGGTCGCCTTCGAATTGCAGAACGGTGTCCACAATGTGTTCCAGTACTTTTGGACCTGCCAGACCGCCTTCCTTGTTGATGTGTCCAATCAAAATTACCGGAATGGAAGTGGTTTTGCAAAATTTCAGAAAAGCGGCTGCACATTCTCTAACCTGCGATACCGAACCGGGAGAAGCATCCAGCATTTCGGTAGAAACGGTCTGAATGGAATCCACAATTACCAAATCGGGTTGTATATTTTGAATATGAACAAAAATTTGTTCCAGTGAGGTTTCACTCAAAAGATAACAATCGGGATCATCAAATTTCAACCGTTCCGCCCGCAATTTAATCTGTTTTACGCTTTCTTCTCCCGAAATATACAGCGTTCGCTTTCCTTTGAGATGCAAAACCACTTGCAAAACCAGTGTCGATTTTCCAATTCCCGGTTCACCGCCAATCAATACAAGCGATCCCGGTACCAATCCTCCTCCCAAAACACGGTTCAGTTCATTGTTGAAAGTGTTGATACGTTTTTCTTCAATAGCTTCAACTTCGCTCAACAAAACGGGTTTTTGAGCAGTAACGGTAAAACCTCCACTGATGATTTTTTCCGCATTTCCTTTGCTCACCACTTCTTCCACATAAGTATTCCACTCGCCACAGGAAGGACATCGCCCTATCCATTTGGGCGAATCGGCTCCACAATTCTGACAGACATACATAGTTTTGGTTTTTGCCATGACTTTTGATATTTTTTTCTTTTGAGCGTCCAATTTTTTTATTGCTGAAAGTTACAAAATTAGAGATTTTTTCTGTTCCATTTACATGTTTCTTTACGTTTTTTCTGGAAATTATATTTGAGTTTAACTGTAAGTTTTTTTTGAAAATGTGAATAGAATTGCTAATTTTATGTGCTAAAATAGTTTACCTAACGAATAACTTATGTTTTTGGAAGACAATTTTTTAGTGAATCTTTTACTGATTTTTTTCCTTTAGTCGTTACACTTTTTGTCAGAAACGTATAATGAAAATAGCCATTACTGCCGATGTGCATTTGCGAACCAAAGCCGAAACGCCCGAGCGATACATGGCTTTGGAAACTCTTGTAAATTCCATGCGCGATTTTGATGTCTCCACACTTGTGGTTGCCGGCGACCTTTTCGATAAGGATTTTCATAATTATGCCGATTTTGATGCTTTTTGTAAACTTCATTCATCCAAACATTTTCTGGTCATTCCGGGCAATCATGATTTACTGTTGGAACAAAAATATTTTACGGCTTCCAACTTGGAAATTGTTTCTTCTCCCGAAATAAAAATTTTGGGTTCGATACCTTTTGTTTTTTTGCCTTATGATGCCAAACTTTCAATGGATGAGGCCTTGAGTAATTTTTTTATTCAAAGAAAAGGAGAAGAAGAATTAAAAAATTGGGTGCTTATTGGTCATGGTGATTATGTTTCCAGAAGTCGCGAGATGAATCCCTACGAAAAAGGAATTTACATGCCCTTGTCTTCGGGCAGCGTTTCTGCTTTCCGACCCTCAAAAGTTGTGCTGGGACATATACACAAACCTTACACATCGGGCAGTGTTTGGTATGCAGGGTCTCCTTTTCCGCTCGACGTAAACGAAACGGGAAAAAGAAGATGGCTGCTTTTCGACACCGATGACAACAGTCTGGTTTCGGTCGGTTTGCCAGCTTCGGTCATTTATTTTGTCGAAAATATTGTTGTGTTGCCTTCCGATAACGAAATATCCTATTTAACCCAGCAACTGGAACAAATGATAGACAATTGGCAACTGTTGCCGGAAGATTTTTCAAAAGTCAGATTACGACTATCGGTTAAGGGTTTTACAACCGATAAAGCAAAAATTTCCGGTTTTGTAAATGATTTTTTGCATCGGAAAGGGATCGGTTTTTATGATGAAACAGGAATCGACACCACCGAACTGAACATTTTAAAAGATGAAGATAGAATTTCGCTGTTCGAAAAAGTAAAAAAAATCATTGACGAATTGCCAAACTTCGACTATGCCGGCAAAGATGATATTTTGGAACAAACTTTAAAATTGATTTTTGTATAATCACAAATATAATCATGGGAATCCGAATTGAAAAAATAACCGCAGAAAATTTAGGCCCGCTCCAACGTTTCAATTGTGAAATGAAGAACGTTAACTTGATTTATGGGAAAAATGAAGATGGCAAATCTTTTCTGACCGAATTTATTATTCGGTCGCTTTTTTCCGGCACTCGTCAGTGGGGCGAATTGCGCGAAGCCGGCAATGGCAGAATTATTGTTTCGGGTTTTAACGGACAGGAAAAAACTTTTTCACCCCGAACTAAAAAGAACGAGAAACTGGATGTGCTTTTTTCTGATGAGAACGGGCTTTCGCCGGCATTGGCCAAATTATTGATTGTCAAAAGTGGAGAAATAAACATCGCCGAGAACAATTTGAACGGTATCGACTTAAATACCCTGAAAGAACTGCTTTCTTCACAAAAAACATTGAATACACTGGCAGCAAAGATATCTCCTACCATAAAAAATTCAAAAATTGACGGGAATCTCATTACCATTAATCGACAGGGTGAAGGCAAAATTTATTACGACGAGCTAAGTAATCTCAATAAAATCCGGCACTTTATCGAGTTGGTCTCCAGCCAATCTGAAACGGGAAAAATTCAGGAACTGAAAGAAGAATTTCGTCTTTTAAAGAAGAAAAACGAAAAACTGTTGTTGGCTCGTCGCTACAAGGCATGGCAATATGCCACTGAAATTGAAAATGTTCATCATCAATTGGAAAATATTTCCGAATCCGAACTTTCCGAACTGGAAACAAAAATTAAAAACTGTAGAGAACTTCAATCCCAAAAAAATCAGTTGAGTATCGAAATAAAAACGCTCGAAGAACGGACAAAAGATTTTGATGAAACGAAAAACAATTTTGATCGGCAAATTGCAGCAAAACAATATGCTGCCTACGCATTGAACAAAAATATTTCAGAATTGGAAAAACAACTCGGTACTGTTGAGGAAGACGAAATTTCAGAACTGGAAAAAAATCTCAAATTACTCCATCTCTACCAATCCGAAAAATCTGAGAAAGAGCACAAGGTTGAACAGTTGAAAAGAGAAACGGAACATTTCGACTGGTTGGAAAAAGTCCGCACGGCTTATCAACAACTTCAATTTTCGTCGTCAGAAAAAGATACGCTCAACAAAATATTGATGGTTTTATCTGTTGTCTTTGCAGCAGGCGGTTTGGTAACACTTTTAGCGTTGAAAAACATTCTTTTTGGCGCAATACTGTTTGCCGGTTCATTTATAGCGTTGTCATTTTACGTTTTTCGTCTTCAAAAAACTTTCAAAAATAAACTCCGAAATTCGGAATGGAATCAGATCAAGCAAGAATTTCAGGAAAAATTTCATCAGGAACTGAATCAGGTAAATCTGGAAACGCTTTTTGAAGCGCTCAATAAAAAAAAGTTGGAACTTGACTTTATGCTGAAAGAGTTTCAGAACACTGAACAAAATATTTTGAAACTGACCGCTACTGTAAAAGAAGAATTACGAAACATTTTTGGAGAGGAAATTGAAATGTCGGAAATTTACGAGCGGCTTTCTTCATTAAAAAAACAACGCAACGCGTTGAATCACCACAAAGAACAACTGAAGCAGGAGCTGATGATGTTGCAGGTCGACGTTTCCGATTATTCTCCCAACGATCCCGGTGTTGCATACAGCAAGAATTTATTGGACTCACTTTCAAAGAAAATGAATGAGTTTAATATCTGGCGTGAGCAAAAAGAAGAAAAAGAAACAAGGCTTCGACAACTTTCCGAACTGACTACAACTTTGAAAAATGAGATTTTGGAAAGCTTTCGGTCGATATTCGGAACGGAGATTTCCGAAAATAAATGGGAGCAAAATATTACGGAACTACGTCAGTTTCAAACGCAACTGAAGGAAAAACTTTCCGGCCTAACGGGAGAGTTGAAGGGACTCGGTGTTTCGCCTCAAGATTATGTGCAGGAAAATCAGGAAATTGAATTTTCGGTGGAAGAACTGAATAAGGTTCAAACCGAAATGGAAATTTTAAAAGATAAAATTTCCGAACTCGAAAATGGAATCGACAAGTTGAAATCGGAAATTTGCACGTGGTTAAATCTCGATTTTACCACAGGATGGAACGAAGTGGTTGAAAATCTTTACGAAAGAGAAAAGGAAATTCTCTCTAATCTTAAAAAAAACGAAGCGTACATTGTGGCCGGAAATGTACTTTACAAAACAATCGAACAACTTCAACAGCAGGAAGGTGAAGAATTGGCTGCCGGTATCAATTCCGGCATTTTTACCAATTTGCTTTATCGGCTTACTGGGAAATACAATAAGCTGGAAATTGTTGATAATGAAATAATCATATCGAGTGAAAATAATTCGTGGCTGCTGAAAGAACTCAGCACCGGAACCAAAGAACAGGTGATGCTTGCTCTTCGCGTAACTTTGGCACAAAGAGCACTCAACGAAACGGCTTTTCTGATGTTGGACGATGCTTTTCAGCATAGCGATTACGAGCGACGCCCCAAAATTATAGATCAACTGTTTGAATTGTCAACTGCCGGCTGGCAAATCATTTATCTGACAATGGATGAACATATTCGTCACCTTTTTAACCAAACAGCTCAACACAAGCAATTTCTTGAAAATTATCAGGAAATCTGTTTGTCGTAAATGATATAAAATTATTAAAGTCTTATCAGAGATAACAGTTGAAATTTATTTGAGATAATCTAAAATCTTTTGGCAGACTTTAATAATTTCTTCCATACTCAAGTAAGGATGCATTGGTAGAGAAAGTACTCTGCGACATAGGGATTCGGTTACGGGGAAATCACCTGATAAATAGCCCAAATCAAGATAGGCTGTTTGCTCATGCATGGGTTTTGGATAATACACCATTGTGGGAATACCTTGTTCCTTCAAATAAGCCTGCAAGCCATCTCGCTGCTTTTCATCCTGCAATTGAATGGTGTATTGTGCCCAACTGGAAAGATAACCTTTGGGAATGAAAGGCGTTTTCACTAAATCTTTTAATTTTTCCGTATAAAAATCGGCTACTTTATTGATGTCGTTCAATTCATATCTTTTGAAAGCATCAAATTTCACTTTTAAAATGGCAGCCTGCAATGTATCGAGACGTGAGTTCATACCTATACGCACATTGTCATATTTAAAAGAACCTTTGCCATGTACCCGCAAGGAATCCATCAGCGAAGCCCATTCGTCGTTATCGGTAAAAACTGCTCCGCCATCACCATAACAACCTAAGGGTTTAGCCGGGAAAAACGAAGTAGTGGAAATATCGCCAAAACTGCAAGCTTTTTTGCCGTTAATTTCTCCTCCGAAACCTTGTGCTCCATCTTCCAAAATCAACAGATGATATTTGTCGGCAATTTTTCTAATAGCAGAATAATCGGCGGGTAGTCCAAACAAATCGACCGTAATAATGACTTTAGGCCGAAGTTTTCCCTGTTGAATGGTTTTTTCTATGCTTCGTTCCAAAGATGCAGGAGAAATATTGAAAGTATCGGCATCCACGTCAACAAAAACAGGTGTAGCTCCCTCGAGAGAAACAACTTCGGCTGAAGCAAAAAAAGTGAAATCAGGTACAAAAACTGCATCTCCGGCTTTTATTCCCCATGTTTTTAAAGCCAATGTCAAGGCATCTGTTCCGTTTGCACAAGAAACACAGTGTTTTACGCCAACATATTCGGCCAATTGCTGTTCTATTTCTTTGACAGGTTTTCCCATGATAAATGCGCCCGAAGCACTTACTTCCAACATGGCCTGATCAATATCATTCTTCAGAACTTTGTATTGCTTTTTTAAATCTCTGAATTCCATAGTTTTATTATTTGTGGTTTCAAATTTTATTTGCTCTATAATTAACTAATTATATTCTAATGAAAAGAATTGTTTATACTCGAAAAAACAATCGTTTTCCCCTAACTTGCTCATCAAATTTTCCTTCATCAAATACTTTATTTCCATTGACCCATGTTTTCAGTACCCGAAAGTCGAAACTCATTTCTTCAAATGGCGACCACCCGCATTTATAAAAAATATTTTGTTTGGAAACCTGCCAAGTATCGTTAGGATGTACTAATGTTATATCTGCGTAATACCCCGGACGAATAAAGCCTCTTTTGTCTATTTTAAATAATCGTGCTGGCGCATGACACATTTTTTCGATTACTTTTTCAATGGTAAAATAACCCTGTTTTGCCAATTGCAACATCGCTACCAATGAATGCTGAACCAAAGGCAATCCGGAAGCTGCATTCAAACAGTTACCTTCCTTTTCGGGAAGTAAATGTGGAGCATGATCAGTAGCAATTACATCAATGGTATTATTGTTTATCGCCCGTATAAGTGAAAGTTTGTCGGTTTCTGATTTTATGGAAGGGTTACATTTAATTTTGTTCCCCAACTGTTCATAATCTTTATTAGAAAACCACAAATAGTGAACGCAAACTTCAGCCGTTATTTTTTTGTCTTCAAGTGAAACAGAGTTATCAAACAAAGACATTTCCTTTTCGGTTGAAAGATGTAAAATGTGCAATCTCGAATTATATTTCTTTGCCAACGAAACTGCTTTCGCCGAAGAAGCAAAACAAGCATCTTCATTACGAATGAGCGAATGGAAATGGGCGGGTAAATTTTCTCCATACAAGGATTGATAATATTCCTTGTTTCTGCGGATAATTAATTCATCTTCACAATGTGTTGCAATCAGACAGGGGGCATCACGGAAAATGGCATTTAATGTTTTTTCGTCGTCTACCAACATATTCCCTGTAGAAGAACCCATAAAAACTTTTATACCACAAACCTGTTGAGGATTCATTTTCAGTAATTCATCCAAATTGTCATTGGTAGCTCCAATATAAAAGGAAAAATTGGCAAGCGATTTTTCGGCTGCCAGTTGAAATTTTTCTTCGAGCAATTCATTATTTACAGCAGGAGGACGCGTATTGGGCATATCCATAAAACTGGTAACTCCTCCAGCTACAGCTGCTTTACTTTCAGAATAAATATCACCTTTATGAGTAAGTCCGGGGTCGCGAAAATGAACCTGATCATCTATAACGCCGGGCAAAAGAAGTAAATTGTCTCCCTCAATGATTTCAACCTTATTTGTGTCTATCTCTCCATAATTATTCTTTCCTTCGTGAACTGACTCAATTAATTCTCCATTTATGAGCACAGAACCGATGAATATTTTTCCTTCGTTAACTATTTGTGCATTTCTAATCAATTGCAGTTCACTCATAATAAATAATTTAACTGGATTTGATTGCTTTTTTAGGGAAATCCCTGAACCAGCTTTCAATTTTCAATTGGATTACACCAAAAAAAGCTTCTCCGAAAATACCACTGCTCATTTTTGAAGTGCCGTACTCCCGATTAATAAAAACAATTGGAATTTCTTTTAATTGGAATCCGCATTTTTCAGCCGTAAATTTCATTTCTATCTGAAACCCATAACCTTTAAAACGAATTTTATCCAGATCAATGGTTTCCAGCACTTTTCTTTTATAACAAACAAATCCTGCTGTAGTATCGGTAACTTTAAGACCGGTAACGATACGAACATAATAGGAAGCAAAATAAGACATTAAAACTCTCTTTAGCGGCCAATTTAATACATTCACGCCTGTGAGATATCGTGAACCAATAGCCATATCTGCTCCGTCGAGAGCGCAAGAAGCGTATAATCGGGGTAAATCGTCGGGATTATGAGAAAAATCGGCATCCATCTCGTAAATATACTGATAATCGTGCTGCAAAGCCCATTTAAAGCCGGTAATATAAGCAGTTCCGAGTCCCATTTTTCCCGGGCGCTGAATCATAAACAATCGATCAGGGAATTTTTGTTGCAAGTTTTTCACTATCTCTGCTGTTCCATCGGGGGAAGCATCATCAACAATCAACAAATGGAAATCATGGGGCTGACGAAAAACAGCATAAATAATATTTTCTATGTTTTCCTTTTCGTTGTAAGTAGGAATAATAACTAAATTTTCACCCATAGTTTTAATTTGCAGAGGAATAAATTTAAAATTCGTACAATTCGGAAGCATTTAGTCGATTCAGCGCTACCACGTCCACATCCTTGCCTACCGAAATATTTTTATTTTCCATATAATCTCTGATCGTTTTCAGAGCAATTTGTGGAGAGTTGTTTTCCTTGCTGAGATGACAAAGAAATATATTTTTCATTTTCTCTGTATAGTTTTCAGAAAGAAAATAACCGGTCTGATCGTTGCTCAAATGCCCTCTGGAAGAAGAAATTCTTTTTTTTAAATAATCTGGATATTTCCCATTTCGGAGCATTTGCTCATCATAATTGGCTTCGATAACTAAATAATCGGACAAAATCAAATAGGATGCGGCTGTTTTTCCAATACAACCCAAATCTGTTGCAAATGTAATTCTTTTCCCTTTATATTCAATGCTGTAACCAACATTATCTGTAGCATCATGAGAAATGTCAAAGGCGGTAAAGGAAAAATCCCTTATATAAAGTGTTTCATTTTTCTCGATATATCTTCGTTTAGGCAAATTAATATTCTTTTCACGATAATAATATTGATTGATTGCCTCCGAAATCATTCGGGTGGAAAAAACCGGAAGATGAAATTTTCTTTCCAATGCCCACAATGAACGTATATGATCGACGTGGTCATGAGTGATAAACACGCCCTGAATATTTTCGAAATTCAGACCTATATTCTTCAGGCAATTCTGGATAGTTCGCGATCCCATGCCTGCATCTATTAAAAAACCATATTCGGCATTTCCAATGTAATAACAATTTCCACTACTGCCACTACCAAAACTTTGAAATCGTAATTTGTCCATTCAATAAATTTTAGAAAGAACAAAATTAACATTAATCGGAAATTGCACCAAAAAATTATTCGGAAATAAAGTTAATGTTTCAACATCCTCAGAAAGAAAAAAAGAAACAGGAGACAATTTTTTATCCCTGTTTCCTTTAATAAAATCAACAATTCTTCAATTATTTATCGAACTCTGTATCATGATGTGAACCATCACAAAAAGGTTTATTTTTGCTTTGTCCACATCTACAAAGTGCTGTTTTACCACTCATTTCTTTTTCTTCTCCTGAAGGTAAAACAAGCTTGAAATTACCACTAACGATGTAAGGGCCTCCTTTGGCAACTTTCACTGAAACTTCATTTTCCATTTTAGTAAGATTTTAAATTTAACTTTGTAAATGGAAACAAAATTAATAGGAAAAAGTTTTTTAAAAAATATTTTTTAAATCTTATTCAAATTTCAAGTAAAGCTCCTAATCCATTCATTCATCCCTTTTGCAGCCTTTCTTCCGTCACCCATAGCAAGAATAACCGTAGCACCACCACGAACAATATCTCCGCCGGCAAAAATATAGGGAATACTTGTCTGCATGGTTTCTTCGTTCACTACCAATGTTCCTCTGCCGGTAACTTCCAGTCCCTTTACCGATTGTGGAATGAGCGGATTGGGTGAAACTCCTACGCTGACAATTACTTCATCAACTTCCACCAGTTCGGTTTTCCCTTTGACTTCTACCGGAGAGCGGCGTCCCGAAGCGTCGGGTTCGCCCAATTCCATAACCTGAAGCAGCATGTGGGTAACTCTTCCGTTTTTATCGCCATAGTATTCAATGGGATTTCGTAAAGTCATAAACTCAATTCCTTCTTCTTTGGCATGTTTGATTTCTTCAACACGGGCAGGCATTTCCTGCTCTGTTCGGCGATAAACGATCATGGCTTTTTCTGCGCCAAGACGTCTGGCGGTTCTTACTGCGTCCATTGCCGTATTTCCACCACCAATTACGGCCACCTTTTTCCCTTTTATAACAGGTGTATCCGATTCAGGATTGGCTGCATCCATCAAATTGACACGTGTCAAGTATTCGTTTGATGACATGATGCCAACCAGATTTTCGCCTTTTATATTCATGAAACGAGGCAATCCGGCTCCACTTCCAATGAAAATACCTTTATAATCTTCAGCCAGTAAGTCGTCTATAGTAATGGTTTTGCCAATAATGCAGTTGGTCACAAAATGTACACCCATAGCAATCAGATTCCTAATTTCGGCATCTACAATTTTGTTGGGCAAACGAAATTCCGGTATTCCATACCGAAGAACCCCACCAATTTCATGCAATGCTTCAAAAAGCACCACTTCGTAGCCCATTTTTGCCATGTCGCCGGCAAAAGCCAAGCCGGCAGGGCCTGAACCTACAGCAGCAACTTTTTTGTGAAGCGGAGCGGCTATTTCGGGAATGGATATGTTGCCTGTTTCTCGCTCGTAATCGGCAGCAAAACGTTCGAGATGACCAATGGCAACCGCTTCGTTTTTTGTTTTTAAATGAATGCACTGTGCTTCACACTGTTTTTCCTGAGGACAAACTCGTCCGCAAACAGCCGGCAATACTGAAGTTTCTTTTAATGTTTTGGCAGCTTCCAAAAATTCTCCTCGTTCAATATTTTTGATGAATTTCGGTATATTGATAGCCACAGGGCAACCTTGAACACAAGTTGGGTTGGCACAATCAATGCATCGCTTCGATTCCATCAAAGCCATTTCGGGCGTTAAACCCAAATTGACTTCTTCTTTCATGGTGTGGCTGCGATATTCGGGATCGAGTTCGGGCATTTTTACTCTGGCAATTTCCATTCTGTCTTTCGGCTTCATGGAATTTCTCAGTTCCACCCGCCAAGGTTGCATTCTTTCCTCATTAAAATTTGTCATTTCTTCGGACTTAAAAAATTTTCAAAAAAGTAATTTGTTTTTACAACAAAAATATTTTGCTGGGGAATCAATTGTTAGGAGATATTTTGTGTAATTGTTCTCTTTCGATATCCTTGTATCCGTTTAAGCGTATCAGCATTTCATCAAAATCAACCTGATGAGCATCAAATTCAGGCCCATCTACACAAACGAATTTTGTTTTTCCTCCAACGGAAATGCGGCAAGCGCCACACATGCCTGTTCCATCTACCATGATGGTATTGAGCGAAGCAATAGTAGGAATATCATATCTTTTTGTCAGTTCACTCACAAATTTCATCATGATTGCCGGCCCGATAGTTACACATAAATCTACTTTTTGGCGCTTTATGACCATTTCAACACCATCGGTTACCAAACCTTTGTTGCCATAAGAGCCATCATCGGTCATAATGATTACTTCATCGGAAAATTTTCTCATTTGTTCCTCCAAAATGATTAATTCCTTTGTACGTGCGGCCAAAACTGTTATTACGTGATTACCCGCTTTTTTCATGGCTTCGGCTATGGGAAGCATCGGAGCTGTTCCTACACCACCACAAGCGCAAACTACCGTTCCAAAATTATCAATATGGGTCGCTTTTCCCAGCGGACCTACCAAATCGGTTATGCAATCGCCTTCGTTCAATTCGCAAAGTTTGGAAGTGGACAAACCAATTTTTTGAACAATCAAAGTAATGGTCCCTTTTTCTGTATTGGCATCGGCAATGGTTAAGGGAATGCGTTCTCCTTTTTCTCCAACCCGCACAATCACAAAATGTCCTGCTTTGCGAGCTTTCGCTATCAATGGAGCTTCCACTTCAAACTTTACCACGTTGGGGGACAAATATTCTTTGCTGACAATTTTATTCATTTTTGGCTGTTTTAGTTTCAAAAGACAAAATTACACGATAATTTTCAATTTTCACACAAAAAGATTAAATGCATTATTGAAAAGTTTAAGAAACAACAAGTTTTTTCTTAAAAAAGAAAAATTTTGATAGAGTTGTCATTGACATAAATGGGCATTAAATGCCTGAAATTAGAATTTTTCGGAATATTTTGCTGAATGTAAAGAAAATTACAGCAGACTTGGCAAAAAAATTTACGGTAAAGTAATCTCTATTTGTTGTTGAATTGCCGAAGTTTAATGTTGGTAAAAACTTTTTTGGTATGGAGTGAAAAATCGCTGTTCATAATCCATCCATAGTATCCCATATCGGTTTTAAGTACATCTTCCACCTTTTTGCCCTTGTATTTACCGAAATTGATAATTTCTTCTCCTTTTTCATTGTAAATGACGCGTCCGGCAAAGTCCACATTGTTGTTCTGGGTAGTGAAATCGGATAAAAAATCTACATCGTTTTTCAATTCGGGATAATGTTCCAATTGAGCTTTCAGCACTTCATAAGTAGCCATTGCATCGGCTTCGGCACTGTGGGCATCATTCAAATCCTTGTTGCAGTAAAATTTGTAAGCCGCCGACAAAGTCCGCTGCTCCATTTTGTGAAAAATAACCTGTACATCTATAAATCGGTGTTTCATCAAATCGATATCTACTTCTGCACGCAAAAATTCTTCTGCCAAAAGTGGAATGTCGAACCGATTGGAGTTGTAACCTGCCAAATCGCTTCCTTCAAAATCGGCCGCTATTTCTTTAGCTACTTCCTTAAAAGTAGGACAATTGGCCACATCGACATCGGTAATGCCATGAACAGCAGTTGCATAGGCAGGAATAGGGATCCCGGGATTAATACGTTTAGTCTTCGTAAGTTCTTTTCCGTTAGGAAAAACCTTATGATAGGAAATTTCCACAATACGGTCGGTAACAATGTTGATACCTGTTGTTTCGAGGTCGAAAAAAACAATCGGTTTTTTTAAATTTAATTCCATGAAATTTTTTTTTGGAAAAATTGAACAAAGCTAAAATCGAAAAAACAAGGTCTAAAGTTTTTTCACCTTAGACCTTAAAAATAATCCGACTGAAAAAATTGTAAATTTAATCGTAATCCATTAAAAGCATCGGCATAAGGAGCATTAAGACTTCTTCGTTTTCTTCGTTTTCGAGGGGGGAAATCAATGCAGCGCGACTTGGATCGGAAAGCTCGATTACAACGTCAGAAGAATCGATATTGGAAAGAATGTCGATAAGATAAGTAGCTTTGAATCCGATAGTGATAGGATTTCCTTCCAATTGACAAGGAATGGTTTCTTCGGCAGAGATAGAAAAATCAATGTCTTCGGCCGAAATATTTACCTGCTGTTCGTTGAAAACCAGTTTTATCAGGTTGGTTGCCTGGTTGCAAAATACGGAAACCCTTCTGACGGAATTGAGCAGCATAAGCCGGTCAACAATAATTTTAATGGGATTGTTGAAAGGGATAACACTGTTATAGTTGGGGTATTTCCCGGCCACCTGCAGGCAAACCATCGTATAGTTTTCCAGTTCAAAATGGATGTACTTCTTGTCGAATCGAATTTTTACGTTACCCTTTTCTCTTGGCAGGATATTTTTCAAAAGGTTTGCCGGTTTTTTGGGAAGTACAAAACTTTTTACTTCATCTTCATTCAAAGAAGTACTCACATTTGTGGTTTTATACCGCGAAAGTTTGTGTGCATCGGTTGCAACAATGGTGAGTTCTTTAGGAGATAAATCAAAATAAATACCATTCATGACTTCACGCAAATCATCGGCAGCAGCTGCAAACAAAGTTTTGGAAATTCCCGAAAGCAAGTTGTCAACAGGGAGTTCAAAAGAACAAGGTTCTTCTTCAAATGGAGGCAAACGAGGAAATTCATCCGCATTCTCACCAATAAAATTATAAGCACCATTGGAAGTGGTGATGGTGAGGCTCAAATTGAATTCGTTAATGGAAAAAGTCAGCGGCTGTTCCGAAAACTCGCGCAGTGTATCCAGTAACAAACGAGAAGCAATAGCTACTTGACCTTCTCCTTCAGATTCCTCCACCTGTATGGAAGTGATGAGGGTTGTTTCAACATCGGAAGCAGTCATCGTCAGAGTATTGCCTTCGAGAGAAAATTTGAAATCATCCAGAATAGGCAAAGTATTCTTGGTGTTGATAACCCTGCTAATCGTTTGCAAATGGCTCAAAAGTTCTGTGCTGGAAACTATGAATTTCATACGTTTAGTTTTTATTTTATACTGAATCGTTTAATTGAGCAAATGTACAGAATATTTTAATTTTTAAAAAATAATCTTTTATTTTTTATTAATAATTCACTCCATCAATTGGCTATATGAAACAATTTCAGTGTTTTGTTTCTCATTCGAAAATTAAAACAATAAAATTCCATATGACTCAGCTAATAACTATATTCAATAAATTTTATCTGCATCTATTACTCATCCGCTCAATAAATTGTATCTTTGCAGGTTATTTAAAAATCGTCGTTTTCTGAAGAATAATCAGAAAAATTTTTAAATAACAATCTGATTTTCTATTGTTTATTTTAATTTTTAGGGAGCAGTTGAATGTCCAAACAAGGAAATATTATTGTTAAAGGCGCACGTATCCACAATCTTAAAAACATTGATGTTGAAATTCCGAGAAACAAATTGGTGGTAGTTACCGGCTTATCGGGTTCGGGAAAATCATCTTTAGCTTTCGACACCATATATGCCGAAGGACAACGCAGATACGTAGAAAGTCTTTCGGCTTATGCACGACAATTTTTAGGACGAATGAGCAAACCTGAAGTCGATTACATAAAAGGCATACCGCCGGCTATTGCCATCGAACAAAAGGTCAACACTCGCAATCCGCGATCAACGGTTGGAACTTCAACCGAAATTTACGAGTACATGAAATTGCTTTATGCGCGCATTGGAAAAACTTATTCGCCAATTTCGGGAGAATTGGTAAAAATTCACGAGGCAGAAGATGTGGTGGAAGCAGCCATGTCGTATCCCGACGATACAAAACTTACTTTACTCATTCCCATTCGGTTGAACGAAGAAAACGATATAACTGAAAAGCTTCGAAATTTCCAAATGCAGGGATTCAGTCGAGTGGAAGCGGGCGACGAAATGCTCAGAATTCAGGATTTGCTGCTTCGCCCCGAATTGCTCGGAAAAAACACTGAAATATATTTGGTTATCGACCGATTGGTGGTTGATCATTCCCCATCCACCATAAGCCGTTTGACGGATTCGGTGGAAACTGCTTTTTACGAAGGCAATGGAAACTGTATGCTGAAAGTGAATACGGAAGAAGGAGAAAAACTGCTACATTTTTCAAAAAATTTTGAAGCCGACGGCATTACATTTGAAATTCCTACCGAACACACTTTCAGCTTCAACAGTCCCATTGGTGCATGTCCGGTGTGTGAAGGCTTTGGAAAAATTATCGGCATTGACGAAGATCTTGTTGTTCCCAACAAATCGCTTTCCGTTTACGAAGACGCCATTGTATGCTGGAGAGGCGAAGTAATGAGTGAATGGAAAAAAAGGTTAATTCAGGCTGCACCAAAATTTGGTTTCCCCATTCATAAACCTTATTACGAACTTACTGAAAGTCAACGACAACTACTTTGGACAGGGAATGAATATTTTGAAGGATTGAACAGCTTTTTCAAGTTTCTGGAAGAAAATCAGTACAAAATTCAATATCGCGTGATGCTGGCAAGGTATCGGGGAAAAACCACCTGTCCGGCTTGCAAGGGAACTCGACTTAAAAAGGAAGCAACTTATGTGCGCGTCGGTGGAAAACCCATTACGGAATTGGTGTTGATGCCGGTGGAAGAATTATACGATTTTTTTGAACAACTTTCGCTTGACGAACACGACGCAGCCATCGCCAGTCGTTTGTTGACAGAAATTCAAAATCGTATCCGTTTTTTGCTTGATGTAGGATTGGGCTATCTTACACTGAATCGACTTTCCAATACACTTTCGGGTGGAGAAAGTCAGCGAATTAATCTGGCAACTTCTTTGGGAAGCAGCTTGGTGGGGTCGCTGTATATTCTGGACGAACCGAGTATTGGACTTCATCCGCGCGATACCGAAAAGTTGATCAACGTATTGCATCAGCTGCGTAATTTGGGAAATACGGTTATTGTGGTAGAACATGATGAAGAAATTATTCGTTCGGCAGATTACCTTATCGATATTGGTCCCGGAGCCGGCAGATTGGGCGGGAATATTGTCTTTAACGGTCAACTGAACGATATTGACAAACAGGAAAATACGAAGGAAACTATTGCCAATTCTTACACATTGAAATATTTGTATCATGCGGAAGAAATCCCCGTTCCTACCCTTCGCCGCAAATGGAACAATTACATAGAAATTGTCGGAGCTACGGAAAACAATTTAAAAAATATTTCCGTAAAATTTCCTCTGAATGTAATGACAGTGGTAACCGGTGTCAGCGGTTCGGGAAAATCGTCGCTGGTTCAGGATGTATTTTATGCTGCTTTGAAAAAATATTATGGTGGAGTGGTTGATCATACCGGACAGTTTGGTGTTTTGCAAGGCAGTTTGCAACTGGTCAGTCAGGTAGAATTTGTCGACCAAAATCCCATTGGACGTTCTTCTCGCTCCAATCCGGTGAGTTATATAAAAGTGTATGACGACATAAGAAAACTTTTTTCCGAACAACCATTGGCCAAACAAATGGGTTATAATCCTTCCTTTTTCTCTTTCAATACCGAAGGCGGTCGTTGCGAAGAATGTCAGGGAGAAGGAACCATCACAATCGAAATGCAATTTATGGCCGATTTGGTACTGGAATGTGAACATTGTCACGGGAAACGTTTTAAACAGGATATTCTCGAAGTTACCTATCGAGGAATGAATATCTATGATGTGCTGGAAATGACTGTGAATCAGGCCATCGAATTTTTTGGACAATCAAACAATACGTTGGAAAAGAAAATTGTGAAACGTCTCAAGTCATTGCAGGATGTCGGTATCGGATATGTCAAATTGGGACAATCATCCAATACCTTATCGGGCGGCGAAAGTCAGCGGGTAAAATTGGCTTCTTTTCTGGCAAACGAAAAATCAGACCCAACACTCTTTATTTTCGATGAACCTACAACCGGACTGCATTTCCATGACATCAAAACTTTACTCAAGGCTTTTGATGCACTGATTGCGAAAGGCCATACCGTTCTCATTATCGAACACAATCCCGAAGTAATCAAATGTGCCGATCACATTATCGATTTAGGGCCCGAAGGCGGCGACAAAGGAGGTTATGTGGTTTTTGAAGGAACTCCCGAAGAAATTGTAAATTGCGGAAATTCCTATACCGGAAAGTTTTTGAAAGGAAAAATTTAGATTTCATTTTACCAAAAAAATATAGTTTTGAGTTTTGAGTCCAGAGTTCTGAGCTTTGAATTACGAAATAAGAAATAAAAGTAGAGATGTTGTATGCAACGTCTAACCAATTTTAAATTTTTCACGCTGCCGCACGAACCTTTCGTGTGGTACTGTGAAATTAATTTTGTCTCGTAGGGACAACCTTTTGGTAGAAAAAGGCAACGAAAAAAAAAAATTCTGTAGGAATGGCCATCTGACAACAATTTTATGATTAAAAAATGACCGCCCAGACGGGGCTATGTAAAATCACTGCATGATTATTCTTTACCATAAGCATGCTTCTATGGAGCATATGAAATGAAATTAACGCACAGGGATGACCTTCTGCTTAATGCATTGGTCGTGATTGCATTGTTATTTTTTTAAAAATCAACTATCTTTGAAACTTGAGTAGAAATTATATACATTACATTAAATTATTGCACAAATAAATTATTATCTTTGTCTCATAATTTTAAAAGCATCATACATTATGGGACGAAAAGTAAAACAATTACACAATTACACCACAGAACAAATAAAGGCGTTCATTGACAA
>JAHDRA010000128.1 GCA_018433525.1 Paludibacteraceae bacterium
GGCAATGCATGGTTGGTGACAAAAGTTAGAATAGCCGAAAATGCAGATGAAGAAATGCGTTTGTTGGGTGAAATCAATACCAAAACAGAAGTGGTGGTGGACAAATCTTTTTCTGCGCTATTGCCTCCTGCCATTATTCCCGATTCGTCGGCTCACATTCAACTGGTAAGCTACGAACCCAATCACCTGATTTACAATTTCAGTTCCAAAACCGATCAGCTCGCTGTTTTTTCAGAAATATATTACGATAAGGGATGGAATGCCTATATCAACGGCAAGAAAGTTCCCTATATTCGTGCCAACTACTTGCTTAGAGCAATGCCACTGAAAGCGGGTTCTTATCAAATAGAATTCAAATTTGAACCCGATTCTTACAGAATTGGGAACAGTATAGCCCTTGTTTCTTCCATATTGTTTGTGCTTTGGTTGGTGGGTTATATTTATTTAAGATGGAAAAAACCTTCTATGGCAAAGAAAATCGACCAATGGGAATAATTTCTGGAATAAGGATTTGTAAAGGGTTCAAAGAGATAATTATTTGAAAAAGAATATCGGAAATGGGTAAAAACAATAATCTTCACGGTAAACGAAGTATAAAAAACATACATTTTATTTCTACCTTCAGCATGTCGTTGGTGCTGTTTTTGGTTGGATTGGTGATTTTATTGCTTTTGACGGCAAGAAATCTGGGCATAAACGTAAGAGAGAATATCAATCTTTCTATTATTTTGGACGATGAAATCAAAAACACAGAGATTCAGAGAATTCAAAAATATCTTCTTTCTTCTCCTTATGCCAAATCGGTGAGGTTTATCTCCAAAGAGGAAGCTTTGCAGGAGCATATCGAAAGTTTGGGCGAAGATCCGCAAAAGTTTTTGGGATACAACCCTTTGCTGGCTTCTTTCGAGGTGAAACTGAAAGCCGAATATGCCAATAACGACAGCGTTGAAATGATTGAATCTAAACTAAAAAGATTTGACCATATCAATCGCATAGCCTATCAGAAAGACGTAGTCGATTTGGTAAATCGAAATATTCAGAAATTGAGTTACATTCTGCTCGGAATTGCTTTGGTATTGTTGCTTGTTTCTATAGCATTGATAAACAACACCATTCGACTGCTGATTTATTCCAATCGTTTTCTTATCAACACCATGAAATTGGTGGGTGCTACCTGGTGGTTTATCCGCAAACCTTATATTAAGCAGGGAATGATCAATGGACTGGTGGCTTCTATCCTATCTCTGCTTTATTTGACGGCTACGATTTATTATGTTAAGTATGAATTTGGTATTTCGGGAATAGTAATTCCCTTTGGTACAGCTTTGATGGTATCCTCTATTATTTTGTTTTTGGGTGTTACGCTTACTGCTATTTCATCCTATTTGGCGGTAGGCAGATATTTGCGTATGGGCACCAACAATATGTATTTTGTATAATTCTTTTCAGGTTTTTTTAATTTGTAACTGTCTTTACCATGAAAGAACTCACCTTAATTACACCGACTTTTCTTTTTTCGGCAGTTTCGCTTATTTTGCTGGCTTATACCAATCGTTTTCTGTCGTATGCCCAGTTGGTGCGAACACTTAAAGATCGTTACATGGAAGATCATTCGGCAGTTACGCGGGCTCAGATTTTAAATCTCCGTAAAAGACTTTCGCTTACGCGACTGATGCAATTATTTGGCGTGGCGAGTTTATTGCTCTGTGTAGCTACCATGTTTCTTATTTACGTCGGTTTTCAAACCGTTTCCGCCTATGTTTTCGGTATTGCACTTGTATTCCTGATTGTTTCTCTTTCCTTTTCTGTTTGGGAAATTCAGATTTCTACCGGTTCGCTCAAGATTTATTTGGAGGAAATGGAAAACGAAGAAATCAGGGAGGAAGAAAAACTTAAAACTTGAAGAAATGGAAATAAATTATGGTTTTGTCCGCATAGCAGCTGCGGTTCCCGAACTCAAAGTTTCGGATGTTTTGTTTAATACTGAAAAAATAATAGAACTGATTCATGTTGCCGAAGAAAACCGGACCCAAGTGGTCTGTTTCCCCGAATTGTGTATCACCGGTTACACGTGCGCCGATTTATTTTTTCAGCAACAGTTGCAGGAAGAAGTATTGAAAGCCCTGTCTGAAATTCAGATGGCCACCTTGTCCGTTTCCTGTGCTGTTATCGTGGGAGCACCGCTTCGTTTTCGCAATCGGCTTTTCAATACGGCGGTCGTCTTACAAAAAGGGCGGATTATCGGCATCGTTCCTAAAACTTTTTTGCCCAATCATGGCGAATTTTACGAAAAGCGATGGTTTGCTTCCGGAAAAAATCTTCGTGGACAAACTATTGTGTGCAATGAACAGGAAGTGCCTTTTGGCGTTGATTTAATATTTTTTTCTCCTTCATTTTCTTTTGGAATCGAAATTTGTGAAGATTTATGGGCGCCGCTTCCTCCCAGTACCGAATTGTGCATGGCAGGGGCAGAAATTATTTTTAATCCTTCGGCCAGCAATGAATTGATTGGAAAACACGAATATCGACTGCAACTTATTGAACAACAGTCGGCTCGTTGCCATGCCGGATATGTTTATTCTTCTTCCGGAATGTACGAATCGACTACCGACTTGGTCTTTTCAGGAAGTGCAGTCATTGCAGAAAACGGAAAAATTCTCGAAACTTCCAAAAGATTTTCGCTCGATTCTCAGCTGATTTTCAATGAAATAGATGTCGATATATTGCGGTACGAAAGAATGCACAACAGTAATTTCGGTGAAGATGCTTTACAGCAGACTTACAGGAAAATTGAAATGCAGGGGCAACCTCTCGAACAGAAGGAAATTAAAAGAACGGTTTCACCCTACCCGTTTGTTCCACCTGTATCGAAAAGAGAAGAAAGCTGCAGCGAGATTTTTTCCATTCAAACGTCGGGGTTGGCCAAACGCTGGCTGCATACACAAGCCAAATCGCTGATAGTTGGAATTTCCGGAGGGCTGGATTCTACGCTTGCTTTGCTGGTGTGTGTAAAAACTGCCGACAAATTGGGTTTTGACAGAAAAACTGTTATTGGGGTTACCATGCCCGGTTTTGGCACAACCAACCGAACGTATGGCAATGCGTTGAATTTGATGAAATCTTTGGAAATTACCGGTTTGGAAATTTCCATCAAGGAAGCTTGTCTGCAACATTTCAAAGACATTGGACACGACCCGGATGTTCACGACGTGATTTTTGAAAATACACAGGCACGTGAACGAACGCAAATTTTAATGGATTTGGCAAATAAATACAACGGATTGGTGATTGGAACCGGCGACCTTTCGGAATTGGCGCTGGGATGGGCAACATACAACGGCGATCACATGTCGATGTATGCCGTTAACAGCGGTATTCCCAAAACTTTGGTTCGTTATCTGGTAGAATATGTGGCTCAAAGTATGGAAGAAAAAACCAAAACAATTTTGGAAGATATTTTGAAAACGCCTGTTAGTCCTGAATTATTACCAGCTGATGAGTATGGAGAAATTCATCAAAAGACGGAAGATTTGGTGGGTCCTTACGAGTTGCACGATTTCTTTCTTTACTATTTTGTTCGTTTTGGCTTCAGTCCAAAAAAAATTCTTTTTTTGGCGCAAAAAGCATTTGGCGATAAATATTCGGAAGCAATCCTGCGGAAATGGCTAAAAGTTTTTTTACGGCGTTTTTATTCGCAACAATTCAAGCGTTCGTGTATGCCCGATGGCCCAAAAGTCGGCTCCATCAATCTTTCGCCGCGTGGCGACTGGCGGATGCCGAGCGATGCCGGTTTTCATTGGGACGATATAATTTGATTTCTTTATAAACACTGTTTCATTTCATAAATTTAAAATTCATGTTATTATTTTTTGAAAGAATAATTTTGGGAAACCGACTGTCCGATTGGGGAATCTCTCTGTTGATAATTGTGGGTGCATTTTTGTTGAATAAAGGTATTTCACTTTTGAACAAAAACGTAATTCAGAAAATTACGGCCAAAAGTAAAAATCGGCTGGACGATTTATTGGTAAAAACACTCGAAGCGCCTATTCTACTTGGTATTGCTTTGATTGCCGTATGGGTGGCTGCTCGCCGTCTCGATTTGGGTACACAGGTCGACCAAGGCTTTTATCGCGCTTATCAGATATTGACGGTTCTTAATATCACATGGTTTTTGGTAAAATTAACCGGTGCCCTGATCAATGAATATCTTCTGCCGCACTCAAAGGAAGAGGAAGATAACAAAAGGCTCGATGAAAGCATGGTCAGAATTTTACGACGCATTTCGGTGGGCATTATTTGGGCTATTGGCATTGTGATGGCATTGAACAATGCAGGTGTCAATGTGGGAGCTCTGCTGGCCAGTTTGGGAATTGGAGGTTTGGCAGTGGCTTTGGCGGCACAGGACACGTTAAAAAATTTTCTTGGCGGACTCACCATTTTTATGGATCGGCCCTTTCGCATAGGCGATCGGATTGTTACCGGAGCCTATGACGGTTTTGTTGAAGATGTTGGCATTCGCAGCACCAGAATACGAAATTTCGACAGAAGAATCATATCCATTCCCAATTACAAAATTGTAGATGCCGCCATAGAAAATATTTCCATTGAACCCATGCGGCGCGTAGTGCTGAAAATCGGCCTTACTTACAACACTCCTCCTGAAAAGATGAAAGAAGCCATTACTATTTTGAAAAATATTCCGCAAAAAGTTGATGAGGTGTTTCCAGATGAAATTTATGCTTATTTCACCGACTTTTCCGATTCGGCACTGACAATAACATTTATTTACTTTATTAAAAAAGAGGCAAATGTGATGGAAACACCCTCAAAGGTAAATATGAATATTTTGGAAGATTTCAATGCAGCAGGTCTAAACTTTGCTTTCCCTACGCGTACTGTGTACATTGAAAATCAAAACTGACAATCGGAATCCAAAAGACCGGTAATTTTGTGGTAGCTTAATGGTGAACTCGTTTAAGATACAAATAAGAACATGAAAAAAACGGAAACGGCACAGAAGCATCTTTAGAAAAACAATCGCTCGGCAAGCTCGAGGCAACAATTTGGAAGGCTGCAGACAAACTGAGAAAGAATATTGACGCCGCCGAATATAAACATGTTGTGTTGGGATTGATTTTTCTGAAATACATCTCTGATGCTTTTGAAGAATTATATGCCCGACTGAAAGCCGAAGAAGAGCTGGGAGCCGATCCTGAAGACAGAGACGAATACAAAGCGGAAAACGTTTTCTTTGTCCCGCAGGAAGCACGTTGGAGTTTTTTATTATCCAAAGCAAAACAACCTGACATTGGAAAGTTTGTAGACCATGCAATGGATGCCATCGAAAAGGAAAATCCTTCACTAAAAGGTGTTTTGCCCAAAGTATATGCCCGACAA
>JAHDRA010000086.1 GCA_018433525.1 Paludibacteraceae bacterium
CAACACTCTGTTTTCTACACTCAATACTCATTACTCAATATTGAAAGACTTAAATTATTGAATAAAAACAAAATACTTTATGGAAAAAGAATATTTTGTACACGAAAGCAGTTATATCGACGAACAGGTAAAAATTGGCAAGGGAACCAAAATCTGGCATTTCTGCCATGTGCAAAAGGGTGCAGAACTTGGTGAAAATTGTTCGTTGGGGCAGAATGTAAACATAGCCAACAATGTGAAAATCGGTAACAATGTCCGGATTCAAAACAATGTTTCCGTTTACGAAGGTGTGGAACTGGAAGATAATGTTTTTTGCGGGCCTTCCTGTGTGTTTACCAATGTAAAAACACCTCGCGCTCATTATCCTGTTCATGGCATTTACGACAAAACGTTGATTAAAAATGGCGCTTCACTGGGAGCAAACAGTACGGTCGTTTGCGGACATACAGTTGGTCGGTCGGCTATGGTAGCTGCCGGAGCCGTTGTTACCAAAAATGTGAAGGATTATGCCCTTGTTGCCGGCATTCCCGCCCGACAGATTGGCTGGGTGTGCGAATGTGGCGAACGATTGGAGGAAGATTTGGTTTGTAAAAAATGCGGGAAAAAGTATCAGGAAACAGAAAACGGATTGAAAGAAATTTATTTATAAGTTGTTGATATGAAACCCACATGTATTGCATACACAAACACGAATGAATATAATATTCAGACAGGTGGGTTCCATCAGACCTTTAAAAAATAAATTATATTCTGATGAAATTTAATTTTTTTTAAAGCGAATGATCAGTCCTAATTGAGTTAAGTTTTCATTAAATGAATTGAAAACCTATTTAAAAATAAAAGGAAATAAGATCTTTACAAATGAGTGTTAAAAGAAAAATATTTTTAATAATCTTTTTGTTTTTAATTGCAACGGGCATATTTTTTCTTATTAAAAATCAATCTTCGTCGAAATATATTTTTAATGAAGGAAAAATTCATGGTACCTATTATCATGCCATCTATATGCATCCTCAAGGAATTGATTTACAGGAAAAAATTGAAGAGCGCATGAAAAAAATAGATATGTCTCTTTCAACTTTTGAACCACAATCTGTAATTTCCCGAATCAACAGAAATGACGATTCTGTCTTGACAGATGATGATTTTGAAACTGTATTCAAAACAGCACAAAAAATTTCTGAAATTACTTATGGCGCTTTCGACATTACTGTTGCACCGCTTGTTAATGCTTGGGGTTTTGGTTTTGATAGCCACGATAGAATTCTGCAACCAAATCTTGATACCATCATGCCTTTTATTGGTTATCAAAAAATCAGGCTTGAGAACCATAAATTGATAAAGGATTATCCTAAAATCATGCTCGATGCAAGTGCTATTGCAAAAGGTTATTCCACAGATATTGCAGCAAATGTTCTCGAAGAGAATGGTTGTAAAAATTATTTGGTCGAAATAGGAGGTGAAATTGTGTGTAAAGGAAAAAACACAAAAGGAGAAAAATGGAAAATTGGGATTGATAAGCCAATCGATGATGAAACCAATACACTGAATGAAATTCAAACGGTGATTTCAATCACCGACAAGGCAATGGCAACTTCAGGAAATTATAGACAATTTTATATAAAGGATGGAAAAAAGTACTCTCATACTATTGATCCACGAACAGGCTATCCGGTCAATAAAAATATATTGAGTGCAACTGTTATAGCTCCAAATTGCATTACAGCCGATGCTTTAGCAACAGCTTTTATGGTCTTGGGAGTCGATAGCAGTCTTATGATTTGTAGAACATTACCGGAAGTAGATTGCTATTTGATATATAACGACCAAAAAGGTAGTAATAAGGTAATATACAGCGAGGGATTTGAAAACTATTTTTCAAAATAATAACCAAAGGAGTTGATCATTCCCGCAAGCTGATCAAAATATTTTTTTATTCTCAGTAAAATAATTACTTTTGCAATATATTTGCTTGTTATGAAAAAATATTTTTTGGTTTTTTCTATTCTGATATTTCTTTTTTCTTCATGTAGCGAGTACCAAAAATTGCTCAAAAGTACCGATATAGAATTAAAATACAATAAGGCTATCGAATATTTCAACAACGGTGATTTTGCTCGTGCTACAACTTTATTCGAAGATATTTCATCTTATTATCGTGGAACTGACCGATCGGAAGATATATTGAATTTTTTAGGTCAGTCGTACTTAGGACAGAAAGATTATTATACCGCTTCCAATTATTATCAAACCTACTTGAAATCGTATCCAAAAGGACGTTACGCAGAAAATGCAAAATTTCTGGTTGGATATTGCTATTATAAAGATTCGCCTGATCCCAGGCTCGACCAAACTGCTACCTATCAAGCTATAGCTTCATTTCAAGAATTTTTGGATTTATATCCCGAAAGTAATAAAGTACCCCAAGTAAACAAATTGCTCGATGAATTACATGATAAATTGGCTTACAAATATTATATGAATGCCCGATTGTATTATAATCTTGGAAATTACATGGGAAACAATTATTTGTCGGCAGTCATAACCGCTCAAAATGCGTTGAAAAAATATCCTTCCAGTTCATACAGGGACGATCTTTCTTTTTTAATTTTACAGGCAAAATTTGCTCAAGCTCAACAAAGTATTCTTGCCAAAAAGGAAGAACGTTATCAGGATACCATTGATGAATACTATAGCTACATCAACGAATTTCCTAACGGCAAATTTAAAAAACAGGCCAATAACATATTTAATGATTGCAAAAAGGCTATCAACTTAAAATAAAATTAGACTATTTATGGATTTTAAAAAAATGAATGTCCCTTCAACAACCATCACACGAGATATAAACCTTATAGGCGAAAAGGTGGGGAATATTTATGAAGCAGTAGTAATTATTAGCAAGCGTGCCAACCAAATTAGTTTGGAAATAAAATCGGAATTAGACAAAAAACTTCAAGAGTTTTCAGCAATGGGTGATAATATTGAAGAAGTATTTGAAAATCGTGAACAAATTGAAATTTCTCGTTATTACGAAAAATTACCCAAGCCAACCTTGATTGCCATTGAAGAATTTTTGGAAGATAAAATTTATTATCG
>JAHDRA010000082.1 GCA_018433525.1 Paludibacteraceae bacterium
AATTTCCTCTGTGTAATGTTGTAAGGTAATAATAATCAAGTAATTGTATCCGTTTCTTTACGTTCTTACACGTTTTGTAAAAATATTGTATTCTATGTTACTGCTCAAAAATTGGTGTTATTTCTCCGTAATTATTTCCATTATACTCTTAAAACAACTTACCATGCAAGGATAACGTAACGTTAAAGTTTAGTTAAAAACAGACTGATATTGGTTAGTTTGGCAATCAAATACAGTCGATTAAAATTCTAACATATTGGGCCTTAGTACATGACAAAAAAGTTTAAAAACATTTATATTTTTTATTTTCAGATATTTAATAACGGGGCTTTGCCCCAAACCTCACTCACTTTTTGTCTTGAAACAAAAAAGTGAGCAAAAAAATTAACTTAGTTGAAGCAGCTACGCTCAACATAAATCAGATTTTGTTTTCGCTTAACGCTGCTTTCAAAACTGTGTCCACTTCACTCGAAAAACTTACGCTCGAAAAGCTGAAATCACCCAAACTCATTCCGACGAAATACGTCGGAACTCAAACAAGGACGATTTTTAAACGCTTTTCTCACTTGTTTTTCGGCTCACCGGACAAAGTCAACCCCAAGAGCTTGGCTTATTTGTTCTGTTTTATTTACAAATATATAAAACAAATGTCTCAATTTTTGTCATGTACTAAAACTATTTTCATATGAGAACAGTCAGTAGCCTTGACATTCAAAAAATTACATGAAAATCGAGGCATTTGCAAACGTGTGAAAATAAAAATCAAGTTCACAAGCCTTTAGAAATTTACCGTTCCATACTTCTGAGCACAAATATTACCTTAACTGCATTTAACTTCAACAAAGATGTTAAATATATGGAAACCATCTTTTTGGCTCGAATTTAAAATACAAATTGTTGACTTGATAAACGCTACGTTTTACCAAGTCAACAATTCTTTAATACAAAAATGGGCTTTTTAAGGCTCTACTAATTAAAACAATTTCCAACCCAACGAAATGACAATGGTATTGGCTTGAAAATCATCTACCGTTACATCCTGAATTTTAGTTTGATACATGTCTTTAATCACATTGAATCGGGCATCCAACGTAAATTTTAAAACATCTACTCCTAAACCGGCTTCCAATCCCAGTTGAGCATTTTTTACATCCTTCTCAAGTTCGGCGGCAGTTATATTCTTCAAATTTTCAAATTTGAGTGAAGAGCCTGCATTAAAAGTTAATTTTGGTCCGGCAAAAACCCGAACATTGACCATTTTAATCAAATCGATGACTTTGTATCCAACCAGCAAAGGAACTTCTATGTTGCTGATGTTTACAACCTTGTCGTAACTTGCGCTTTGATTCTGCGTATCCTGCAGGGTAACGGTATATTCCTTCTTACCCATAGTGTAGAGCAATTCGGGTTGAAAATAAATTTTCCCAAAATTTAATCGTCCAAATACTCCAAGCTGAAAATTGTTTTTTACGTCTGCTCGAATGGAATCCACATTGTAATTACCGGAAGTTACAGAACTCAATTCATTCAATCCGACAGAGGAATTATAACCGGCTTTCACGCCAAAATCAATTTGGCTGAATACCGAAACCGAAAAGAAAAGCATTACGGCAGAATAAATAAATCTTTTCATAATTTTTTTATTTTAAGAGTTAATAACTTAAAAACAATATATATAACGAAAATAAATTGAAATTCTTATTTGCCAATATTTTAATTTCCCTCACCAAACTGCCCAAATGGGTTGATGAATTTTCAGATGCTGCGGATTAAACTTTAAATCTGCCGTATCGGGAATTTGAATTCTGTACGCTTTACCTTTGGGGTTGGTCAGCTTTCGGTCTCTCAACCACATATTAAATTCTTTCAGTTGAAAATAGGTCAAATGATATTGTTTCGCCCATTCGGTCCAATCTTCAACGGAAGTACTTACAACAATTTCTTTTGTGGGAATATACGGATAAAAATCATCCTTTTTCAATTGATAACCAAAAAGTTTTGGATTTTCAAAAAACTGTTTCATGGCCAGAATTCTGAAAATATATCGCGAACTTTCGGTTGAAAGCAACATATCGTAGGCATCTTCTACCTGCTGTTTCTCCTGTTCACCCGAAATTTTTGCCATACCTGCATTATAGGAAGCTGCCACCGTAACCCAACTGTGATATTTTGCATAGGCACTCTTCAAAAATTGGCAGGCCGCAACAGTAGCCTTTTCCAAGTAATAACGCTCATCAATTTGATCGTTGACTTCCAACCCGTACTGTTCGGCGGTCTTCGGCATTAATTGCCAAATACCGGCAGCCTGAGCCGGAGAAAAAGCACGCAGATCGAGATTGCTCTCTACAACAGCCAAATATTTAAAATCATCCGGAATACCGTTGTTTTTTAAAATAGGTTCGATTACGGGGAAAAACCGATTGGCACGCTTCAGCAATAAAATGCTGGTGGAATGGTTATAAGCTATCACCGTCTGTTCTCTATCGTAACGTTCACGCATATCGATTCTTTCCAAAGAAACAGTTTCATTGGCAAAAACAACCTGTTTGGGTATTGGCAGTGCCGTAACCGGATCAATAGCCCACAAAAGGGAATCAATAAAAATATTAAAACCAAAAAACAAAACAAAAAATTTTCGTATCATCACAAAATCTTTCAATTAATTGCAGCAAAGTTAATAAACCATTTTAAAACTGAAAATAAAATGCAAAAAAATGCACTTCGATGCAGAATTTAGTTGGCCATAAAAGAATTGAAAAAATAAAACCTGAAACCAATGAACGACGTCTGAAAATTCTGTAAGGGGAACTCGAGAAAAACCAATTTTATCAGCGATATACAGAAATTGAAAATTATCATGTAAATTTGCACATAAATAAATTTAATCAAAAATGAATGGACATCCCTTGTTGCAAAAAATGGTTTCCTTAGTAGCAAAAAAGTGCGAAATGAGGGCAACTTTCCTTCAACCAAGTTCTTGTCGATTCAAAATAATTTAGATCATGAAACGAGCCATTTTCCCGGGAACGTTTGACCCATTTACCATTGGACACTACAGCATTGTCAAGCGAGGATTGAAGCTTTTCGATGAGATAATTATTGGCATTGGAGTTAATCAGGCAAAAAAAACCTTATTCTCCATCGAAAAGAGGCAGGACATAATAAGTCAAACATTTAAAAATGAGCCAAGAGTGAAGGTTTCTATTTACGACAGCCTCACAGTGGATTTTGCCCGTTCTGTTGATGCAGGTTTCATACTTCGAGGATTGCGCTCTGTTAGCGATTTTGAATATGAACACAATATTGCCGACGCCAACCGAAAAATTTCCGGAATTGAGACAGTCATTCTGTTTACCGATTACGAATATTCGTATATTTCTTCAACGGTGGTGCGAGATTTAATTGTTTACGGAAAAGATATTTCGATTTTCCTGCCGCCTAATGTAAAAATTTAATAAATTCATTTTCGATCATTTATATTCATTCAAACGAAAAGAAATAAAAATAATTTCCCTAAGAATTTTGTTTTCCTACAAAATTCATTCAAGAAAAAAATTAATGACAAACGCATGAAACCCACATGTATTGCATACACAAACACGAATAAATATAATATTCAGATATGTGGGTTCCATCAGACCTTTAAAAAATAATTTATATTCTGATGAAAAAGAAAAAATTCTTCCTGTTCCTCCTAATTTTTTGCACTCCATTTTTACTTGTGGCTCAGCAAGATAATCAACGTACATTTCGTATCAGCAAAAATCTGAATATTTACAATTCATTGCTGCGTGAGTTGGACATGTTTTATGTCGATACCCTGAATTACGACAAACTGATAAAAACTTCTATCGACGAAATGTTGAACACGCTGGATCCTTATACAATTTATCTGCCCGAAGAAGAAACCGAAGACCTTACCTTTATGACGACAGGCGAATATGCCGGTATTGGTGCACTTATCATGAAAAACGGAAATGAAATTGTTGTTTCCGAAGTTTATGAAGGCATGCCGGCGCAACGTAACGGTATTCGACCCGGGGACATCATTGTGGAAGTAGATGGGAAAAAAACTGATGGCCTTGCCGTCAACGACGTTAGCAATTTATTGAGAGGAACTCCCAATAGCCAAATCAACATAAAAATCAAACGGTACGGAGAGAAAAAAATCATCAGCAAAACTTTTCTGCGTGAAAAGATTCAAATCAATCCCATTGGCTATGCGGCAGAAGTTGATGACAAAATAGGCTATCTGCTGCTCAACGAATTCACCGAAAACGCAGCGTTGGGAGTAAAATCAGCTGTAAACGATTTGATAAAAAATCATCATATTGAATCTCTTGTACTCGATTTGCGCAACAACGGAGGCGGATTGGTGAACGAAGCCGTTCAAATTTTGGGATATTTTCTGCCCAAAGGCACAACAGTGGTTACCACCAAAGGTAAAAACAATATACTCGACAGAATTTATAAAACTCCCACCGAACCTGTTTTTCCCAACCTCAAGCTGGCAATCTTGGTCAACCGATCTTCAGCCTCTGCCTCCGAAATTCTTGCCGGAGCCATTCAGGATCTCGATCGCGGTGTAATAGTCGGAGAACGTACATTTGGCAAAGGATTGGTTCAAAACATTCGCAACATCAGTTACGGCGGACATTTGAAAGTTACGACAGCAAAATATTACATTCCGAGTGGCAGATGCATACAAGCCATCGACTACAGTCATCGTAATGAAGATGGAAGTGTGGGATACGTACCCGACAGCCTGACTTCCGAATTTCTGACAAAAAACGGTCGAAAAGTTCGCGACGGTGGCGGAATTATCCCCGACAAACAGACCGAAAGTAAAGGAAAATTGAACGTTGCCCACTATATTTTTGCACAAAACCTGTATTTTGATTTTGCGACCCGCTACGCCAGTTTACATCCTACTATTGCGTCTCCAAAGGATTTTAAACTTTCTGAAGACGACTTTAACAATTTTGTGGATTACCTGCACGAAAAGAATTTTACTTACTCATATCAGACCAATAAATATTTTCAGCAACTCTATCAGGTTGCCAAAATAGAAGGCTTAGATTCAATAGCACAATCTGAGTTTGAAGCATTAAAAACCAAATTAACACCCAATGTAGATGCCGATATTCGGGAAAACAAGGATGAAATTGAGGCATTGCTCAGTCTGGAAATAATTAAAAGATACTATTATCAAAAAGGACAAATTGAGTTTTCACTTCGAACTGATGACGATTTGAAAGAAGCAATTCAAATTTTAAAGTCCGAAGAAACCTATCGAAAAATTTTGTCGGCCATTTAAAAAACAGTTGATATTTTATAAGTTAAGTAAAGGTTTTTGATTGGAAATAAAATATTTTTCCTTCAAAAACCTTCATTTTATAAATTTTTATCGTACTTTTGTTCCCGTTTTAAATATGGCAGTTATAACACCTTTTATCATGGAGAAAAAAAATATCGGAGAAAAAATTCTTGCCCTTTGTAACAGTAGAAATCTAAGCATTCAAGATTTGGTTGACACCACAGGTTTATCTGAAGTTCAAATTAATAGAGTGATCGAAAGCGAAACTATTCCTTCGCTGGCCCCACTTATAAAAATTGCACGCGCATTGGGCGTTCGGTTGGGAACTTTTCTTGATGACGCAGAAGAATTGGGACCTGTTGTCCATCGTTCCGGCGAAGTTCATCAACCGGCTTCTTTTTCCAGTCAGCTTTCGGATGCCAATTCTCATCTCGATTTTTATGCGTTGGCATCGCGCAAAACCAACCGACACATGGAACCCTTCTTCATCGATATTCAACCTTCATCGACACACGAACCCATTTTTTCTTCCCACGAAGGAGAAGAATTTATTTTTGTTCTGGAAGGGACAGCAAAAATAGATTATGGCAACCAAACTTTTTTCCTCCATCCCGGCGACAGCATTTATTACGACTCTATTATCAACCATCTGGTCAGCTCGGCTGATGAAAAACCGGCCAAAATTCTGGCTGTCGTTTACACACCTCTTTAATCTTTTCACCTTGTTGAATTATTGAGAATTTTATTGCTGTTTTTTCCGGTCTGAAAAAATTTTATTTCCATCAAGCACCATAAAGCTTTATACAAATCTTATCATGGAATTATTTGAAAAAACCATAGGCGAATGGCTCGAATATTGGGCAAATGAAACTCCCGAGCGTGAATACCTTGTTTATGCCGATCGAAATTTGCGTTTCACATGGAAAAGTTTTAACGAACGTGTGGACAATATGGCCAAAGGTTTAATGGCCATCGATGTAAAAAAAGGGGATCATGTCGGTATTTTCGCTCAAAACGTGCCCGACTGGTTGACTTTTCTTTATGCCTGCGCCAAAATTGGAGCAATAGCCGTAACACTCAATACCAGTTGTAAAGAGCACGAACTTGCCTATATTATTGAGAATTCGGACATGCATACATTGTGTATGACAGAAGGCGACAACGGAAATGACTTTATTAAAACCATCCATTCGTTGATTCCTGAGCTAAAAACTTCGGAACGCGGAAGACTGAAATCAAACCGCTTTCCTGTTTTGAAAAATGTTGTCTTTATCGGACAGGAAAAACACAGAGGCATGTACACCACTGCAGAAATTCTGCTTCTTGGAACTTATCAGAATAATGAAGAATATTTTCAACTGAAAAAAACGATCAATTGCCAAGATGTGGTCAATATGCAATATACTTCCGGAACTACCGGTTTCCCAAAGGGAGTAATGCTTACCCATCACAACATAACCAACAACGGGTTTTACACAGGAGAACACATGAAATTTACCAATGACGACAAACTGTGTATCTGTGTTCCTCTTTTCCACTGTTTTGGCATTGTATTGGCAGTAATGAATTGTCTGACACATGGTTGTACCCAAGTAATGGTTGAAAAATTTGATGCACTTTTAACGCTGGCTTCTGTTCATAAAGAACGTTGCACGGCACTTTACGGAGTCCCGACTATGTTTATCGCCGAGCTGAATCATCCCATGTTTAATTTGTTTGACCTCACTTCATTGCGTACCGGCATTATGGCGGGTGCACTCTGTCCCATAGAACTGATGCGCAACGTAAATGAAAAAATGTATATGAACATTACCAGCGTTTACGGACTCACCGAGACATCTCCCGGTATGACGCAAACACGGGTTGATGATTCGTTTGAAGTTCGCTGTACCACCGTTGGAAGAGAATATGAATTTGTTGAAGTGGCAGTTCTCGATCCAAAAACAGGCGCTCCCTGCCCCGATGGTGTAGAAGGCGAAATGTGTTGCAAGGGCTACAACGTAATGAAAGGTTACTACAAGAATCCGGAAGCCACCCATCAGGTAATTGATGCCAATGGATTTTTGCATTCAGGCGATTTGGGAGTCAGGGACAAGAACGGAAATTATCGAATTACGGGACGAATTAAGGATATTATTATTCGAGGTGGCGAAAATATTTCACCCATCGAAGTTGAAGATTTTCTTTATCAAATGCCCGGAATAAAGGACGTTCAGGTCGTGGCCATTGCTTCCCCGCGTTACGGAGAAGATGTTGCAGCTTTTATTATCAAAAAGGATGGATTTGACATTCGGGAAGAAGATGTCAGAGATTTTTGCAAAGATAAAATTGCCCGTTACAAAATTCCGCGTTATGTATTTTTTGTTGATGAATATCCATTGACCGGCAGCGGAAAAATACAAAAATTCAAACTGCGCGAAATGGCTTTACAACTCTGCAAGGAAAGAGGAATTGAAATTGTTTGAACGTAACGGTGAAAATAAAAATGTACCTTTGTAAGGTTTCTTGATATTTTTTTTCGCAATGAAAAAACTATGGCGTATTTACAGATATTTTTTACATCGTTTTACTACAAGAAACACGCATGGTTTTGGCGTACATTCTCCATTCCTTTTCCATTTTATTTGTTTTGTTGTTGAAGAAAAAAATCCCTATTATATTTTTTCTTCCATCGAAAATTTGAGAGATCGCCTCCTCAAAGACAGAACAAAAATACGAATTGAAGATTTCGGTACGGGTAAAAGCAGGACTTCAACCATTGCGACGGTAGTCAACAAATCGGTAAAATCAAAAAAATACGGTCAACTTTTTTTTCGGATAACACTCCACACCAAAGCGCAATCTGTTCTTGAACTGGGAACTTCACTCGGTATTACAACGGCATATCTGGCTGCAGCTTCTTCTCAGCTTCATTGCATAAGTCTGGAAGGGTCCCAAACATTGGCCGACTTGGCAAAAAAAAATTTCCAACAATTGGGACTCAAAAATATTTCCTTAATCGAAGGAAATATTGATGAAAACTTGGAGAAAGTTCTTGAAAGTACTCCGTCATTCGACTTAATTTTCATTGATGCCAATCATACGTCGCAAGCCGTAATAGAATACTTCAACATGTGCCTTGAAAAAATTCACACTCATTCCATAATGCTGGTTGACGATATTTATTGGTCTGCCGATATGCTGAAAGCCTGGAAATACATCAAACAACATCCAAAAGTAACAGCTACCATCGATTTGTTTGAGACAGGAATCGTATTTTTCGACCCCAATCTATACAAAAAACACTATAAAGTGCGTTACTAAATTGCTATTGCACAAAACATATTAATATATTCGTTCAACAAAAAATCACGAAAAATTGTTATGTGGTCAGATTGCCATTGAAAAACAAATCAACAAATTAAAAAACAACTGATTTTCAAAACAATAGAAAAAAAAGAAATCAAACGGTATGAAACTATATACAAAAACAGGAGATGAAGGTGAAACGGGATTAATTGGAGGGACGAGAGTTCCAAAAAATCACATTCGGCTGGAAGCTTATGGTACGGTAGATGAGCTAAATTCATTTATTGGCTTGTTGACCACTTTTCAAATAGATAATTCGGATTTACTTTTTCTGCAATCCATTCAAAATAAACTTTTTATCATTGGCTCTTATTTGGCGACCGATTTTTCTAAATATTCTAAAACAAAAGTTTCGCCACTGTTAGAAAAAGATATAACAAACATAGAAACGGAAATAGACCGATTGACGTCGGAAGTTCCGCCATTGAATAATTTTGTTCTACCCGGTGGCAGTCAAGCCTCAGCCTTGTGCCATATCTGCAGAACCATTACACGTCGTTTGGAACGACGTTTGTACGACTTACATGAACAAATACCTGTCGACAAAAATATACTGATTTATATCAATCGCATGTCCGATTATTTCTTTGCCTTGTCGCGATATTTGTTGTTTAAAAACAATATTCAGGAAATATTATGGCAAAAAAATGAGGAAAACGATTAATTTGTAACTTTTTTAATTATTTTTGCGCAAAATTTAGAGGAAAAATAATTATTCAATCAAAAAAATTGAACCTAAATATTTAGCTATATGTATTGGACGTTAGAATTAGCTTCAAAAATAGAAGATGCACCCTGGCCGGCAACTAAGGATGAATTGATAGATTATGCTATCCGCTCCGGTGCGCCATTGGAAGTAATCGAAAACTTGCAGGAAATTGAAGATGAAGGTGAAATCTATGAATCCATCGAGGACATTTGGCCCGATTATCCGAGCAAAGAAGACTTTTTCTTCAATGAAGAAGAATATTAATCTTTCAAAATTCTTTTTTTACAAAACTTTACTTATTTTTGTTGAGCTAAAAATAAGGATTAGGAGTAATGGATACGGTGAAAGTGCAATTTTTTTGTTAAATTGAAGTTATTTATAAAGTTGACAAGCTTTTTTGATCGAAAAAAAGGTTGAATAAAAACTTAATAATAAGAATCATCTCATGAAAAAAATAGTACTCACTGTTGTTGTATTTATGGTTTCATCAGTGAGTATTATTTCTCAAACTGCATCTCAGTGGAGCCAGTACATGTTTAATTCTTCTTCCTTCAATCCGGCAGCGGTCGGCGAAAAAGGAATGATTGAAGCCGTTTGGCAACATCGTATTCAGTGGGTTGGAATGCCTAATGCGGGTCAATCGGATATTATTAACCTCAACTTGCCTGTTGATTTTTTGTCCACCACTCATGGTGTCGGTTTAAAAGTCATAGATGATAAGGTTGGCTTATTTTCTAACACTTCGGTATATCTGCAATATGCATATAAACTAAAAACAACTTCAGGAGTTTGGAGTTTTGGAACAGAATTGGGTTTGATCAATGCAGGGTTTGAAGGAGACAGCGTTCATTCAGTCAACATAGGTGATTACCACGAATCGACCGATCCTGTGGTACCATCAACCAATGTTCAAGGGATGGGTTTCGATATTGGGTTGGGAGCTTGGTATTCTTCTCCAAAATTTGAGGCAGGAATTTCCTACGCACATCTCAATCAGCCTGTCATTAGTTGGAGCGACCAGCTTGATTATCAGGAGAAAGGTGTTCTTTTTATCACAGGTAGTTACAATTGGACTTTGATTGATCCGAAAATGGTTATAAAACCGACAACGCTTTTTAAAACCGATTTTGTTTCTTATCAGTGGGATGCTTCTGCACGTATGGAATATGACAATAAATACTGGGGAGGACTTTCCTACCGATGGGGCGATGCGGTGGTATTTTTTGCTGGAATCAATGCCATTGCTGGTTTAAATATTGGTTATGCTTATGATTTACCGGTTTCGCAAATTATAAAGGCAAGTTCCGGTTCTCATGAATTTTTGATAAGTTATAGTTTTGAATATAAATTAAATAAAGCAAAACACAAGTACAAAAGTATTCGTATTTTGTGACAAAAGTATTTTTTCAGAAAAAAGATTAAAAAAACAATCACTTTATTGTTATACAAGAATGAAAAGAAATGTGCTAATTAGTATCCTTTTCGGATCATTGCTTCTGGCCGGATGCAACAAGCCTGCCGGAGAATTGGTTGGAGTTGGGAACAGAGGAAATTTTCGCGAAGCCAATCCCTATGGTATGGTTTTCATAAAAGGAGGTTCGTTTTTGATGGGAGCCAATGACCAATCAGCAATTGGAGCTATCAATGACAAGTCGATACATGTAACGGTCGACGCCTTTTGGATGGATCAGACCGAAATTACTAATGACGAGTACAAACAATTTGTGAATTGGGTGCGTGATTCCATCATTTTACGGTCTCTTGTAATGGCTGGCCGAGACGAATTTCGCCTGAAGTTGAGGAATCAGGATGAGCTTCCACCTGAAACGGCACCTTTAAATTGGAAAGCTAAAATTCCATGGAAATCCCAAGATGAAGAAATTAGAGAGGTGCTCAATACATTTTATTATGAGGACGTAAACTCACTTTCAGGCAGACAGTTGAATCCAACCAAATTCCGTTATCGTTATGAATGGATTAATTATGATCAAGCTGCTTTGGCTACCAATAAATATGATGTAAACACGGGAGCCTATCCAAAAAATGCAAAAGTTAGAGTTGACACCTCTTATGTTGACGAAAACGGAGTGATTCATCATCAAACTATCGAACGTCCCTTGAGAACTCGTAAAGATTTGATTTCCACGAAAATAGTAAATATATATCCCGATACTATCATGTGGATTAGAGATTTTCAGTATGCCTACAACGAGCCAAAAATGAAAATGTACTTTTCCCATCCCGGCTTTGCCAATTATCCTGTGGTAGGGGTAACATGGGAACAGGCACAGGCATTTTGTCAATGGAGAACGCATATTTACAACGGTACAAACAAAATCAGTGCTCAGGACTATCGTTTGCCTACCGAAGCCGAATGGGAATATGCAGCTCGGGGTGGCCGTCAAATGGCTTTGTATCCTTGGGGTGGCAATTATGTTAGAGACAAAAGAGGATGTTTTATGGCTAATTTCAAACCCATGCGTGGAAGTTATAACGATGATACCGGAACAACAACCATGAAAGTTGGTTCATTTCTTCCGAACGATTTTGGACTGTACGATATGGCAGGAAATGTAGCAGAATGGACTTCATCAGCTTTCAATGTCTCCAGCAGCAACATTGTTTACGATATTAACCCGAATTTTCAGTTCAATGCAAAAAACAGCGATCCTCAAGTACTGAAACGCAAAGTGGTAAAAGGCGGATCATGGAAAGACATTGCCTACTACCTGCAATGCGGTGCACGTACCTATGAATATCAGAACGAAAGCAGACCTTATATTGGATTTAGATGTGTACGATCATATAATGGCGAATAAAAGTGTAAACTTTAATAATTACAAACATGTCAAATAATGCTATAAATTCAAAAAAACAATCAGGATTTTCCGAATGGTGGAATTCTCCCAAAGGGAGAAAAATTGTTAATGCCATATACAGCGTTGGAGCCGGAGTAGTTATCATCGGTGCAATGTTTAAAATACTGCACTTGCCGGGTGCAAACGTGGTGCTAGGTACCGGCATGATTTGTGAGGCAATTATTTTTTCAATGGGAGCATTAGATAAACCTTTTAAAGAATACCATTGGGATAAGATTTTCGATTTTGAAAATGGAACAGCCCGATTTCAAACTGAACTAATAGGAAGTGCGACAATATCCGCTTCTCCGGCTCATCCATCTATAAATTATTCTGAAACGCTTTCTGAAGAAGATGTAGAAAAATTATCGGAAGGAATAAAAAATCTTTCTGCCACAGCACGACAACTAGCATCTGTTTCTGATTTAACTGCCCCAACTTCGGAGTTTATCCGCAACATAACTTCTGCTTCTGAATCTGTAAGCAATTTTTCGAAAGACCAAAATAACCTGAACTCTTCTCTTCGTAATTTATCAGGGATTTATGTGGAAATTGGTACTGAAATGAAAAAAGCAGAAGAGAACACAAAAGATTACACTGGGGAAATTGAGAAAATCAACAAGAATTTAAGTTCATTGAATGCCATTTACGAAATTCATTTGAAAAACGTGGAAGAACAATCAACTAAAATAGGAAATTCCAACAAGGAATTGGAAAATATTCTATCGAACTTGAAAAAAATTAATTCATTTTCCTCTGCAAGTGCTGAAGAATCAGAAAAGTATAAAAACGAAACTGTTAAACTGGCACAACAAATTTCTGATCTCAACAAAGTTTATGGCAATATGTTGAATGCATTAAGCTGATAACAAAGAGATTTTTATTTTTTAAATTTTCTTAAAATAAGACATTAGAAATAAAATAAAAGATGAGTGGAGCAAAAAATTGTCCCGAGACCACCCGACAAAAAATGATCGGGATGATGTATTTGGTGCTGACAGCCATGCTGGCATTGAATGTATCAAGTGAAGTGCTGGAAGGGTTTACTATGGTTGACAACAGCTTGCATAACACTATCATTTCAGCTTCGGTAAGGAATGAAGATTTATACAAACAATTCGAATATTTATACAATCAGAATCCCACAAAAGTAAAAGAATGGTTAGATAAAGCTTTGGAGGTTAAAAAACAATCGGATTCTCTTTACAACTATATTCAAAATTTCAAATATGAAATATTGAAAATGGTTGATAATAAAAATGCTGATCCTGAAGCGCGTAGGGTGATTAATAAAGAAAATTACGATGCACCCGGTGAATATGCATTGGTAAAAGGTAATGGGAAAATTCTTAAGGAAAAAATTGATAATTATAGAAATTTTTTGATCTCATTATCTGGCAATAGTCCGGCAAAACAGCAAATGTATGCTACTATATTTTCAACCGCTCCATCAGAAAACGGAGTACCTTGGGAATATGCTTTGTTTGAAATGATGCCCGTTTCGGCGGTTATAACCGTACTAACAAAATATCAAAGCGATATTCGAATGGCAGAAGCCGAATTAATCCAGTACCTCAAAGCACAAACTGACGTTTCCGATTTCAGGGTTAATAAAATTGAAGCCTTAGTTGTTCCAAATTCTCGTTACGTATTTAGAGGAAGCAAATATTCGGCTCAAATTGTTCTTTCAGCCGTTGATTCCACTAAAACGCCCGAGTTCTACGTAGGTAATACCCCTGTAAAAAATGGAATTTATGAAGTTAATTGCAATCAGACAGGCAGCTTTACTTATACTGGTTTCGTTCAGTTAACAGGGAACGATGGTGTGATAAGAAAGTTTCCCTTTACAAGTGATTATATTGTCGGTGAGCCTTCGGCAACCATTTCCAATGAAGATCTGAATGTTGTTTATCGCGGCATCGACCATAAATTCAGTATCTCTGTTCCGGGAGTAGCCTCTGAAAATATTTCAGTAAGGGTGGCGGGAGCAACCGTTCAAAAAACTGCTGGAGGTAAATTCATTATTCGTCCCACACAGGATGGGGAAATCAATGTTGCTGTGTATGCCAAAGTTGAAGGAAAAGAAATTTTAATGGGTAACAGTATTTATAGAGTGAGATATTTGCCTGATCCAAAAGCTTATTTACAATATTCTGATGCCGGTGGAATTACAAGATTAATACAGGATGGAAATCTTAATAAGCGTTTATTGAGAGGCGACAATGTAGCCATTGTGGCAAGTTATGGTGAAGACGAACTCATTCAGGCAAAATTCAATATTATTTCTTTTACAATGCTCACTATATATGGTTCAGTTGAAACCACCGGATCAAGGTTAAGTAATAGACAATTGGCTGATATTGATCGTTTGGAGGGTGGAGATTATATTACATTTAAAAATATTAAAGCCGTCGGTCCTGATGGCAAAGTAAGAAATCTTGGATTAGTTCAAGTACAAATTTAGTTTTTTAAAATTTTTTGCAAAAATAAGCAAACCAAATAGAATGTTCAGTATGAAAAAAATTGGTGTTCTAACTTTATTCTTGGCTTTTATTCTACTACCGGGTTCCATAAAAGCTCAAATTAATGAAATTCCTTTTTTTGATAGCAAAGGAAATGTTAACATTGAAACTACCGAGCTCGATACATTGGCGGACACCATTGCAGTTGTTCATCATCGTAGAGACGATATTGTTTGGTCGAGAGTGGTATATAGGGTTATAGATATGCGAGAAAAACAAAACTATCAACTATATTTTCCAACTCGACCCAATAAGGAATATCGCAATCTTTTTACGGTAATGATCGACGCAATTTGTGATGGAGTTAACGTGTATAAAAAAAATCCGCGCGATATCAAACCTGAATTCAACGAATTGTTGGAAGGGGAAGAATTATCCAGGGCTTTTGCTTTTGAAGAAGACAATACCAGCAATCTTATTCAAATAGATCCCATAACCAATCAGCGAACCTTCAACAATTACCGTTATATTCAGTACGTGCGCAATCAGTTGAAATATCTGATTCAGGAAATTATTTTCTTCGATAAGCATACCTCCAGAATGTATTCCAAAATCATTGGTATTGCCCCTCTTTATGCTTTACATCCCGATAATGTCGAATCTAATGAGACAATGGGATATTTCAGAGGTTCCGTTCTCTGTTGGTTTGCATTTGACGAACTGCGTCCCTATCTGGCCAAACAATATGTTATCCCAAATGGGAACGACACCCAACGCATGACTTTTGACGACTTTTTCTCTCAAAAACTTTATGCAAGTTACTTGCTGGGCGACAGCAACATGTTTAACAGAATGCTGCTCGATTATGTTATTGACCCTGCCAAAGTTAGAAAAGAACAAAACAGGATAGAAAACGAATTGCTGAACTTTGAACAGGATTTGTGGGAATATTGAAAAAAGCTTTCAAATATTATTCAAATATTCAAAAAGACGGCTGTTGAGTCGTCTTTTTTTGCTTAACGTATGAAACTACATTGCAAAAATTTTTTTGGAAGTATATTTTTATCGAACAAGTGAACAAAATTATTCTTAAACGATTATAATCAAAAAAACACAAACGTCGTAAAGATTTTTTAAAAAAAGTTATTCATAAAAAATGAAGAATATCATACTTTCCGATAATCAATATATTTCTAAAGCCGGGTGGCTTTATCTGATCTCAACCTATTCTCTGGAGGCAACCATTAGGGAAGCAGCCACAAAAAAAGAACTGGAAAAACTCCTTGTTGAAGAGCAGGAATCATTGGTAATATTGGATTATACACTTTTTGATTTTGAAAACGTCAATGAATTGATAATATGGAGCATGCGTTTTGAAAAAACCGACTGGTTATTATTTTCCGAAGAATTAAGCGAAGAATTTCTTCAACAAATTATTTACAACACCCACTCCTTCAGTGTACTCACAAAAAACAGCAATAAAGAAGAAATAAATCTGGCATTAAAAGAAACATTGTCCGGAAACAGGTTTATTTGTAACTTTGTATCCAATTTGCTGATTGACTGCCAAAAACATCTGAAAAATGATGGCAAACCGGTTTTAACACCTACTGAGCGTGAAATTCTGAAAGAAATTGCACTGGGAAAAACCACGAAGGAAATAGCATCCGAGCGTTTTGTGAGTGTACACACCATTATGACACACAGAAAAAATATTTTCCGCAAAATAAAAGTCAATAACGTACACGAAGCCACAAAATATGCAATGCGGGCTGGAATTGTCAATCTGGCTGAATATTACATCTAAAATCAGGCTAAAAAAAATGAAAATAGCGGCTTTACTTTCCGGAGGGGTTGACAGTTCGGTAGTAGTTCATTTGCTGAAGGATCAGGGTTACACTCCTTCACTGTTTTATATTAAAATCGGAAGAGACGAGGACGAACTGCTGAATTGCTCTTCAGAAGAGGATATAGAAATGGCTTCACTCGTAGCACAGAAATATGGTTGCAAGCTCGAAATTATCGACCTGCACAAGGATTATTGGGAAACTGTTGTTGCCTACACCATAAGCAAGATGAAGGAAGGATTGACCCCAAATCCTGACGTGATGTGCAACAAACTAATAAAATTTGGCATTTTTGAACAAAAAGTTGGAAAAGAATTCGATAAAACAGCCACCGGACATTATGCCACCATCACCGAAAAAGATGGAAAAATTTTTCTTTCCACTGCAAAAGATCCGATAAAAGACCAAACGGATTTTCTTGCACAAATCGATTATCTGCAGGTTTCAAAACTGATGTTTCCGATTGGACACTTCATGAAAAGTGAAGTTAGAAGCATTGCACAAAAAGCCGGTCTGCCAAGTGCCAAAAGACAGGACAGTCAGGGAATCTGTTTTCTGGGAAAAATCAATTACAACGATTTTATTCGTCGCTACTTGGGTGAAAAAGAAGGTCCGATTGTGGAATGGGAAACGGGAAAAATTCTTGGAAAGCACAAAGGATATTGGTTTCATACCATTGGACAACGCAAAGGTCTTGGACTATCGGGAGGTCCGTGGTATGTAATAAAAAAAGATATTGCGGCCAATATCGTTTACGTATCCTGCGGCTATGAGGTGGAAACACAATATGGAAATGAATTTTCGATGCGCAATTTTCATTTCATTACCGAAAATCCGTGGCAAAACCAAACGGAAGAAGCAAATATAACTTTCAAAATCAGACATACACCCGAATTTACGAAAGGAAAAATTTTGCATACCAACAGCGGCTGGCATGTGATTTCCGAAAAAAAAATTCAGGGCATTGCTCCGGGACAATTCGGCGTGATTTACGACAAGGATTCCCACATTTGCATCGGCAGTGGTGAAATATTCTGAAAAAACATCCCGTCTTTTTTCACACAAATGTAACCATCAATTATTTCAACAAACAAATTCTGCAGATGACTTATCAGACCCATACGCTTCCTAATGGTTTACGAATCATATATCTCCAAAAGAAAAGTGAAGTTACCTTTTGCGGCATAACAATAAATGCCGGTTCACGCGACGAAAATCGGGAAGAAGAAGGATGCGCGCATTTTGCCGAACATTTGTTGTTTAAAGGTACACGAAAAAAAAATGCACGTGAAATCATCAACCGAATGGAAGACATCGGAGGAGAACTGAATGCCTATACATCCAAAGAAGAAACGGTGGTTTATGCAGCGGCCATGAAAAAATACACCCGTCGCATGATTGAATTGATGGCCGACATGACCTTACATTGCACCTTTCCTCAAAAAGAACTCGAAAAAGAGCGGGAAGTAATCTTGGACGAAATAGCGTCCTATCATGATAATCCGTCGGAACTTATTTTTGACGATTTCGAAGAATTGATTTTTAAAGATCATCCTCTGGGGCACAATATATTGGGAAACGCAAAATTATTGAAAAAGATGAATTCGGAATCAGTCAGTAATTTTGTAAAAAGATGCTATCAACCCCATCAAATGATTGTTTTTGTGGTTGGGAACCTGAATTTTGAACACTTTGTAAAATGGTGTGAAGAATATTTTGTATCGGAAAGTGCAGAAAATATTAACGAAAAACAAAAACGCAATCCCCCTGAACAATATCGGGCAGAAAAATTGAAGCTGAAGAAAAAGACCCATCAAATCCATACCGTAATTGGAAATCGCTGTTTCGATTTGTACCATCCCAACAGGTTGCCCATGTATTTACTCAACAATATACTTGGGGGGCCGGGAATGAACAGTTTGCTCAATTTATCGCTGCGCGAAAAACACGGACTTGTTTATACCGCAGAATCGAATTATCAACCTTTTACCGACAGTGGATGGTGGTGTGTTTACTATGCATGCGACGAAAGAAACGACGAAAAATGTGAACAGCTGGTTTTGGAACAACTTCAAAAAATCGTTGACCGACCCTTGCCGGAAAGTAAACTTCGAAAATACAAACAGCAACTGATCGGACAAATGACTGTTTCGAGAGAAAACACTGAAAATCTTGCACTTAGTTTGGGAAAAAGTTATTTGCGCTTCGGGAAAGTGGAAGAAATGGAAGAAATAAAAAAACAGTTGGAGAATATTCAACCTAAAGATTTACAATACATTGCTCAAGAAATTTTTAATGAAGAACAACTATCCGTTTTGAAATATTATTGAAATTATCTTCAACAAAAAAATGAATCGAAAATCCGAAAAGGAAAAACCGAGTTTGCTATTTTGCCTGATTATGGATATATTGGGTTGTATTACCTACATTTTGCCTTGAAAAATAATTTCCATTTACCTTTTATTTCCTCTGAAAAAAGTTGCATTAATTTCTTGAATTTACGTCTTTTATTCTCTCTTTGAGAAACGGATATTCGTTCAGGATATTGTTTTTTTCCAATTCGATTTGTTGTAGAAAAGAAACATACTCCGGTGAATTGGGATGCAGTGGGCGATGATTCATTTTTTCCCTCAACATTTCCAATCGTTGTTTTATTTGTTTTGTTTTCTCCGAAAAATAAGTATCCGAAAATTTTTCCCAAATGTAATTGATGGCGGTTTCCGAAGGATGTAACATGTCCGAAGCATAGAACCGATAATCACGCAATTCATCCATCTGAATTTCATAGGCAGGGAAATAATCAACATTTTTGAATTTTTTCTGCAATTCCTCTATCGATAACAGCAAAATGCTTTTACTTAAGTTGTTTTCGTGAGCTCCATCTTTCCAATGGCGTATAGGGCTGACTGTAAAAATGAGATGAAGCGATGGATTCAATTGTTGAAGTTGGGCGATGAGCAAAGTGTAATGTTCGACTATTTCTTCAATGGATAGCCTTCGGCGGTTGAAATGTTGTGAAGGTAGCTTATGGCAGTTGGAAACTACAGTCTGTGTTTTCCGGTCTTCAAAAACCCACGCTGTGCCAAAGGTCAGCAAAAGAAAATCTGTATTTTTCAGAAATGAACAAGATTCATCAAACCGGGCTTGAATATTAGAGAGTGTTTTTTCGGGTGAAACATCAGAAAATGAACTACTGTGAAAAAAACTATGCCAAAGACATTGGCATTCAAAAATATCTGAACGTGAAAAACCTTTGTTTTCAATTAATCTTTCAAGACTCAAAGAGATGGAAAGCGGATTGTAAAGCACTCCGAAAGGATTGACGTCAACCTGAAAGAAAGCTTCATGAAGTTGTTTACCTATATTTTCAGAAAAGCAAGAGCCTAACATCATGATTTTATCCTTATAAGTAATTTTTTGTTGGGATGGAGCAAGTTCAACAGGGGTTCTAAAAAGATAGTTAGTCATAAAATTTACTTTATTTTTAAAAATTTGTCAGATTTCATATTAGCTTTAACAGATTATAAACGTATTTTCCGTAAAAAATCATTTATTTATTTTACAAAAGTAATAAATGTTCATAGTTATTGTTGTAAATTTGTAGCTCTAAAAATGATATACAAAATATGAAAAAGAACAAAAACATCTTATTGTTTATCTGTTTTTTATCGATTTCTTTTTTTTGGGGGTGTGTGTCAAAAACAGTTAAAACAAAAAATTTCGAGTATGCGAATAAATTTTACCTCACCGATGATTCAACAAAAGGAGCTTTAAATTTGATTATTAATGTTGAGATACCAGTAAATTTTTCTAATAAAACCGTTTTGGATTCAGTTCGCAATAAAATATTGTTGTTTCTATTTGGAGAAAATTATGTGAACATGCCTTTGGATTCGGTTATCCCAGCCTTTGTCCGAGAACAAAGTTCCGATTATCGAAATAACAATCTTTTTATGTTGAATACACTCAATTTGCAGAATTATTTTGCTTTCAACAATGACCATATTTTGGAAGGATTTTCGTTGTGGAGTGACGAAAATATTTTTTCATACGGAATAAAACGTTACGTATTCATGGGTGGAGCTCACGGATTATCAACACAGACTTTCCTGAATTTTGATTTGAAAACGGGAAAAACTCTTACAGAAAAAGACTTGTTTATTCCTGATTATAAAGAAAAACTGACTACTTTGATTCGTGAAAGACTGATTGAGGAAAATGACGAAATTTCGGAATATAGAGATTTGAATCAAACCGATTATTGGGTGGACTCCATACAGCCTAACGGGAATTTTTACATTTCGGATGAAGGAATCAACTATTTGTTTAATCCTTATGAAATTGGGCCTTATTATCTGGGCGAAACAGAAGTTCGGATTCCTTATGCTCGATTAAAAGATATTTTAAAAAATGGTAATCCGTTGGAGTATCTATATGAAAATCGGTAAGTTAAATGAATATGAATTGTTTTTTCAATTTGGCCAAAACGCGGCGGAGCATTCGCAAATTTCTTCCTCAAAAAGTTGAACCCGAAAAAATTTCGATGATAACAAAAGTGGCTTTGATGGCTCCTGCATCGAAAAGAAGCAATCCCTGGGAGTTTGTGGTGGTTCAACAACCTGAAATGTTACAAAAATTATCGCAGTGTCGTCCCAAAAATTCACAATTTCTGGCGGGGGCTCCGTTGGCAATTGTTGTGCTCGCCGATACGGAAAAAAGTAATGTTTGGATGGTTGATGCTGCTATCGCTTCCATTATGATGCAGTTGCAGGCACACGATTTGGGATTGGGCAGTTGCTGGATTCATGTTCATGACCGGCAAATGGATGAAAATACAAGCTCGGAAGATTACATTCGCGGTTTGCTACAAATTCCTACTCAGTATGCAATTCTGAATATTCTGGCTGTGGGTTATCCCAACGAAACAAAAAATCCGCACGACGAGGAAAAACTGGCTTACGAAAAAGTTCATTTCGAAAAATTCTAACTTTATTTTTAAAATATGGCTTCCAAAAAGAAAAGCAGTAATCTGGCCTGGGGAATAACATTACTGTTATTTGGCTTGTTGTTTCTTTTGCGTCAATTGCAGATTGTTCCGCCCGAAATCGGCGTTTTTGTTTTTGATATTAAAAATTTTCCGTTTATTGCCGGAGTTATTTTTCTTCTTTTTCATCCCAATATCAGTATCGGGATAGTTTTACTCGCAGTAGGTGTTCTGTTTCGGCTTTCAGAAATTATTGCATGGACAAAAAATTTTTCGGAATTTATTCTTCCCGCTTTGCTGATAATTGCCGGTAGCATATTGATTTTTAGTAAAAGAAAATAATCAATTGCCACAGGTAAGTCAAATTTTTTGTAAGTATCTATTCCTTAACGCTTTTAAATTCTGAAACAGTTATAGTTTTTTCATCATGAAACGGGTTGTTATTATCGGAGCGGGAAATGTAGCTACTCATTTGGGGCGAGCGTTACAAAATAAGAATTTTGTTGTGAGTCAGATTTTTAGCCGTACTGAAAATTCTGCAACACAGCTTGCTTCTGACTTGGGAGTTCCTTTCACAACAAACTTGCAATCACTCGACAGAGAAGCCGACATTTATTTTTATTGTGTAAATGATGCCGTATTGTGCGACGTCATCAATAAAATCGATATTCCCGACGCTTTGCATGTTCATACGGCCGGGAGCTTGCCTTTAAGCATTTTCGAAAGCCATCTGCAATACCGTCGATATGGAGTTTTTTATCCACTTCAAACTTTTTCAAAAACAAGAAAAGTTAATTTTGATGAAATTCCTATTTTTGTGGAAGGGAATTCATTGGAAGCAGAGGAAGAAATCAGGCAAATTGCGCAAACATTATCCAAAAGAGTTTTTTCTTCCGATTCGGAACAACGAAAAAAAATCCATCTTTCTGCCGTATTTGCCTGCAATTTTGTCAATCATCTTTTTTCCATTGCAGAAGAATTGGTGAAAACTGCCGGATATTCCTTTGATATTTTGTTGCCGTTGATTACTGAAACAGTAAATAAGCTCAGCGAGTTGTCTCCTTACGATGCGCAAACCGGGCCGGCCGTGCGAAATGATCAAAACATTATTCGTCAGCATTTGTTGTTGCTTGAAAATAAACCCGAATTTTCGGAAATTTACAGCGTGTTGTCCGAAAGCATTTATCGGATGCACAAAAAAGATATTCAAACAAGAGAATAGTCAATTTTATTGTAAATCAGAAAATTGCCTTTTCTTTTTATCAGCTAAATTCAATATACATGAAGCAATATTTGCAATTACTTCGGTTACCAAATTTACTTTTTATCGCTTTTGTTCAGTTTGCCATGTCCGAAGCGGTTATTTTGCCGCTTTTGATGACCTATGGTTTTGATGCCGGCATGAGTTCATCCAAACTTTTGTTGTTGATATTGAGTACGATATTAATTGCTGCCGGAGGATATGTATTGAACGATTATTTTGACGTAAAAATCGATACCATCAATCGTCCCGATAAAATGATTGTGGGAAAAACCATTCCCCGTGCTTCTGCCATGCGGTATTATCAAATTTTGACGGCTCTGGGATTGTTGTCAGGGTTTATTCTTGCCTTTCTTGTAAAAAGTTTTTCTCTTGGCTTTATTTTTCTGGTGGTTCCGGGTATGTTGTGGTTTTATTCGGCCACCTACAAAAGGCAGTTTCTGACGGGAAACATCATTGTAGCTTTTGCCAGTGCTCTTTCCGTACTTTTGCCTGCCATTCTCGAACTGGCTGTATTGGAAAGTCAATACGGAAAATTAATTTTTGAAACGCCTATTCCGAAACAGATTTATGCTTGGGTAGGAGGATTTGCCGTTTTTGCTTTTTTTTGTACTTTATTGAGGGAGATTATAAAGGATGCGGAAGATATTGCCGGCGACCGGGAAATGGAATGTCATACCTTGCCAATTGTTTGGGGAATAAAAAAGACCAAAATTATTGTTTATTGCCTTATTTTGCTCATTGTTTCCGGCTTGCTCGCAGTCGACTTTTTCCTCATTGATTTTAGCAGCAGCCTTACTACCAGATACCTGATTTTTGGTTTGATAATTCCTTTTGTTTGCTTGGGGTATCTGATTTTTAAAGCTGAAAATGCCCGCGACTTCCATCAAGCTTCTACTCTTTCAAAATTTATCATGTTGTTGGGTGTTTCCTATAGTTTTGTGTTTTATTTTTTGCAGGCGCAGCAGTACCATTTCCCTATTTTTCATATTTTTATGGTTCAATAAATCGGGAAAAATCATCCATCACTGTCATTCATTGACAATTGGTAATCGGGCTTTATCGTTTTATGATAAAATTGAACTAACACGTTTTTGGCTTTTTCTCAAAAAAAAAATTCACCTCAAAAGAATTTACAGCTATGTTAATGTTACTTTCTCCCGCAAAGATTCAAAACACCAAACTCCCAAAAAATTCATATCCTGCCACCATACCGCAATTTTTGGATGACGCCGAATATCTGGTTGAAAAAGTTCGCGAACTTTCACTGCGGGAACTGGCTCAATTGCTTGGGGTCAACTCACAATTGGCCGAACTCAATCGCGATCGTTTTTACAGTTGGCATCGCCCTTTTACTGTCGACAATGCAAGGCAGGCTGTGTTGGTTTACAACGGGGAAGTTTTTAGAGGATTGAATGCTGCTTCCATGACAGAAAATGAGTTAACCTATTTGCAGCAGCATTTAAGAATTTTATCCGGTTTGTACGGCGTTTTGCGTCCTCTCGATCTTATTCAGCCTTATCGCTTGGAAATTAGCAGCCGCTTGCCAACTTTTGCAGGCAATGATTTATACGATTTTTGGGGAAAGAAAATCACAGATGCCGTTTCCCAAGCTTTTCAATTTTCCGGTCAACCTGAGATTTTACTTAATCTCTGTTCCAGTGAGTATATTAAAGCCATAGACAGAGATTTTTTCGATGGTAAAATTGTTGATATCGAATTTTTGGAAAATGATCATGGGAATTTTCGTCCAATTGTCGTCTATTTGAAGAAAGCACGCGGCTTGATGGTGCGCTATGTTGCCCAATATCGGATAGAAAATGTGGAGGATTTGAAAGGTTTTGATGTTGAAGGGTATTGGTATCATCCGGAATTGTCTAACGACAACAAAATGGTTTTTGTCAGAGGATAAGGCAAATTCTCTCGTTGTTTTTCCACAAATCTATGCCGATTGAATCTCATTTAAAGCAAAATCAAACAATTTAGAAATAAATTAAAAAGACATTTAGATACATTTTTGCTTCAAAAGTGGAAGCATTTTTTGGCTTTATCAAACATAAATACTACTGTCCGATAAAAAAATAGAAAAGGAAAGAATAAAAAAGGGGAAGTTACTCAAATTAGATAACTTCCCCGACATATAGTATTTTTGTTTTTGCACAAACATAAAAACTATATGGGCAAAAATCCAGAAAGAAATTTGGTCTTTCAGCCGGACTTTCGGATTGACATTTAATGAAGTTCTTTTGATTGATCTTACGACGATAAGGCTATTTAGGGACATTCTCAAGGAAGTTGGGCGAAATGCCCAAAAAGCCCGACACAAAAAAAATGGTTTTTTCCATTGTGGCAACATTAGTACGGATAGATTTAATCAATTTATGAATTGTACGCCAACAGGTTTTCCATCAAATCGACAAATTCATATTCAGGCTTGGGCACAAACAAACTGGCAGAAATTTCACCCAATTTTCTTTTTGCTGCATCTATTGCCAGAGATGACTGGTCAATGCCTATCCAATTTCTGTTGTTTAAGTGAGCTGATTTTAAAGTTGTTCCTGACCCACAAAAACAATCGAGTACAATACTGTTTTCGTTCGAGGAAGTTTTAATAATTAAATCCAGCATATCTGAATTTTTTTCTGTAGGATAATCGGGATACTGAGGATCCTTAAATTCCCAAATATCCTGCACCCTTTTCCCTTCACTTTCATCTGCATAAATAATTTTTCTCGGATTACCTGTCGAAGACCATTCGATTAAGCCTTCATTATCCCATTTCTCAAGCGTTTTAATGTCTGTACGCCAATGCCTTCCGGGCGGAGGCAATAAACCTTTAAAAGGTTTACTCGAATCTCCACTTGATGTCTCACCAGGAGCATGAATCGGAACGGTTGTGTATCGCCTTCCGTTTTTGTCTTTTTTCGGATAAAGTTTTTCGATATTAACTTCTTTATGTTTTTCTTTTGGCTCATTCCATATAGGATTTGATGTTTTGGTATAGAATAAAATCATATCCTTAATATTCCCATAACCTATGCGAGAAAAATTTTTCGGATTACATTTAATTCTTGTAATATCGTTTCTGAAGTTTTCTACACCAAAAATTTCGTCCATCATTACTTTAACGTAATGTCCTATTTTATAATCAGTATGTAAATAAATTGAGCCTCGTTCTGAAAGCAAATCTTTTAAAATTTCAAGCCTTTGCCTTAAAAACTCAATAAAATCACTACCTTTCACGTTATCGGAATATGCAACATCTCCATTCTTAGAATTGCTGATAGTTGTTGCCCTCCCGTTAGAAATAACAAAATTGCCTCCTGTAGCAAATGGGGGATCAATATACACCAAATCTATTTGGCCCTTTAATTCCTTTTCTTCCAATAAATACTTAAGTCCCTTAAGATTGTCTCCGAAAATAAGTAGGTTGCTCATAGATTTATAATTGGTAAAGAAATTCTCTTAATACTAAAGCGCTCATAATGTTGTAATTATTAAACTTTTGAGTGATAGATTTATACATTTTGTTGTTTCCCTTTATATATAAAACACCATCAAGAATAGCCACCTTGATCGCTTTAACTTTTTTAACTTCAAGAGTAGAAATGGCATCGTTAAATTGCGCATTTTGATGTCCTCCGAAATCAGTTAAAAACTTCGCTTCACCTATTACATACTTCCCATTGAATCGGGCAACAAAATCAAGTCCTTTATCATGATAATAACCCAGCTTTTCTTTAGCAAAATCCATTAAAACTTTATCGCCCCCATCCAAAATCGCATCATTATTACCGGACATAAATTCATCTATTTCAACAGGCAAAATTCCTAAAGATTTGTTTCGCAACCAATCTTTGAACATTGGCCCAATTTGTCGATTCGTTTCTTTGGGCTCGCTACATCTTTCATAAAGTTTATTGAGCCCTAATTCATAAATTCTTCCACAAATTCTGTTGATGGTTCTTGGGTTCCTATCAATAGCTGAACTATCTCTTTTCAAATACGCAATATAACTATCTTTTATAGGAAAAAGATCCAATTTTAAAAGTTCTTTTATCAGTCGATAATTGTCCCTCTTTATAAAGGCATTTTCAACCTCTCTCCATATCTGCACATCTATTTCTCGTATTCCTTCCGGAATTGTTGGATATACTTGAAATAAATCATCGAGATATGATTTTTGATTGGCATATTCAATACTAAGATTAATCCATTTATTCATTTATAAATAATTTTTAAATATCAATTTGAAAAACTTGCTCATATATTTTTCCCCTTCCGAATACCTTACAAATTTAAGCGAAAATTCTCAATTTTCATACCGTCAAAAGCTCGTTGATTTTTTAAGCATATTCATTCAGGCAATTAGTATTATTCGTTAGATTACAAAATTTTATTTTAAACCGACTGGCAAAAATCTTATAATTAAATTTTCCCCGAACAAAAGAATTCTTGAAAAAAATTCCTTTTGTTTCTGTAAATTTACAACAATTTTGAGGCTTTTGTTGTTAAAGTCAAATGATTAATTCGATTTATTTATAGAAAATGAATACGTTAGTGGCAGCACCAAAAAAAATGGGAATAACTCAATTAGTTGATATTGACTTAAAAGAAATTGTTCCTTTTATCGACTGGAACTTTTTCTTTTTAGCATGGAGATTACCTGGCAAATATGAAGGAATCGAAAATCTTTGCAATTGTACCTCCTGTGAAGTAGGGTGGTTGCAGCAATTTCCGGAAAATAATCGTACCAAAGCTGAAGAAGCACTCAAATTGTTCCGCGATGCTCAGCAAATGCTCCAGGATTTTCTTCATGAGAAGTCGATATCCATTCATGCCATTTTTGGTTTCTTTCGTGCTGTTTCACAAGGCGATGACTTATTAATAAGTTTTGGCGACCAAACGTATATTTTGCCTACACTTCGCCAGCAACACGCTTCATCAGACGGTTTTTGCTATTCGTTGGCCGATTTTATAAATACAGAAAATGATTATATGGGAGCTTTTGCAACGACTGTAGAAGGTGCGGAAACGATGGCCGAAAATTTTGAGAGAGAAGACGATTTATATCGTGCCATTATGGTTAAAACGCTCTCCGATCGACTGGCAGAAGCTGCCGCCGAATGGTTGCATTATAAGGTTAGAACCGAATTTTGGGGCTATGCACCCGACGAACCATTGGAGATAAAAAACATATTGAAAGGAAAATATCAGGGTATCAGACCAGCAGTTGGTTATCCTTCTCTTCCCGATCAGTCTATAATTTTTGAGTTACAATCTTTGTTGGGACTCGAAAAAATTGGAATTCGCCTGACAGAAAATGGAGCCATGTTTCCCAATGCTTCAGTGTGTGGTTTGTATTTTTCTCATCCAAAGTCGAGATATTTTATGATTGGGAAAATAAATGATGAACAACTGGAAGATTATGCCCGAAGGCGGGGAAAAACGGTTCAGGAAATGAAAAAATGGCTGGCTGCAAATATTTAGATTTAATTGATTAACAACAAAAAATAGCTAAATATAATTTCATTATTAAAAATTTCTTGAAAAGGAGATAAAATCATGTTAGAAAAATCATTGAAAATCAAAGGAATGAGTTGCTCTCATTGTGCAACTCGCGTAGAGAAGGCACTTAATTCCTTAGATGGCGTTGAAGCTAAAGTTGATTTGGCTTCCAACTCGGCAAAACTTACACTTGCCAAAGAATTGAGCAACGAAGAAATAAAAAAGGCTGTGGAAAATGTTGGTTATGAAGTGACAGAAATTTCGGAATAATTTCGGCTTGTCAAAAAGTTTTAAAAATAGGGTTGCCCGAAAAACGGACAACCCTATGCTGCGAGAATGTAAAACAAAACAGATAAAAAATCAAAACTTTAGAAAATCAACAGACAAATAAATTTTGAATAGTTTTGATTGTGAAAATTTCATTCTGCAAAGATTTATTCAATCAAGATTGACGTCAAAAACATGTTAATTTTATAAGAAGCTTGAAGAATTATTCAAAGATAGTTCATTCGAAAATTTTTGGCTACGCAGATGGTAAAATTTTATCAGTAAAAGGTAAAATTTTGTAGCAAATTTGTTTTTTTATTTCATTTCTTTAGTTTAATTTTGTTTCAGATGAAATAAAATTATGCTAAAAATTATTTTGTTGCTCTCTCCGGTTTATGTTACTCTTTTTTGGTGTATAGTTTTAAACACTCAAGGAGATAATTATTCTGCTCCCAAGTCTTTTTTGGGGAAGTTCATGTTTTTTTGTTTTATTGTATATTCATCTCATTTCTTGTACTTTATGAAATTAGAGGAAGCTTATAGCTGGATCGATCCTCTATATCAATTTGCTTCTTTGCTGGTTTATCCCATGTATTACATATATTTTCGTTTACTCACCGTCGACAGAAAATTTTCATTTAAAAAACATTTTGTTTATCTGCTGCCATCCACTATTTTGTTTGTGCTTTATTCGATAGCTGTGTTTTTTACTCCTCAAGAAGAATACAAAGCATTTCTTTTCGGCGAAGAACATCACTCACTGAATCATTTAAGCTATATTGAAATCGTTAGTTTCCTGATACGGATAGTTTTTTTGATTCAGGTAATATTAACGGTAATAGGCAATTTTCGTTTGATTAGGAAATATGGACACAAGGCTGCACAATATTATTCCAATATGGAAGACAGCAGCATTTCCAAAGTCAGATTACTGAATTATACGCTTATCATCACCGCTATTTCTTCCTTTATTCTGGGAATGCTGGGTCGTGGATTTTTCGCCTCCGAAATAACTTATCTGGCTATAGCTTCAGTAGTTTTTTCGTCCATGCTGTTTGCAATCGGATGGCTTGGGAATAAACAAAAATCTTTAAATCCTGCTTATGAAACAGACAGCATCACTGAAACCAAACAAAAATCCGAAGAACTGTCCCTGATCCGCCAGGAAGAATTACTAAATAAAATTGAATATTTCTTCAACGACAGAAAAATATATTTGAACAGCAGCCTTACTATTTTGGATGTAGCCCGATTAACCGGCACGAATCGAACGTACGTTTCCTCACTCATTAATCATCATTTTCACCAAAATTTCAGTGCATTTGTAAATAGTTATCGCTTAAAGGAACTGGAAGAAAAAATTTTATTTAATCCGGAGTATCCCCATCAGATTTTGGCAGAAACTTGTGGTTTCGGATCGATTGATTCTATGAAACGTGCCATTAATCTTAGATACAAGCTGTCGTTGCAGGAATTCAAATCAGAGGTTCTCCTCAAAAAAGTGGTTTAACGGGTTAAACAAACAATAAAAATACTTTACTATTCTCAAGCATCAAAGTTTTTAAAAATTCTCAACAATCAATCGAAATAATTTACTGAGACCTAAATTTTTCACAATTTCATCAGAATATAATTTATTTTTTAAAGGTCTGATGGAACCCACATGTCTGAATATTATATTCATTCGAATTTGTGTTTGCAATACATGTGGGTTTCATTTGATTAAAAACTTGTTATATTTTCCTTTTTTATGAAAAATTTTTGAGAAAGACCTGGAAAAAATAATTAAAAACATTTATCTTTGCAGTGTGATTTTTTTCATGGTATTAGATTTAAGGTTAATAAGGAAGATTGGTGGTCAGGCGTGGCTACCATTCTTTTTTATAGCAATTTTTTTCGTATTAATTGCTTTTTCAATAAGGATGCCGTACATGTTAACAAACTGTTCGCCTGCTTTAATAACAGCTCTTTTTGAAATTTCTTGTGCATGATTACTGGGCTTTCTAATTTTATTGTTTCCATTTTCTGTTATTTTTAGTGGTTATTTTGATATCATAAGGATAATAGATATATTTGTTATATAGAAATTTTTAGTGTTAAATTTTCGACCTGAAACTTTGTTTTATGATTAATTAACGTTTTGTCTTTCATGTATTTGCATAAAAAATGATGGAATTTTGTTGCAATAAAAAAAGGCGGTGTTACCCGCCTAAACATCCGATTAGCCACTCGCATCCCACCGCCTTGTTTCATGCGCAAATAGCCTTGTCCGCTAATCAGAATTTCTTATATTGCTCCTTAGTTAATATCGTACCTCCCATGTCGGCTCTGGTTACAATATTTGAAGTTTCATCAATCTTATATTCCCTTCCTCCTTTAAATTTTGCAAACGTCTTGTAACCGTCTTTTGAATAGGAATATCGTATTGCGACTTCTTCAATATCGTCCATGATGTAAATCTCATTCCCTTTTTGGAAGTTTTCGTAAATGTAATCTGTGTTGTTCATCTAAATTTGTTATAATATTTTGTTGACAAATCTATTAGCTCATTTCTTCTTTTTCTGCCTTCTTTAGATATTTTAGATGTACTTCTGTATTCCTCATAAAATTTATGCCCCAATCCACCTTCAAGACCTGTTTCTTTGTGTATTTCATTCCACCTTTTCTCACCAATAATTTTTTTTGCATCTTCTGGTTTTTCTTTCGCAAATATCATTCGGTCGGTATTAAATTGAATCTCTCCGACGATTCCATCTTTTGTTCTTACATTTGCTAACACTCCTGAATAGCCTTGAAATTTTTCTGGTGTTTGATTTTTTACACGTATAAAGATAGTATTTTTTTATATTATCAATAATCAACCAAGAAAAAGATTTAATTACGAATCGCCTATTTTTATATTTAATCAAAAAGTTGCATTTTCTACTTGAATGTTGCCAATAAAATATTCTGTATTTTTCTATTTATCTATTTTTTCAGAAAGTTACATTACGCAATTTTTAATCGGTGAACATTTGTTTTTTCGATTTTACTTTGAGCGTAAGGGAGCGTAACCACCCATTTGGTAGATTTTTTGGATGGCATTTCGTACATCGAATCCATCATGATGGTTTCGGTAATGGAACGCAGACCTCTGGCGCCCAATTTGAACTCTATAGCTTTATCCACAATGTAGTCCAACACTTCATCTTCAAAAATCAATTCTATGTTATCCATTTTGAATAGTTTGACATATTGTTTGATAATCGAATTTTTTGGTTCGGTAAGAATGCGACGCAACGCATCGCGATCGAGCGGCTCCAGATAAGTTAGAATGGGCAAACGTCCGATAATTTCCGGAATAAGGCCGAAAGATTTCAAGTCTTGCGGAGCAATATATTGAAGAAGATTGTTTCTGTCGATGAGTTTGTTTTCTTCCGAAGCTCCGTATCCGACCACTCTTGTATTCAATCTGGCAGCAATTTTCTTTTCTATTCCATCAAAAGCGCCACCACAAATAAACAAAATGTTTTGCGTGTTGACGGGAATCATTTTCTGTTCCGGATGTTTTCGCCCACCTTGAGGCGGAACATTCACCACCGATCCTTCCAACAATTTCAGCAAACCTTGCTGAACGCCTTCTCCGCTTACGTCGCGAGTAATACTCGGATTATCACTTTTGCGGGCGATTTTGTCGATTTCGTCGATAAAAACAATTCCTCTTTCGGCCGCTTTTACATCATAATCGGCAACCTGCAACAATCGGGTCAAAATACTTTCTACATCTTCGCCCACATAACCTGCTTCGGTGAAAACCGTTGCATCAACGATGGTGAAAGGTACATGCAACTTTTTGGCAATGGTTCGTGCCAGCAACGTTTTACCCGTTCCTGTGGGGCCAACCATGATAATGTTTGATTTTTCTATTTCAACTTCATCTTCTTCCGTTTTCTGCATCAAACGTTTATAATGATTGTAGACAGCCACCGAAAGATATTTTTTTGCTTCTTCCTGACCGATAACATATTGGTCGAGATACTGCTTAATCTCTTTTGGTTTGGGTATTTTTTCGATATGCAAATGGGAAGATTTGGACTTTCGGGCACTTTCCCTGACAATCTCAGCTGCTTGAATGGCGCATTCATTACAAATTTGCACGCCATCCTGACCTAAAATCATAAATTCTACTTCAGCTTCAGAGCGTCCGCAAAAATTGCAATGTCTAACGTTTTTTGGCATACTTGTAATATTATTTTTTACTCTTTCGCTCGTTAATCAACACTTTATCTATCATTCCGTATTCAAGTGCTTCCTGTGAAGTCATCCAATAATCGCGGTCGGCATCTTTTTCAATTTTTTCGTAAGGATTTCCTGAATGTTCGGCAATAATGTTGTAAAGTTCCTGTTTCATTTTTTGAATTTCGCGTGCCGTAATTTCTATATCGGAAGCTTGTCCCTGAGCTCCGCCCATAGGTTGATGAATCATGATACGCGAGTGTTTCAGGGCAAACCGTTTGCCTTTGGTTCCTGCTACCAGCAGAATGGCGCCCATAGACGCTGCCATACCCGTGCAAATGGTTGAAACATCGGAACTGATATACTGCATGGTGTCGTAAATTCCCAATCCGGCATAAACGGATCCGCCCGGAGTATTCAGGTAAAGAGAAATATCTTTCCCCGGTTCGGCCGAATCGAGGTAAAGCAACTGTGCTTCAATAACGTTTGAAGCGTAATCATCGATTTCGGTGCCCAGAAAAATAATTCTGTCCATCATTAATCGGGAGAAAACGTCCATTTGTGTAACATTCAGCTGACGTTCTTCCAGAATAGTGGGAGAAATATAGCTGTCATTAATAAAACCGGTATACTGATCGATAGCTAAACCGTTCATTCCCAGATGACGGGTTGCATAATTGCGAAAATCGCTTCTTATATTTTTTTTGTTCATATTGTTTCCTTTCTTTTTAATTTAAGGTTTTTATTTTTTTGACTATCTACCTGAAAAAGTTTTGATATAAACAAATTAAAAAGGTTTTTGTTTTCAATGAAGTGTTTTCAATGAAAATTTTTTTAATTTTCCTCAAATAATTTGTCAAATTCTTCAGGACTGATTTCTTTTATCGCTACTTCAACACTATCTCTTATGGTTGCAATAACTTTATTGTCGCCTGCGCGGTTGATGAAATTTCTCAGGGTATCTTCCTTTTCAAGCAAGCTCTTGGCATAGTTGGAAATTAATTCTTCGTCGGCTCCGCTTATGCCGTACTGAGCAAGCTGTGCTCTGGCAAATTCTTTGGCGTAATTTTCTACATCTACTTCATTCACTTTGATGTCGAATTTTTTTATCAGCTTTTCCTTGATAAGTTGCCAAGTGAGGTCTTCAATCATTTTAGGGTAATCCGATTCCAATTGTTCGTTGGTCAAATTTTTGTTGGAAGCCAACAACCAGCGTTTCAGGAAAGCATCAGGGAAAGAAAGATTCTTGAATTTTTCCACCAATGTTTTCTTGGCATCAATGCCAAATCGATAGTCGCTGTTTTCTTTTAAATTGGTGGCGATAGTTTCCTTGACTTTTTCGCGAAATTCCTGTTCGTTGGTTACTGCATTTTCTCCGAAAACTTTATCGAACAATTCCTGATTGATTTCGCTATCGAAGTAGCGGGTAATATCGTTAATTTTGAAACTGAAATCGGAAGTAATTTCTTTAGCCTGTTCCTTTGAAATTTTCAGGAATGAAGCCAGTTCTGTTTCATTGCCGAATGCTTTGGCCGGGTTGAAGGTAACGGTATCGCCTTTTTTTGCATTTAAAAACAATGTTTTTTGTTCAGGGTCGGCGATGTAGGCTGGTGTGAGGATAGCTTCCGAAACTTGCAAGCCGTTTTGCTTTTCTTCACCGTTTTCCAATTCAATGACTTCGCCCCGAAGCATATCGTTTTCTTCTACCGTTTCCACCTCTTCGTAGCGACCAAATCTTTGACGATAGCTTTTTATGCGGTCTTCTATCATTTGATCGGTTACAGCAATGTTGTAATAATTTATTTTGATGTCTTTTGACAGTTCTATATCAAAATCGGGAGCCAGCCCCAGATCGAAAACAAAATCAAACTCTTCCTGAGTATTAAAATCTATTTCGGGCTGCTCAGTTTCGTTTGGTAGTGGATCGCCCAATATATTCAAATCGTTTTCGCGAATATAATCATAAAGTTTTTCTGCAATCAGCTTGTTGATTTCGTCAGCCATGACAGATTTGCCATACATTTTTTTCAAAAGGCTCATCGGAACCATTCCGGGTCGAAAGCCTGGAATATTGGCTTTTTTGCGTAAATCGCGAAGATTTTTTTCAACATTTTCGGCGTAATCGGCTTTTTCAACGTGCAGGGTTACTACTGCATTGTTTTGATCGAGGTCTTTTTTAACAATGTTCATACTGTTAGTTTTCTGATATTTATAATTTTTTTAATGAAGTGCAAAGGTACAAAAAAAGAGTAACTTTTCTAAATTTTACATTATTATCCGACAAAATTTTCATTTAGTCGATATTTATACTTGTAACCTCTAGTTAATAGGGTATTTAATTTTCATTTTCATCAGAATATAATTTATTTTTTTAAAGGTCTGATGGAACCCACATGTCTGAATATTATATTCATTCGTGTTTGTGTATGCAATACATGTGGGTTTCATATTTCTAAAATTCAACTTATCGTTCCTTCTTGTAAAATAAAAGTATTATGTTAGAGAAGTTATTTCCAAATTTCAACAACTTCGTCTTTTTTATTTGGTTCCAACTTTTTCTGGGACTGTTGTAATAAAATGATTTTAATAAAAAAACCGGCTGACTTACAACCGGCTTTCTGCAAAATTTAAAACTCAGGACTTGATAGAAATTTAAAATTTAAAACCTAATGTTATGACAAAATTATTGTTTGTTGTGTTGACATTTGCCGGTGAACCTTGAACAAATTCTGCCAAATTATTTGAATTGTAAGGATGAAATTTCTCTTTGTTTAACTTATTCATATAGGCAAAATCCAAAAACCATGATTCTTCACGATAACCAAAACCTCCGGTGATATATTGGGTACTGTTGTGCAGAAAATATTCCGTATCGGTACGAATGGTATTGTCCTTCATGAATTTTTGTGCATTATCGGGATTTACCTTGTCCATAAAAGCATAACCGCCTCGTAATGAAAAATTATCGGTTAGCCTGTACTCGGCACCCAATTTAATTGTGCTGGCCGAATTGTATGCCATATTCATACCTTCGTTTTCTTCCATAAAATTATAAAAAGAATTATTATTGTCCATTAACTTGCTCGTTTTCACGTCGATATAATCATATTCAGCACTAATTAATCCATTTTTTCCAAAAAGATAAGCAACACTGACGGTAAACTGAAGTGGCGCCTGAAATTTATAAGAATTGTATCCGTTTGGGGTGCGAACATATCCTCTTTGTTCTGTGTCAAAATTAAGTAACGAAGTATAATCTTCCGATATAGAAAAAACTGTTGGCGTCTGAAAAGAAATACCCATTCTGAAAGCATCAATAGGACGCAAAATTGCACCAATATTCAGGTTGAAACCATTACCCGAAGATTTAATGGTGTTATTCAAATTCATACTTCCACCTTGACCAAAGGCCTCATTATAATTAGTTGTTGCATTGTAATAAATACTTTGAATGTTGGCTGTTACTCCCAAATAAAATTGATTGCTGAAATTTCCTGCCCAACTGAAAGAATACTCATTAATAGAGCCATTTTCGGTTAAATAATAGTAAGGAGTAACTCTTTCGCCATCCAACAACGAAGATGTCCAACTGTTACTGGTACCAGGATTGATTAAATAACCTTCGTATGCTAAAACTGACAGCCATGGAATGTATGTATTGTCGAACGGCTCATAAGAATCTGTACTTTGCAAGTCGGTTTCAGGAATTCCTTGAGTAAAATAAGCCATGTAATCGGTCATGGAAGACGATGATGAACCACCATGAATATTTAATTGACGATTGAAATCTTTCAGTTTCTGAAATGAAAAGGAAAAATTAGAATTTTGCAATCCGCTGGTTTTTCCACTTTTACTTCTTTGGGTAGCAGAAGAAATAACCAGCGAAAAATTATTGGTTCCCAATTTGTAAAGATTATTCGCACTATTCACACCATACCAGTTTGCATCCGTATTTTGCCTTAGGATATTTAAAGTTCCCGTCATTTCTGAACTTCGATAAATTCCAAGACCTGCCGGATTATCCTTGATAGCGGAAGCGTCTCCGCCAACAGCTCCCATAGCTCCTCCCATGCTCATATAGCGTGCTGTTCCTACAATATCGGGAATAACAAATTTCGAAATATCCAATTCACTTTGTGCACTTATCATGAAGCTATTCAGCAATAAAGCCACTATCCCAATTCCTTTTTTCATATAGATTATTTTTTTAAAAAGTAGTTAAAGAATACTCTTTCTCTTTCCCTCTCCGTTTCTCAAAATTTTATAGATTTAAGTAAATTCTGATTTTTATCTCCTTCCTCCGCTGCTTCGGCTCGATCCACTACTTGAACTTCCTCCGCCGGAACTGCTGCCCGAACTGCGCGAGCTACCGGAATAGGAACTGCCGGAACTTCGCGAACTATTGTCGGAACTGCTGGGCGTGTAAGAAGATCTTCTTTCAGAAGAACCGGAAGATGGAGTGTAAGAACTTCGTGAACCGGTTTGAGGCGTTGCAACCGAATTTCCGCTATTTCCGGAGCTGGTTCTCGGTCGGGTATTAATTGTTTCTGTGGTTCTGCGCGAAGAATTTCCACTATAAGTTTCCGTCGAACGAGTTCCTGTTGTACCGGTAACTTCACTCTGACTTCTGGTTCCGGTTGTGGTTCTGCCCGAATTGATAGAAGATCTTGAATTATCATAACTTGAAGTTGAACTTCTGCGGCCAGTCGAATTTATGTCGGACGAAACAGAACTTCTGGAACCGCTACCACTTACAACCGTATAAGGATTACCACTTCGGCCAGTCGAAGAGCTTCCGCCGGCTACGCCGGAGAGAATGCCTGCTCTTGTAGAACTATTGGTATTCGAATTTCTCAAACCATTAGCAACCTGACGGCGATAGGCTTCATTATGACTTGGATCAACAGATTTGTAAAAAGGTCGACTCCAGCCGTAATATCCATAATAAGGATAACCGTAATAAGGCCTGTAATAAGCGGGATAATAAAACCATGGATCGTAATACCATGGATCATAATACCACGGTGAATAGACCCACGAATGGTATCCGTAAAAAGAATACGGATAATAAAGACTGCTTCGCCAATACCAGCTATTATAACTGAACGGACGATAGTAATAATCAAACCATGCAGGATTGGTCCATGTAGGAGTAATCCATGCGTAAGACCCGCCTACATAAACATTCCATTGACTATCGTCCAAAAAATAAATATCCATGTATTCGGGGTCAGAAATATGAATGGTGAATTTCGGGTTGTGAAAACGGCGAATTCTTTCAGCATATTCGTAATCCGATTCGCTTCCATTAAAATCTCTCAAATAATAACCTTCCTCTGCTGCAAGTGTATCAGAGTCAACTGTTGTACTGTCATTGGCTTTAGCAATTAATAATCGTGAAGAATTATTCTGTGCATCTTCATTTCGGTCGATAAAAATAATTTCTTTTGCTCCATTTTTGGTATTGGGCTTTTTATTGGACTCAGTACTCATCTTGGCGGCATTTTTTGCATCGTCCCACGAAAAATACACATCATCGATCGATGCTTTGTTTTTCTGTCCATATCCCGGCAAGGCAAGGAGAACAGATAAAAATAAAATACATAATTTTGCGGGTTTCATGATATTACCTCCTGTGTTTTTAGATAGATTTTGCAATTATATAAGCATCAATAATTGTACCATTGTAAGAAAAAAGCATACTTATTTTTACGGTTTTACTAAAAAGATCGCCCATTGAAGAACTCGACAAAAATATGTAATTTTGTTGAGTTTTATATTTTAGATTTACTTTTTTTGAAAAGGTTTAATTCGTTTATGGTTTCTTAGCGATTTTAACGTGTCAATTTATTATGGATTATTTTGAAGTGAATTTTATGTTGTCTCCATATGAAGAGTTTATTGCCGATCTTTTGATGGAGACATTGGGTGAAATAGGATTTGAAAGTTTTCAACTTGCTGACCAACAGTTTTTTGCTTATATTCAAGAAAACAATTTCAACCAGAAAATACTCGATGATAAGTTGTCCAAATTTGAATATCCAGTTTCCATTGATTACAATATATTATTGTTGGAAAACAAGGACTGGAACGAAGAATGGGAAAAAAATTTTTTTCAGCCGATATTGATTGATAACGATTGTGTAGTTCACAGTTCTTTTCACCAGAAGGTTCCCGAAGCAAAATACGATATCGTTATCAATCCAAAAATGGCTTTTGGTACGGGTCATCATGAAACTACTGCATTGATGCTGGGTGAGTTGTTGAAAATGAATCTGGGAAAGAAAAATCTTTTGGACATGGGTTGTGGAACGGCGGTATTGTCCATTCTGGCATCCTTGCGCGGGGCTTCATCAGTGGTAGCGGTTGACATTGACGACTGGTGCATTGAAAATTCAACGGAAAACATTCGATTGAATAAAATAAAAAACATAGAACTCAGAAAAGGTGGAGCCGAAGTGCTTAAGGATTTGCATGTTGATATAGTGCTTGCCAACATAAACAGAAATATTTTGCTGAAAGATATGAAATTTTACGCAGCTTGTTTGCCGACAGGAGGAGAACTCTATCTAAGCGGATTTTATGTGGAAGATATTCCTATGATTGAGGCAGAAGCCGAAAAAAATGGATTGCAGTTGGCGTATTTCAAAGAGAAAAACAACTGGGCATTGGTAAAAACAATAAAAAAGTAAACATCTATTTACACATAAAAATATTTATTAATATTGAAAGCTTGAGAATATAAATTCCTGACTTCAACAATGCTTCACCCTAAAAATTTTCCACAACATATCATCAAAAATGGGCAACGATTAATTTGTTTTTTAGAGTAATTTGCATATCTCGATTAATGTTTTATCACTTTTTGGCAGTCTGATTCTCGGAGCAATAATTGTTTTAACTATATTCAAACCTTTATATCTTCGCTCTAAAATGAATTTTTTCCTTTCATTTCTCGGCTATCAAGCCTTATCTTTCTTAACTTTCATCAGAATATAATTTATTTTTTAAAGGTCTGATGGAACCCACATGTCTGTATTTGTGTTTGTGTATGCAATACATGTGGGTTTCTAAAAAATTCCTTTTTCTGCCACCGCTACACCCATTGTACCTGACCGATTATTTACTTCCTGACATATATAAATGATATCATTATTTTAGCAGCACCCAAATAGGTGATGCAAAAAACTGTAAATATCTCCATACATAGTTGTTTCCGAATTAACCTTTAAATATGTCGAGATCAGGAAATGAGTGTCAAAGTCAACAGGGTAAAAGAAGATGAATTCAATTCACAAATCTCTTATTATCCTTCGGGTGGCTTAAATCCGATGGTTGGACGTTGTTTGGGTTGATCGGGTTGAACGGTTGAAATGACACTTTCAACATCTTCCGCAGTGATAAGACAAAGAACTTCCGGCGAAATCTCATTCATTTTTGCAACCCGGTCGCTTTGTGCCTGCATTATTTTTTCAAATAAATTCCGTGCAAAACGTCCATTTCCAAAATGTTTGTCGCGACTCTCCCAAGCATCAATAAAATGTCCGATAAGACGTTTTTCGGCTGCCGGTTCCAATTGCATGGAACGTTTCTTAAGAAAGCCTTCAAAAATATCCATCAATTCATCAGGCTTATAATCTACAAAATTGAAATAGCGATTGAAACGCGATTTCAGTCCCGGATTGGTCTCAATCAAATCTTTCATTTCGTCGGGATAACCAGCCAAAATAACGACAAATTTGTCGCGATCGTCTTCCATTCTTTTCAGTAAAGTTTCAATTGCATCGCGACCAAAATCATTTCCCGGCCCGCCAGGATTAAGAGAATAAGCTTCGTCGACAAAAAGAATACCGTGCATTGCCGAGTCAATCACCTGATCGGTTTTTGGCCCCGTTTGTCCTATATATTCTCCCACCAAATCGTTTCGTGAAACTTCTACCACATGACCTTTGGGCAACAGTCCCAAAGATTTGTAAATTCGGCCCATTAATCGGGCAACTGTTGTTTTTCCCGTTCCCGGAGGTCCTTGAAATACAGCATGTAACGACAGGCTTTGAGTTGTCAAGCCTTGTTCCGAACGCATTTTTTCTACTCTGATATAATTGAGCAATTGTTCGACATCATTTTTTATGTTATCCAGTCCGATCAAACCATTCAACTCAGCCATTATTTCATCCAAACTTTCCGTAATTTCCTCCTTATACTCATCGGATACCGCCTTATCAATATCTTCCAGCGTAATAGTGCAAAGATCTTCGTCGGAAATATGTTCCATTTCGGCCAATCGAGCTGACTGCAACTGTACAACTTCTTCAAAAAGATTTCTCACCAGACGTGCGTTTCCAAAAGTATCGGTACGCGATTGATAAACATAATTCAGATATTTAGAAACTTTTTCCATCGCATCGGGCGCAATTTTAAAGTTGGCCGATTCCGCAATTCTCCTGAAAATTTCCAGCAATTCCTCCGGCTGATAATCATTAAAAGTAAAATATCTGTTAAAACGATGTTGAAGTCCCGGATTGGACAAGATAAATCGATTCATTTCGGCCGGATAACCGGCAACAATTACTATGAGTCGGTCGCGTGAATCTTCCATTCTTTTCAGTATCGTATCGACGGCTTCCTGCCCGAAATCATTCCCTTTTCCTCCTTCCGGAATCAAGGCATATGCTTCATCGATAAAAAGAATGCCGTCCAGTGCGCTGTCAATCACTTTATTGGTCTTTAAAGCTGTCTGTCCGATATATTCGGCCACCAGACCCGAACGATCCACTTCTACCACATGTCCGCTTTTCAATAATCCCAACGATTGATAAATTTTCCCGAGAAGCCGGGCAACTGTGGTTTTTCCCGTCCCCGGAGGGCCCTGAAATACCGAATGCAAAGATATGGGATTGGAATTCAACCCTCTCTCCTTACGCATTTTTTCTATTCTGATGTACTTCATCAGATTGTTAATATCTGTTTTGATATTGTTCAAACCAACCAGTTTGTTTACTTCGGACAGCAATTCGTCCAACGATTGAGCAGGTTCCGACTTGGAAGGCGTAGAGGACGGTTCTGGCGTTTTCTTGGGCTCTGCTTCGGCTTCTTCGAGCGCTTCCTTAAAGAGTTTCTCATCCGGTTCCAGTTTTAAAGCCAGTTTAAAATAAACTTTGGCCTTTTCGTTTTGCCCTTTCTCGAGTAAAACTCTTCCTGCCTGATACAAAGGAGTAGCATCATCCACTTCTTTCAATACCGAAGAAGAACATTCCATTGCTATTTTAAATAATTCATCCTTTTTATCTACGTCATTTAATGAATACACCAAATTGGAAAATACAACCGGATTGGAAGCATCGAGTCGAAAGGATTCCTGGTAGTATTTCAGCGCTTTTTCCATATCACCGAGCCACGACCATGCCGCGCCAATACTGTTCAAGGCTGATGGAAACTCCGGCGAAAGTTTTAAGGCATCTTCAAAATAATCAATGGCTTTCTGATATTCTTTTCTGTCAAAATATTCCATGCCCGTCTGATAATATCTCATGGCTTTGGGTGAAATATTCAATTCCTTTGCCGGCTGGGCTTTCTGCTCGACCTCCGATTCATCCGAATCAAAGGTAAATTCTTCTTCCTTGTTGTCGGCCGGTTCTTCAAAAGGTATAGACATCACTACCAGCCATATACCGTTGCCATAACTGACGTTGGTAATTTCGTAACCCTCATTGAGCTTTGATTTGACATCTTCTTCCGGAAACTGCTTATGAGAAACGTAAAACTGATTTTCAAAAGGTGCATCCTTCGTCATCACCAAACCCCATTTCCCGTTGGCAGGACTGAGTGAAGTAATAAAATATCCTTTTGCCCAGTAATCGTTTATGGTTTTGGCAGGGAAATCGCTGTAGAGTCCAAAAATTTGAGTCCCATATTTCGACATTTTTCCGAACACCGCTGCCCATCTGTCATTGCCATACACA
>JAHDRA010000127.1 GCA_018433525.1 Paludibacteraceae bacterium
AGAAATGAAGCTAAGAACAAATCCACAGCTTTTGATCGGCCGGTAGATAATGCAAAAAAAGCCATTCTTCACTACAAGGTGTTGACAAGTTCCGACTATTATTATTTGCTTGAAATTCAACTTGAAACCGGGCGACATCATCAAATTCGCTGTCAGTTGGCAAAAATCGGCTGTCCTATTCATGGCGATTTGAAATACGGTTTTCCGCGTTCCAATCCCAATGGAGGCATCAGTTTGCACGCCCGAAAAATTGAATTTGTTCATCCCGTTTCGAAAAATTGGATAAAAATTGTTGCTCCTGCGCCTCAAGACGACAAACTTTGGCAATTTTTTGAAGAATCGCAAAAAGAAAAAGAATAATTTTTACAATTCATCCCAACAAACATGAACTTTCAGCGAAAACCCGATTGGATACGGACCAAATTGCATAGCGAAGCAACTTTTTCGGAAGTGCAACAAATAGTCGAAAAAAACGGATTGCACACCATCTGCACCAGCGGACGCTGCCCCAATCAAAGTGAATGCTGGAATAAAGGTACGGCTACGCTCATGATTTTAGGAGAAATATGTACACGTGCCTGCCGTTTCTGCAACACCCTCACCGGTCAACCATTGCCTCCTGATGCTACAGAACCTGAACGAATTGCTCAAAGCATACAATTATTGAATCTGCGTCATGCCGTCATCACTTCGGTGGACAGAGACGATTTGCCCGATAAAGGTGCATCGCATTGGGCAAAAACCATTCGTGCGGTGAAAATTGTCAATCCGGCTATCACCCTCGAAACGCTGATTCCCGATTTTGATGGCGAAACCACGTTGCTCGATTTGGTTATTGCCGAAAAACCGGATATTATTTCACACAATCTCGAAACTGTGAGTCGATTGACGCCTAAAATTCGTTCCAAAGCAAAATACCAAACAAGCCTGAAAGTGCTGCAATATGTTTCTTCCTGCGGAATAACGGCCAAAACAGGAATCATGGTTGGTTTGGGAGAAACGGAAGACGAAATATTTTCATTGATGGATGATGCATTGAAAGCGGGTTGTTCCGTACTGACCATTGGACAATATTTGCAACCGTCGCGAAAAAATATTCCCGTTCATGAATACATATCTCCAAAAAAATTTGAAGAATATCGGCAAATCGGTTTGGCAAAAGGATTCAGACATGTTGAAAGTGGACCTTTCGTGCGATCTTCCTATCACGCCGAAAAACACGTTTTGTAAAAACGCTTTGCCATAAAAAAATTTTTCCGGTTATTCATTAAATGTAATGAGGGTACCATTGTCCTGCAGTATATTTTTGGATTTCATCTTAATCATAAAATATTGGAAATCAGTTATTTTATATGAAAAATTTTACTTTTTTATAAATCAACAAGTATGTTTTTCTCGCAAGATATCAGTTCGTCAGACCAAATAGAAATCATTTTTTATTCAAAACTTAAGTAAGGTTCAATTTTCTTCAATTGTTCTTCAGTAAATTCCGACAGGGTTTTCAGCTCGCCGAATTGATGCAGTTTTCCTTTCTTTCGCCTTAACTCATAAATGGCTTTTGCCTGATAAAAGTTGATATAGGGATGTTTGTTCAGATGGTCAACAGAGGAAGAATTGACTCTTATTTTTTCTATCAAATTCGGATTGACGGTGCAGAAAGGTTTAATTTTTTCCAGATTTTCCGGTGTCATTCCGTAAATTTCCGACAGTTGATCGACAGAAAAGAATCCACCCGTATTTTGTCGAAAGCGAACAATGCTTTTTGCATAATATTTACCGATTCCTTTCACTTGCATCAAAAGGGTGGTGTCGGCAGAATTTAACTCTACCAATGAAGTCGGATTTTCTTTGACAGTCTTTTTTTCGGGACTGAGGGAAGGCTTAGAAAATTTTTCATCTATTTGAATATAAGGAAGTAATTCATTGAATTTCTCAGAAGGAATACCATAAATTTTCGAGAAATCTTCTGCATTTTTGAAACTGCCGCCTTTGCTTCGGTACTTCAAGATGTTCGAAGCCACATAAGATTTTAATCCAAGTTGAACGAAAGTAGCAGAATCGGCCGTATTGGGATCAAAATTAAAAAGTTGATAATGGTTTTCCTTTTTTGAAAAAAAATCTTTTCGATAGTTCAACCTGTAAGCTGCATACCTTTCTTCAAATTGACGTTGACGTTCAGCTTGTTGAATGCTGTCCAGCGAAAGCAGCGATTTTTTGAAATTTTCCGCCTCAGCAATAAAATTCGTATCGAAAGCATTGGAATTGCTCGGTATGAGATAGGGGAGAGCAAAACGAACAACTGATACCACAAATATCAACACCAGTAAAACAATAATGCCCACTTGTTGTCCTTTGGAAAAATAGAAAAAATCTTTCCACATAGTGCTGAATTTGAGTAAATTTTATTAGAAACCATTGCAAATTTAAAAAAAATTTTATTAACCTTTCAAATTTTCAGCAAACTGAATGTCTTTTTCTTTCTTCCTATTCCAAAACGGCGGCGATATATTCCATTTTCTGGTTTGTGAAGCCGTCATTTTCCGAAAGTGCTTTTCAACAAGTGAATTTTTGTAAATTTTCCCAAAGGCATCTTTTTTTTTATGAATTGTATTATCTTTGTGGAGGCTTAACGAAATGGGAGTTTTCTGAAAAATAAGGTAATTTCATCAGAATATAATTTATTTTTATTTTTTAAAGGTCTGATGGAACCCACATGTCTGAATATTATATTCATTCGTGTTTGTGTATGCAATACATGTTGGTTTCTTATTCCTTAATACAAATTATGAAAATTTTAAATAAAGCATATGAAAAACGAATTGCTAAAGAAAATTGAAGACAGAAAAATTGTTGTCGGGGTAGTCGGTTTGGGTTATGTAGGTTTACCTTTGGCAGTGGAAAAAGCCAAAGCAGGTTTTAAAACCATTGGCTTTGATGTTCAGCCGCAGAAAGTTGAAATGGTAAATGCTGGGCATAATTATATTGGCGACGTAGTGGACAGCGATTTGGATGAACTGGTACAAAGAGGAATGCTGTCGGCCACTACCGATTTCAGTTTTGTAAAAGACGTCGATTTTATTGCGATATGTGTTCCTACACCGCTCGATGAACATCAACAGCCCGACATCAGTTATGTAAAAAGCTCTGCCGAAGCCATAGGCAAGTTTCTAAAAAAAGGAACCATAGTTGTGTTGGAATCTACAACTTATCCGGGAACAACCGAAGAATTGATAAAACCTATTCTTGAAGAGGAATCGGGATTGAAATGCGGTATCGATTTTTATTTGGGTTTCTCTCCCGAAAGAGTAGATCCCGGAAATTTGATTTATAAAACAAAAAACACGCCCAAAGTGGTTGGTGCAATAGGAGAAGATGCATTGGAAGTAATTGCTGCCATGTACAGGGCAGTTTTGGAAGGAGATGTGTTTACCGTTTCAAGTCCTGCTGTGGCCGAAATGGAAAAGATACTCGAAAATACGTATCGAAACGTAAATATCGGCTTGATAAACGAACTGGCCATGTTGTGCCATAAAATGAATATCAATATATGGGAAGTGATTGAGGCAGCAAAATCAAAACCTTATGGTTTTCAGCCTTTTTATCCCGGCCCGGGTTTGGGAGGACACTGCATTCCGCTCGATCCTTATTATCTTTCGTGGAAAGCTCGTGAGTATGGATTTCATACTTCCATGATTGAATCTTCTATGATGATCAATGACCGCATGCCCGAATATTGTGTAGAACGAGCCAGTAAAATTCTCAATCGCTCTAAAAAAGCATTGAATGGTTCCAATATTCTGGTTTTGGGTATTGCCTACAAACAGGATATTGACGATTA
>JAHDRA010000096.1 GCA_018433525.1 Paludibacteraceae bacterium
AACAATATCCACCACAGGAAGCGGCGTAGCGGTGCCGGACAATGCGATTTCAACCGTAGTTGCTCCCGTTGAACTAATGGTAAGCGTTCCCGTATGGGTGCCACTGACTGTCGGATGATAAGTTATGGTGATTTCCGTTTCCGAAACTGTTCCGTTGGTGGGTGTCAGCGGAGTCGGCGATACCGAAAATACGTTTTCGTCGCTAACCGAGAGCACGATATCGGAGGTAAGATGGAGACCACTCACCGTGATGGTTTTTGAAGCCGTCAAACCGGTATTGGTGGCAAAAGAAAGTGGATCCACAGGTGTAACGGTAATGGAAGGTGAAGACAATTCCACCGAAATTTCGTTGGAGGAGGCAGAAGTATTGGAACCGTCGGTTGCCTTTACGGTGTAATAATAAATGGTATTGGTAGCCAGCCCGCTCAAGGTGTAGGAAGTGTTGCTGCCACCCGAAATGGTAAAGGGCGAACCGGAAATGGGCGTGGAGGTGCCTCCATTCATGGTATGTGAACCGAGATGGCTTGCATCATTCAGGTCATACATATCCCATTCGGTAGCCAATGTCGGGAATCCGGATGTGGGATTGGAAGTTACGCCGGAGGTAACTGAAGATTATCTGACGAGCGTATGATCTACTGTTGTTAAGGAACCAATGGTCCATGCTGTACCCGGATCTTCTCCAATTCTGCCAAAAATATCGACATATGTTCCGGTGGATATTTTTTTCAATGCTATGGCATCATCGCCATTGAAGTTAGCTACAGTATTTGATGTAACATTAGGTGTATAAATTGTACCGTCTGGATATCCAATTACATAAGTACTATTATTATTTAGAGTTCCTGATAGTGTCAACGTACTGCTTGCAGTACTTGCTCCATTAGAATATAATTCAACCTTATAATCGCTTAAATTAACCTGAGAACCAGTACCATTAAATATTTCCAAATATTTATTATTACTTGAACCTTCCACATATTCCGAAATAATCAAATCCGTTGCATTGGTCCCTGTTTTTGTGTACACATTCAATTGATATCCTGTAGCACCTGCAACGGCACTCCAGTTGGCCGTAAAGCCGTTAGCAGAGACATTGGTAGCAGCAATAGCTGTGGGAGCAGCCAGTATGCCACTGCCCTGAACGGCTACATTGATGGAAGTAGCTCCTCCTCCACTGATAGCGATATTTCCATCATAGGATTGTACGGCTGTCGGTGTAAACTTCACGTAAATTGTCTGGTTGATGGAACCACCGGATGGAGTCAGGGGAAGCGAAGAAGCATAAGTGCCGGTTTCGGTAGTGGCATAAGTAAATCCGTTTAATGCGCCTACCGTAACATTACCGGTCAGGTTGCTGCCCGTCAGGGTAAAAGTCTTTGGTCCGGCGGTAGTCCCTATGGCTACTTCTCCGAAAGATGCAAGAGTTGTGGCGGAAAGGGTGGGAGAAGACATATAATAAACCTTTACATTATCTATAAATGCTCTTTTAGCAGTTGTAGCAATGGTTACAGTAGAATTGGCAGTTCCTCCAGTAAAATTTAAAACATGATTTTCAAAACTTCCAGACATTGTTGCTGTATAAGTTACCGTTTGTGCAGTTAAGCCCGTTACAGTAACCGTTATATTACCTTCAACTGTTGTCCAGCCTTTAACATCAAAACTTACGCTGAAATTACCACCATTTACTGATAAATCCAACGTTTTACTTGTAATTGATCCTGTAGCTGAACTTGTTCCAATCCTTACTGCACCACCGGCTTGATAAGCCTTATTTACAGTTGGAAAATTATCATTTCCATTCCATGCAGTATTTGATCCATTGGTAGTAGTATTATCACCAGTTGTAATAGAAGAAAAGTCTTCCTGCAAAAGATAAGTCTGTCCAAAGACATTCATGCTCCCAACCAACAACATAGCCAGCAGCAACGATTTTAAAAGAGTAAGTTTTTTCATAAGCGAGAAAATTTATATTGTTAAATACCGGCATGGAAAAGGTACACCGGTTTTATCCGTTTCATTTTTGTAGAAGTGGCAAATATAAAACATTTTTTCTGAAAAAATGAATATTAATTTAGAATTTAAGTCGATTTTCTAAGAATTTTATTCAGTTTGTAACATGATTTTTTCTGTATTTGCTTCCACCACTACCCACCTGACTAAGGGGCTATTCCAAAAAGTAGGGATAGTCTATTTTTTTATTGGATTTTGCAAAAAATGGGAAGCAAAATATGCTTAGGCCATTACATCACGGCTTGATAAGCGGGTTGTACTGACCATGTTCTTTGAATTCCCTGTCGAAATATGTAAAGTTACAGCTATACGAGCAATCAAATCGAAAATTTCCATGACAAAATCAGAAAATATCCCTGCGACAAAATGTCGTTCCCTTCGGATAACCCATTGTAAAATCTGTTTTCCTTGCCATCAGGGAAGTTACTAAAAAATGGACAATCGCTATTCAACATTGAGGCATTATGCTTCATCAACTTATACTTATTTTTGGCGAAAGAATATGACTCTAAATTTTATCCCAACGTTTCAATTTACACGCTTCGTGAAATAGGGTCGGAAAAGAAGGATCAATACCAACGGGCTTATTCATCTGAATTTTCCAAAAAAACTTCTTTTGAAAATCTCTCTGATCAAGGTATAAAGCGAGCAGAAGATATTTTGAACAACAGACCAAGAAAAAAAATTAAATTTCATCAGAATATAATTTATTTTTTTAAGGTCTGATGGAACCCACATGTCTGAATATTCTATTCATTCGTGTTTGTGTATGCAAAACCTGTGGGTTTCTTAATGCCCAATGAATTTTTATTGCTAAATTTGTCTAACCAAAAAGTTGCATTTGTAATTTGTATTCAGCCATGAAAACCGAAAGTCTAAAGAAAAACATATTTGTCCGTCGTGCACACCCAACTGATGTGGATGCTATTCACCATATTTTGGATATGGAGCCATTCAAATACGACGAAAATTTACCCTACGACCGTTCGTGGCTGGTGCAGTTGGTTGAAAACGAACGTTGTTTGACGCTCGTTTACGAAAGCGAAAATACGGTAAAAGGATTTATCAGCGGGGAAAAGATGGTGAGTAATGCGGTAATGATTTGGCTTTGTGCCGTAAAAAAGGAATTTCAAAACAGCATCATAGGCATTAGGCTTTATATGGAATTTGAAAAAATTTGTCGGGAAAATGGTGTAACCGGTATTTTGGCATACGGATACAAAACTTCCGCAGGTATGTTGAAGCGACTGAATTTTTCCACAGATGGAAAAATGTATCAGGAGTTTTTCAAAATATTGAAAGAATAAAGAACAAATGCATTTAACCCATCCCTAATTTTTTTTTGTACATCCCTCAAAAAATTTTCCTTCTCTTTGTGATCGGGTAAAATGAATAACCCCGAGTGAAGTTCTCGGGGTTATTCATTGAACAATGATTGTTATTTGTCTTTTTTCTTTCTGTCGGGCTGGCTTTTGATTTCAGGTTTTTTAAGCAACGGTTTTTCGTCATCATAATCGTCATCTGTAATCTTCAACTGCTTCTTCTGAATTTCATAAGCAATAGGACAAGCAATAAACAATGTAGAATAAACCCCAATGACAGTACCTATCAGCATAGCAAACGAAAAACCGCGAATGGTTTCACCGCCAAACAAGAAGATGGTGCCGATGGTGATAAACACCGTCAAGGAAGTGCTGAAGGTACGAACCAATGTCTGATTGAGAGCTTCGTTCATCAATCGTTTCTTGTTTCGTTTGGGATAATATCCGAGATTTTCACGAATACGGTCGAAGATAACCACTGTATCGTTTACCGAATATCCGATAATGGTCAGCAAGGCCGCAATAAAATTCTGATCAATTTCAAGTGAAAATGGTACCAGTCCATTGAACACACTATAGCATCCGATAATAAAGAGTACATCATGAAAAAGGGCAGCAATAGTCCCAATACTGAAAGCAATATTTCTGAAACGGATTAAAATATATAGACCCATGACGACAACAGCTATAAATATTGCAATATAGGCGGAAGTTTTTACATCATCGGCTATAGAAGGTCCAACTTTTTGAGAATTGACAATATTTTCATGTACAAATTGATCTTTCGTTGTCCCTTCCGGTAAATATTTTTTCAGTCCGTTGTACAGCAAATCGCTAATTTCATCATCGACAGCTGCATCATTATCATCTATTTTGTAATTCGTATTGATTCGCACCTGCCGATCGTTGCCAATCGTAATTACAGATAAAGAAGCATTTTGGAAATAATCTTCCAAACTGTTTTTTATTTCGTCGGTACGAACCGGTTGATCAAAACGCACAACATAGTTTCTTCCTCCGGAGAAATCGACTCCTTGTGTCAATCCCTTAGTAAACAATGCGATAACGAACAAAGTTAAAATTGCTCCTGAAAAAATGTAACCATATTTGCGTTTGCCAATAAAATCGATTTTGGGATGCAGGAGCAAGCTCTTTGTCAATTTGGTATAAAACTTCAAATCAAGCCATTTGTCTTTTGCATGGAACGATTCAAAGATAATTCTTGTTACAAAAACGCTGGTAAATACCGAAGTAATCAAACCAATAATCAAAGTGGTAGCAAATCCACGAATAGGTCCAGTTCCGAAAATATACAAAATAATTCCGGTCAACAGCGTGGTAACATTTCCATCAATAATGGCCGATAAAGTATTTCTGTAACCACTGACGAGCGCATTTTTCATGTTTTTACCCGCTCGAAGTTCTTCCTTTATACGCTCATATATCAATACATTGGCATCCACAGCCATTCCTAAAGTGAGCACAATACCGGCCATTCCAGGCAACGTGAGTACAGCTTGAAATGAAGCCATAATGCCAAGAATCAAGAAAACGTTCAAAAGCAGAGCAGTGTCGACTACAAGTCCAGGAATTAATCCGTAATAGATTTGCATGTAAAGCAAAATCAGGATAAACGCAATAATGAAAGAAATAAGTCCGGCTTGAATCGCTTCTTTTCCCAAAGTTGGACCAATGACATCTTCTTGGACAATGTGAGCGGGTGCAGGCATTTTTCCTGATTTCAATACGTTGGCCAAGTCTTTGGCTTCCTGAACTGTAAAGTTTCCGGTTATTTGAGAACTGCCTCCTGTAATCTCGTTTTGAACAGTAGGATAAGAATATACATATCCGTCCAGAACTATCGCAATAGACTTACCAATATTGTCCCGCGTCATTCTTGCCCATGTTTTGGCTCCTTCGGCGTTCATTTTCATGCTTACGTTGGCATAAGCAGAGGTTTGGTCAAAATCTGCCCTTGCATCGGTAATAACATCACCCGAAAGCGGAGCACGACCATCACGAGTATTCACCTTTATGGCTATCAGTTCAAACCATTCTCCTTTTTCGTCGCGAGGTTTAACACTCCATCTGAAATCAAGATCACGAGGTAATACTTCTCTGACCTGTTTTATTTTTAAATACGAATTTACCAACGACGTATCGCGACTGTGCACCAATCCCACAAGTGGACCGCGTCCAATCTGTCCTTGATAAGTATTTAATTGAATTACAGAAAATAAAGGATTTTCCTTTCGCTGTTTTTCGAGTGTTTTTAAAGTATCTGCACCTACTTCTTTCTTTTCTAAAGCAGCCTTCAAACTGTCCACAGCCGAAATTTTTTCGGGAGTTTTTGTCTCGGCAGTGGGAAGGGCTGAAAGAGTATCTTTTTTCTGCAACAAGGTAGAATCAACAACGTTGAGAGAGGCCAAAATACGATTAGCTTCTACTAAATTATTAAATATTTCGCTCAAGTCGTAAGTTTCCCAAAATTCAAGATTTGCCGATCCCTGCAAAAGTTTACGAACACGCTCGGGTTCTTTTACACCGGGCAATTCAATCAATATTCTACCTGAGTTGCCAATTTTTTGAATATTAGGTTGTACTACACCAAAACGGTCAATACGGGTACGTAATACATTGAATGAATTACTGATGGCATCATCAATTTCCTGACGCAAAACTTTAACGACCTCATCGTTGGAGGAGGTCAATGATATTTTGTCCTTCAACTCATAGGTACTGAAAATGGAAGCCAACTGAGCATTGGGATCCAGTTCTTTGTAAGCTTGCACAAAAAGATCGAGGAAAGAAGCCTGACTGGTTGTTTTTTGACGTTCGGTAGCAATTTGTAATGCTTTTGTAAAATTGGGAGTTGTGTTGTAATTGGAAAGAGCACGAAGAATATCGGGTACCGACACTTCGAGAATAACATTCATACCTCCTTTTAAATCAAGTCCTAAGCCTAACTCTCTTTCACGGCATTCTTTAAGCGTATATCCCAGCCATACCTTTTCGTTCGACAATGAATCCAAATAACGATATTCCTTTTCTCTATCCCCGCCGGCGTATGCTTTTGCTTTTGAGCTGTATCTGTTCGAAACAAATGAGAAGGACAGATAATATAAAGACACAATGACCAGCACACCCAGTATAATCTTGATAAGTCCTTTGTTTTGCATTTGAGAAGATTTAAAATATTAATGAAAACACTTTTTTTAACGAGGTGCAAATATAGTACTTTTTTTAATAAATACATAAAACTTGGAAATGCTCAGTGTAGTTTATTTAAAAAAAATCATTTTTATTATGACAGAAAAACTTGAAAACAGCAAATAAAGAATTGTTTAAAAGAAATACAATAAAAATTTTCATGTGAAGGACAAAAGAGTTCCGAAAAAATTTGGAGGTTTTTAAAAAAAGGTGTACCTTTGCTCTGCAAAATCGCGGAGTGGAGCAGTGGTAGCTCGTTGGGCTCATAACCCAAAGGTCGTTCGTTCGAATCGGGCCTCCGCAACAAAAATTATTACGATTCAAAAAATTTAAGGAATGTTTCAAGTTGATGCATTCCTTTTTTTGTGCTCTAATTGCGCATTATCTTTTCGTGTAAAAAATCAATTTTCAATTATTTCCTTATTTCAGAATTTAAAAAATATATCCAAAACAGAACTGAAATGAATTTGTTTCATTAGATATTTATGCTTATTTTTGAAAAATTTTTCTCTAATTGGATTTATCAATGAAATTTTTATCATCCTTTATTATAAATGTTGTATCGCTGACTTTTTTGTTCTCTTTCTTACAGCTTATGGCTGCTCAGGAAAAAAATCAGCTGGTTACCGAGCTTAATGTGTTCGATAACGATTCTACCTTTAAATATAGCTTCATTTATAATAGCAATGGGAATAAATCGGTTGAAAACAAATACAAATTTGAAAAAAACCATTGGGTACGCCGTTCTCAAAAAGAATGGAACTACGAGGGAGAAAACTGCATTTCACAAACGGAAAGAAAGTGGAACGGCAGTGAGTGGGAAACAACTTATGTCATTGAATATGCATATGAGAACAATTTGATGACTTCCGAAAGTCATTACGAATATGTCAACCAGCTTCCACAGCAAATCAGCCAGATTGAATATATATATGAAAACAGTCAGTTGATTTCAAAAAAGACTTATCAACTGCAGGATAAAACTTTGCTACTGCAATTAGAGCTGGATTACAAATACACTGCTGACCGTAAAATCGACTCTTTGTTTATTATTTCTTTTGCCACTGCAAATCCCTTGCAGTATCGTTCAAAGTTTACCTACAATCAGCTTGGAAATGTGGAAACCCAGTTGTTGGAAAAGAAAAATGAAAACGGAATTTGGGTAAAGGATGAAGCTACTCGATGGTATTACAATGCAAATTCGGAACAGTTGATAGAACAGCGGAAAAAACGTTGGAATACGGATTTCAACTTTTGGGAAAACTACGAAAAAACCGTTTATGAATACGATCATCAACATTTGAAATCGGAATACAGTCAGTTTTGGAAGTTAATGTTTTGGGAAAATGCCTATCGTTACGATTATGCATATGATGCTTCGGGCAATTTGCAAAACAAAATTCTGTATTTACCCATTTACAATGAATGGCGAAAAATTATTACCATCAATTATAATAATTACGAAAAAGGTGTTTCCAATGTGCTGGAGTCAAAATACAACTTTTGGGGAGGGAAAACCGATACCTATATCTCTTCCGATATTCCTTTCCTGTTTAACAACGAAATTGAAATCAGAAAAGCGCATCGAATAGAATTAGGATATACAACTTTTGTCGATACCATTACTGATACCTCAAATCCTTACCAAAACCATAAAAATCTTGTTTACCCCAACCCTTCCGATGGAATTTTTTACCTTGACACCCGACATTATAAAATTCAATCTTTTAAAGTGAGCAATTTGAGTGGCAAGGTCATGATAGCCCAAAATCAGGCGGATGGAACCGGCGTAATAGATTTAACCGACTTGCCCAGAGGAATATACCTCTTAAAAATACAAACCCCGGACAATCAACTGGTACAAAAAATCATAAAAAAATAGACTCTATTTCGCATGTAAACAACAAGTATCATTGGATTTTTACAACATTTTTATTAGTCGACCGAGCATGAATATAAAAGTTACCTTCATAATGATGACATTTCTTTCTACTGCAGCCGCACAAACTACAGAAAATCCCTTTTTTCAAAATTACAACACGCCACATCAAACCGTTCCTTTTCATCTAATAAAAAACGAGCATTATTTGCCTGCTTTTCAGGAAGGAATTCGACAACATCAGCAAGAAGTGGAGGCCATTGTTAACAACCCTCAGCCTCCAACCTTTAAAAACACCATTGAAGCGCTCGAATATTCCGGCATGCTGCTGGAAAAAGTCAGTGGTCCGTTTTTTAATCTCTTGAGTGCTGAAACCAATGACGAACTTCAGGACATTGCTCAACAGGTTTCTCCATTGTTGACGGAGCATTCCAACTCCGTGTTCTTAAACGATAAACTTTTTGAAAGGGTCAAGGCCGTATACGAGAAAAGGGAAAAACTTAAATTAAACCCCGAACAAAAAAGGTTGCTGGAGAAAACTTACGAAAGTTTTGTAAACAACGGTGCCAATCTTTCCGAAGCCGATAAGGAAATTTTCCGTCAACTGACGAAAGAACTGAATTTGCTCACTTTACAATACGGACAAAACGTGCTGAAAGAAACAAACCAGTACAATTTGCTGATAAAAGATAAAAATCAGTTAGCCGGATTGCCGGAAGATGTATTGACAACGTTGGCCGAAAATGCCGAAAAGGCAGGGAAGCAAGGCTGGCTGCTCGATCTCAAAGTTACGCATTATGTTCCTGTTATGAAATATGCCGACAACCGCGATCTGCGGCGGGAACTTTACCTTGCCTATTCGTCCAGATGCATGAAAGGTGGAGAATACGACAATCGGGAAATAATCGGGAAAATTGTCAATACGCGTTTAAAAATTGCTCAACTGTTGGGGCATGGTACTTATGCCGATTACGTGCTGACGAGAAGAATGGCGGAAAAAACCGAAAATGTTTATCATCTTCTCGATCAGCTGTTGGACGCTTATCGTCCGCAAGCACTCAAAGAACATGAAGATATACAGCATTTTGCCGATGAAAATAATGCCTATTTTAAGGTGCAAGCTTGGGATTGGGCTTACTATTCCGAAAAATTAAAATCCGAAAAATTTGCTGTGAGTGATGAGTTGCTTCGGCCCTATTTTCAACTTGAGAATGTAAAAAAAGGCGTTTTTGGACTGGCCGAACGTTTGTATGGAATTCATTTTGTAAAAAATCCGAAAATTCCCGTTTATCATCCCGAAGTTGAAGCTTACGACGTTACCGACAGAAATGGAAAATTTCTTGCGGTTCTTTATACCGATTTTCATCCCCGCGATGGCAAAAGAGCCGGCGCTTGGATGAGCGAATTCAAAGGTCAGTGGAAAGAAGGAAAAAAAGACAACCGCCCACAAATTGTGATTGTGATGAATTTCACCCGACCTACCGACGCCAAACCTGCTTTGCTGACTTTTGATGAAGTTACAACCTTTTTGCATGAATTTGGACATTCGCTACATGGAATGCTTTCCGATTGTACTTACCCATCGCTTTCGGGAACAAATGTTTATCGCGATTTTGTGGAATTGCCCTCACAAATCATGGAAAATTGGGCTTCCCAAAAAGAATTTCTGGATCAGTTTGCTTTTCACTATCAGACCGGTGAAAAAATTCCGGTTGAGTTGATTCAAAAAATAAAGGATGCCGAAAATTTTAATGTCGGCTATTCCTGCTTGCGTCAACTTGGTTTTGGATATTTGGATATGGCTTGGCATACACTTTCTTCACCTTTTGAAGGCGACGTGGTAGACTTTGAAAAACAGGCTGTGGCGAAAACCCAAATTTTGCCTTACGTGGAAAATACGGCTATCAGTCCTACTTTCAATCACATATTTTCGGGCGGGTATGCCGCCGGATATTACAGTTACAAATGGGCTGAAGTACTCGATGCCGATGCTTTTTCTGTTTTTGAAAAGAACGGCATTTTTGATCAGGCTACAGCTCAATCTTTTATGGAAAATATCTTAAAGAAAGGTGGTACCGAGCATCCCATGATTTTATACAAACGTTTTCGCGGGCAGGAACCTTCTATCGATGCTTTACTCAGAAGAAACGGAATTATTAGTACAAATAATTGATTTTAAATAAAGTATAACGAACAATGAAAAAACATTTAATATTTATGATGTTGGTAACCGGATGGTTTTGCTCTTGCCAAAAAACTCCAAAATATGCTTCTTACGACGATTATCCGGTCTATGATGGTTCTGACCTTGAACTGACTTATACTCCCGAAGCTTCCACATTCAGGGTTTGGGCTCCCACTGCTTCGGAAGTCAAGCTTTTGCTTTATGATGATGGCAATGATGACGGAGCATCGCGAGTAGTAAACATGAAGCGCAGTGAAAATGGAACATGGAAATTGCAGATAAAAGAAGATTTGAAAGGTAAATTTTACACTTTCCAAGTAAAAGTTAATGATCGATGGTTGGATGAAACTCCCGGTATGTGGGTAAAAGCAACCGGTGTTAACGGCAAAAGAGCTGCCATTATCGATATGATAGAAACTAATCCTGCCGGCTGGGAAATGGATGTACGACCACCCTTGAAAGACGAAGCCGATATCATACTGTATGAGGTGCATGTTCGTGATTTTTCCATGTCCCCCAATTCGGGAATGAAAAATAAAGGTAAATTTCTCGCTTTTACCGAACACGGGACAAAAAATACTTTGGGTCAGGCTACCGGAATAGACCATTTAAAAGAACTTGGAGTTACTCATGTTCATTTATTGCCCAGCTTTGATTTTGCATCCATTGATGAGACAAAACTTAATGAAAATCATTATAATTGGGGATACGATCCATTAAATTACAATGTACCCGAAGGAAGTTATTCCACCAATCCTTATGATCCGGCTGTGCGAATTAAAGAATTCAAGCAAATGGTTCAAGCTTTTCATCAATCAGGAATTCGCGTGGTAATGGATGTGGTTTACAACCATACTTTTACCGGAGAAAATTCGCATCTCAATTTGCTGGTTCCGGGATATTTTTATCGCATGAACCCTGACGGAACATGGTCAAATGCATCCGGATGTGGAAATGAAACGGCTTCCGAACGTGCCATGATGCGGAAATTTATCGTCGAATCAGTCGTTTATTGGGCTACCGAATACCATATCGATGGGTTCAGGTTCGATTTAATGGGCGTTCACGATATTGAAACCATGAATGCCGTACGGTTGGCACTCGACAAAGTAGATCCTACTATCTGTATTTATGGAGAAGGTTGGACTGCAGGTCCTTCGGTATATCCAGAAGAAAAAAGAGCTCTGAAAAAAAATGCCAAGCAATTGGATAGAATTGCCGTTTTTAGCGACGACATACGCGATGCACTCAAAGGTAGCTGGCAGCATCCCGAAATTCCCGGCTTTGTTTCGGGAGTGGACAGTTTGGAGGAAAGCGTAAAATTTGGAGTAGTCGGTTCCATTCAGCATCCCCAAATTGATTATTCCAGACTGATTTATTCTAAAGAGCCGTATGTAAATGATCCTACCCAGGTAATCAGCTATGTTTCCTGCCACGACGATTTGTGCTTGGCCGACAAGTTGCGTTCCTCCAAACCTTTAGGAGCAACCAATGATGAAATATTGCGATTCGACAAACTGGCTCAAACCATTGTTTTTACTTCTCAAGGCATTCCTTTTATTTATGCCGGAGAAGAATTGTTCCGAACAAAAAAGGGGGTTCACAATTCTTATCAGTCGCCCGATTCCATCAACCAAATCAATTGGGACAACAAGACCGTTTTTCAGGATTTGTATCAATACTATAAAGGATTAATTGCTCTGCGCAAAGCTCATCCTGCTTTCAGACTTGGCACACAAGAGAATGTTCAACAATATTTGCATTTTTTGGATTGGGGAATTCCCAATGTAGTTGCGTTTACGCTTACCGATAATGCCAAAGGAGATACTTGGCGCAATATTCTGGTTATTTACAATGGCAATCGAAAATCTGTTGTGGTCGAAATTCCCGAAGGAGAATGGAATTTGGTTTGCCACGACGGACGGATTAATTTGACCGGCATTGCTCAGGTGAAAACAACCGCTTTTGTTGTGGCTCCTTCTTCTGCAAGTATTTTGTATCAGCAGTAAAAATAACAGAATTGAGAATTAATTTCAGTTGAAAAAACGAACGTAACGAAATCATAAAATGGAAGAGGACAAAATTACAGGATTACCGGAAAATGCACACCGGGAATTGAAAGAAGGGGAAGAATACAAACCGATTCTCCCTGCGGAAAAGGTTTTTCCGGAAGTAAATTTTCGCTCTGTTTCGACCGGATTACTAATGGCTGTTCTTTTTTCGGCAGCTGCAGCCTATCTGGGTTTAAAAGTCGGACAGGTTTTTGAAGCAGCTATTCCCATAGCCATTATCGCAGTTGGACTTTCGGGAGCTGCAAAGCGAAAAAATGCTTTGGGAGAAAACGTCATTATCCAGTCCATTGGGGCAAGTTCGGGCGTTATTGTGGCAGGCGCTATTTTTACTTTACCCGCTTTATATATTCTGCAAGCCAAATATCCCGATATTTCGGTGAATTTTATGCAGGTTTTTCTCAGTTCGCTATTGGGTGGCGTATTGGGTATCCTCTTTCTGATACCATTTCGTAAATACTTTGTTTCGGATATGCACGGCAAGTATCCTTTTCCGGAAGCAACAGCTACTACTCAGGTACTTGTTTCGGGCGAAAAGGGTGGCGATCAGGCCAAACCTTTGATTGTAGCCGGCATAATTGGTGGCTTGTATGATTTTATTGTCGCAACTTTTGGCGCTTGGGCTGAAGTTTTTACTTCGCGGGTTTTGCCTTTTGGCGCGCAAATTGCCGAAAAAGCCAAACTCGTTTTCAAAGTTAATGTCGGAGCTGCCGTATTGGGATTGGGATATATCGTCGGATTAAAATATGCTGCCATTATTTGTGCGGGTTCAGCTCTGATTTGGTTTGTAGTTGTTCCTGTATTGCCTCTTTTGAACGATCAGGTAATTCACCTGCTGAATCCGGCGTTTCAGGGAACTTTAGCTGTCATGAGTCCTGAAATTATTTTTAGAGATTTTGCTCGACATATCGGTATTGGAGGAATTGCGATGGCAGGGATTATCGGCGTGGCAAAATCATGGAAAATTATTATGGATGCGGTTGGTTTGGCTGCAAAAGAACTGAAAGGCGGAGCAAAATCACTCGAGCAGCAAAAAATCAAACGTACCCAGCGCGATATTTCAATGAAAATTATTATCTTTGGAATAATCGGAGCATTGTTGGCTACTTTTCTGTTTTTTTATTTTGGTGTAGTCGGCAATTTGACACATGCTGTGGTTGGCATACTGGTCATCGGTATCATTGCCTTTCTGTTTACAACGGTAGCTGCCAATGCCATTGCTATTGTGGGTACCAATCCCGTTTCGGGCATGACGTTGATGACGCTGATTCTTTCTTCTGTGATTATGGTAGCAGTAGGTTTAAAAGGAACGGCAGGTATGACGGCATCGTTGATTATGGGAGGTGTGGTTTGCACAGCCCTGTCTATGGCAGGAGGCTTTATCACCGATTTGAAAATTGGTTATTGGATTGGAACAACGCCGGCCAAACAGGAAAGCTGGAAATTTTTGGGAACGCTTGTTTCGGCTGCTACGGTAGGTGGTGTTATTATGATTCTGAACAAAACTTACGGATTTACAGGTGAAAATGCTTTGGTCGCACCTCAAGCCAATGCGATGGCAGCGGTAATTGAGCCGCTGATGTCGGGAGTTGGTGCGCCGTGGCTCTTGTATGGCATGGGAGCCCTGATTGCTTTGGTACTGAATTTTTTCAATGTTCCTGCGCTGGCTTTTGCACTCGGAATGTTTATTCCGCTGGAATTAAATATTCCCCTTCTGGTTGGTGGACTTGTTAGCTGGTATGTTTCGGGCCGAAGCAGCAATAAGGAATTAAACCGTTTGCGTCAGGAAAAAGGAACATTGCTTGCTTCGGGATTTATAGCCGGAGGTGCATTAATGGGCGTAGTCAGCGCTGCCTTGCGTTTTGGCGGTATTCAACTCACCAATGAAAGTTGGCTGCAACAGCCCGGTTCGGAATGGTTGGCGCTCTTTATGTATGTATTGCTCATTTTGTATTTTGTTTGGGACAGCATGCGAATAAAGGACAATAAATAAAAATTTAAGGAATAAAATTAATTCATAAACGAGGATAATTAAAAATGTTTGAATCACTTTCTGAAAGACTTGAGAGATCTTTTAAAATCTTAAAGGGTGAAGGACGGATAACCGAAATCAATGTGGCCGAAACATTGAAAGACGTTAGAAAAGCTTTGCTTGATGCCGATGTCAATTATAAGACAGCCAAAACCTTTACCGATACGGTAAAGGAAAAAGCATTGGGTCAAAATGTATTGACTTCGATTAAGCCCAGCCAGTTGATGATAAAAATTGTTCACGATGAATTGGCTCAACTTATGGGCGGCTCAAGTGTGGACATTAATCTGAAAGGTTCGCCGGCTGTAATCCTGATGGCCGGTTTGCAAGGTTCAGGTAAAACTACTTTTTCGGCCAAACTTGCCAATCTGTTGAAAACAAAACGAGGAAAAAATCCCTTGTTGGTTGCCGGCGACGTATATCGACCTGCAGCTATCGAGCAATTGAAAGTTTTGGGTCAGCAGCTTAAAATTCCTGTGTATTCTGAAGAAGACAATAAAAATCCTGTTTCAATTGCCGAAGCAGCCATAAAATATGCCAAACTTCACGGTTATGATGTGGTCATTGTGGATACTGCTGGGCGTTTGGCAGTTGATGAGACGATGATGAACGAAATAGCAGCCATAAAAAAAGCCATTCAGCCTCAGGAAATTTTATTTGTCGTGGATGCCATGACGGGTCAGGATGCTGTGAATACGGCAAAGGAATTCAACGATCGACTTAATTTTGATGGTGTGGTGCTGACCAAATTGGATGGCGATACACGTGGCGGAGCTGCACTTTCCATTCGCTCGGTTGTCGACAAGCCCATTAAATTTGTTGGAACTGGTGAAAAGATGGATGCTTTGGATGTGTTCCATCCCGAACGAATGGCAGACCGTATTTTGGGTATGGGAGATATTGTATCGTTGGTAGAAAGAGCTCAGGAACAGTATAATGAAGAAGAAGCCCGAAGATTACAGAAAAAAATTGCCAAAAATCAATTTGATTTTAACGATTTTCTGTCCCAAATTTCCCAAATCAAAAAGATGGGAAACATAAAGGATTTGGCTTCCATGATTCCCGGCATGGGAAAAGCCTTGAAAGATGTGGACATTGACGATAGTGCATTTACCGGCATCGAAGCCATAATTTTCTCCATGACACCTGAAGAACGCGAAAACCCGAAATTGCTGAACGGAAGCAGAAAATTGCGCATTGCCAAAGGTAGTGGAAGAAGTATTGTGGAAGTAAACCGATTGTTGAAACAATTCGACCAAGTAGGTAAAATGATGCACATGGCAACAGTAGGGCAGGGAAAATTGAAAATGAAGAAAAGAAAATAACGATTATAGTTTACATTTTGTTGATTTTATCAGTTAAACTCAAACTTGCACCTAAACCGTGTTGTCTGTTTTAATTTCCTTATTTATCATCTGATCTGGGAAATTTTTAAAAACCCACATGTATTGCATACACAAACACGAATGAATATAATATTCAGACATGTGGGTTCCATCAGACCTTTAAAAAATAAATTATATTCTGATGAAATTATTTTCCCAATTAAACAGCATTTTTTTTTGTCATCACGTCTGCAAAACCTCGATGTTTAAATTTTTAGGACATAGGAATGCCGTATCGATTCAAATTTTTGGAATTTAATATTTTTCGGCAGGGAAAAGCTGTCGTTTTATTTCTGTTTTACTTTTGTGCCATTGCCGCGAAAGCTCAAAACGGATATCAAATTGAAAAAATAACGATAGTCGGCAATCAAACATTTTCAAAATCGGAATTACTGGAAAAAACCAACCTTGCTACTTACAATTTTTTGCAACGTACTTTTTTGAAAAAGGAACCGGTAATTTTTAACGAAAATTTAATGGAGTTGGATATTGAACGAATGACCCTTTTTTATCAAACCGAAGGTTTCCCGTTTGTTGAAGTGCAAGTGGATTCATTGGCCACCAATCATAAAAAACAAAAAGTCGAAATTTATATTAAAATCGAAGAAAACACCCCGATATTTTTTGGAGAAATCGGATTCGACATAGAAAGCCAATCTATTTCGGAAGAAAAAAAGGATACACTATTACATCTTATAAAAAAACACATTGTATCTAAAAACGGCAGGCGTTTCAGAGACAAAGATGTGCATGAAGACAAATCCCGCATCGAACAAATATTTATCAACTCAGGATATGTATATGTACAAGTTGATCATTTGATTAATCTTTCACTCGATTCATATCGGGCAGATGTCGTTTATGTTATTCGACCATTCGAAATTTGTTTTTTTGGGAAGACCGAAATTGTTGGCAATCAAAACATAAAAGAAAGTTTGATTCGCCGTCAACTCGCCTACACAGAAGGAGAGATTTACAGCAATAAGAAACTGGATAAAACACGAAAACAACTTTTCGATTTACAACTTTTCAGGGTGGCCTCGCTCCAACCTCAGATTGATGCTTCCTCCACTCGAAATTCCATTCCAGTAAAATTAACCATTGAAGAAACTCCCCAATGGAATGCTCAAATCGGACTTGGCTATGGTACAGAAGATCAATTTCGTACCTTTCTTGATCTGTCCTTTCATTCGTTGTGGGGCGATGCTTCACGATTTCATTTGTACGCCAAACATTCGGCATTGGAACCGTATCATTTCAGTTTAAGCTGGATACAACCGCAATTGTTTTCTAAAAATATTTCAATGCGGCTTAACCCTTTTTTACGCAGGCAGGCAGAACCCGGTTTTGATATTCGAACTTATGGACTAAATTTACCATTCGGTTATTCCTTTTCCGATAAAATAAATCTTACCTTAAGTTATTATTTGGAAAATATTAAACAATACTCCGAAGTGGACAATTTGGAATTAATCAATCCTGAAAGTAAAGATTTTCTTTACAACAAATCGGGATTGCTGACTACTTTTCAATACAACAATGCTTTCCCGCAAATTAACCCTGAACGTGGGGAAATTATAAGTATTGGCATAAAAAGCAATGGATATTTATTTGGGAGTGATTTTGATTATACAAAAATTTGGATAGATACACGAAAATATCTGCAAATTAACAATTTTTCTTGTGCTGCACGATTAATGGGCGGAACTGTTTTTTCCTCCAATGTAATAGAATATGTTCCAGTGGAAGACAGATTTTATTCTGGAGGGAGCAACTCTGTAAGGGGCTGGAGCCGCTGGGCTCTTGGTCCCAAAAGAGATGACGGTTCTCCATTAGGAGGAAAAAGCAATTTGGAGCTCAGTTTGGAAATACGACATCCTTTATTTTGGCTTCTTGAAAGTGCCGTGTTTTTGGATGCCGGTAATGTGTGGGCATCCTCATTCCATTTTCCTTTGGATAAACTGGCTTACTCAGCAGGTACAGGACTGAGAATTAAAACACCTGTTGGCGCTATTCGCTTGGATATAAGCGTTCCGCTTTGGAACGAAAAAAAATCGGTACAAGTTTTTCTGAATGTCGGACAAGCATTTTAAAAACCTTATGCGAAAAATCATCAAACATATCATCCGTACAATAGGGTTTTTAATCATAACTCCGGTGATCCTGTTGTTACTTGCGTTGGGGGCATTACAAACACCCTTTGTAAAATCCCTTTTGGTTGATTTTGCTGAACTTCAGGCCGAAAAGGTATTGAACGGACAATTACACATAGGTAAGTTGGAGGGAAATTTTATTAATGGTTTACGTCTAAAACAAATTTTGTTGACCAACCATTCGGACACGTTGATATGGATACCAATGCTAAAGATAGATTACCAACTTGCACCTTTAGTTTCAGGTAATATTTCGATACATTCCTTAACAATTGATCGGTTGCAAGTAAAACTGATGCAGCAAAAAAATGGGCGTTGGAATTTTCAGGAATTAATAAAGACCCCTTCACAACCCACCGAAAAGACATCTCCCTTTAAAATGAGAATAACACTTGAAAATTTACAATTGAACAATGCTCAAATTTTTATTCTTTCAGAAAATCCCTCCCTGCCTGAAAAAATTTCCGATCTTCATCTGAAATGCAACGGGGAATATTCCGACAAGCAATCGAAACTTTTCATGGAAGAATTTAGACTAACCTCACATCAACCTGATTTACAAATTAAAGAACTGAAATTTAATTTCGTACAAGAGAGTGAGATATTACATCTTTCCGATTTTTTTCTTCGTACCGGCAACAATACTTTGACTGCCAATTCGAAAATCGACATTTCAGCTTCAGAAACTTCCTTTTTAAGTGTTAAAACTGCTCCCTTGTTTCTAAATGAATTTGCAGATTTTTTTTCTGCTCCTTTGCAGGAAAATATTCATCCACTGGTGCATGTCGAATCAATAATGCAGGATGATAATCTTCGGCTCACATTAAACCTGTCCGAAAAAAAGGAAAAAATCGAAATAAATCTTCAGGTTTCAAAAATTACGGAAATAATTCGGCAACCCAAATTGACCGACAATGTTACCTATACTCTGATGGCCAATGTAGACCAAATGGAATTGAACAAGTGGATCAACCTGCCTGAACCCAATATTTTGCTCAATGGAGAAATATTCATAAACGGAAAAGGCATTTCATTGAATACGATGGAGATGGGGATAAAGGGTGATTTCGGAAAATTAAAAATTAACAACCAGGATCTACATAAACTGAATTTCAATTTTGATTATGCTTCAAAAAAATTAACAGGACAATTATTTGCCGAGAGTCCTTTTGGTAATCTGTATTTACAGTCAGCAATAAAAGAACCTACCGAAAGCATTCCATCTTATAAATTTCTGCTTGTAACCCGAAAATTGAATCCTTCAACCTTGTTCCCTGCCATGAAGGGTTCTTCCGATTTGAATATGAAAATAGAACTTGAAGGTTCCGGTTTCGATCCACTTCAAATGACTGCTTATGCAAAAATTCAAGTAGACACCTCAAGTATTTCCGGATGGACGATTCACTCGTTGCAGTCCAATCTAAATTTTCAACAACAGAATTTCTTTATTGAAAATTTCTCAGTTGAAACGGCATCGGCACATTTATCTGCCAATGGCATTTACAGCATAAAAGGAAATTCCGATGCTTTTCTGAACTTGACGCTCAACAACGCTTCAGAAATAATAAAATTCACCGGCGTAGAAAACTTGAATGGAAGAGGCAAAATTGCCGGACATTTTCATGGAGCTCCAAAAAAATTTCTTACCGATCTGAATTTAACCTTGTTTGACACGCAATTTCAAACTTACAGTGCTGAGGAAGTTACAGCACATATAACTGCACAAATACCCAATGACAGGAACTTTTCTGTATCAGGTAATTTGAATGCAAAAAATCTGAATCTCGGTGGAATCGAATTACAAAGCATTCAACTTGTATCCAATGCCGATTCAAAAAATATACAATTGTCGTCTATTGCAGAAAGCGGGGAATTAAATACTTCATTTAAATCGGCAATTCATCTCGACAACCCTCTGCTGGTTGAATTATCCGATTTCCGAATAAATTACCGAAACAACAGTTGGAAACAGGGTACCGACACTGCGCTGTTCTACTTGAGCGAAACTGATTATCGGCTTGAACATTTAAAACTAATTTCTGAAGATGCTGATACCTTACAAACTCTTTCGGCCGAAGGAAAAATCAGTAAAAATGGAGAACAAAATTTTCAAATTTCCCTCTCTAATTTGGATTTTGCCAAAATATCCGAAACATTTTTTCCTGAACAATCGCTACAAGGAAAAATAAATTTTAATGTACAATTGATGGGCGAAGCTTCTTCTCCGGTAGTCGAAGCAAAATTTCGGTTAAACAACTTCGTACTTCAAAATTATTATGCAGGCAACATGACAGGGGCACTTCAACTCTCCCAACAACAGTTGAACACAAAAGTAAACATAAATTTACCGGACAGCGGAAAACTTTCTGCCGATGCAAAAATTCCGGTGAATTTTCGTCTGGACAGTATGCAATTCAATATTCCAAGTTACGAAAATGAAAATTTTGATTTTAATCTTTTTGCCAATAAAATTCCCCTTACATTACTGCAATCTTTTCTTCCTGACGGACAATATGAAGGAATCATACAAACTTCCATGCATGCCGGTGGAAACATTAAAGAACCCGAACTGAAAGGAAAAATTGAAATTACAGACGGAAAAATCAAAATGCCGCAATATGGAATCAACTATCCTCACTTCATGGCCGGAATATCGATGGATAACAATAAAATTAAAATTGACACTTTCCTAATAACCAGTCGTGATGGCCGAATGAATATAAATGGTAATATGTCCCCTCCCACTTTTTTATCAAAATCTACAAATGCTCCTTCACCTTTGGCAAATGTTCAAATTCATTTTGCCAACTTCAGACCTATTGACCATAAAAATTATAACATGGCTGTATCGGGCAATGCTTTGCTGAAGGGAAACGCTGACAGTTTACTCTTTTCGGGAGATATTAATATCCCTCAAGCTGAAATAAATCTTCCTTCATTGCTGCAACTGGTAGGAAAAACCTCCGCCCCTCAACTCCCCGAACCTCTATTAATTAAAGAGTTGAAAAAAATGCAACCTGAAGATTCTCTGGTTATTACACTGCGACCCCGTAATGAAGAAAGCAAAAAAGAAGAAACGGATTTTTTAAAAAAATTACAAGGAAATTTACGTGTAAAAATTCCACGTAATACTTGGATAAAAAATCAAGATATGCGTGTTGAACTTTCAGGTGATGTTCAATTAATGAAACACAAAGAGTTTTTTGAACTTTTCGGATCGGTTGAAGTGCTGCGCGGTCAATACAATTTACTGGGAAAAGTTTTCATTATCGAGTCGGGAACAATTTCTTTTCAAGGTGGAGAAAAAATAAATCCATTACTCAACTTCACTGCAGCCTACAATTTTAGAGACTCAAACAGACAACAAAAAAAACTGCTGGCAAATATTTCAGGAGAAATGATGTCGCCTGAAATAAAATTCACAATGGATAACCAGCAAATTGATGAAGGAGATGCACTTTCCTATATTCTGTTTGGAGCAAAATTGGATGCCTTGACCAGTGGACAACGAGAAAATATAAATCAAACTTTTGATGCATTGGGACTGACCGAAAGTCTTGCTGCATCGGGACTTTCTTCGCAACTTACCAAACTTCTGAGTAATACACTGAATGTAGATTATATAGAAGTAAAAAGCAAGGGTTCATTTGAAAGTGGTTCCCTTGAAGTTGGTAAATACTTGACCAACAAAATTTTTATTAATTACGTTCGCAATTTTGGAAACTATCAACGCGACGAAAACTTCAGTGAATATGAAATTAGAGTCGAGTACGAAATTCTCAAATTTTTGTTTCTTCAATTAACTACTTCACCGGTCAAAAATGGAATAGACATAGTTATTAAACCCACAAAAAAATAAGGCTTGTACCCACTTTTAAAGAAAAGAAGCTGCTTCTCATTCCTTTCAATATGTAATGCTGGAAGAAGGTCGGGAAAATATAAAAAAATCGAAACAATTCATACAATAAATTCATCTAAGCAATATTCTATCTATGTCGAATTTCCGCCTTATCCTCAACCCATAACACACTTATGGCGGCTATCAGCAAAAAACAACCCGACATGATAAGTGCATAAATGGCTTGTGAATCAAAAATCCGTTTCACCACCATTCCACCAAAAAGTCCATTCACAATCTGTGGAACTGTAATGAAAATATTGAAGATACCCATATAAACTCCGATCTTTGCCGGAGGAAGAGATGGAGCAAGAATGGCATACGGCATCGACAAAATGCTGCCCCAAGCTATTCCGACACCAATCATGGAAAGTATCAACCATTGGGGATCATTGATAAAGAAAATTGAAAGCAACCCGGCTGCGCCACAAATCAAGGAAAAGCTGTGTGTCAATTTTCTGCCTATATTTCTGGCTATTGCGGGTAAAGCCAGCGCATAAAACATGGCAACACCATTGTAAACGCCAAAAAGTATTCCTACCCAATTTCCCGCATCCTGATAAGTTGGGGAAGAAGTATCGGTAACAGGTAAACCATAAACATGCTGAGCAATGGCCGGCGTTGTAAAAACCCACATGCCAAAAAGAGCAATCCATGTGAAAAATTGAGTAATGGAAAGCTGCTTCATGGTTTTTGGCATAGTTGCCATATCTTTGAAAATATCGGAAAATTTTGGATTTTTTTTCTCCGTTCTTTCCTCTTCCGATTCAAATGCCTGCAATTCCTCCGGCGAGTATTCTTTCGTTGTAAACACTGTCCACAAAATTGTAACAATTAGCACGACAGCACCAATATAAAAAGAAAAAATCACATTTGGCGGAACTTGCCCTTCCGGGGCAGTTTTGGCTATGCCCAACCACTCTGCCAGCACATAAGGCAACCATGAACCAATGACAGCACCAATCCCTATCAGAAAACTCTGAACCGAAAATCCGACTGTAGTTTGTTCGGCAGGTAGCATATCGGCAACCAGCGCACGAAAAGGTTCCATAGCCACATTAATGGAAGCATCCATTATCATTAGAAAACCTGCACCAACAAACATGGCCGGTAACACATCGGCAAAAACACCGGCATTGGGCATTAATACCAAAGCGATAGCAGCCAAAAAAGCACCTGCCAAAAAAAACGGTCGCCGCCTGCCCAGTCGTGTCCATGTGTGATCCGAATAATGACCAATAATGGGTTGAACAATCATTCCTGTAAGTGGAGCAGCCAACCAAAACCAGGAAAGTTGTTCAATATCAGCACCAAATCCTTGCAATATTCGGCTGGCATTGGCATTCTGCAACGCATAGCCAAACTGAATACCCAAAAATCCCATACTGAGGGAAAGAATCCTAAAAAAACTTAAATGAGGTTTCACCTTTTTTCTCGCAAATGTAAATTCTTGCATACTTTTCAAATGTATGAGTATTGAAAATTTTTAATAAAAACCATTCCGGGAAATTAATGTCTCAAAACCATTGAATCAGCGCGTAGTACCTCTGATTATTAAATTGGTTTTAATTATTTTATTCGTATATTTTCCTTGTGTCTCACCCTTGATTTTGGAAATCAACAGTTCGGCCGCACTGATGCCCATTTCGTAACCATGCTGTTCTACAGTAGTCAACATAGGGTCGCAGGCTTTTGCCAATTCTCCATCCGAAAAACCACAAATGGAAATATCCTGAGGAACATGCAACTTGGCCAATTTTGCTGCATACAAAATACCTGATGCACAATGGTCGTTAATGGCAAAAAAACCATCAGGACGATCAGGGCGATCTAAAATTTCCGGAGTAATAATGATGGCTTCTTCCCGCGTATCGCAAACTCGAATCAGCGATTCATCCACAGGTAAACCGTATTTGTGAAGCGCATCCAGATAACCGTTTCTCCGATTTTTAGAAATTTCGAGATGAAGCGGTGAAGTGTAAAAGGCAATTTTCTTGCAACCTGTTTGAATCAGATATTCAACGGCAGCAAAAGCCCCCGCATAATCATCCACTACTACCCTATCTGTACTGATGCCAATGCAAATCCTATCGAAAAAAACCAATGGAATATTGTGATCAACTATTTCCTGAAAATGGCCGTAAGTGGACGTATTTTTAGATAAGCTGGCCAAAATACCCGAAACACGTGCTGAAATGAGTGCATCAACATTTCTTACTTCCTTTTCGTAATTCTCGCTCGACTGACAAATAATCACGTTAAATCCTTCCTTATTGGCAACCTGTTCAATACCCGACAAAATAGAGGAGAAAAAATAATGTATAATTTCAGGGACAATCACACCAATCGTATTGCTTTTACTCATGCGTAAATTCATGGCCATTGCATTGGGACGGTAGTTGTATTCCCGAGCATATTTTTTCACCGCATCTTTCGTTTCCTGACTGATGTCGGGATGATTCTTTAACGCTCGTGAAACAGTAGAGGGCGAAATGTCCAACGCCCTTGCAATATCCTTAATGGTAATTTGTGAGTTTTTCATACCCCAAAAAAATTTTCAAAGCTCAAAAATAAACAAAGCAATTTAAAAAATTAAATTTTTTTCTGATTTTTTGAGTTGCTTGCGTTTTAAAAAAAATCAAAAAATCATACAGACAAATATACAGTTATTTTTTTATTCCAAATTATAAAAAATGAAGCAAAAAATGAAACTAAAATTCAAATGAATGAATCAATTAGCGAATAAACAGTAAAAAAACAACATAAGTGTTTGTTTAAAAGATAAATAATTTGCAAACGTTTGCATAAAATATTTGCAAGTTTTTTTCTTTTGGGCATTGGAAATGTTTTTTTAACGTATATTTTTGCCTATGTAATTTGAATTAAAATTCAGTTTCAATCTTTATATATGTTTTTCAACCTGGTAATGGATTTTAAGTAAAAGAATCTCAATTAATAACCTTAAAAAATAAAATGCATGATGAACAATCATTTCAAACTCAAAATTTTCACATTTGGAATGGCTTTACTTTTTTCTGTTGCAGGGAACTTGTCCAATGCCCAGCAAATTGCCATTTCCGGAAAAGTGATTGATTCGAACACGGGGGATCCAATTATTGGGGCCAATATTCTTGAAAAGGGAACTACCAATGGCACCATTACCAATTATGACGGCGAATTTACTTTAAATGTTGCTGCTGATGCCGTTATTATAGTAAAATATGTTGGTTATAAACCTCTGGAAATTCCTGTTGCGGGCAAACGAAAATTTACAATTAAACTGGAAGAAGATGTTATCACACTTGGAGAAGTGGTAGCCATTGGCTATGGCACAGTAAAGAAAACTGACGCAACCGGCTCCGTTACTGCCATCAAACCCGATGCCATGAACAAGGGACAAGTTACCAATGCACAAGACATGTTGCTTGGTAAAATCGCCGGTGTGAACATTACTACCGGAGGCGGTACTCCCGGTACGGGTGCTACTATTCGTATTCGTGGAGGTTCATCCCTCAACGCCAGCAACGATCCTCTCATTGTTATTGACGGTTTGCCAATCGACAATAACGGCATCAAGGGTGTAGCCAATCAGCTGAGCACCATTAATCCAAACGATATTGAAAGCTTTACGGTACTAAAAGATGCTTCTGCTACCGCTATCTACGGATCAAGAGCTTCCAATGGCGTGATCCTTATTACTACCAAAAAAGGTTCAAAATCGGGAAAACCTAAAGTAAGTTACGATGGCAATGTTTCTTTAAGTACCCTTAACAAAAGGATTGAAGTTTTAAAAGGAGATGAATTCAGAGCCCTTGTTAACCAAGTTTACTCAGGAGATGGTCAAACAGATATTGATGCCAGAAACGCTATGGGTACAGAAAACACAGATTGGCAGGACCAAATCTACAGAAATGCCTTCAGTCAGGATCACAACATCAGTGTGGTGGGCGGAATAAAAAATACTCCTTATCGTGTTTCTGTGGGTTATACCAATCAAAACGGCATTATAAAAACATCCTATTTTGAGCGTTATACCGGTTCAATTAATCTTAGTCCTTCGTTTTTCGATGATCATTTGAAATTTAATCTGAATGGAAAAGGCATGTTTGCAAAAAACCGATTTGCCGATGGTGGTGCAGTGGGCGCTGCTTTGACAATGGATCCAACTCACCCTGTAAAAACAGATGATCCCGAATTCCAGCGATTCGGAGGTTATTGGCAATGGTTTGAAAAAAACACAAATGGTACATTCAAATCCATCAATACCAATGCAACAAAAAATCCGGTGGCATTACTTGAACAAAAAAGAGATGTTTCCAAAGCAAATGACTTTATTGGGAATGCAGAAGTAGATTACAAATTCTTCTTTTTGCCCGAATTAAAAGCTCACTTGAGTCTGGGTATAGAAAGTTCTTATGGCAAGCAGGATTTGCATATCGATTCCACAGCTACAAGCGATTATCCGTGGGGCCGTACAGGTTGGGACAAAATTGAAAAAACCAATCGTTTGTTAAATTTTTATTTCCAATATGCCAAAGAAATAAACAAACATAGTTTTGATATTATGGGTGGCTACGAATGGCAACATTATTATAGGGAAGGACAAAACGAGTATCGAAGCTTGGAAAAAATTGACAGCAACAACGATGGAATTATAGATGAAAATGATGGTTATTATAACCATATTACACCGGATCAAAGTCTTTGGAAAACAGAAAATTATTTGGTATCCTTCTTTGGTCGATTGAATTATTCCCTTGCCGGAAAGTACTTGCTTACGGCAACTTTACGCGATGACGGTTCTTCAAGATTTGCGCCCGAAAATCGCTGGGCTTTATTCCCATCGGTTGCTTTGGCATGGAAAATTAGCGAAGAACATTTTATTAGTGAGCGAGGTACTTTTTCTGACCTGAAACTCAGATTGGGTTATGGAATCACAGGTCAACAGGATATCAGTCAGGGCGATTATCCATATATTCCGGTTTATACCATCAGTAAAGAACATGCTTTATATCCGTTTGGGAATGAGTATTATTATACTTCCCGTCCTGATGCATACAACAAACTCCTAAAATGGGAACAAACCACTACTTGGAATGCCGGTTTGGATGCAGGCATATTTAATAACCGCCTCACTGGGTCGTTAGATTACTATTTCAGGAAAACCAATGATTTGATCAATGTAGTTTCTGTACCCGCCGGAACCAATTTCAGAAATAAAGTTATCAGTAATATAGGATCCCTTGAAAATAAAGGAATCGAATTTATGATCAGTGGCAAACCTATCTCCAATAAAAACTGTACGTGGGATATAAGTTATAATGTAACCTACAATAAAAACAGAATTACAAAATTGACAACTGGCAACAATGAAGGATACTTTGTAGCTACAGGAGGAATTTTCCAAGG
>JAHDRA010000098.1 GCA_018433525.1 Paludibacteraceae bacterium
ATGAATTACGTTGCCTAACAAAGTGTAGCAGCAATAAGGGTTTTGGTGGTAATTGGAACATTTTGCCCCGCTCAAACTTCAGTGTCGGCAGACAGGACAGTAGCCCGCAATCCCTTACTGCTGCTACACTCAGCCGTTAGCGGCTATATTACAACCGACCGTGCTAAACAGAAAGTTCATATATTTGCAGACACAAAAAATTAAGTAAAGACAGAATGTAAAAAATAATTTCTTTCAGACATATCAGAACAACAACCGCAAAGCGGTTGCTGTATTGTTTCATCTTTAACGAAAGAAATTATGTTGATTTTACAAAACATTTCATATACACACCCTAGCAAAGATTTACTGTTTAGCGACATCAATCTGACAGTAAACAATCACGAAAAGACAGCTTTAATAGGCAACAACGGAGTAGGGAAATCTACCTTGCTCAAAATTATTGCAAGCGAACTTCAACCTTCAAGCGGACAAATAAACATTGACGCAGAGCCGTATTATGTTCCGCAAATTTTCGGACAATTCAATCATTTGACAATAGCACAAGCGTTGCGAATTGAAGGCAAATTGAACGCTTTGAAAGACATCTTGAACGGAAACACAAGCGAGGAAAATTTCAATTTGCTGAATGACGATTGGACAATAGAAGACCGTTGCAAAGAGGCACTGAACTTTTGGCAATTGGACGGCTTAGACTTATCGCAAAAAATGGAAACGTTAAGCGGAGGACAAAAAACAAAAGTTTTTTTGGCGGGAATTTCCATTCATCAACCCGAATTGGTTTTGTTGGACGAGCCAAGCAATCATTTAGACGTTTCGGGCAGACAACTTTTGTATAGCTTCATTAAGTCCACAAAAAGCACATTGATTGTTGTAAGCCACGACAGAAAATTACTAAACTTGTTGGACACAATTTGCGAATTAAGTAAACACGGAGTTAAAGTTTATGGCGGTAATTACGACTTTTACAAAGAGCAAAAACAAATTGAAAACAACGCTTTAAGTCAAGACATTCAAAGCAAAGAAAAAGAACTGCGAAAAGCCAAAGAAAAAGAACGGGAAACATTGGAACGACAGCAAAAATTAGACAGTCGTGGAAAAGGCAAACAAGAAAAAGCGGGCGTTGCCCGAATAATGTTGAACACTTTGCGAAACAATGCAGAAAACAGCACATCAAAAATGAAAAGTGTTCACGCAGAAAAAATCGGGGGCATTTCGCAAGACTTACAAGAACTTCGTTCTTCGTTGCCTGACATTGACAAAATGAAGTTTGGTTTTGACAATTCAGCATTACACAAAGGAAAAGTTTTGTTTACGGCAACAAATATCAATTATGCTTACCACACACAACCGCTTTGGAAAGACAATCTGAACTTTCAAATTACAAGTGGCGAACGAATCGCATTGAAAGGTACAAATGGTTCGGGAAAAACTACTTTGATAAAACTCATCTTGGGCGACATTAAACCGCAAGCAGGAACAATTTACCGAGCAGACAACAAAGCGGTTTATATTGACCAAGACTATTCTTTGCTTGACAACAAACTAAAAGTTTACGAACAAGCCGAACAATTCAATGTTTCTGCATTACAAGAACACGAAATCAAAATCCGGCTCAACCGCTTTTTGTTTACAAAAAATGATTGGGACAAATCTTGTAGTGCTTTGAGTGGTGGCGAAAGAATGCGTTTGTTACTTTGTTGCTTGACGATTAACAGTAAGTCACCAGATATTATTATTTTTGACGAGCCAACAAATAATTTAGACATACAGAATGTTGAAATACTGACAGCAGCAATAAATGAATACCAAGGGACAATCATTGTTGTGTCGCACGATGAAACATTTTTAGAACAAATAAACATAGAACGGACAATTGAACTTTGATAAAAATACAGCCGCTAACAAGGTATTGCCGCAATGGGGGGTAAAGTGCTTCTATGAAACTTTTGTGCTTAAACAAACGGTAGTACATCTATTGAACTTTGGTGCTGAAAATCCCCCACTGCGGCAATACCCGAACCGTTACCTGCAAGCCTAAAAGACGACACAGTAAGAATGAACGACAGAAATATATATAAAAAGACGGGACAAATGAACTATCAGACAGCCGACCCAAAAGCCAAGGCTTCTGTATTTTTATTTTTTCCCATCGCACATTTTTTAAAAACAATTTTAACCAACCGCAAAAATCGCACATTTGGTTTTGTCCGAAACACACGCCAACCCTTCGCAAAACCAAAAGAGCCATTTTTTGCCAACGCACAACTGAAAAACATAAATTCGAAAATTATTAACTGGCAGTATAGATGAACTTAATTAAAAACAATCCATACAGGATAGTCGGTTTGCTCGTTGGAGCAACCGCAAGGGAGCAGACAAAGCAAATAAGCAGGCTCAAAAAATATATTGAAGCCGAACAAGACCCGGTAGACGACTTTAGTTTTCCTGCTCTGGGAAATCTTCATAGAACTATTGAGAAAGTCGAAGAAGCAGCATCAAAACTAAACCTTGATAATGACAAGATAAATGCAGCCTTATTCTGGTTTTGGAATGGCAACCCAATAACAGATGAAGCTGCTTTTGAAGCATTGAAAAGTGGCGACATTGAAGCAGCAAATGAAATTTGGGGGAAACTAATTACCAAAACTGACGAAGAAGGAAAAAGATTTTGGAAGCCAGTTACAGGAAAAAACTACTCTGCTTTTCATAATTTTTCTGTTCTAAATATTATTCGAGCCAACGGCAATTTACACAATGCTGTTGTAGCAAGTTTGTATTTTCTTGAAAGCGACTTTGTTCAAAAATTTGTTTCATCTGTAGTAGATGAAACGCACAAAACCAGCAAAAAGGAGCTACAACTAATATTCCTCAACCAACTTTATACAGACCTGGAAGCCAACAAAAAATCATTAATACCAAAGTTCCTTGAAATTCTTAATAATCAAGATTTTTTAGCGAAGCAAGATTTTATGATAAGATTTGTTCAAAAGCTAATTGAACAAATTGAGCATAAAATTGAAACAGCAAAAAATAAGAGAAAAGCTAGCAAAGCCAATGCTGCGAAAGCAGGTGAAGAATTGTTTACATCAACTGCAAACGACTTGAATCAACTTAAAAGTATTGTTGGTGCATCTGATTTAAAATATACTTCCATATCCGACAAAGTTGCCAATGAAGTTCTACAATGTAGCATAGACTATTTTAATGATAGTCAAGAAAAGGACAGCAATTCTGATTATTGGGAAACATCAATGAAATTGGCTAAACAGGCAAAAACTCTTGCAATTGGTAAGCTTACAAAAGACAGGATTAAAGACAGCATTGAAACACTTGAAGAAATGAAAGAAAAAGAGCTTTCTCAAGCTATCGGTGTATTAAAATCCATTAAATATGCTTATGAAGAAGCGTGTAGACAAATTGACAAACAAGTTGAGGAAATACAATACGATACGATTGGAACTTTAAGAGTTCCAAGATTCAATATTTCGATAAATTGGAGCAAGGTAGAAGAAATGAAGCGGAACTGTCTTGCTTGGGACAAAGTAACTGAGGTTATCCGTGAAGCTATCCCCCCTCAAAACATTGAAAAAATAAAACGAGCTAGCAACACAACTAAAGTAAGTGAATATAAGAGTTTGGTTAATTTCTTAACGAGCAAAATCCCTTACTCATACAAGAACAGAATAGAATATATCAATTATTGGGAAACACCAAAAACAACAACTTCGTCAAGTACTTCATCGACCACGTCCAGAACAACAACAGGTTCAAGTTCATCAAGCGACTTTGAATTTGCCCCTAATGCATGGTGGATTTTAGGACTTGTAGGCTTATTTATTGGAGCAATAGCTGGTGGTGGTGGTGGTGCCGTAATTGGTGCTTTGATAGGTGCAGGTATAGGTTCAAAATTTAACAACTAATAAAAGATTATGAAAAGAATAATGACATCAATTTTAATTTTGGCAAGCGTAAACGCTTTTGCACAAACAGAAACCTTAACCAAAGATGATTTGGCCATGGAACTTCAACCTCTAAAAACAAGTATTCAGACCTTGCAGAAAGAGAACGGAAGTTTAAAATATGAAATAAGCAATCTGAACATAAAGCTTTCAAATGCTTATAAAAGCATTGATAGTTTAAGAACTCTAACGCAAAAAAATAGCTCTGCTATTTCGCAAACTGCAAGTGAACTTGGCATCAAAATCTCGGCAACAGAAACTAATACCAACCAAAAATTCATGGAGGTTGATAAATCACTAATTAAAAATTCACTATATGGAATGATTGGAGTATTAACTGCAATTCTTATTTCAATATTTATTTACTGGCTATTAAATAAACGACAAAAATCAGATAAAACCGATATTTTCGAAAAACTTAGCCGAACTAAAGCTTCCATCGAAGAAAGTCTTGTGAAACAATTCGAAAAACAAACTGAATTACTGAATGCACAGATACATCTCCTTGTGCAACAAAATAAAAATATTCCAGCAAATGCAAATCAAGAACCTGACCATTCTTTGGCTCTTAAGGTAGCAAATGAAGTAAATCTAATTGAAAGAAATTTATCCTTAATGGATTCTAATGTGAAAGGATATAAGCAATTGAAAAAATCTATCGAAAAAATTAAAGACAACCTGAATGCTAATGGTTATGAAATAATTGAACTCTTAGGGAAAACATATCACCCCGGTTTACCGGTTACTATTATTAACTCTTTTCCGGATGAAAATTTGGAGAAAGATCAAGAGGTTATTTCTAAAATCCTTATACCTGCAGTGAGGTATAAGGATAAAATAATCCAAACAGCACAAATTGAAGTTAGTATAGGCGTTTAACTTTACAAATAATAGAAAATATGAGAACTAAAATTGATTACGGCATCGACTTAGGAACTACCAATTCTGCAATAGCAAGGATGCAAAATGGCGCACCTGTAATTATTAAAAGTGACAAACAAAAAGATACAATGCCATCCTGCGTCCATTTTACAAGAAAAAAAGATATTTTGGTTGGTGACCCTGCTGTTGATGCTTTACAAAATGATAATGTTAGAGCATTAAGAACTTTCGAAAAATCAAAATCAAACACATTTATTGAGTTTAAAAGAACTATGGGAACTACAAATAAATACTATAGTTCCCACATGGATCAAGAATTTACCTCTGAGGAATTATCTGCAGAAGTTCTTAAAAAGCTTAAATCCTTTGTAAAAGATGACAATATATCATCAATAGTGATTACTGTTCCTGCTAAATTTTTAAATCCACAGAACGAAGCAACCATGCAAGCTGCCCGTTTGGCAGGTTTTAAACAAGTTCATTTATTACAAGAACCTGTTGCAGCAGCAACTGCTTATGGATTATCTTCGAAAGTTAAAAACGGATTTTTATTAGTATTTGATTTTGGCGGTGGAACATTTGATGCTGCATTATTAAAATCAGAAGAAGGGATATTATCCATCAAAGATACAGAAGGTGACAACTGGCTCGGAGGAAAAAACATTGATGAAGCCATCGTTGACCAGATAATTATTCCAAATTTAAGGAAAAATTATGAATTAGATTCCTTTCTTTCTGATCCAGAAAAAGTAGAGATTTTAAGAAATGCTGTTAAACCTTATGCCGAAGAAGTAAAGATTCAACTTTCTTTTAAAGATAAAGACACCATTCTATCACAATTGGGAGATCTACCATTTGTAGATGAAAATGGTAAAGAACCTGAAATTGATATTACTGTTGACCAAAAAGATATGGAGAGGGTAGTAACACCTATATTCCAGAAAGCTATCGACATTACAAAAGCACTATTAAAGAGAAACAACTTAAAAGGAACCGATTTAGCAGCTCTAATTTTAGTAGGTGGTCCTACATACTCACCTATATTACGCAGGATGTTAAAAGAACAAATAACGGATAAATTAGATACATCCGTTGACCCGATGACAGTAGTTGCTAAGGGGGCTGCATTATTTGCATCAACTATATCAATATCAGAAGAAATTAAAGAGGAAAGTCGGGATAAAACCAAACTTCAGTTGGATATTAAATACGAAGCAACAACAGTTGAAACGGAAGAAATTGTTAACGTAAAATTGTTACCAGAAAAAACAGAAGGTACAATTCCTGAGAAAGTATTTGTAGACATCATAAGAAAACCTGAAGGTTTTTCTACCGGTAAAAAACAAATTACAGAAAAATCTACGCTAATAGACTTAATTCTTGAAGAAAATTGTACCAATGAATTTGAAATTGTAGCATATGACAATTTTGGTAACAGAATTAATTGCCAGCCACACAAGTTTACAATATTACAAGGAATAGGTGGGGTAGATAGTATGCAAGTTTTACCTTACCATATTGGCATTGTAAAATATTTTCAAGAAGAAGAAAAGGATCTATTTTTTCCAGTAAAGGGACTTGAAAAAAATAAAGCGATAAAATCCGGTATCACTGGAGTAGCTGATAATTTAAAAACAAGACGAGATATACGTCCAGGAGTCAAAGAGGATATAATTAGAATTCCCATCTACCAAGGTGAATATAATGCTGAAGGAACTAACCCTGATTTGAATTATCACATTACGGATGTAATTATCTCAGGAACTACTATACCAAAACTGCTGCCAGCGGGCAGCCCTGTTAATATTAGAATTAAAATTGATTCTTCCTCTTTAATGACATTTATTGCAGAATTTCCAACTATTGAACATGAGGAAGAATTAAAAATAGAAATTAAACAAGCTGAACCACCTAAAGCTGAAGATTTAAAAATTAAATTCGAACAATCCAATAAATTAGCTAAAAAAGTAAACAGATACGACATATCGGAACGACTTGAAAAATTAAAAGATGACATTGAAAGCATTGGTTCAACAGCAGATGGCAGGCTACGTTTAATGGATGAATACCGCAAAATATTATTAGATCTTGAAAAATCATCAAAAGAAACTGAATGGCCAAAAATTGAACAAGAACTCAAAGATTCGTTTTATGAACTTGAAGAATTAATTGAAAAAATTAAGGAGAATGGTGTAGATGATAATCTAAATATGAATAAGATTAGCGCATACATTGAAGATTTTAGAAAAAAGATTGAGTTAATTATCAAAGAAAAGAACATCAAAGAAGCTAAATTATTAAATCTAGAAATTGATCAATTAGACTTTGAACTTCGTAATGCAGTTACAGGGAATGCAATGGATGCTCAATTCCTAAAGCATTTTAATGATAATTTTAATTCATTCCATTGGAAAAATTCCAGCAAAGCAAGACAACTCATTAATCAAGGAATGCAAATGGTGAATAGTGGAAATACAAGTTCAATTAGGCCAATATTGGTAGAACTAGTTGGCTTATTACCTCAAGATGAAATTCCAGAAACACTCGAATAATGAATTTAAATAAAGGCATATTACCAAAAGGTTTTACCATCAATAGTAAATATAGCATTATGCTTTTTATTAAACAGGGCACTAATGCTGAAACATATCGTGTAATTGATTCTAGTGGTAATCTTTATTTCTTGAAATTATTCAATTATGCAAAAACACATCGTTCAGCATTTGATAACGATAACAACCTTTTGGAAATCGAGCTTTTGAAAAAAGTAAAACATAAAAATATTGTTTCATACAAGGATAGTGGTGAGCTTATTTATGAAAACAAGAAGTTTGGGTATTTGATATTAGACTTCATTCCCGGTGAAACTTTAGCAGAGAAAATAATTAGAGAGCCATTTACCAATTATTACGACATTCAAAGCATAATATCTGATGTTTTAGAAGGTCTAAATTATTTGCACAGTTTACCCGAGCCGATAATTCATAATGAAATTACATCTCAAAACATTATGCTTGACTTATCAGGAGATGTTCCTAAAGCTATAATCATAGATTTTGGATATGCCCGTTCATTTCATCAATCAACTAAAGCATTCAATAAAACAGGATTAAATTTAAACTATGTTGCATCGGAATGCTTTAATGGACTATATTCACCGCAAAGCGATATTTATTCTGTTGGGGCTGTAATGTATCAATCACTCTTTGGATTGCCACCTTGGTTTAAGGACGTTTCAAAATTTCAAACAGACAGAACGAATGCAGAAGAACTTGTTTTGCAAGAAAGAACCAGACCTTTGACTTTTCCAAAGCTTTCAAATGAATTTATCGGATATAATGAGGAAACAAATTTGATTCTTAAAAAAGCTTTAAGTCAAGATATAGAAAGCCGTTTTCAAACTGCCAATGAGTTCCTTAAAGCACTGAATGGTGAGATTGAAGTTGAAGACATTGATAAGGTTCAGAAAGTAAAATCAGGCGAAAAACCCGAAAAGAAAATACAAAGCAAAAAAGTTAAAGGGAAAGGGTTTGATGCTATTGCAGGAATGAAGGACCTTAAAGAGCAATTGAAATTAGATGTAATTGATGCTTTACACAACCCTGAAGAATATGCTAAATATGGATTAAGTATTCCAAATGGGATGTTATTGTATGGACCTCCTGGATGTGGCAAAACTTTTTTTGCAAAGTGTTTAGCAGAAGAAGTAGGTTTTGAATTTATGCTTCTTACACCTGCTAGTTTAAAAAGTAAATATGTAAATGCTACGCAAGAAAATATAGCTAAATTGTTCGAGGAAGCTGAAAAAAAAGCCCCAATACTAATTTTTATTGATGAAATAAATGAGTTATTGCCAAACAGAGAACATGATAATGTTCATGAAATGTCAAAATCGGCAGTAAACGAATTTTTGGCACAAATGGATAGAACGGCAGAAAAAGGAATTTTCATCATTGGAGCAACCAATTTCCCTCATAATATAGATCCGGCAGCATTACGTGCAGGTCGCTTAGAGAAGAAATTTTATTTGCCCCCACCCGATTTTGAAGCAAGAAAATCCATGTTTGAAATGTATTTAAAAAACCGTCCATTAGATTTTGGAATAGAATATGATCAATTAGCCAAATTAACTGAAAATTATGTTTCGGCAGACATTGAACTTTTAGTTAATGAAGCATCAAGATTGGCATTGAAAACTAAGTCAAGAATATCAATGAAAATTCTGGAAGAGGTAATCAAGAAAACTAAACCATCTGTTCCATTACAGGAGTTAAAGAAATATGAACTGATAAAAGCAAAAATGGACGGAGAAAGCATTGATCAAAAAAACGAAAGACCACGCATTGGATTCAAATAATAAAATATAGAAAATATGGACACAATATCATTTGACAAACTTTTGTTTAAAACCGCATTTTGCTGTATGGCATGTGACGGGAATATAGCCCAACAAGAAATAGCTGTAATAAAATCAGTATGTGAAAAATCACCAGTGCTTAAGTATTTGAATTTTGAAGAGGAAATTAATTCTCTTATTTCCGAAACTAATTACAAAGGTAAAAATTTCATTAATGAATTTTTTAATGCTCTTAGAAGTACTGATCTTTCGGAAGAAGAAGAATTAACTTTAATTGACTTTGCGATTCAGGTTATTAAAGCAGACGAGCATATCGAGTATTCTGAAATCAAATTTTTCAAAAATATTCGTCACCGTTTGAAGGTAAGCGATGAAAAGATTTTAGAACGCTTTCCTGACATTGAACAGTATTTGGAACAAGATATTATTACAGACGGATTTCTTGACAAAATCACAAGCCAATATTTTGAGGCGATCGAGTTGCCACAATTTGACCTAATCAGCATTGCTGACAATTCACAAGATGACAAGAATTAGTATGAACAACGCAATTAAAATAGGCTTAGCGATTTTGTTTTTTCTTTGTTTGGCTGATATGCAATACGGATTTTATCAGTTTGTGAGGTTTGCAGGCCTAATTGGTTTTGCAATTTTAGCATATCAAGCAAACAAACAAGGCAGACAAACAGAAATGATAATTTACTGTGGACTTGCTTTGCTATTTCAACCGTTTTTCAAAATTGCACTTGGCAGACAAATGTGGAACATAGTTGACTTAGTTGTAGGAATAGGACTTATAATATCATTATTTATGAAACCAAAGGAAAGCCCACGCTAAAAGCAAGCACATTTGCAATTCGCACAAGCCAACGCACAGACCAAAAATTGCTAAAGAGCTTGCTTTGCCAACGCAGCCAAAAATTGTTTTTAAAAAATCTTCCAACGCTTCAAAAAATAAAAATACACCGACACACAGCCCAACAAACACAGCAGAGAATGACACTGAACCTCAATATTGACAAGACATACAACGACACGATGGACAGAAGGCCAGCAGGTAACAGCCGTTTGCCGCAATGGGGGCTGACGTGGTTAAATCAAATGCAGTGCTTCTATCAACATTTGTGCTTGGTTGACAGTTTAGTCCTCCGAAAACCCCACTGCGGCAAGCGGCAAAACGTTGTGTGCAAGCGTAAAAGACAACGACCCGACAGAAAATAACGGACAGAAAAACAGAAAAAGTAAACCATTTTGACAGGTGACCAAAGACATAGAAACAATACAACAAACGGACAACGAGTAAGCCGACACTCATTGCCGACCCTTCTGTGTTTTAATTTTTCCCAACGCACAAAAAATTTGAAATACGGAGTATTCACGAACTCTTCTAAAAATAATTGTGACGTGAGTAAATTCTATGCCGTCCCGCAAACGGCACATTTGCAAGCCGCTCAAGCCAACGCACAACCCAAGCTTGCAAAAGAGCCGTTTTTTGCCATCGCACAGACAGAAATATTAACTTTGAACGATACATTAAAAAATAAATGAAGTTTTCAGACCCGTTTAAAATATTGTCTCCCCACGAAAGGTGGGCACCGACACAAAGCCAAATGGACGCTTTTCAAAACGCCTATGAAAAGCTGTTACCGCCTTTGGTTTATAAAATCAGACTTGCAGTTGCAAAATGGCGTGACGAAAATTATGCAGGTGCATCCGACACGACAAAATCACTTTTGAATTTTTGGTTTAATCAAGAGCATTTAATCGGACAGACAAAATTCAGTTTTTTCTTTTCGCAACGAGAAGCCATTGAATCAATCGTTTATCTGTATGAAATAGCCAACGCAAAAGACAAATACGAATTGATGAAGTTTGATTCATCAGGTCGTATCAGCACGGGTATGTTTGACGAAAACTGGACTCGTTATGTAGTGAAAATGGCGACAGGTGCAGGCAAGACGAAAGTAATGGGCTTGACATTGGTTTGGTCATACTTCCATAAACTATATGAAGCCGACAGCACATTATCAAAAGACTTCTTGGTAATTGCTCCAAACATCATCGTTTTAAATCGTTTGAGAAAAGATTTTGATGGACTTAAAATGTTTTTTGATGAGCCTTTTATTCCTGACAATGGCTTTGACGACAAAGACTGGAAAAACGATTTTCAATTAACGCTGCATATTCAAGATGACTTAAAACCGATAACAGAATCTGGAAATATTTTCCTGACCAACATTCACCGTGTATTTTTCAATGAAGAACCTGAGCAGAGTTTTGAAACAACTTTCTTAGGTGTAAAACCAAAACCTGATGCTGACACTTCAAAAGGCTTAGACCTTGGAAAAATTTTAAGAAGCGATAAAATCAAAAATCTGGTTGTGCTGAATGATGAAGCCCATCACATTCACGATAGTTCACTGGCTTGGTTCAAAAGCATTGAAGATATCAATAATAAACTCAAGCTGAAAACCGGAAACGGCATCAGTTTGCAGGCAGACTATACCGCAACACCAAGACATAACAACGGAGCAATCTTCGTTCAGACTATTTGCGATTATCCGTTGGTAGAAGCCATAAAACACAATGTTGTAAAATCTCCTGTTTTGCCTGATGAAGCATCAAGGCAAAAAATTCAGGAAAAAGACAGCAATGATTTTGTTGAACGATACCGTGACTACATTCATTTGGGCTATTTGGAATGGGAACAGCAGTATGAAGAACTGAAAAATCATAAAACACCAATTCTGTTCATAATGACGATGAACACCAAAGAAGCCGACCAAGCTGCAGCTTTTTTGGAAGCCAATTACCCGAAAATGAAAAATTCCGTGCTGACAATTCATACCAATACATCGGGTGAAATCAAAGAAACTGCATCAAGTAAAAAAGACAAGGAAGAATTAGAGAAGCTACGCAAAGCAGCAGACGATATAGATAAAAACCATTCACCTTACAAAGCCGTTGTTTCGGTGTTGATGCTTCGTGAAGGTTGGGACGTTAGAAATGTTGCAACCATAGTGGGGCTTCGCCCCTATGGTGCGGATTCTAAAATCCTTCCCGAACAAACCATTGGTCGTGGTTTGCGAAAAATGTTTTCGCTGGACACTCCCGAAAAATTGGTAATTGTTGGAACGCCTAAATTTTTGGAGTTTGTAGAAGAACTGAAAACGGAAGGTGTTGAATTCCAATACAGCCCAATGGGTAAAGGCACGAAAGGAAAATCGCCTGTTATAGTGGAAGTGGACAAAGAAAATCCCGACAAAGATTTGGACAAACTGGATATTCCCATTCCACAAATGAGTCCGAGAATTTATCGTGAGTTCAAAAATTTGGAATTCATAGACGTAAGTAAATTCAAAAACGAAAAAGTAGCACTTAAAAAATTCAGTTCAGACGAGTTGAAAGAGATTATATTTAATGACATTGAAGGCAATCTTTCACACAAAACAGTTTTTAAAGACACGGTTCCTGATTACCGCAATGTAATTGGCTTTTTCACTTCTTCCATTTTAAAAGATAGCCGATTGGTAAGCGGCTTCAATATCCTTTATCCGAAAGTTGAAAGCTTTATCAAGTATCAGCTTTTTACTAATGAAGTTGAATTAAGCGACCCACAAACACTAAGAAATCTTTCGGAAGTAAAACCTAAGGAAGTTTTGAGAACTACGTTCAAAAAGGCGATTGATGAACTAACCGTAACCGACAAAGGAACAGCAGAAGTAAAAAACTACATTTCGCTAAAACAGACCAAACCAAAGGTTGCAGAAAACCAACCTTTCCTTGTTCCCAAAAAATCGATTTTCAACAAAATCATTGGTGACAATCCGTTTGAACTGGAAGTAGCATCATTTCTTGAAAGTCGGTTTTCAGATGTAATTGCCTACGCAAAAAACACAATGGGCGAAGGTGGTATCAATTTCAAAATTGAATATCAGGCTCAAGACGGTAACATCAGGGAGTATTATCCTGACTTCTTTGTAAAAACCGGACCGAACACTTTTTACATACTTGAAACCAAAGGCAGGGAAGATTTAGACGACTTGCTAAAAATTAAACGCCTGGTAACTTGGTGCAAAGACATCAACAATGCTCAAAGCGAATACACGTACACTCCTGTGTATGTAAAGCAGGAAAAATGGGATGAGGTAAAGCAAAATCTGAAATCATTCCAAGACCTAATTGAAATATTTAATGTAGCGAATAAAGAAATGGCATTATGAACTTGAACGATACTGATAAAAACCGAATCATTGAACTGATAAAGGCAGGTGAAAAACTGCCAAAGGAATTCATTTACAAACTATTTGCTGACGAAGAAGATGTATTCCTGTTTTGGAACGGAAGAAAAGAAGATGTTACCAATGTAGCCCTGCCCTTTCATAGCATTGAGCATATAGACGAGCCACGCAAAGAAACCAGCCAGACCCTTGAACTCTTTGATACTCGTGGGCGACAACTCAAAGGGTGGACAAACAAATTGATTTGGGGCGATAACAAACTGATACTGTCTTCTCTGGCAAACGGCCCTATTCGTGATGAAATAGAAAAAGAAGGCGGTATCAAACTCATCTATATTGACCCACCTTTTGCCGTAGGTGCTGACTTTGGTTTTGAAATTGAAATTGGCGGAGAAAAAGCCGAAAAGAAACAAAGCATAATTGAAGAAATTGCATACCGTGACACTTGGGGCAAAGGAATTTCTTCATACTTAACTATGATGTATGAACGATTAAAGTTAATGCATAATTTATTAGCTGAGAATGGTAGTATTTATGTGCATATTGATTGGAGAGTAACTGCATTTATGAAATTATTATTAGATGACGTTTTCGGGATTAACAATTTTAGAAATGAGATTATTTGGTGCTATACAAGTGCTTCTCGTGTTGCAGATGATTTTCCAAGAAAACATGACAATATTTTAAGATATTCAAAGTCTACTAAGGTTATCTTTAATAAAAATAACATTTTAGTTCCTTATGATGAAAAAACCATAGCAAATTACAAGGAAGGATTAGGTGGTTCTGGCACTTTTTATTCAGGAAATATAAAAGAAACTGAAGAATCAATTCTGAAAGAAGGTAAGGTTCCTGAAGATTGGTGGGAATTTGCTATAGCTGCACGTTTTCCTGTTGATGGAGTTAAAAGAACTGGTTATCCCACTGAAAAACCTGTTGCACTTTTAGAACGCATCATAAAAGCCAGTAGCAACGAAGGTGATTTGATTGCAGACTTCTTCTGTGGCAGCGGTACCACTGCAGCAGTTGCCGAAAAATTAGGGAGAAAGTGGATTACAACTGATTTAGGACGTTTTTCTATTCATACCGCACGTAAGCGTTTAATTGGTGTGCAACGTGAACTGCAAAAAAACGGTAAAGACTTCAGAGCATTCGAGATACTCAACTTAGGAAAGTATGAAAGGCAGTTCTTTATGGACGACCTTACCAACGGGAAACGCAAAGCCAAAGAAGATATGTATGTGGACTTGATTTTGGAAGCTTACAAAGCCAAACGAATTGACGGACACAGCACCTTGCACGGTCAAAAAGCAGGCAGATTTGTTCACGTGGGGCCTTTAGACGTTCCAGTTACACAAAGCCGATTGGTGGATATTTTTGAAGAATGCCGCAAAAATCTTTATACGCAGGTTGATGTTTTGGGCTTTGAGTTTGAAATGGGTTTAACGCCCCAGTTCATTCAGGAACTCAAAGAGAAAGGTGTTGCAATCACATTAAAATACATTCCCAAAGATGTGTTCGATAAACGTGCCGTAGAAAAAGGGCAAGCCAAATTTTACGATGTTGCTTATTTAAACACAAAGGAAAAAATCAACGGAAAATCCATCACCATCGAACTGACCGACTTTGTTACACACTACACCCAAGACGACATTGAAGAACTGCAACAATCAATGAGAGCAGGAAGCAAAGTAGTTATAGAAGATGGGCAGATTATCAAGGTAGAAAAAGACAAAAACGGAATCATCACCAAAACCATTCTCACCAAAGACTGGCACGACTGGATAGATTATTGGGCAATTGACTTCAACTACGAAGACAAAAAAGAAATCATCAAAATCAAAAACGATTCAGGCGAGATCGAAGAACACTGGACCGGCAACTACCTGTTTGAAAACGAGTGGCAGAGTTTCCGCACCAAGAAAAACCCAACGCTTGAATTTACAAGCATTGCATACGAATACAAGAAAGCAGGCAAATACAAAGTGATGGTTAAGGTGGTTGACATTTTAGGTATTGATACGAGTAAAATTATTGAAGTGCATATCAAGTAAAATTTAATTATGTATCTGTCTCAGTTAATAATCAACAATTATAAAAGTTTTCCGCCACAGGATAATTATGTGAATTTTAATTCACGTAAGACTATAATCATTGGCAAGAATAATTCAGGCAAAAGCAATATACTCTCAGTAATTGAATTTTTACTTGGTAACAAAGACCCTCGTTATGTTGGAATAAATAAATCTGACTATTTCGACAACACAAGACCAATTCGTCTTTCAGCTTTTCTTTATTTTCAGGACGGGGCAGAAATTTACAAACTTGATATAGCCAAGAAATATCAGGGTATTTTGTATAAAGAATTTAAATCAAATTCGCCAGCCTTTATTGAAATTCGATATTCTGATATAGTCGATGGGACTCAAGATACAACAGCTGATGATTCTGAAGATGAAGTTGCAGAAAAAAAGGATTCTAAATTTAAGATTCTGATTAACGGAAAATACCAACTTCACCAAAAAATTAAAGAAGTCCGCTCAGGTCTTTGTAAAATAATTGGCGTAGATTCCTTACGCAATGCAAAGGAAGATTTAAGCGGTTCAAGGTGGACAGTATATGGTCAACTTATGAAATCTGTTTTGGAAGACTCAGGCAGATATAACGAGTTAAAAAATGCACTTAATAGCTTGAATGGTTTGGTTGAAGAAGTATTAGCAAGTCAAAAAAGCGAAATTTTAAAAAATGCCAAAATCATAAGTTTTATAAATGATATTAAATTTCAACTGACAAAAGATAACGAACCATCGGAGCTCTTAAGAAACTTAGAGTTATATGTTAAAGACAAAGATAAATTCATTCATATTGATGAAACTGGAAGTGGCACCCAAAGCGCATTAATTATCGGTATTTTGGAAGTAGCACTAAAGTATAAGTCTTCTAATGCTCGGATATTTTTTATTGATGAGCCAGAATTATTCCTACACCCTTTAGGTATTCGGTATTTAGGTCAGCTATTCAAGGAGTTTATTGCTGACAACCTTTCGCAAATAATCATCACATCACATTCATCGATATTATTGTCAAGTTTTCACCCAAAAGAAATCATAAGATTGGATAAGACTTCCAATTATACTGAAATAAATCAATTACCTTTTGACTACAAAGACATTGATAACAAACTGGCAAGACAAATAAATAGCGGTCTTTCATCAGAAATGTTTTTTGCCGACAAAGTATTAATTGTAGAAGGTGAAACTGAACAAATCATTTTTCCAAACCTGAGCTTTAAAAACCCTTCTACTCATTTTTACAAAAACAACATTGCAGTAGTTAATGCACAAGGAAAGGAATCAATAATTGGAATAATTAGAACCTTAGAACTGCTAAATATAAAATGGAAGGCAATTGTAGACAATGACTTTCTAGATATGAAAAAGACTTATTCTCCTATCTGTAAGCATTTAGGTTTGAACTCAGACGAAGATAAAGAAACAATTAGGCAGTATTTATTCGATAGGGGTTTTGCTGTGCTTAAAGAAGGAGAAACTGAAAATCTCATCCCAGACAATGATTTGTCTGAAATGACTGGAAAATCCATTGAAGAAGTGGTAAAACTAAAATCTGTTAGACCCAAACTTTCAGACACCTTTACAAATGAATTATTCGGAAAAAGTAAACCTGAAATCGCATACGAAATTGTAGAATACTATGCTACAAAAGAAACATCACCATTTGACTTTTGGGTTGAATGGACAATAAAATAGTCAGTGCACAGGTGTAAGCACATTTGCAAGCCGCACAAGCCCAAGCACAAACCAAAGCTTGCAAAAGAGCTTCCACCTCTCCCACGCAGGACAGAATTTCAAAATTTTTTCCCTACAAAATGAAAAATTAAAACACCCGACACACAGCCCGACAATGGATGAAAACTCAACAAAGACAATGGTTTACAGACATGGTGGACAAGAACGCCAGCACACAACAGGCGTTTGGCGGCAATGGCGGGTGACGTGGTTAATTGAACATTTTACCTCGCATCAACTTTTGTGGTGTATTGACAGTTTTGTACTCCGAAATCCGCCACTGCGCCAAGCGCCAAAACGTTGGCAGCAAGCCGAAAAAAAATAAAAACAAGTTATTCTAAATTAATATTATTAACTCTTAAATTTATTGTTGTTATGAAAAAATCAATTTTTACATTCATTGTTTGTGTTTTATCTACACAATTATTTTATGCTCAGTTAAAAGTAGCGAGTAACGGAAATGTAGGGGTACAAGTGGGAACATCTATGCCCCTTTCGGCACTAAGTATTGGTGCTATAGGTGATGTTAACACTCAAGCATTTATTCAAGGGAATACTAATGGATTAATTGTTAAGCGAATAGGTACACCTAATCATTGGTGGCAGTATTCAATATTGGGGCATACTGATTTAACAGAAGATTATAGTGTGGGCATTAGAGGACAAGCGTATTATTCTGAAGAAACTGGCAGAGGAAGAGCTTGGGGTGTATTTGGACTTGCTGGGAATTCAACATCAGGATATAATTATGGAGTTTTTGGCACTACTTACGGGTATGAATGTGGAGCTGGAATAGTAGGAACTATTAATAATAATCAAGATATATGTGTGCCTGGAGTTTATGCCGGATATTTTGTAGGAGATGTTTGTGTAACCGGAACTCTTACGGGAAATCCTGTTGTGAATTCAGATAAACGTTATAAAAGGAATATTGTCGAATTAAATACTGAGACTAAGAGTACATTAAACAATGTTCTTCAAATGATTCCGGTAAAATATAATTTGAATCAGATATACACAAAGTCAAAAGGAGATTCAACAGAGGTACAACAAGCATTATATGATGAAAAATCACAAGTATTTCAGAAGAAACATTATGGATTAATTGCGCAGGATTTACAAAAATTATATCCGGATTTGGTTTATGAAGATAATAATGGCTATTTATCAGTCGATTATATTGGAATCATACCTCTTTTAATTGAATCTATCAAAGAGTTAAATAAGGAAATTAATACCTTGAAAGCCAAACCAGATAGTTTTTCAAACTCTGTAAGAGTAAAAAGCACTTTAGAAATAACAGGAATTGATGTTCCTACTTACCCTATTCTGGAACAAAACACGCCAAACCCTTTCAACACCACAACTACTATTGGTTTTTATTTACCAAACACTGTCAATGCAGCTACCATTTATGTCTATGACATGAATGGAGTTCAATTAAAAAGTTATCCAATCACCGAAAGAGGAAAAGGAAATGTAATTATTCAAGGCTCAGAACTTATCGCTGGCATGTATTTATATGCTTTGATTGCCGATGGCGAAGTGATTGATACCAAACGAATGATATTAACGAAATAAATTCAAAGTTATGAAAACACTCACAATGTCATTCTTACTATTTATTATTGTTTCTACATCAAATACATTTGCACAATATCATGTGCAAAACAATGACAGTAGTAAATGGGGATATTATTTGCAAATTATTGATACTAATTATATACCGGTAATTGTAAGTGTAAATGAACTGGGCTATATTACCCTTCATACCGGAATAACGGATTTCGATGCTATATTTGCCAAGTACAAAATTACAGATTTCTTTCAATACGCTCCAACAGCTGCTACCGATTGGCTTAGACAAGTCTATGTAGTTGTTTGTGATTCAGGTCAGACGCAATTGGGAATAGATTTACAAGAAAAATATAGCAGTGTCATTGTTAGAATAGAATATTACTATCATAATCCAATCTTAACAGGTGGATTAATTAATAATATTGAAAAATTCGGACAAAGAGGAAATATATTATGGTTGGGAGAAAATAATGGATTAAGTAAAACTGTCTATTTCTTTGACATAAACGGCAAAATAATATTTTCTACTCGTACATTTAATGAATCAATAGATCCTTCTTGTATTTTGACGAATGGTTTCTTTATCTACAAAATTAAAGTTGGAGAAAGTATCAAAAAAGGCTTGTATTATAACCTTAAATAAACTAAAAAATGAAAAAACTAATATTATTATGTGCAATTCTGATAATTTCAATTGTACCGTTGTATGTATTTTCGCAAAATGCACACTTTTATATTCACATTAAGGATAGTAAATACATTCCAACTGTCACAGATTTAAAGGATAGTAGTGGATTTTTAAAAGTTTCATCGAAAATAGATAAATTAAATATGGTTGTTCGAAAATATAAGTTTAAGGAGTTTAAACAAGCTTTTCCAACAGCAAAAACAGATTGGCTAAAAGAAATATATTACGTAGATTGTGATAATGAAGACTTTGAAAATGACATCAAAAAGCAATTTGTTTCACAAATGCCATTAATAGAAAGACTTTGCTCACCACAAACCACTGGAAGTTTTACACCAAATGACCCCATCTTTAGAGAAGGTAAACAGACAAATCTCGATTTAATACATGCTGAAGAAGCATGGGATATAGCAAAAGATTATCCTAAAATCAAAGTTGCAATTAATGATAATGGATTTCAATTAGACCACGAAGACCTTCAATATGATAGTATAGATGGTCAAAATACAACTAATTTACATGGCACCTTTACCGCGGGTTGTTTAGGAGCTAAAATTGACAATTCTATTGGATTAGCCTCTATTGGAAGTCTAAGTTCTCAAATAACTTATTCTACTGGCTCAAAATGGGGTGATAATAATGCCATTTTGCTATTAGCTCAAGCAGGCTATCGGGTAATAAATTGTAGTTGGTTTCATAGTTGTACATATTCTTCTATTGAAGCAGCTTTGTATGATGAAATTAGAAATACATGGAATTGTGTAGTTGTTTTCGGAGCAGGTAATGGTGCTGGACATTGTAATTATGGTAAGACTTATCCACCCGCATATGAATCTTGTCTATCTGTTACTAGTGTTGGACATATTTATGATAGAGGGGTTTTAGAAAATGGAATTGCAAAAAATTGGAAAGATGTACATGAAAGATACATTGGGGATCCAAGTAGTACACATAATCATAATGAAGCTGTTGATATATGTGCACCAGGATATGATATATACTCGACTGCGACATCCAATACATATTTTACTTCAAATGGGACATCTTTTGCTGCTCCACAAGTAGCTGGTGTTGCAGCTATGATAATTGCTGTAAATCCTAGTCTTTCATCAAATCAGGTAGTAGACATATTAAAATCTACAGCAGATACAACAATCTATGATATTCCTGAAAACACAAATTATATTGGTCAGCTAGGATCAGGTAGATTAAATGCTTATAAAGCTGTAAAGAAAGCATGTTCTTTAGATTTTAATAATACTGCTTTTGTAGGTAATAGTAATGAAACAGGTTGTTACATTACAGCAACTAATTGCATAATTGAATCTACAGCAAATGTAGTTTTTGATGCAACAAAGGAGGTTAATTTACAAAGCGGTTTTGAAGTTCAATTAGGTAGTACTTTCGAAGCTAAATAATTATTCTTTATGTAGGAGTTTAATCGCCCCAAAAGCAAAGAAAAAAAACCACAGCAAGCGAGAATATATATTCAAAAGTCTTGCTGTGGCTTTTATAGCTTTTTGATAATAGGCAGATCGGTCACAGTACATTGTTTATTGCTCGTTTAGACAATTGAACTGCATTTTGAAAGAAAAAACAATGAACTGTGAAGTATTTATTGCTTAGCAATACTTAATAGGTTAATTCTCATAGATAAAAAATGTGAAAAATGTTTGTAAATTACCTACAAAATAAATCTTAAATACAATCTATTTAACTATATTTGCAGCATAATTATTTCCTTTTATAAATCTAAAATCTAACTTATTATGGCAAGTACTTCAGAAACAGGACACGCAAAAAACGTGGCAAACTTCAACGAACTGATATCGTTTGTTTCGGGTTACGGAGAAACCTACAATCCCTCAAAAGCCTCCATAAAATTAACCGCCTTGCAAACCCTCCTGGCAGATGCAAAATCCGCTATGGATGCGGTGAACTCAGCAATGCCCGCTTACAGCAACGCCGTTTCGGCACGTGAAGCCGCCTTTGAACCATTAAACAAACTCATCACCCGAGTAATGAACGCCGTTAAAGCCACAGATATCTCTTCCCAAGTAGAAGAAAGCGTAAAAACGTTGGTTCGAAAAATTCAGGGAACAAGATCCACTGCAAAGAAAACAGAAACGCAAAAAGCGGACATGACAGCCGAAGGAAAAGAAGTCAAAGAAATATCCACCCTACAGGATGTTCTTTAAATAACTAAAGTTGGCGTTCGTCGCTGGGATTTGCAATCCCAGCTTCTTGTATTATAAGGATTTATAATCCGCTAAGTTAAATATTTAGATTAAAAAGTTATCTTTGCTCAATAAATATATTTTGCCGTGGAAAGTGTTTCGGATTACAAACCTTTATAATACATTACGAGGTGATTGCAATTATTCTCTTCTGTCATGACCGTTGGTTCACCTCAGACGTCCGCAAAGCTTTGTATATTGAATGAGGATATTCAGTAGGACGGGGTTATCTCCCGCATTATCTTTTGTGTTGTTCGACAGTGAATACGCCCACCATTCGGCTATTGCGTTTAGCCTCGGTCGATATCAAGAAACTTATCATTCGATATCAAGCATAAACTCGAAAATGATTTACGCAGGTTTGATATTTTGTATTTAAGAATATTGTATATTTGTTGCGTAAATGAGACGTTACCTGTAATTTTTTTAACTTAAAACAAATATTTATGCTCAAACACAGATATTACATTATCAAACACAAATATGCTACCCGAAGTTTCAAATGCAGTTAACACATTAAATACTTCAGGTTCGGTTATTGTTAAGTCAACCGATAGAATTACATTTGAAGCTGGGCAAGAAATAATATTGAATACCGGATTTGAAGTTCAACAAGGAGGTCAACTTGATGTAAATATTGTAACATGTGGTCAATAATCTAAATCTAAAAAAACATGAAAAGAATTCTTATTGTATTAGTCTTTAACCTATTGTTTTCACATTTTCTTTTTGCTCAGGAAAACAGTAGAATAAACTCATTTTTCAACGATACTTTGAAGGGAAAATGGATTTTAGAAAGTAATTGCCTTTTAGAATATCAAAGATGTGATTCTATTGGAAAAGGAATTGAGTATATAATATTCAATTCAATAAATTCACAGGGTTTTGTAAAAGTTGTAACAAATGGTTCTTGGAGTTTTGAGAATGGAGATTCTACAAAATTATATCTTCCTGAAAAAACAATTTTTGGCGAAACATGGGTCATGGACGATTATATTTTTTATTCTTATAACAAAATATGTGTTATAAATGAGAATATTGACAAATTATTCCTATCTACTAACAGTTTTATTGGATTTGCAAAATCATATATCCGTGACAAATCTTATTTAGGGTTGCAATCTAAAATAAATATACCAATAACAATTTATCCCAATCCATTTATCGATAAGATTAATGTTTCTTATGATATCCCAAATTCAACGAATAGAGTATTGATAAACATATATTCCTCTACAGGATTATTACTAAAAAAAATCGAAATTGCAGAAAATGGACAGTTTAAGAAAACAATCTCATTGGAGGATTTAAATAAAGGAATTTATTTTGGAGTTGTTTCTCTAAATGATAAATGGATTAACAACATAAAACTAATTAAAAAGTAAATTCAAAAAAATCAAATAAGACAAAACGAACAAGAAATAGAAACAATTTTCAAACTTTGGTAACACACGCCTAAGCACAATAGCCGAATTCGTGCGATTTTGGAGGTTTATCTCTCGCATAAGTTTTTGTGTTGTTCGACAGTGAATATGCCTCTGCTGCCGCACGATTGCATCGTGTGGCAGCGTGGGGTTTGGTGAGAAGAAAAATTTGTAACTGAAAAAGAAAAGAATGAAAATTTATCGATTTCCGAATGATTTTTTTAAGTATTGAATTGATTGATCGATTAATATTCTTTGTAACTTTCACTGCGAAGTACGCGCAAAGCTCCCATGGCCAATGCTTCCACTTCGTTTTCGCCCGGATATACGACTAATTTTCCGAATGAGGAAACCATTTCTTTCACGTAATTTACAAACCATTCACTTCTACTGATTCCTCCCGTTAGAATTATGGCATCAACTTTTCCTTTTAAAACGGTGCACATAGCTCCAATTTCCTTTGCAACATTATATGCCATAGCTTCCATTATCAGTTTGGCATGGGTATCTCCATTCACAGCTTTTTGTTCGGCCAAATAAGCATCATTGGTTCCAAGATGTGCTATCAGTCCACCTCTTCCGACCAGCATTTTTTTTATTTCTTCTTTGGAAGCTTGACCTTGAAAACAAAAGTCCACCAGCAATCCGGCATCAATCGTTCCTGATCTTTCTGGCGAAAACGGCCCATAACCGCCCAAGCCTTGATTGGTGTCTATCACTTTTCCTTTTGCATGTGCCGAAACACTGATTCCTCCACCCAAATGAGCAATTACCAAATTCAAATTTTCGTAACCGGCGCTTACTGAAGCAGCATATTTTCTTGCTACAGCTTTTTGGTTGAGCGCATGAAACATGGAACGACGAGGAAATTGAGGCAATCCACTGATGCGGGCAACATCCTGCATCTCGTCCACCACCACGGGATCAACGATAAAGGGCTTGCATTCTGGAATATCGCGGGATATTTCATAGGCAATGATGCCGCCCAAATTACTTGCATGTTCTCCTTTTTTGGCCTCTCTCAAATCGGCAATCATTTTTTCGTTCACCAAATATACTCCTGAAGCTACCGGTCGAATCAGTCCTCCTCTGCCAACAATAGCGGAAAGTGTTTGTAAATCTACACCATCATGCTTCAGACTGTTAAGAATTAAATTTTTTCTGAAATCGAGCTGATCAATTATTTTTTCAAACGATTTTAATTCTTCCGTTGAATGTAAAATGGTATGAAGAAATAAAATTTTTTCGTCCTCATAGACGGCAAATTTTGTAGAAGTAGAACCGGGATTGATTGAAAGGATTTTAAACATGGGTGTAGGATTTGTGTCAACATTTTTATGCAAATTTATGATATTTTCTGACATATTCTAAATATTTGATTTCTTTAAAGGAAAAATCTTTGTTTTAAGTAATGTGGTTGCAATACCTTAAATAATTCATAATCAGTCATAAAGTTATAATTGGTTGTTTTATTGTAAAAAGAGAAAATGTTTATTTGATAAAACCTTGGATTTTATATAATTATTTTGTAATTTTGCAACGTGAAAAGAAATTGTGAGAGGGGACAAAATTGTCCCCTTGTTTTTTAGATAAATGTGTACTTTCCGATGATTGAACAGACAACCATATTGCAAATAGTAGAAAATTTTGTTTCAGGCACAGATTTTTACATTGTCGAAGTTAAAGTGAGCCCTGAAAATCAGATTCTTGTCGTTTTTGATTCATTTGAAGGTATTTCCATTGACGATTGCGAAGCTTTGAACAATTTCATCGAATCCAAACTGGACAGAGAACAGGAAGATTATGAATTGGAAGTCAGCTCTCCCGGACTGACAGAACCCTTTAAAGTACTGAAACAGTACGAAAAAAACAAAGGTAATGAAGTGGAAATTGTTACAAAAAAAGGAGAAAAATTTTCCGGAATACTCACAGAGGTAAATTTTGATAATTGTACGCTTCAAATTGAAAAATTAATCAAACCCGAAGGTGCAAAAAGGAAAATCAAAGTTACAGAAAAAGTTCCTTTTCGATATGAAGATATTAAAACTACAAAATATATTTTAAGATTTAAATAAGCCATGAGCAAAAAAGAAACTGTTAATTTAATTGATACTTTTTCAGAATTTAAAGAGCTTAAAAACATTGATCGAAGTACTTTAATCAGTGTAATGGAAGAATCGTTCCGCAATATTATAGCAAAAAATTATGGAACCGATAAGAATTTTGACGTCATCATCAACCCCGATAAGGGAGATTTTGAAATATATCGAAACCGCACTGTAGTGGCAGATGATGAGGTAAGCGATCCAAATTTAGAAATATCGCTCAGTGAAGCCCAAAAAATTGATGAAGATTATCAAATAGGAGAAGAAGTTACCGATACCGTTGACATTTCGGATTTCGGTCGACGTGCCATCTTGACTTTGCGGCAAACGCTGCAATCAAAGATTCTGGAGTTGCAAAAGGATAACGTTTATACCAAATACAGCAAAATGGTTGGTCAAATTGTTACGGCCGAACTATATCAGATTTGGAAAAAAGAAATGCTTCTCATGGATGAAGAAGGAAATGAGCTTTATTTGCCAAAATCAGAACAGATTCCGACGGATTTTTATCGAAAAGGCGACATGGTGAAAGCTGTAGTGGCTATGGTGGAAAATAAAAACAACAATCCGCGAGTCATTCTTTCCCGTATTTCGCCGGTATTTTTGGAACGACTTTTTGAAAATGAAATTCCTGAAATACATGATGGACTGATAACCATAAAAAAAATAGCCAGAATTCCCGGCGAACGCGCTAAAGTTGCTGTTGAATCCTATGACGACCGCATTGACCCTGTTGGAGCTTGCGTAGGTATGAAGGGTTCAAGAATTCACGGAATTGTGCGTGAATTGCGAAATGAAAATATAGATGTCATCAATTATACGAATAACATCAGTTTGTTCATTTCCAGAGCATTGAGTCCGGCCAAAATTTCATCTATCCGCATCAATGAAGCTGAAAAGAAAGCCGAAATTTATCTGAAACCCGAAGAAGTTTCTCAAGCCATCGGAAAAGGAGGGCTCAATATTAAGCTTGCCAGCATGCTTACCGGTTATACACTCGATGTTTTCCGCGAATTGGATGAAACCGAAACAGAAGATATTTACTTGGATGAATTCAATGACGAAATCGATCAGTGGGTTATTGATACCTTAAAATCTATCGGTTGCGATACGGCTAAAAATGTATTGGCCATTCCACGTGAAGATTTGATTCGTCGCACCGATTTGGAAGAAGAAACTATTGATGAAGTGCTGGACATTTTACGTTCGGAATTTGAAGACGAAAATTGAGAATTTTTTCAATAAATGAACAAAAGTTCAAAGCTTTTAAAGTTAATAATTGTAAAATAAATATATGCCTATAAGATTAAGTAAAGCATGCAAGGATTTGAATGTCGGTATGAGTACGGCCGTCGAATTTCTTGCAAAAAAA
>JAHDRA010000089.1 GCA_018433525.1 Paludibacteraceae bacterium
AACCCACAAAAAAATATTATAAAAATGAAAGTTGCATTGATTCAGCAATCGAACAGGCAAGAAATTTCTGAAAATTTGTCCAAATTGCAGGAAAATATCCGAAAGTGTGCCGCCGCAGGTGCAGAATTGATTGTTTTGCAGGAATTGCACAACAGTCTTTATTTCTGTCAGACCGAAAATCCCGATTATTTTGACCTTGCCGAAACAATTCCCGGACCTTCAACCGATTATTTTGGGAAACTTGCCGGAGAATTGGGTGTGGTTTTGGTTTTATCGTTATTCGAAAAGCGATCTGCAGGCTTGTATCACAATACGGCAGTGGTGCTCGAAAAGGATGGCACAATAGCGGGAATTTATCGAAAAATGCACATACCGGACGATCCGGCTTATTACGAAAAATTTTATTTCACGCCCGGCGATTTGGGTTTTGTACCCATTCAGACTTCTTTGGGAAAATTGGGAGTCATGGTTTGTTGGGATCAATGGTTTCCCGAAGCAGCCCGATTGATGGCATTGGCCGGAGCTGAATTGCTGATTTATCCTACGGCTATTGGCTGGGAAACTACCGATTCCGAAGAAGAAAAACAGCGTCAACTTGAAGCGTGGATCACCATTCAGCGAAGTCATGCCATTGCTAACGGTTTGCCCGTTGTTTCGTGCAATCGAGTTGGTCACGAAGATGATCCTTCCGGTGAAACAGGTGGCATTCAGTTTTGGGGAAACAGTTTTGTGGCCGGTCCACAGGGAGAAATTCTGGTTCAAGCTTCCAATCAGCAGGAAGAAAATTTGCTGGTGGATGTTGATTTGGCAAGAAGTGAACAAGTTCGTCGAATCTGGCCATTCTTTCGCGACAGGCGCATTGATAGTTATCAGGATTTAACGAAAAGGTGGAGATAAAGTTTGTTGCAAGGTATGAACAACAAAATTGCAATGAAACCCACATGTATTGCATACACAAACACGAATGAAAATAATATTCAGACATGTGGGTTCCATCAGACCTTTAAAAAATAAATTATATTCTGATGAAACAAAGAAACAGTTGTATTTTGACAACTTATGACAATGGAAATTTATTTTGATAATTTTTCAGGCGGGAGGCAATGTATTCTTGCAGTTCGGGTGATTCGACAATTTCAATATCGTCGAGAAGTCCCATCACGAAACGGCCGACACCGTCCATCGAACAAACGTCGGTAACAAGCAACCATTCATTTGGCGATAGTTTGGTGAGGTATTTCGAAGCGAGGGGATATTCTTCCATTAAAAGGTTGGCGGCACGGAGATTGAGCTTGAGTTTGACTGTTGTCGTGTGTTCGCTGTTCATGCGGAATATGTCGATATAGCCGGCTTGGTGGTCGGTTTCATTCTGCCAGGTTTCGGGCAATATCTCAACATTTCCGATTCGAGATACCTTGAAGAGTTTGTTTTTGTTTTCGTCTTTACAGAAGCACCAGATTTGTACGTAATTTGTGGTAAAGGCATACGGTTCGACGTATCGGTCGCGGATATCGTTGCTGTGAGCAGAAGCATAATTTTTAAGGATAACGGTGTTTTTATTTTCAATGGCTTTGACCAACTGCGCGACATTCCGCCCGTTTTTGCCGCTTACAATGGTTTCGGCCAGAATGTTGTAGTTGTAAACTGTGTAGAGCTTCTTTTTGAGGTTTTGCTTGAGAAGGTTGTTTTCGTCAATGCTTTCGATGGCCGACTTGAGGATACAGGCTTCTTCTTCGGTGAAATGGATCAGCTCGCTAATGTCTTTGAAATAGGGGGAAGATTTATCGAGCTTTGGGCAGTTGTTCGTTTTTTTAAGAACAAATCCGGCCTCGCGAAAGGTGTCGATATAGCGGTAAACGGAACGGGACGAAATGCCTAATTTGTCGGCTATTTCATCGACGGTCAATGAGGTGTTGGCTGTGAGCATTTTCATCAGCCGGAGCAGGCGTTCGAGTTTGGGTTGATCCATGAAATGTTGTTGTTATCCACCTATGCCCTAAAAGGGAATAGAGGTAAACTATTTCGTTATACCGTGTAAATTAAAACATTTAATCCATTAGAACAGCGAATGTTCGACGCGTTGTATCGGCATCACTCTGGCCAAAATGGATTTTTCCGCACTGGGCATTGGCAAAGCTACCTATCCATTTCAAGTGCCAACTGCTTTTGTATTCTATGTTTTGAGATTCGGGCATAATAATATATCGTCCTAAATATAATATTTAAACGCCAAAGGCGGAACTTTTATCTTCGTGCTTGCCGTTAAAATCTCTCCTATTTTATCTGCAAACCTTAGAGTAACAGGAATACCGTCTGCATAAATACAAGCATTATAATTCAATTTTGTAAGTGCCAATATGTCTTTCAAGACTTGTCCAATATCAGCTTCACCTTTATTAATTTCAATAAAGATAGGATTCGGAACTTCCATGGATAAAACGGTTTGCGTTTTGGGGACATAACCAATTGTCCATAAAAATGCACTCTTTTCATTTATTATTAATGCATTTCCTCTTAAAATGGGGTAATCACCTTCGCTTTTGTACAATTTCAATGGTTTTGTTTTTGTAATTGTAACTCCAACAAGATTGGTACCTTTTGGGGTTATTTCTGTAAAGGAATTCCATTCTTCATCATTAAATCTTGTTTTCGAGTGAATAAAAACTTCGTTGGGATATTTACTATTTATTTCCTTGTATGAATTTAATGCTTGTGAAAGTAGGGATTTTGCTTCTTTGGCTTGTAAATGAAAATCTTTGTTCTTAGGATTATACCAAGGTCCTACTTCACCTTTAAAAACGGTACCATCTCCATTATCTAAAAACATTTGGGCAGCACAGCACGCATTTTTTGGATTTTTGCTTTTTTCAATTTGTTTGTAAACTAGACCAAGATAGCACACTCCACTTCGTATATCTGATAATTTCCAAGGCTTACCACCTGCTTTGTAATATACCGCTGTTGAAATTGTCCAAGCCAAATGTCCTTCGATTTTGGAAAAATCTCGTTTAGGTGTGCCAAATGAATTTTTGAAATTTCGCCAATCTAATGTGCTTTCCCTTAAAATCTGAGTAGGAATTGTGTATGGTAATAATCTTGCCTTTAATTGATCGTGAAATTGCGCATCATAGTTATATACTTTGGCTTCTTCTGCTTTTGCTCTTTCTTCAATATCAAATTCTTCGAAAAGCATTGGTGTATATTGGAAAGTTTTTGCCTTACCTTTTGAAAGTAACGACTTTGTTTGAACTAAATCTTTTTTTAGAATTGATTTTGGACGACAATATTGGTAAATTTCATCGGGTACAATTACAAACCAGACATCAACTCTTTCTTCCTCGTTTTTAATTGTTGTAATGATTTTATCAATAAACAAGGTAACTAAATCATAAGTCCGTTTATGAGTATTATCATTGTACAAATATTTTCCAATTTCTTCGTCTAATACTTCTTTGAATACAATACCCTTATCTTCCCATTTGCAGCCAAATACGGCTTCAAAGCCAGGAAACATTGGTCTTGTTATATTGTTTGCATTATATACCGGCTGTTGAAGTTGTTGTAAATATCGTCTGAATATTTCAAGTCCATTTTTAGTTGCAACGACTCCGCTTTTAATTCCATACAGTTGAGTTAATGCGCCAAAAAGTGCAAGCCCATCTCTTGCATCTGTACATTTTTGTCCATTTGCAAATAGAAGGTTTGGCTCTTCTATGTATATTAAATCGTTCATTCTTAGCCTCCTTAAGTTTCTTCAAAATCGTCAATATTAGTCAAATCAGAAAGTTCAGTTTCTTCTTCCAGATTTTTTGTGGTTGGAATTTCATAACTCACGTTACTTAGAAATTGCAAAGGTTGATTTGAAATTGTGATTTTTTCTTCACTGCCCATTTCCAAATAAAACGAATTTTCGTCATCGGAAATATATTTTACAAATGCCAATAATTTTTCTCTCCATTCTTTATTATACCATTTTGCACCTTGTTTCCTTCGAGCCTTGTGCTGCTTGTCTTTTGAAGAAATTAGAGTTTTTCCGTCGCTCGTAAAAAAGATATGAGAAGAAACCATTAAAACATTGTAGGGATACAATTTGCCTGCAGCTGTTATTCCAAAATGCCAATTTTTATCCAACATTTTGCCTACCAACTGAATCTTATTGAATTTATCTTTTTTGAGTGTACCTTTTTCAATCCAATAGGCAATGTCTTTTGACATTTCATATTGTTTCAAAACTTTTTCCTTCATTCGCAATTCAAACCCTTTGTTGATTAGTTGCACAATCAATCTTTGACATTCTGCATTACTAATCAAATTACTATTGTACTCGCCTGAAAGAATTTGAGCGATAGGAATTCTAATTGTTTTTTTACCATCATACTTTTCTGTTTCAGGTAATTGATACATAAAATCATATTCATAGGCAAAAGTGCAGAGATATTTTTTAAATCTTATCGCAGGAAAGGTTAATTTTCTAACATCAAATTTCTTAGGAAGTTGCAAATCATAATCGTGAAAACGCAATTCTTCTGGAAATGATATTATTGGAAACCAATTTGAATCGTAAATTTCCTCCTTTTCAATTACTGATTTACCTTGCAAGAAAATTTGCTGATAAAGTAGATTGCTTTTGTTTGGGTCGGGGGCATTTTTCGGAACATTTTGCTTTTCCAACGCCTCTAATAAATCCTGTAATCCTTTTGCCCACGACGTTTTGAAGTCAATAGAATTTAAACGGACTAATTCAATGTTAATGTCATCATAAGAAAGGGTGCTGTCAATGGCTAACGGGATAATAAATGTTTCATCTTTTAGTTGTTTTTTGACCTTGGTTGCAACTGCTAATTCTTTCAAAACGCCATCTCTTTTATTAGAAATAACCGTTTGAACTATTAAAAATTTATATGTGTTATCTCGTATCTCAGTTTCTATACTATTCCAAAAATCTGCTCCTTTTTCCAAATATAATAAATCACACCAAACGTCATAACCTAACGCAATAAGTTTGAGAGATAACCATTTTGTAAAATCGTTATCATCTGGCGTTGCGTGACTTATAAAAACCTTGTTCCTCATATTAATACTTTTGTTTATTCGGTATCACTCCTCTTACTCCGCCCCTTGGATTTTCAATATCTCCTTTGTATCGCGGTATCACGTGAATATGAGCATGAAAAATGCTTTGTCCTGCGGCTTCACCAACATTTATACCGACATTAAATCCATCGGGGTTGAATCGCTTTTGAATAAGCATTTTACAACGATTGACCACCAACCACAAAGCTCGTTGTTCGTGAATGGTGAGTTCAAAATAATTGGCAATATGCCGTTTGGGTACAATTAGGGTGTGCCCCGGATTGACAGGAAAACTGTCTAAAAATGCCACTGCCGTTGCTGTTTCACTCATCAACTCCACCTTTGAAGCAAGGTTGCAGAATGGACAATTATTATTGTCTCTATTTATTTGGTTGTAATGCCGATATTCATATATTTCACAATTTTCATTTCGAAACAAACTCCTATAAGGCAAAATGACGTTACTTTGATATGTCGGCTGCTTATGAACATAATGCGTCCGGAAACCCTCACTTTTCAAATCGCGCCTAACTGCGAAGTAAGCTTTGCCCGTTGGTTTAAGCAATTCGGAAACTGACATTAAAACTTCCGCTTGTTCATCTGGCTCCAACACATTTAATACATAGTTGCACAATATTGTATCAAAACGTTTTTCGGGATAATCTGGACGATAATAATTGTCGTAGCCGACAATATCGAATCCTTGCTCTTTTAATTGATCCGTATCAAAACCAAAACCACACCCAAAATCTAAAATCTTACCTTTAAGCAGATTATTCTGTTTCAACCAACGAGTTGGGAACGATATTGAAGTTCGCTCAATCGCAGTTAAATGAGGGTTGTTGACTATCTTTTTCATTGCTGAAATGATCTTTGCCAGTACTTAAAACCCATATTTTCAGCAATCTGAACCATTGGGGAAAATGTTTTTTGAAAAATATGTAGAAAATCATTGTCCGAAAGTTTTACCAGATCAGATAGTGAATTGCACAAAATAAGATAATCTTCCAATATCCTATTGTTAGGATTTTTTGGATAAATCAACTGTATAGCCTGTTGGTGTATTTTAGCGAAAGGGGAAAGATATTTGTCTAATATCGGCAAATTATTACTTTTTGAAGAATTAATACTTGGATCAGCCGGCAATAAATTCCATAATAAATTATGTGAGACAAAACTCCAAGGGATAAAATGATCGATATCATATTCCCCTTTATATAATACTTTTCCTGTATAAATACATTTTATTGAGCCTTTCAAATCAATAAAAGTATCCCAATAATAGCGTTGTTTTACAAGAGAATCACGCAAAACAGGTTTAATTAATTTAGAAGGGACATCAGGAACATTAGGGTTTCGCTTTTGCAGAAAAATAGCCAAATTCCAAAAAGTAAAATCACGTAATATCAAATAATTGTCATTTAGATATTGTTCCCATTTTGGATTTATCTCAATCGTTTCCCCTTTAATAGCATAAAGGCAATTATTTAAAAAGGATTGGGAAAGTAACATTACATCATGAGGGTCATAACTTTTTATCCAAGGCGATAAAAACCAATACGGAACATTTTGTTTGAAAATCCGTATTATCCTTTTAAATTCTCTATCTTCCAAATGAGTTAGCAATAAAACTTTCAACTCATTTTTGTTAATGTCTATCGGAATTTTTAACTCCTGCTGAATAGTTACTACCTTGTCAAATAACGAGTCTGATTTACCAAAAGATAAACGAAAATAGAGGATTGGATACCATGCTTCTGTTATCATGCCTACAATAATTTCCCAAACAGAAATTTGTCGGCGTCGCTCCTTTACGAAAATATCAAGAATAGACACAAACCAATAATACTTGTATGTGGCTACAGTATTATTATATATTTGCGCCAACAATCTTGTATCGAGGTTTTTATCTGTTGGTAAATCCATTTTTGTTATTTGTTTTTTACACTTCCTAATTTTAATTATGTTTTTTCTCTAAATCTTTTTTATCATCTAATGTTTCATTATTCAATTTTACAATATCTTGCAATGCCTAACCGTTCATCTCTGGTTTTGCGAACAGCATCATGGTTATGTTTTTTACTTTTTATCTTCTCAAGATTTTCAGAATATGGCAAAGATAAACAATTATTCACAAATAAAACAGACGTAAAAGAAAAGATTTAGACGGCAAAGAGAATATTTGTTTTTGACAACTTATGACAAAAAAGAAAAAGCAATAACAAAACCGTTGTCATCTATCAGCTGATATAAGCATATTGGTGAAATGTTGGTGCCGGATTTCAAATTTACAATTCATGTGGATTCGGACAATTACATAACTAAAGAAGAAATGAATGATACGCTGGTGGCTTTTCTTATCTATGTTTTTACGCAAGGCATGGTGAAGTGAGAAAAGAACTAAACGTAAAAACTACTTTTCAAGCAGTTGAAAAATGGTTTGAAATGAAACCTGAAATTTTCAAACAAAATCCTTCTGAATTTAAAAATTAAATTATGCTTTTGAAGCCTATTGAAAATCCAAGTTTTTTCATAAGTGAAACTTGACAGGATACAATTCATAATTATTTATAATTTATTTAAATTATTATTAAATATACAACAGCCTTAATCTATAATATTAAACAATATTATATTTTTACAAAGTTTTAGTTCAATTTACTGAATTAAAAAGTTCATCCAATATTTATTATTAAAAAAACCACAAGTATGGCAGAAGAAAAGATTTATTTTGAGGAAGGTGACGTAAAAGTTACCAATGCCCGTTTTTTAACCTATGGTAAGATGCATTCTATGGCAAATGTTACCTCTGTTGCCAAGTATGTAGTTAAGCCAAAACGTACGGGACCGATTGTTTTAGGTATTATTGGTTTAATTTGTTTTGCTTTTAAATGGTGGTTGGCTGTTCTGTTGCTTGCCGGTGCTGTAGCCTGGTGGATGACACAGAAGAACAACTATATAGTATCGTTGGCAAGCTCATCGGGAAATCAGGAAGCGCTTTCCAGTACCGACGAAGCATTTATTGACCGAGTTGTCAATGCTTTGAACGATGCTATTGCAGAAAGAGGTTGAGCTTTTTCAAAAGAATTTGAACCTGCCGGTATTGACTTTTGCCGGCAGGTTTTTTCGTGAAAAAAAGGAACCTTCGTTGAGATATAAGTATTTGTATATTTATTTGATAATCAAGCAAATAGTAATTTTTTTCGGGTATCTGAATTTCGGAATTAGTAAATTTTAACATTTAATTATATTAAACATTATGGCAGGGAAAAAATATCAATTTTCAAAAAGTTTTCCTGAAAATCCCATTTCAAAAGCTTGGGACAATGAAGAGCTAATAGAATGTTTGGCTTATGGAGAAGGCAAATGGCTATTGGTAACTGATCCCGATAGTTCCTATTCGGGTCAGCGATGGAGTACCCGTTCCGAGTTTCCGAAAGATGCCATTTCCACCGGATGGAATGATGGCTTGGATATCAGTTGGCTTGGTTATGGAGAAGGAGTTTGGTATGTTGTCATGTCGGGCAGTACGGGTGTAGAAGAGCAGCGATGGATTACCGATGGAAATTTTCCTGCCGACGAAATAAAAGAAGCCGTTAAATCGGGTGAATCGATTATAAGGCTTGTGTATGGCAATGACAGATGGGCAGCGGTGTTCGGAAAAATGTCGAAATATGGGACTCAAATTTTTGGACTCTACAGCGATTTCCCTGCCAAAACCATAAACGATTACTGGGCAAAAGGATATTTTATTACTTCACTCAG
>JAHDRA010000094.1 GCA_018433525.1 Paludibacteraceae bacterium
TATCCGTTTTCACTGCATCCAATTTATCAAAGGAAATGCCGTTGTAAACGGTTTTTTGTTTTTCGGGTTTCAAATGATATTTTTGTTGATAATACCTTTTTTGGCTCTCGCTGACAAAGATATTGCCATCAGTATGATGCAAAATAAATTGCAACATTTTAGCAAACCAAAAACTTTGGTCAAAATCATATCCATGAATGGTGAGAATAATTTTTTTATTGGTTCTCCGCAAGCAAAGCCATGCCAAGAAAGCATCCAGTGGCTGCTGGGCGTGAAGAATGTGGACGTTATGTTGTTGAATTATTTTTCGTAACTGTCGGCAATAATCGAATAAATTTTTCCCAAAAGGTACAAAAATCATCGGAACTCCACTTTCCTGAAATTCTTTTTCCAGATTTCCTCCTTTTTTCCGGTAAATGCCGATAAGGTTTAATCCGTTTGCGGAAGCTTTTCGGAAAACATCCAATACAAGTGTTTCTGTCCCGCCTCGATTTAAAGAACCCAGTAAATAAGCTACTTTCATCTTTTTAATTAAAAATTATGGTTTTGGGTATTTTGAATTTTAACTTTTGTTTTAAAACCTTATTAAGTCCTTTTACCTTAGTAGTAAAGTAATTACGTGAATAGTAATCTAATTAACTTACTTGACCTTGTGAATTGTTCGTAATCAATTATTTCGCAATAAGGTAATAAGGTTTGGTTTTACTGGACTTATGTTGGTTACTAAGGTTCGTTTGAGTGATAAGGTTTTATAACTTCTTTTCTTTTGTTTTTTCTATTTTTAGTTTTAAAACCTTATTAAGTCCTTTAACCTTAGTGTAAAGTAATTACGTAAATAGTAACCTTATTAACTTACTTGACTGTGTGAATTGTTCGTAACCAGTTATTTCGCAATAAGGTAATAAGGTTTGATTTTACTGGACTTATTTTGGTTACTAAGGTTTATTGAACAATAAGGTTTTTTTAACTATTTCTTATGTTTTGTCTCAAAACCTTATTAGGTCCTTTTACCTTAGTAGTAAAGTAATTACGTGAATAGTAACCTTATTAACTTACTTGACCGTGTGAATTGTTCGTAATCAATTTTTTCGCAATAAGGTAATAAGGTTTGGTTTTACTGGATTTATGTTGGTTACTAAGGTTCGTTTGAGTGATAAGGTTTTATAACTTCTTTTCTTTTGTTTTTTCTATTTTTAGTTCTAAAACCATATTAAGTCCTTTAACCTTAGTAATTTACACATCCTCTCTCCTTGTAAACCTTATTACCTTATTAAACTGGTTTGATAGTTTTTTGATAAAATTTAATAAATTCATCGTACTCTTCATTAAAAGTTTTTTTCCTGTGATGTTCTTTTTGGTTGAGAATATATTTGCATACTCTATCAACATCTCCTTTTGAAACAGAGAAAGCAGAACAGGATGCTTGCCACTGAAAATTTCCTAAACATAAATTATTTTCATTTATGAACCTTGAAGAACTTTTTTCAATAATGGTTGCAATGGTTTGTTCATCCATAGAAGGCTCTCTTGAAATAAGAAAGTGAACATGATCCGTATTTGCATAAATTGCGTATAAATGACATTGATTATTTGATACAATTCCGGTGATATATTTTTCGATTCGTTCACGATGTTGTTCTTGTATCAAAGGTAAGCGGTTTTGAGTAATAAAAATAAAATGGGTGTATAAATTTTTATATTTTATTTTCATGATTTTTTCTAATTAAAAAGGTAATAAGGTCAAACGAGAGTGAGTTTATTTGTTAGTTACTAAGGTTCGTTTGAATGATAAATTTTTATAACTTCTTTTCTTTTGTTTTTTTCTATTTTTAGTTTTAAAACCTTATTAAGTCCTTTAACCTTAGTAGTAAAGTAATTACGTAAATAGTAACCTTATTAACTTACTTGACTGTGTGAATTGTTCGTAATCAATTATTTCGCAATAAGGTAATAAGGTTTGATTTTACTGGACTTATTTTGGTTACTAAGGTTTATTGAACAATAAGATTTTTTTAACTATTTCTTATGTTTTGTTTTAAAACCTTATTAAGTCCTTTAACCTTAGTAGTAAAGTAATTACGTGAATAGTAATCTAATTAACTTACTTGACCGTGTGAATTGTTCGTAACCAATTATTTCGCAATAAGGTAATAAGGTTTGGTTTTACTGGACTTATGTTGGTTACTAAGGTTCGTTTGAGTGATAAGGTTTTCTCCTTTTTTTGTTTCTGTTTTAATCCGTAGATTTTGTTCTATCCAACTCGTAATGAATAGACTATGACGAATATTAAGCATATAAATTCATGTCGTTTCTTTGATTATATTTTCTTTTTAGAGAAACATATCTCTTTTTAAAATTCACCCACGCTTTCAATACAAATTTAGGCAAAATTTTGTAGTCGAAATAATATTTGAGTGAATGTTCTTTCCAATGAATGTTATGAAGGATGCGTTTAACATCTTCTTTGTTTTTCCCTTTCAAATAATAAGCTTGTAAACCATACAAGGCCAGTTTTTCGTACAAAAACACAAAATCTGTATTTTGTTGATAGGTACTGTAATCGGAAAACAGCATGTGTTCCGATGGTTCATAAAGTTTGTCGCCAATAGCTCTGTCCTTTTGTTCCACGTCCTGATGATAATAAGCCAGCGGCTCATTCAGAAAAGCTACAGGGTGTTTTATGGCTATGCGTACCCACAAATCGAAATCTTCGCCCAACTTGAGTTGCGGTTTAAATCCGTGTTCTTCTTCAAAAACTTTTTTTGGAACAATGGCAGTATCGGTGCACACGGGCATACACAAAGTTTTGGCATAGACCTGA
>JAHDRA010000054.1 GCA_018433525.1 Paludibacteraceae bacterium
GAAATAGAAATAGAAATGGCTCACCTGCAAAAAGCACTTGCTTGTAAAAAAGTATCTAGGTAAAAAACAACTTATCCAAGCCCGTTTGCGAACGCTTCAGACTATAGTACATTATATTTTTTGGGATGAAAAACTCTAATTTTTAAACTTCTTTTCATCAGAATATGATTTATTTTTTAATGGTCTGATGGAACCCACATGTCTAAAATTATATTCATTCGTGTTTGTGTATGTAATCATACGGGTTTCTCAATATTATGACATTTCCTGATCTTAATTTGAAAAGTAGGATGACCATTTGTGCAATCAATTTCTAACTTTTTATAAGTGAATTATTTCCCGAAGCATTGTTTCTATTTCTATTCACAAACATTTACAATCTTGCCGCGTAAACCGGACAATTAAAAGAGTAACTCCTAATTTTTTATCGCATTGACATACAATAAATTGTTGATTTTTTCAATTTTTATGCTTTCTTTTACTTTGCTCTTTCCTTTTTTTTCAAAAAAATCTGTTACTTTGTGTTGAAAGAACAAACAAAAATCGATTTATTCATGTCAACAAAAATTTATGAAAGCTGATAAAATCGCAACATCAGGTTATATTGATTTTTACTCGGTAAATACGGAGTCTGCTTTTTATCTGCCTATTGCAGATGGAGGAATTGCAGCAGGATTTCCGAGTCCAGCGCAGGATTATATCGATGTGAAAATTGATTTGAATCGTGAACTTATTGCCAATCCTTCCAGTACTTTTTTGGGACGGGTAAAGGGAACATCGATGAAAGATGCCGGCATTGAAGACGGAGATATTCTGATTATCGACAAGTCGCTCGAACCACAGGATGGCGATATGGCGGTATGTTTTCTGGATGGCGAATTTACACTGAAATATATCCACATGGAAAAGGACGCTGTGTATTTAATGCCGGCTAATCCGAAATTCAAGCCTATTAAGGTAACGGAGGAAAATCATTTCTGCATTTGGGGAATTGTTACGTATTCCATAAAGCATCACAAACAAAAGCAGGGAAAAACGAAATAAGTCCAAGAAATTTTTCCCGAAATTGAGGGAAAAGAAGAAAAAAATGTGCAAAATGTTTGGGTTGGTAGATTGCAATAATTTTTATGTCTCTTGTGAACGCGTTTTTAATCCGTCGCTCATAGGTCGTCCCGTCGTGGTATTGTCCAACAACGATGGATGCGTAATTTCCCGTTCCAACGAAGCCAAAGCACTGGGAATACCGATGGGACAACCGGCCTATCAATTGAAGGAACTGATAGAAAAACAAAATGTTGCCGTTTTTTCTTCCAATTATGTATTGTACGGTGATATGTCTCACAGGGTGATGACTACACTTGCATCTTTTGTGCCCGATGTGGAAGTGTATTCCATAGATGAAGCCTTTTTGTTGTTAGATGGGTTTGAAAAGCAAAATTTAAAGGAATTGGGAAGAAAAATTGTGGAAACTATCGTACGCAACACCGGAATTCCTGTCAGTATGGGTATTGCTCCTACCAAAACACTGGCAAAAGTAGCCAATAAATTTGCCAAAAAATTTATAGATTACAAGGGACTTTGTTTAATTGATACCGACGAAAAACGTGAGAAAGCACTCCAACTCACTGCCATTGAAGATGTTTGGGGAATTGGCAGACAATATTCCAAAATGCTGACATATCATGGTATTCATACGGCTTGGGATTTTACACAAAAATCGAAAGCCTGGGTACGCCGAAATATGAGCGTAACGGGCGAACGTACTTGGCTCGAATTGCAAGGGAATCCGTGTATCGAAATGGAACACGCAACAGCCAAAAAATCTATTTGTACGTCTCGAAGTTTTGGTGAAAGACTCACTGAATATGCTCCCGTATCGGAAGCGGTAGCAAATTTTGCAGCCAACTGTGCCGAAAAGTTGAGAAAACAACATTCAAAAGCTATGCTGCTGACGGTTTTTATTCATACCAACCCTTTCTCAACCTCACAATTGCAATATTTTAACCAGAAAACCGTTCCTCTACCTGTTCCAACCAACGATTCAGCCGAATTGATTCATCATGCACTGAAGGCTTTGAAAGCTATTTTTGCCGAAGGTTATCTGTACAAAAAAGCAGGAGTTTTTGTGGGCGATATTGTTCCGGAGACTCCGCTTCAGACCGATTTGTTCGATACGCGCGACAGGGAAAAATTCGGTAAAGCCATGCAGGTAATGGATAGCTTAAATGCTACCTACGGGAAACACAAAGTACGTATTGCTGCACAAGGTTTTGGGCGCAACTGGAAATTGAAAAACGAAAAACTTTCTCCTTTTTACACTACCCGACTAAAGGATATTCTGGAAGTCAAAGCTACGGAATAAATTTTTTGACTTTCTTTGCTATCAAGTTGAGATGTTTTATCAATCAAAATTTGAATTGGCGGATTTTTGAAATCAATGAATAAACAAAAAATATTACAACAATGGCAATTCTTTGGGTAGAAGAGCTGCGGCTTCTTTGTCCAGATAAAAAGAAGTTTTTCCTTCTGCCGAATAGATATGAAAAGCCGGATATTTTTTTGCAGAAGGCTCATTCAGAATGATTTCCTTTAAAATTGTCGCTTTTGAAGCACCTGTAACAAAAAATATTATTTCGTCTGCCTGTTTCAGCACAGGCCCAGTTAGCGTGATTCTTTTTTGTCCTGTGTCGGGATGTTGGGTAACCGCTACAGATAAATGACTGTCGATCAAATTTATGTCTTTTGGAAAAATGGAAGCGGTATGCCCATCATTTCCCATTCCCAACAAAATCAGGTCGAAAACGGGAATTCCGTTTTTTGATGGAAGTTCTTTTGTCAGAAGCGATTGATAACGAATGGCTTCTTCTTCTGGAACAGTTTCTCCCTTCATACGAAAAACGTTTTTTTTAGGAAGAGGAACTTTTTTCAGCAGGGTTTCATTAGTCATTCCAAAGTTGCTTTCCGGATGCGTCGGAGGGACGCAACGTTCGTCAACCCAAAACAGGCGAAGTTGGTGCCACGGAATTTTTTCCGCAAAATCATTAGCCAAAATATTAAAAAGTGTTTGTGGAGTTTTTCCTCCCGAAATAGCCAAATTAAAGGGTGATAATGAATTTTGTTTTTCGGTTATCCGATTCGAAATAAGCTGAGCAATTGCTTTTGCTGCCTCTTCCGGCGTATTGAAAACAAGAATATCGTATGGATTCATTTTTTTGAAAATAGGTATTGGCTTTTATTCTTCGTTTGTTTTAAATTTGTTGAATGGAGGCCTCCACTTCAAACGCTTGTCGCCAAAAAGGGCATTGGCTTCATTGGGTCCCCAGGTATTGCATTCGTAAAAATAGAGTGGAATTTCGGGATTATTTTTCCAAGCATTCAAAATAGGATCTACAAATTTCCAGCTTGCTCTCAGTGCATCGGCTCGGGCATAAAGTGTGGAATCTCCCATCATGCAGTCCAAAATGAGTCTTTCATAAGCTTCCGGAATTTTCGAATGCGCCAAGTCGGAATAATGAAATGCCATGTTGACATTTTGAACTTTGTAACCTGCGCCGGGAATTTTCATGCCGAAATCGATGGCAATGCCTGCATCCGGATTGAGACGAAGTATAATCATATTGGTGGACTGAGTAATGCAACGTTGCTTGAACAACTGATGAGGAGCCGGTTTTAAATGAATAACTACTTCGGTAACCTGAACGGGCAATTGTTTACCGGTGCGAATATAAAATGGGACGTCTGCCCAACGCCAGTTGTCGATAAAAAGTTTCATGGCAACATACGTTTCGGTTCTGGAATTGGACGCAACTCCCTTCTCCTGACGATAGCCTTTTTGCAGCACGTCGTCTACCATAGTTTCGATATACTGGCCACGCACCACATTTTCGGCAACATGTTCTTCATCAATGGGTCGCAAGGCTTGAAGCACCTTAACCGTTTCGTTTCGGATGGAATCGGAATCAAAAACGGCAGGCGGTTCCATTGCAACAATAGCCATTACCTGCAACAAATGATTTTGCACCATGTCGCGAAGTGCACCCGCAGTATCGTAATATCCGCCTCTATTGCCAACGCCAATTTTCTCGGCAGCCGTTATTTCTACTCTGTCCACATATTTGCTGTTCCATATCGGTTCAAAAAAACCGTTGGCAAAACGTGTAACCATAATGTTTTGCACCGTTTCTTTTCCCAGATAATGGTCGATACGGTAAATTTGATCTTCCTGAAAGCCGGCATGAAGTTTTTTTTCCAAGTCCAATGCTGTTTCATAGCTGTAGCCGAAAGGCTTTTCAACGATAATCCTTTTCCAACCGTCTTTTTGTCTGTTCAGTCCATATTTTACCAAATTGGAAGCAACCACTTCGTATAGAAAAGGAGGGATAGAAAAATAGTAAATAATATTACGCGGAATATTTAGTTTTGCCGAAAGGGAATGAAGATATTCTTTCAGTTTTCCGAAATCTTCATCCACCTGGTTTCTGACGGGCAAGTAATAGACTTTTTTCAAAAATTCCCTCACTGTCTGATCATCGTTTACCGAATCGCTTTTTACATATTTTTTCAGACTTTCTTCCACTTCCTGCAAAAAAACGGATTGTTCCTTTTCCTGACTGCCGGTGCCAATTACGGCAAAACTTTCGGGTAGAAGACGATCCGCATGCAGTTGAAATATTGAAGGCAGCAACTTGCGCCTGGCTAAATCTCCATTCGAACCGAATATTACCAGCATTTGCCCTTCAATATTATTTTTTGTAGATAAGACCTTTTGTTCAGCCATTTTATATTTTTATTTTATTTTATTTGATTGATAAACAATTATTTGTGTTTTTACGTTTTAAAAAATCGAATTTATTGCATTGTCTTGAATACAAAGTAACATTGCAAAACTTTTTTCATCTTATCATTGTCTAAACAACCCAATTGAACAAAAGTTTATTGAAATGATGTGTTTTTTAAAATGATTTTTAATGTCGAATGAGGAAAAAATTTTATCAACGCTCTCTGTTATCAAACAGTTTCCTAAAATAACAATTCTTCACTTTCTATCCTCTATTTCAGCAGTTTTAAAAATAATTCTGACTGAACGGAGGATTTACGTTGACTAAACAATCAATTTTTAAAAACTCTTTTAATTAAATGGGACGCTTATAAAATTTTAGGACACATTCAATCAAAAAAATAAAAAAGTTGACCTTTTCTGATATTTTTCAAATTTCAAGCAGAAGCATTCCATATAGGGTTAATTTGTATATCTTTTTCGACCGTGAGGTAAGAAGTTTCTACAATTAGCATTAGCTAATTTTTCACTTCTCCCATAAACGAAATTGATTGCCGTCTATTTGAATTTACCGTAAAATTGGCACTCCCATCGTTGAAGATTTTCAGAAAAAATTCATAGTAATCTTCCGGCGCTTTGACTTTAAAATGAATATCCCAACCATTGTTTCTTTTATTGGGCATTATGCTAAAGTCGGTCATGGGTTCATTGAAACGAATACCGCCATCACCACCATAGGGAGCCGAATAAGCCACTCCGAAATAGGGCAAAAATGCTTCGGCGGAGTCATTTTTAACTGTCAGCGCATATTCGGACGTCAAAAAAATCTGTTTTCCTGAGAGGGGTTGAGCATACTGAACTTTCACCGTAAAATTTTTATTTTCCACTTTTTGGGTAAGAGATTTAACACTTTCGGGAGTGGTTTTAACTCCGGAGCAGGAAATCAGCAATAAAGCCATGCCTGCAAACAAGCCAAAATAAGCTTTCATAGTGTACAGATTTATAAGTAAAACAAGAATAATTGTCAGTTTTAATTCATCAAAAAATATTCCATTTCCATTATTTTGTCAAAAAAATTTATAACAAAAACTTCCTGATTCACAGCTTTTTGAATTTAAAAATTTTACCTTTCCAAGCCGGGATGGAAATTTTAAAAATCATATCGGGTATGAGTGTAATTTGTTCAATCGTTTCCACCTCATCAAGTAAATTGACTGCTTTGTACCGACAACCCGGCATAAGTTCCAAGTATTGAAAAGCCTCCAAAGGAATACGCACTTCGGTGTAAAGTTCCTTATCGTCGAAATTCAGAACAAACAGCAGCATTTCGTCTTTGAACTTTCGAATGTAGGCAAATTGTTCGTGTGTGTCGAAATGAGGATTATTGAAATTGGCATATTCCAAATCGTACATTACCCCTTCTGTTATAGCCTTTTCTTGCAGCGTAATATTCAACAACTTTTGATAAAACTGTCGCAGTTCCTTTTGTTCTGCAGTTAACTTTTCTCCATCAAATTTTCCATTGTTTGCCCATGCCTGCACGGACTTTACTCCCCAATAATCGAAAATTGTTGTTTTTCCGTCGAGTCCGCTGTATCCTTCGTTATCCATTCCCAATTCACCAAGTTCCTGACCGAAATAAATCATAACGGGAGCTTTGGTGAGAGTTGCTGCCACTATCATAGCCGGCTGCGCATAACTGCCATCGCCTGCAAAAAATCCGGAAGCGATCCGATGTTCATCATGATTCTCCATAAAATTAAGCATGTGATCTTCGATACCGTTCAGCTGTTGCCAAGCATAAGTGATGTTGCGGGCGGGATAATTTCGGCTGGTTACGTTTCGAAGCGTTTCGTACATACCTACTTTATCGTAAAGATAATCGAATTTCCCGTTTGCCAGATAATTCCGATACTCGGCCGGTTTATAGATTTCTGCAATAAAAATAATTTTCGGATATTTTTCCTTTACTCTGCTGATGGCATAATTCCAAAATTCTACCGGCACCATTTCGGCCATGTCGCAACGAAAGCCGTCAACTTTCTTCGATGCCCAGAAAAGCAAAATATCCAGCATTTTATTCCATGTATCGGGGATAGGATCGAATTGTTTTTGCATTCCTTCCATGTAATTTATGCCATAATTCAGCTTCACCGTATCGTACCAGTCGTTCAGCGTTGGAGAAGGGGTGAATTGGTCGTTTCCGGTAACTTTTGCCGGAAATTCATTGTAGCCATCAATATCAAAATTGGGACGGAAGGGTTGACCGGGCAAATAATAAAAATTGTTGAGCGGAGAAAAAGCCCATTCCGGGTGATCATGTTCGCCCAAGTCAACGACATTTTCTGGCTTGGCGTCCGAAAAATATTGTCGCGCCACGTGATTAGGCACAAAATCAATCAAAACTTTCATGCCTTCCTTGTGGGTTCGGTGAATCAAATCTTCAAATTCTTTCATTCTGTCGGGGACGTTTTCAGCCAAATCGGGATCGACATCGTAGTAATCTTTTACGGCATAAGGAGACCCTGCTTTCCCTTTTACCAGACAAGGAAAATCTTTTCTGATGCCGTAAGCAGAATAATCTGTTTGGGTAGCATGCTCAAAAATTCCGGTGTACCAAATATGGGTAACTCCCAAGTCTTTTATCTCTTTCAGGGCTTTTGTTGTAAAGCTGTTAAATTTTCCGCATCCATTTTCTTCTATGCTTCCATTGTATTTGTTGTTGGAATTATAATTACCGAAAAGACGCGGTAACACCTGGTATATTACAAATTTTGACATAATGACTGAATTTGTTGGTTTTAAACAAAAAAGTTTTTCTTCTAATTTTTATTTGCCTTTAATACACTTCATCCTAAATTTCGGTTCAGAAACAACTTGAGCATCAAATACAAGAAATTCTCGAATTTTTGATACTGGACTCTGTGAAGTGATTTGCTGAGATACGATTAAATTGTCCAACCAAACCGTACTCTTTGGCGGAACAATGAATCCAAAATAAAAACCGCTGTCTTTCACTTCCATTTCTGAACAGTAACAATACACATCATTGATAAAATAATAAAGCATTTCGCCGGATTTTACTATTTTCATCCGGTTATTTCCGGATGGAATAATGCATGGCTTGGTTAATTCGGTATAAAAACTGTACCATGTTGTATTTCCCATATACATTTTCTGCAAATTATTAATGGTAAAATACTCCAGCGATTTTTGTACGTAAGATGCACTCTGGTCGGGCACTGAACCAAAAATCAAACCATACTGGTCGGAATCGTTCTTGCTCTTACACTCTATCTGAAGCTGATAAATAAAATCTGATTGTACATCGACATTCGTTTTGGCATAAACAAAATAAACGGGATCGACTTTTGACTCAAATTTCAGACGGCGATTATCGATGGAAGTTTCATACTCGGAAGTGTTTTCGATTTTCCAACCGGCATCGAGCGCTGTATCGAAAGATTTACGAACTTTGAGAGTATAGGCGGAAGTATCTACAGAAAAATTTTCGGTAGAAAATGCAGGAGAAGGCGTATTTTGGTTGAAAAGTTCATCGAGATAATAGGCTCTTCTGATGCCGCGATAATTTATATTCCATGCTCTATTGTTCACCTTCTCGCCGCCACACATCATCGATTTCCAATCGCCATTTTCCAACACATCATTCAAATGTTCACGGCCCAAAAAACCATGTCCCAACTCGTGAAAAATAACATCTTC
>JAHDRA010000080.1 GCA_018433525.1 Paludibacteraceae bacterium
ATATTTTGAAAAAATCAACAACAAACTGGTTCTCAAAATCGCTTTAAATAAAAAAAGGCGAGCCTGGTTTTCCGGCCTATGGAACAGTTCTTCTGAGTTTGACTTTCCTTTTAAATTGGCTAATGAGTAATCTGGGTTTAATTACTAATAACATGAAAAACACTCGATTAATGTTAATTAGGTTTGAAAACAGCATTCAGCAACAAGAAATTGAATATTTTCGAGGTGCTGTGATTCATTTAATCCCATCGTCCGAAATTCTTTTTCACAATCATCTTCAAGATGGCTTTCGTTTTTCTTATCCACTGATTCAATATAAGAGAATTGCCAACAAAGCAGCAATCATGTGTTTTAACGAAGGCACGGAATCCATTGGCTCTCTGTTGGCAAATCATAATCACGATATTCAAATTGGCGATCGTATCGAAAAGCTTGAAATAGCAAAAGTACAAGCTTTCGATTATCAAATTCAGATATGGGAACCAATGTTTCGGTATCACATTCGTAAATGGTTGCCGTTCAATCAAAAAAATTTTGAGGATTACAATCGATTGGAAAGTATAGCCGAAAAATGTCTTTTTCTCGAGAATATTTTGACAGGCAATCTTTTATCTTTTGCAAAAGGTCTTCATATTTTTTTCGACAAGCAAGTCGTTTGTAAAATTTTGCAATTGGAGAATTCGACACTTACCACTTACAAAGGAATAAAGATGAACCAGTTTGACGCTGTGTTTTCCTGTAATGTTTCTATTCCCGATTTTACTGGTCTTGGTAAGGGTGTTAGTATTGGTTACGGTATGGTTACAAAATATAAAAACAACACAAAAAATTAAGTCTATGGATTTTGAAAGGGAACAAGTTTATCTGGCTGCTTTACTGCACGATATTGGTAAATTTTACCAGCGTGCTGATACGGGCAGCGTTGCTGGCAGCAAATACCTGAAAGAGTATAGTAAGATTGAAAGTACTTTCCTACCGCTTTCAGTGAATGGGAAGTATTCCCACAAGCATTGTTTGTGGACAGCTCAGTTTATTGAAGATTTTCAAGAAGTTTTCAGAAAACTTGTCGGTGCCGATTCCGCCAATCTCACCGACAAAAATAATTTGATGTTTTTGGCTGCTGCTCATCATTTGAAAAATGAACAGCTTTCACCGTTAGGGCAAATCATTAAAAAAGCCGATTGTCTCTCGTCTGGAATGGATAGGAATAGCCTCGAAGCGTTAGAAGATGATCAGGATGAATCAAAGTGGAATTCTTTCAAAACAAAACGAATGGTTTCTATTTTTGATATTTTGAATAAGAATAAGGAAGAATTAAAACAACAAAAAAACTGGCATCATTTACCCATTGACGCACTTAATCTATCAAAAAATTATTTTCCAAGAAGCGAATTTAATGAAAATCCCGATTACGAAAAATTGTGGGAAAATTTTCTGATAGAGTTCAAATTTATTCAGGCAAATACCTATCGTGCTTTTAGCGAAACATTGTTGAATCTGTTGTTTAAATACACTTCTTGCATTTCTTCGAGTACGATTGTCTTTCCGGATGTCTCCCTTTACGACCATTCAAAAACCACTGCAGCATTAGCAGTTTGTCTTTATGATTATCAACATGGAACCGCCGCAAGCAAAGATCCTTTTCTCCTGATCGGAGGTGATATGAGTGGTATTCAAATGTATATTTATCAAATTGTTTCGAAATATGCTGGCAAAAATCTAAAAGGGAGATCTTTTTACATTCAAATCCTTTCCGATGCAGTGGTACGTTTTTTATTGAAAAAGCTTCATCTCTTTCGTGCTAACATCATTTATGATTCAGGTGGAAGTTTTTATCTGATTGCTCCAAATACTACATTTGTAAACCAACAACTCACAGATGCCATTCTGTTTATTGAACAGCAAATGTTCGAAAAACATGGTATTCAACTTTATATGGCAATTGATGCAGTAACGGTTTCTGAAGATGCTTTAATGCATAAAGGAGAAGAGCATTTGGGCGATATATGGAATAAACTTTTCGAGAAACGTAACAAAAAGAAAAATAATAAATACTTATCGCTCATCACAAATAGTTACGACAAATTGTTTACTCCCTTTATGCAAGGTGGATTAACCAAGCGCGACCGTATTTCGGGGGAAGAATTTTTTCCCAATGAAAAACCTTTCTATTCGCCAGAGATAAGTGAGGAATTTAATGAAGAAAACCCAATTAAGGAAATTACCGGTAAACAGATATTAATGGGAAAATACTTGCGGGAAACAGATTTTTTGGTCGTTTCCGAACAGAAAATTCCTTACTGGGATGATAAAATTTTTATTGCTCCGATTGAACTTGGATTTTATTATTATTTTTTGAAGACAGCTGAAATCGAAAAAATGAAGGAAAGATTGCAAGCTTCTGCCGATAAAATTACCCTCGTTACTTTGAACGGTAAAAATGGCAATTGCGATTTTATGGGAGATATAAAAATTCGAGGATTAAATAATATTTATGAGCTTAAATTTTATGGAGGTAATGAATTTAACGGAAAAACATTTGACAAAATGTGTGATAGTGAATCATTGTCTCGTCTCGGAATTTTGCGAATGGATGTGGACAATCTGGGCAATATATTTCAAACCGGTATTTTACCCGAAATGTCCACCTTGTCGCGTTTCTCCGCTTTAAGCCGTTCCTTTGATTTTTACTTTTCGGGTTATCTCAATATGCTTCAGCAAGAGATTGCTCCCGATTCGTCATTTATCATTTACAGTGGTGGAGACGACTTGTTTATTGTTGGTGACTGGCGGGCAACTATTGAATTAGCAAAGAAAATAAAAGCCGATTTTAAAGAATTTTCCTGCCACAATCCGTCCTTACATATTTCGGGAGGAATTGCCATTGTAGAGCCAACCTTCCCGATCATGAAATCAGCTGAAGAAAGTCAGAAGGAAGAAAAAGCAGCCAAAGAACATACGTGCAAAGAGGCAGTGAAAAATTCTATTTCTTTTATGGATATGCCCTTACATTGGGAAAAAGAGTTTCCTACTGTTGAATTGTTGAAAAATACATTTGTGGAAATTATAAAAAAGGGTTCTCCTAAATCGTTGTTGGGGAAAATCATGCAGCATACAGCTAATGCCGATATCAGAAATCATAAAGTGCATAGGAACAAGACATATTGGATGCTTACATACGATTTGAGTCGAATGAAAGAACGAAACAAGGATCATTCGTTATTGAACGATTTGATTGACAACTGCCTGAAAGAAGTGTGTGGCAATGTGCAAACTTCACTCAATGGACTTTCTATCACTACTGAATATCATCCGTTGGAGCTCTGGGCTTTTGCTGCCCGTTGGGCGGAATTGGAACTGCGTTCCTGAATTAAAAAGTAATTTACATTAATATAAAACTCTTAAAATCAATAAATTATGAACAATTATCAAAAGAATCCTCAACAGGGAGGAAACTGGCCACAAAAGAATAGTCAAAACTATGACCAGCCAAAAGAGACGCCGGAAGAATTTTTAAATCATCATGCTATCGATTCGAAATGGATAACCCAAAATACGGATAAGTCGATGGTGGATTTTGCAGAAGAAGCAGGAAAATATATGGCCAAACAAAAATTAACCAAATCGAAAATCAGAAGTATTTACGGGGAAATCAAACGCATTCAGATTAATGGTTTCGATAAAGAAAAAGCATCTTTTTATTTACTTCGTCCAAAAATGGCCTACGCTCTTGGTCGTGACAGTAGTAACTACGGACTGAAACTTTTTAAATTGATTTTTGACAAATCTTCAGAGTTGGTTCAAAATAGCAATCAATACGAGAATTTTTGCAATCTGTTTGAAGCCATTCTGGCTTACCACAAAGCTTTTGGAGGTAAAGATTAAAAGTAGATTAGAATTTATTAAAAAACACTTTCAATTTCATTAAAAATCTAAAAATCATGTCAACAATAAAATTAAACAAAAAAATCAATTATACCGGTACTATCGTTTTGAAAACCGGATTGCATATTGGTGGGACAAATGCAGCTTTGAATATAGGCGGACCCGATAACTTTGTAGTAAGAAATCCATTAACCAACGTTCCCTATATTCCGGGAAGCTCGCTGAAGGGAAAAATGAGAGCTTTGATTGAAATTTCAACAGGAGATGTAAGTTCCAAAGGGGAAGCGTCGGAAAATCCCAATGGAGTTGCCGGAAAGCTGTTTGGTGTTGGTGCAAATAAAGGTGGTCATCCTTCCCGTTTGATCGTGAGAGATGCAGAACTGATAATTGATGACCCTGAAGTCGATTTCAGCAGAACGGATTTACTCTATGCCGAAAGCAAAACGGAAGTAACTATCAATCGAGTAACCGCTGAAGCCAATCCTCGTACTTTTGAACGTGTGCCGGCAGGGGCCAAATTCAATCTGAACATGGTACTCAATATTTTTGAAGGTGAAAACGAAGATGAATTGAAAAGAACTTTGGAGAAAGCCATGCAATTACTCGAAAATGACTATTTGGGCGGACAAGGGTCACGGGGCTATGGGCAGGTTAAATTTGAAAATATTGAAATTACAGAATCGAAGTACTAAATTTCAGTAATATGTCGGAATATAAAATAATAAAATTCACCCAATTTACGCCTTTGCATGTAGGAACGGGGAAAGAAGATTACGATTCCTCAGCAGGAATGCTTCAAAGCGACACTTTGTCGGCTGCCCTTGCTGCAATTCGGGCTCAAATGGGTAAAACGGACGATGTGCTGGAATTTATGCAGTCGTTTACCATCAGTTCTGCTTTTCCTTATTGGAAAGAGCTCTATTTCATGCCAGCAATGAAAGGAGAACTTCAAGTAGCAGTAAAAGGAAAAGAAGAATATGAATATCGAAAATGGCTGAAAAAAATTAAATTTATCGAAATAGGCTTGTGGAACGAATTGGTTTCCGGAAAAAGCATTGTTGTTGAGCAGCAACAGTTGCAAAACGAATTTTTGATTCCAAAAATTTCTTTTCAAAAAGTCATCAAAAATCAAGTGAATCAAAGGGTACAAGTTCCACGAATAGATGGAACGAAGAACAAACTTTTTTCTTTTGATTGGCAATTTTTTGACAAAGAAGCCGGACTTTACGGCTTGATAGATGCTGATGAGAAGGTGTTTGCCGAAGTGAAAGAACTTTTCAAACTGTTGGGCGAAACAGGAATAGGTACCGATAAAAACGTAGGCGGAGGAAAATTTGTTCCGGAATGCGGAGCAATTCAAATTCCTGAAATTCCGGATGCGAATGCAACACTTTTGTTGTCGCTTTTTTTACCGGAAGAAGCCGAACTCTCTCAGTTGAAACTGGAAGATGCCGTCTTTGAATTGATTTTACGGGGAGGATTTTTGGCTGGTAGTACCGAAGAAAAATTTCGTCACTTGAGGAAAAAATCGGTTTATATGTTTAATGCAGGTTCATTATTCCCAACCGTTCAAGAAATAAAAGGAAAAATTGTGGATTTATCGCCAGCATGGAATGATGAAAAAATGCATCCTGCTTATCGAAGCGGAAAACCATTTTGTATCAACATTAAAGTACCATCATTATGAGTAATATTCAATTAACGACTTTGACACCTGTCCACGTAGGTTCGGGAGAGTTATTGCAATACAATGCCGATTTTGTGGAAGATAAGGATGGATCGGATTCCTATATTTATGTAGTAGAACCTGCTAAAATTCTCCAATTGATTGGCATGGAAAATATAGACCGCTGGATTTCGATAATTGAAAATGCCGGAAACACCAAAGAATTTGTTCAGAAATTTTCACCCATCAAAAGTCCGGAAGCATTTTCTTCTCGAAAAATTTTGAATTTTGCCAAAAAAATTCAGAAAGGACAAATTTTGAATGAAACCATTCACAACGGTTTTGGATTTCCCTATATTCCGGGCAGTTCTTTGAAAGGCGCCATACGTACAGCAGTGCTTGCTTCGCTGGTAGGAAGGGTAAATGATAAAGAGGAAAAAATACTTTCGAAGGACAGAAAAGGAAAAACAATTATTTCCGATAAAAAAATTCAAAATGAATTGTTTGGCAATGATGCCAAAAACGATTTGTTCCGATTTGTGGAAGTGGGTGATGCTTATTTCGATAAAGGTTCGGAAGCTGCCTTTCGGATGATTCATTTGAATATTACCAACAAAAACTCACTGCTGGACGACAGTAAATCTCAAATCGTTGAAACCATTGATCAGGAAAAAAAATCCGTTTTTCGTTTAAATATCAATTTGAATAGATATCATTTTGCAAAAGAAAAATGGGATCAGGCTGTCAGTTACTCTAAAAACAAAGTAATAAATTCACCCGGCAAACTTCCTGAATGTTTACAGTCGGTCGAAAATCTTTTCCAAACCATTAATGCCCACACATTGAAATTGGTCAACGACGAAATAAAATTTTGGAAAGAAATTGATCAAAAAAAGGCGGGAGCTGACAATTATTTGGACGTCATGAAGTCGATTCAAGGGGAAATCATCAATTGTACAAAAGGAAAAGAATGTATCCTTCGATTGGGACATGCTTCGGGATGGCGTTTTATCACCGGTGCATGGGCAGAAAATCTGAATAATTTTTACTCCGAAGTAGTGCCCGCTGCCCGACCGAATAATGACAAATATCCAGATGACGTTTTCCCGAAAACCCGAAGAGTAGAAGAAGAATATCAAGATTTGCTGGGATTTGTAAAACTAACACTCATTCATTAAATAAATGTTTATACCTATTTTTATTGCTAAAATCTATGAAAAAACAAGTATTGGTAAGTATTATCTCCAAACAGACCATTCCTAATTATCTTTTTATCAAGGATAGGCAAGAACAAGACGATGAAATGCTTTTTATTGCCACACAGGAAATGAAAAATGAGGCTGATTGGCTTATTCAGACGCTGAAATGCACCGAGGAAGAGAAACAAGTGATTCTTCTCGAAAAAAATCAGGAAGAAAAATGGAACGAAATGACTGCGGCAATTGCCGAACATATTAGTAGCGATAAACATTACGTGGTAAACCTGACAGGTGGAACGAAATACATGACGCTTGCTGTTTATCACCTGTTCAGCAAATACGACAGCGAATTTTTCTATATTCCATTTCCGCGAAATGTAGTGCTAAAACCTTTTCTGGATGATGAAGAAGCCATTGACTATCGACTCAAAATCGACGAATATCTTTCTCTTTATGGTTTGGATTTTAATACATTAAAAAGGAATACCGTTAGAAAAAAAGAATTTACAGAGTCTTTTTTTCAACTTTTTATTCAATCATTTTCCGAAAAAGAATCAGCCATTTTGAATAAAATCAGAGAAGCCTATCGTGATAAGGGAATCAAAGATATCAGTAGGGTAGAAATGGGCTTCAACCTGAAGGGCAAGGAAATTCCGATTCCCGGATTGAATGATTTTCTGGAAAACATTCATTTTGGAAATAATGAGAACGAGCTTTCCAAGTATGAAACTCAATATCTCACCGGTGGTTGGTTCGAAGAATACATTTATCATAAAATTAAAGAAAGCATTTCGGTAGATGATATAGCTATTGGCGTTAAGTTGAAAAAAGAAGAAGGCGTTTTTAATAACGACTTGGATGTGGTATTTACCTATCAAAACCACTTGTTTGTTATCGAATGTAAAACCGGTTTTGACAGCAATCGAATGTTCAACGAAATTGTTTATAAAGCAGTTGCCATCAAGGAATCTATGTTCGGTTTGCCGGCGCATACCTACATTTTTGCACTAAATGAGGAAAACGAGCAATTGATAAAGGTTGCCAAAAGTATGAATATCACTTATTTTGGTAAGTCTTATTTTACTGAACCAGACAAGTGGAATGAAATAGTGGAACATATTAAACATATTACGAAAAGATGAAACTGCTATGCTGATAAATTTATCCAATCATCCTTATGAGTTGTGGTCTGTCAAGCAACAAGAAGCGGCAGCCGTTTACGGCTCGTGTGTGGATCTTCCTTTTCCGGCGGTTGATCCTGAAGGTGATGAAACTTATATTGAACAACTTGCCGAAAGTTATGCAGCTCAAGTACTGGCAATAGCCAAAGGAAAGGAAGAAACGACTGTTCATTTGATGGGTGAAATGACATTTACCTTCACGTTACTCCAAATGCTGTTGAAAGAAGATATTACTTGCATTGCTTCCACCAGCGAAAGAATTAGCGTAGATTTGGGAAGCGGACAAAAGGAAACCCGTTTCGATTTTGTTCGCTTTCGAAAATATATAAACTTGTAAGCAACTATGGAAAATAAAGAATCAATTGCACAATCATCAAAAAAAGCTTTTGAATTGACTTCGAATCAAAAAAAAGCATTTGAAAACTTTCGCAACTTTATCTCGAACGACCAAATAAAAGTTTTTATTCTGAAAGGCTATGCAGGAACCGGTAAAACTACGCTGATCCGATATTTTATCGACGAAATTACCCGGCATGACAATACCCAATACATTTTGATGGCCTCCACCGGACGTGCTGCAAAAATTCTGACCAATATGACCGGCAAAAAGGCACAAACCATCCATTCGGTCATCTATGTTTTCAACGATTTCAACCAAGATCTGGAGGAAGTTATTAAAACAGAAGATGAAGTAGGAGTTGATAAAACCGGCCAACTGTTCCTTACTTACATACTAACTCCCATTAAAGAAAAAAAAGACAAACAAATATATTATATTGTGGACGAAGCATCCATGATATCCGACACCGTCGAAGAGAATCCTGTACAAGCTCAATTTGGAAGTGGACGTACCCTGTCAGATCTGCTGGAATATGATCGCGGCGGTAAATTTATATTTGTGGGCGACGAATGTCAGCTTCCACCCATCGGACAGGATCTTTCCCCTGCTCTTTCGGTAGAATATTTTGAGCAGGTTCTCAACATTCGCGCTAAGGAATCGACGCTCACCGATATTGTCCGTCAACAACTGGACAATTCCATCATTCTGGCAGCTCAACGCATTCGACAGTTATGCGCCGAGCCACCTCAAGTAAAGTGGGGGAAACTTCCATTAGGTAATTACCAGCACATTCACTTGCATCACGATATCGCTTCGATGATCAATGACTATATCAAACTCATTGCCAACCACAATTTCGAAGCCGCTACACTTATATCTTTATCCAACACCAAGTGCAATAATCTGAATAAACTGATCCGATCAGCACTTGGTCATCGCAATCTGTTACAAGAAGGCGACTTGCTGTTGGTTACTCAAAACAATTCCATTTCGGGATTGATGAATGGCGACATGGTGATGGTAGAGCAAGTGAAAAATGTACGCTATCAACGTGCTCAACTCTCCTTTCTTCTTATCGAAGTCAGAGAATTAGTTACAGGAAGAAGATTTTCACAATATATTATCGAAGACATTCTTTACGGCAATGCACCTAATTTACTTCCGGGACAGCAAAAAGCACTTTTTATCGATTTTTATCGAAGAATGAAACAAAAGGGAATTAAACAAAAAACAACCGAATTTCATGAGCAACTAAAAAGTGATGAATTTCTAAATGCGCTTCGTTGTGTCTACGGATACGCCATCACCTGTCACAAAGCACAGGGGGGCGAGTGGGACAGTGTTTTTGTGGATATACCCCGTAATTTGACACTCGAAGCCCGATCGGCCGACTATCAATGGATTTATACTGCTGTAACTCGTGCCAGTAAACAACTGCACATTGTCAACGATTTTTTCATTTCAAAATAATTTTCTCAACATTTGTCTATTATGGATTTAATCATCAATTCTTTCGGAACTTCACTCAGTCGCGATAACAACTGCTTTGTCATTCTTCACAAAGACGGCAAACAACGTGTGCCCGTTCAAGGTATTGCTTCAATCCAAATCGGCAAAGGAGCACAAATCACCAGCGATGCCGTACTGCTTGCTATCGAAAATGAAATTGAAATTCTTTTTCTCAACAATGCCGGTGAACCCGTTGGAAGGATTTGGAGTCCTAAATACGGTTCGGTTTCAACCATACGTAAAGGACAGGTCAATTTCAGCTTATCGAAAGATGCTGTTGACTGGATAAAGGAAACCATTCTTCAAAAAATCGAAAATCAGCAAGCCTTGATTTTAGCCATGCAAATTAAGGATGACCTTACTCAGCGCCTTGTGGATAAAACCATCAATAAATTGGATGATTACAAATCAAAAATTCGATTACTGATGGGTGAAACGGTTTCCGATATTGCACCTGCTCTTCGTGGATGGGAAGGATTGGCTTCGAAAGTATATTTCGACACACTAAATCTTTTTATTCCCGAACAGTACCGCTTCGAGAATCGTTCCCAACATCCTGCAATGGATATAGTAAATGCTTTTTTAAATTATGGATACGGCATTTTATATGGCAAAATTGAGGGGTCGCTTATTAAAGCAGGAATTGATCCTTACATCGGAATTTTCCACAGAGACAACTACAACCGCCCCATCCTGGTTTATGATGTTATCGAACTTTACCGTATTTGGGTTGATTATGTGGTCTATACTCTGATTGCGCAAAATGCCATTACAGACGAATTTTATTCTGTCAAAGAAGATGGTTCTTACTGGCTCGAAAATCTCGGAAGAAGAATCATCATTCAGTCGCTAAACGATTATCTCGACGAAAATATTCTTATGAACGGGCTCAACCGTTCTCGAGAAACGCATATCTTTTTGTTTGCTCAAAATCTTGCACAACTTTTCAAAAAATATTCGTAATGATTCAGGCTGGAAGAGACATAACGGCAATGGAAGATAGACTGCAAAAAATAACAATAGAACAACTCTATCATTCTATACAATATCCAAAACCGGATATTTTAAACCAAATCAGGTATTTACGAATTGTAAAGAATATTGATAAAAATCAATATTCACTGTTAAAGAAAAAATTGCCTTATTTTGTTTGCGGTATTTTCAATCCAAATATCAGACGCTTACAAAATTTTGCGTTTACCGAATACTTTTTATTCGATATTGACCATATTTCCGAAAAGGGATTGGACATAAACACACTGAAAAACGAACTGAAAAAAAATGAAAACGTTTTGCTCTGCTTCGTTTCTCCAAGCGAAGATGGACTGAAAGTATTATTCCAACTTTCTGATCGCTGTTATGATGCCTCGCTATACTCTATTTTTTATAAAACCTACCTGCGGATATTCTCTTCTCAATATCACTTGGAACAAGTAATAGATAAAGCTACCAGCGACGTTACCAGAGCTTGTTTTATCAGCTACGACAGGGAAGCATATTTTAACCCTGATGCAAAACCAGTAGATCTCAACAAATATATCGATCAGGAAAATACCTTCGAAATCTTGCAATTGAAGAAAAAGTACGAACTTCGGGAAAAAGAAGAAAATAAGGAACAAAAAAATTCTCAGGAAACTCAACAAAAAGAAGACGTACCGGATGAAATTGTTGACAAAATTAAGACCATACTTAAGCTTTCTACAGCCAGAAAGAAGGAACCCCTGATTTTCGTACCGGAAGAGTTGAACCGTATAATGAATGCTCTGTTAGACTATTTAATGGATTTGGGAATTGTAGTAAAAGAAGTCAGAAACATCAACTACGGAAAAAAAATTAAAACTTTTATTGGGAATAGGGAAGCCGAGATAAATATTTTTTATGGCAAGAGAGGTTTCTCGGTAGTGCAATCGCCCCGTACCGGAACTTCTCCCGAAATGAACCAACTATTGGCCGAGCTTATCGAAAACTTTTTACAATCTGTTTGACATGAAGAAAAAAAAGAAAGAGGTAAGCTTTGTGGAAAAAATGAAAAAATTTCAGAAAGCAGGCATTCCAAATCCACTGTCTCCCAACCGAACTGCCAACGATTTAAACGATATGCCGACATTGGAAGACAGAATTCAATTTTTATTAAAGTTAATCAACATTCCTCAAAGACCCTCTAACTCTATGCTGTTTTTTATTATGTACGATATTGAAAGCAACCGGGTGAGAAATCAAATCGCAAAATATCTGATCAAAAACGGTTGTACGCGGATACAAAAATCTGTTTTTCTGGCCGATCTTCCCCATGAAAAATATGAACAAATTAAAAACGATTTGATTGAAGTTCAGGCTTGTTATGAAAATGAAGACAGCATATTAGTTGTTCCCATATCCACCGACTATTTGCGGTCCATGAAAATTATCGGCAAAAACATAGATATTGATTTGATTTTGCAATTAAAAAACACGCTGTTTTTTTGAAAATTTTTTTAAAAAGCTCTTTGACATATTGAAGAAAAAATATACTTTTGCGTCCGCTTAAATGGAAAGCTTTTTTGTGGTTTTAAAGCAAAAATACTTCTTTTTTTGAAGAATAAACAACTAAAAAACAAAAGATTACAAAATTTCCTCTCATAAACCATCTTCCACAAAAACAAGGATTAAGACATAGATTTCATTGCCAGCCCCATCCTCAAGTACGGCAGCTCATAAACCATCTTCCACAAAAACAAGGATTAAGACTGCGCCCGCTTTCATGATTGTTTTTGCGGTTATTTTTCTCATAAACCATCTTCCACAAAAACAAGGATTAAGACAAACGTAAATTTCATTGCCGTCGGCATCCTCAAGGACTCATAAACCATCTTCCACAAAAACAAGGATTAAGACGAAACGTAGATTTCGTTACCCAGCCCATCCTCAAGCTCATAAACCATCTTCCACAAAAACAAGGATTAAGACTTCCAATTTTGTTTCCATAACTATATTTATTAAATTCTCATAAACCATCTTCCACAAAAACAAGGATTAAGACCCCTTGAAAGTTTGTTACTTCCTCAGTAACAAACTCCTCATAAACCATCTTCCACAAAAACAAGGATTAAGACTTCTCTTTGAAAAACCGTTCGACCGTTTTAACCCTCTCATAAACCATCTTCCACAAAAACAAGGATTAAGACTAACAAGGTATAGGTTTCATTCTTTTGCAATGTAGCCTCATAAACCATCTTCCACAAAAACAAGGATTAAGACATAACATAACTTTTTCGTTGTTGTTTTTCTTTTTTTTCTCATAAACCATCTTCCACAAAAACAAGGATTAAGACAGCGGGTTTGTTTTCTGCACACTTGTTTTTTCTGTGCCTCATAAACCATCTTCCACAAAAACAAGGATTAAGACTTTCATATCGTTTTAATTTTAGATATTAGTTATTTGCTCATAAACCATCTTCCACAAAAACAAGGATTAAGACCTATACCAAGAAAAATCGGCAACGAAACATAGATTTCTCATAAACCATCTTCCACAAAAACAAGGATTAAGACCCGCAGCGCCGTCGGAATCTCCTCGTACAAGGACTCATAAACCATCTTCCACAAAAACAAGGATTAAGACATCTATTTTCTTGAAAGCTATGCCCAAGAATAATGGAATACTCATAAACCATCTTCCACAAAAACAAGGATTAAGACCGATTTGCTGCGTACCTTAACCGCAGCGTCGTTGCTCATAAACCATCTTCCACAAAAACAAGGATTAAGACCCGCCATTGTCAACTGTTTTTCTTGTCCAGCTTCCATCTCATAAACCATCTTCCACAAAAACAAGGATTAAGACAGCTCGCCGTTAACATATACGTAAACCACAAATTCTCATAAACCATCTTCCACAAAAACAAGGATTAAGACTGTTAAATCTTTCAAATAGAATTGATAAAGCGTTGAAACTCATAAACCATCTTCCACAAAAACAAGGATTAAGACAAAAAGCTCTTCCTCCAATTTCTTTTGCTCTTGGGACTCATAAACCATCTTCCACAAAAACAAGGATTAAGACTGTCTTTTTCGGAGTACACGAGCCGCTGCTTCGCTCATAAACCATCTTCCACAAAAACAAGGATTAAGACAATGTATTCATTTTTCATAACTTAAAATTTTAATTTGCTCATAAACCATCTTCCACAAAAACAAGGATTAAGACGGTTTCGTTTTTTGTTAGTGTAGTACGACCTGCTGCTCATAAACCATCTTCCACAAAAACAAGGATTAAGACTATCACGTGGTTGGTTTTTCCCATACACCCATGTTCCTCAAAAACCAACTTCCACAAAAACAAGGATTAAGACACGACCGGCGTATCTTAAACGCAACGTTGTTGGACTCAAAAACCAACTTCCACAAAAACAAGGATTAAGACACTTTATGAATTTTGAAAGTGGCATCATCGAACTGCCACTCAAAAACCAACTTCCACAAAAACAAGGATTAAGACAGTGCTTCCTTATTGTTATATTATTTAATCTGAAACTCAAAAACCAACTTCCACAAAAACAAGGATTAAGACTTGCTTTAAATGCTTCTCTTAGTGTTTCCATTGATAACTCAAAAACCAACTTCCACAAAAACAAGGATTAAGACCTTGTAATAATTTTGTAAGTTCATAATTTGTAAGTTTCTCAAAAACCAACTTCCACAAAAACAAGGATTCATTTCAGTTGCGAGTAAGCGAATTGCGAGTCCTTAAATGCAGCGTTTGAAACAAAGAAATGACCTGAGCCGGTGAGCCGAACCAACGGTCAGCGTAGCTAAAAAGAAGTTGGCGTTAAAAAAAACTTTTCTGTTTGAGCGACGAAGGAGCGAGTTTAAAAGATTTTAGCCAACGAACGCCAATTTTTCTTGTGTGGGGTTTGTGGCAAATTTCCGTCATTAAATATCTGAAAATAAATAATATAAATGTTTGCACAATTTTTTGTCATCTACCAAGATATTTTTGAAAAACAATATCTCAGGGAGGAAATATTGTCCGGTAAGTTAAAAATACAATGGGATTAACTTTTACAGCTAATCCCAAGGTCGGGGTTGGGGGGTGATGTTCCCCTCAACCAAAAGAAAACATACAATATAAATTTTTAAAATGCAAACAATTAACCAACTTTTTCAATTATTACTCAAAGATATTCAGGCGAAAATGAATGACGAATTCGATTGTAATTTAGAACGCAAAACCTTCTTTGCCGAAGCATGGAACCCGAACAAACACAAATTCCATTGGTTTGCCCATGATGCGGACAGGCGCATTGCGCAAATCATTGCATTCCGAAAAGATCGACATCAATTCCATCTGGTTGCAGTCCTTACTTCCTTATGCGGAACTACACAACAGCGGAGAAACTTATAATCGCACCAAAAGGAATTGAAATAGCAAAATTGTCTCGGTTGCCTTCGCTCCTAAAATTTCTTTTAATCGCACCAAAAGGAATTGAAATAATAGTCAATAATAAGGGTCAAACGATGGATAGCCTCTTTTAATCGCAC
>JAHDRA010000065.1 GCA_018433525.1 Paludibacteraceae bacterium
CCGCAGGAAGCACGTTGGAGTTTTTTATTATCCAAAGCAAAACAACCTGACATTGGAAAGTTTGTAGACCATGCAATGGATGCCATCGAAAAGGAAAATCCTTCACTAAAAGGTGTTTTGCCCAAAGTATATGCCCGACAAAACCTTGATCCCACCGGTTTGGGAGAATTGATCGACCTGATTGGCAACATTGCCCTTGGCGATACGAAAGCCCGCAGTGCCGATGTACTGGGACATGTGTTTGAATATTTTCTGGGTGAATTTGCGCTTGCGGAAGGCAAGAAAGGCGGACAATTCTACACGCCTCGTAGTGTGGTTGAATTGTTGGTCGAAATGTTGGAACCCTATCAAGGACGCGTTTTTGACCCCTGTTGCGGTTCCGGTGGTATGTTCGTTCAATCGGAAAAATTTGTAACCGAACATCAGGGAGGTCAAACGACATTTCCATTTACGGACAGGAGAGCAACCAAACAACCTGGCGGTTGTGCAAGATGAACCTGGCGATTCGCGGCATTGACAGTTCGCAGGTGAAATGGAACAACGAGGGTTCGTTTCTCAACGATGCCCACAAAGACCTGAAAGCCGATTTTATTATGGCCAATCCACCGTTTAATGTGAGCGATTGGGGCGGAGAATTACTGCGTAATGACGCCCGATGGCAATTTGGTGTTCCGCCGGTTGGCAACGCCAACTTTGCCTGGTTGCAGCATTTTATTTACCACTTGGCGCCCACCGGACAGGCGGGGGTGGTATTGGCCAAAGGAGCTTTGACTTCAAAAACCGGCGGAGAGGGTGAAATACGAAAAGCCTTAATTGAGAATCGCTTGATTGATTGTATTGTAAATCTCCCTGCCAAGCTGTTTTTAAATACACAAATTCCCGCTGCGCTTTGGTTTTTGAGTCGCAATCGCAATAACGGCAAATTTCGCGATCGTCATGACGAGATATTGTTTATCGATGCCCGGAATCTGGGGCATTTGATAAACCGCCGCACCCGTGAACTTTCTCGCGAAGATATTCAGCAAATTGCGAATACATACCACAATTGGCGGAATCCCGATGGCAATTATGAAGATGTTCCCGGTTTTTGCGCTTCCG
>JAHDRA010000011.1 GCA_018433525.1 Paludibacteraceae bacterium
AAGAAGGACAAATTGGGCGCAACAAACTATTTATTACGGGCAGCAGCAATCTGACTTCAGCCGGATTAATGTCGCAAGCAGAATTTAATGTCGAAATTAGCGATTATGGTTTTGATGAAGCAGAAAGTTATTTTGATGAACAATGGAATCGTGCCATAAAAATTACTGAAAACGACGAGTTGAAGAAAAAAATTGTCACAGTTGTTGAACATGAAACGCTGGTGAGAGAAATTACGCCTTTTGAAGCTTATCTTTTTGTTTTGAAAAATTATCTTGACACCTTTCGTGGAAAAGAAATTACGCAGCGGCTTACCGAAGTGCTTGAAGAAAATGGATACAAAGCCTATCGTTACCAGTTAGATGCCGTTCAACAAGCACTTTCCATTACTGAAAACAACAACGGCGTAATCATTGCCGATGTAGTGGGATTGGGCAAAACCATTATTGCTTGCAGTATTGCTTTTGAACTCAAAAAGCGTGGAATTGTAATTGCACCTCCGGGCATCATAGGCGATAAAGCCAAATCGGAAGGCTGGAAAAAATATCTTGAACAATTTCATCTGGCTTCTCTTGGCTGGGAAGCTTTTTCACTTGGCGACCTCGAACACGTTTCGGAATTTGTTTCGAAAACCAACGATATCGAAGTGGTAATTATTGACGAAGCGCATCGATTCAGAAATGAAGATACCAAAGATTACGAGTACCTGAAAAATATTTGTCGCAACAAAATCGTTATCTTGCTCACTGCTACTCCTTTCAACAACAAACCAGCCGATATATTTTCGCTGCTCAAACTCTTTATTGTTCCCAAAAAATCAAGTATTACCCTTGATGATGATTTGGAAAACAAATTTAGAACATTCAAATCGGAATTTGATAAACTTTCCTACATCAAGCGATATCACCAATCGTCTGACCGGCAAAAGCAAAACAGAGCCCTTTCTTATTATAATGATTTATTTGGCGACCAAAAGATAGTCGATTCGACTAAAATAAAAAAACGAACAGAAATTCTGGCAAAACAAATTCGCGATGTTATTGAGCCGGTGATTATTCGCCGAAATCGGCTGGACATTCAAAATCATCCCTACTACAAAAATGAAGTAAATGAGCTCTCAATTGTAGAATCTCCAAAAGAATGGTTCTATGAACTGAACAAGGAACAATCGGTATTTTACGACAAAATCATTCAACAATACTTTGCCTTGCCTGATGACGGAGGACGTTTTAAAGGAGCCATTTACAAACCTTTTGAATATGAGTTGCAAAAAGTAAAAAAAGGTGAGCTGGGCAAAGAAGAAAATTTCCAATATTTGCAACAATTCAACTTGTACGATTTTATGCGGCGATTGCTGGTAAAACGTTTCGAAAGTTCATTTGGCGCTTTTGAACAAAGCGTGAAAAACTTCATCAACATCCATCAAATTGTACTGGAATTTATCCAAAAAACCGATAAATATATTCTCGACAGGAATTTGCTGGAAAAAATTTATGAATTGGATGCCGACGAAATTGAAAATTATTTGCAAGAATATTCTGAAAAAATCAAAAATAATGTATATCCTAAAAACCATAAAGTGTATGAACTGAAAAAATTTGAACGTCAAACCGAATTTATTCAGGATATTCAATCAGATATTGCATTATTCCAGCAAATTCTTAACGAATTGCACAAACTGAATCTGGTAGCAAAAGACCCCAAAGCCGAATGCCTCATCGAAGAAGTAAAAACAATACTCGACGCTCCGCCCGAAAACCTCCATGAACCGAAAAGAAAAGTTATCATTTTTTCGGAATATACCGATACGGTCAATTATCTGGCTCCCTTGCTCACCCAAGTTTTCAACGCACGTGTACTGGTGGTTGCCGGAGATTTGTCGGCAAGTAAAATCAAAGAAATCAATAAAAATTTCGATGCCTCCGCTACTCAACAGGCTGACGATTATGATATCTTATTGACTACCGATAAAATTTCGGAAGGATTCAATTTGAATCGTGCCGGCATGGTAATCAATTACGATGTTCCCTGGAATCCGGTACGCGTGATTCAGCGTGTAGGAAGAATCAACCGCATCAGCAGAAAAGTTTTTGATAAACTTTACATTATCAACTTTTTCCCTACCGAAAAAGGTTCGGATCTGGTTCATTCAAGAGAAATTGCGGCACAAAAAATGTTCATGATTCACAATACGCTGGGCGAAGATGCCAAAATTTTCGATATCGACGAAGAACCTACGCCATCAGGACTTTATAACAAAATTCTGCAAAGTCCAGATGCAATCGAAGGCGAAAGTTCCTATACGAAAATATCGAAAGAATTTGAAGCATGGAAAGAAAAATATCCAGACATGGTGGCTTCGCTGAAAAATTTTCCTTCGCGCATAAAAGTTGCCAAAGATGGTGCAGAAAATGAATTGTTTGTGGTTATAAAAAAACAAAAGCTTTTTGTTCATCAACAGCTCTATGATGCAAAGGAAGGAAGTGAAAATCATTTTATTAAAGAAGTGGAAGATATTCTCGAAAAAATAAAAGCCGACATAAACGAACCTCCTTTACCCTTGAGTAACCAATTCTGGGAAGAATACGAAAAGATTAAAAATTATCAGGAAAATCCAAAAAACTATAAACCTATTCCTGATAACAACCTGCAAACGCGTGCTTTTAATGTGTTGCGTAATTTCTTAAAAATAAATGATAATCAATCGGTTACCATACTGAAACCTTTTGTAAGAATGCTGCTGGAAGATTTGCTCGATTACGGTACGCTTTCCGATTACACCATCAGAAGAATTGCCAATATTG
>JAHDRA010000113.1 GCA_018433525.1 Paludibacteraceae bacterium
AGAGTTTTCAGCAATGGGTGATAATATTGAAGAAGTATTTGAAAATCGTGAACAAATTGAAATTTCTCGTTATTACGAAAAATTACCCAAGCCAACCTTGATTGCCATTGAAGAATTTTTGGAAGATAAAATTTATTATCGCAATCCGATAAAAGAAAAATTAAAATAGGGTTTCAGCCTTAAACTACTGTTTTTGAAGAATATTTTTCAAAAAAATTGATTTAAATTTATTTCGATATTTTCCTCATTTGTTGTTTGTTATTAATAGCTTCACGCTAATAGCAAACAACAAACGAGGTCATTGAGTTGAATTTAGAAGATTTTCGAGATGCATTCAATAAGTTTATTAAATGTGAGAAGCAGGTGAATGATTTGTACTTAACATTTTCTCAATAGCTTACCTTACTATCATCAATCAATTTGATTTTCACTTATTAAGTTTCTCTCCCCACCAAACTTCGCTTTCCATTTCAGTTAAAAAAATAATATTAAAAACAAAAAAGAGTAAAATTTTGAGTGGGTTGAATGACCCATACGCCTGGAATTTGATTTCTGAAAAAAAACACGTATTTTTGGGCGAACAAAAAACAATTAAAATTTATTTCGAAACATGGCTAAAGAAGTTGCTCAAAATTCGGGAATCATTTATAATTCGTTGACCAACGGAAGTAAAATTGTTGGAACAATCACGGCCGAAAATGATTTCAGAATTGACGGAGAAGTGGAAGGCGAAATTTTTTGTAACGGAAAAGTAGTGATCGGACAAAAGGGTTACCTGAAAGGATCAATTTCGTGCAACAATGCTGAAATTATTGGAACCGTAGAAGGTGAAATATCGGTACAAGACACATTGTCTTTACGTCAAACTGCAAAAGTTACAGGCAACGTAAAAATTAATGTGCTAATCATAGAACCCGGCGCTATTTTCAATGGACAATGTTGCATGAATGAAACAGATTCGATTCAGGAAAGCGAATAAACAACTCGCTTTATTTTCCTGAAACCAATCGAAATTCAACAATTCAATTTTTACCATCAAATAAAATTTGGGAATGGAAAATATCACCTATAAAGCTTTAGTTGTTGAAGAGGATGGTAATCGATACTCAAGAAAAATTAAAGAACTGACAACCGAACATTTGTTTTCGTATGGTGATGTTCTTATTCGGGTTTATTATTCTTCGCTCAATTACAAGGATGCACTGTCTGCCACCGGCAACAAAGGCGTAACAAAAAACTATCCTCACACGCCGGGAATTGATGCAGCAGGTGTAGTTATAGCTTCAAACAACGAAAAATTCCAATCGGGCGAAAAGGTTATTGTTACTGGTTATGAATTGGGCATGAATACGCCCGGAGGCTTTGGAGAATACATTTGCGTCCCTTCCGACTGGATCGTAAAGCTTCCTGAAGGTTTGACACTGAAAGAATCCATGATAATTGGGACGGCAGGATTTACGGCAGGG
>JAHDRA010000074.1 GCA_018433525.1 Paludibacteraceae bacterium
AATACTAATAAATACGTTTATTTTTATTCTTATTTTTCGCTTGTTCCAAAAAATTAAAAACAAGGCTATTCCATATCAAAATTTAACCCTTAAACGGGCTGCTTAATATAAAAAAGAAAGTGTCCTTTTGGGACACCCTCTGATGAAAATAACAAACAAGTAGGTGGAGTTCGGGGCAAATTCACGTTATTAAATATCTGAAAATAAATAGTATAAATATTTGTACAATTTTTGTCATGTACTAAGGAGATTTGCTTAAATGCTCACTCGAAAAAAAAATCAATTTTCGTTTGAAGAATTTTCTTTTGACTTTAATAAGTCCTGAACGTCAACAGCATAAAAGGAATAACTGCCCCAAGGGAAATAGGATGTTTGATTTGCAATGTAGGATCGTAAATTTGTGATGCATATACTTAGCCCTGAAATTTGAAGCATCTGAACCTTTTGCTCCTCGGATAATTCAGTTGCCTTATCGAACTCAAAAAAGCATATACCGGTAGCAGCGATGGAATAACCCGGTTTATTATCTTCATTGTTTGCATTAATATTTACTGAAGCTACAATTCTGAAAATCTCTTCGGTAATATCCTTCTCGATGCTAAAGTCAATATCTACAGGGTATGAGTTTAAAATGTCAAGAGGATTATTTTCTTCATCTTCTGTAGGTAAAATAAAAGAAAGATGACTTTCGACTATAACAAACTTCTTTAAAATTAAATCGGATTTTTTTGCAATCATGATGCAATTTTTTCTTGAGAATTATTGTTACTGGCATTTACACTTTCCCAACCATAATGGTCTCTACATTTTGAAACAGGTCTACTGGAAAATAAATAACCCGAATTAGCCAAAATATTTTTACTTCTTTCTATATCGCTGTAAGATATGTTATTATAACCTGCATTATCACGATGCAACAGGTCTTCTATTTTTTCAAAAGAAACAGAAGGCACAAGTCCGATAGATAAAGCCAATTCTACCAATTTTGAAATTCGGTGATCGGCTTCGCCATTAAGAATTTGGCTAACATAACCTTTAGAAACACCTAATTTTTCAGCGAATTGAGCACGGGTAAGATTATTTACTTTCATGTAAGTTTCAACCTCGTTGAACAAATCGATTTGAATTTTGGCAATCCAATATTCTTTAGATTGTATAAGTTCTTCTCTTTTCATAATTATTCTATTTTATTGTTGCTGGAAAGGTATTCATCAACGATTGAATGCAAACTTCGAATATCAGCTTCTTGCGTATTTTTATATCCACCCATTACAACCATTTTACCACCCGGAATATTGAACACATAAACTCTTAAATGTTTGCTTTTAAATTCATATCGTTTTACAGCAGATTTAATTCCTTTTATTTCTCGGAATTTAGTTTGAGGCAGGGATTTACCATTTGCAAATAAATCCATGTATGAGAAAATTGTCGTCAATTCTGAAATATACTGTTTTTTCTGCCTGATTTCATTTTCAAACTCATCAATTAAACAGATGCCATCAACCAACAATTTTTCAAAAACCTGTTTACCTTTTACTGTTTCAAATATTTTCGTTGCAAATTTACGCATAAAGTTTAGTTATTGCTAAACCAAAATAATGATTTTTGAGTTTATTAATGTTTTTTAATGCAATCAAAAGATTTATCTTTCATCATAAAATTGTGGTAAAACTTAATTTTTAAATTAAATCACACATCTTCAGTCGAATAAAGTGGGTGGTTTTAAGACCGATAACAATTCGGAGAAAGAATCGGGATGAAGTGCTTCATAATCTTTTTGGAGTACTTTCAGGTACGACCATGAAGTTCCGGTTAATTCTGTTGCTTTTTCACACCAATTTTGAGCGGCTATGTCTTTCATTTTTACGTTAACGTCTTCCATACCTTTTGTTTCGATCAGCCAGTTTTCGCCGGTTATGAGTTTTACAATGAAATCGGGGAAATAGTTTCTGATGTTTGCCCTCGTATCGGTGTATTGGATGCTGAAACCGAATTGTTCGGGAAGTTTGGCAAAAGCTTTAACATCTTCCGATTTGTCGAGGAATCTTGCAAATTCTTTTTCGAATTGATTGTCGCAAGCCACAAAATTGAAAACGGTTTTGTCCGATTCGTAAACGGGTCGAGAAAATGGGAAAGGTGGAGTTGCAGATAACATTCGCTCGGAAGCAATCAACTCGGGAACATGTTCTTCAACAACCAGTTTTTTCAAAATTTTTTCAAATTGATCGATAACCACATAAGCTGTTACATTTGAACTCATGGATTGAATGACATCCCGATCGTACAAGTTTACTGCTTGACCAAAGGCTTTGTATTCAAAAAATTCTTTTATTTTGGGAGCCAAACTGGCAAATTGAGAAGGTAACTTAATATCATTGGCAATTCGACGAGCATAGTATCCGATCACTTCTTCCGGCGTTTGAGCAGGTGGAATCTGATATTGGCGTTCGAGCAATTTTTCGTTGGTCAAAATGTCAATACCTTCGTAAACAAAAGTTTTTGTTACTTCTTCTCCTTTTGATTTTAAAGGCAGTGGGTTGATATGGAATTCCATAACGTTAATTTTTTCAATTTCACTTGCCAGCGACGATTTGCGACCAATCAGCTCGTTGAGTTGAGGAATGCCAATGTCTGAATTTTTCTTTTCTTCCACCGGTTGAATGGTAATGATGGTCAGTTTGTCCTTTCCTACCTGGAAAGTATCGAATTGGATACCTTCGATTTTTTCGAGCTCATCGACAAAGTTCAAAAAAGCTTTGTTGCCAATGATGTCAACCCGTTCAGTGAAACTTCCAACCATATTTCTGAACATCAACCTCAAGCCACGACCAATGGTTTGTTCCGGCAAAATATTTGCTTTGGCAGTATAGGGTCGTAATCCTACCACCACCGTTACGTTTTGTACATCCCAACCTTCACGCAGCATGAGTACGGAAACAATGGCATTGACAAGGGATGTTTCTTCGTCCACTTCACGAGCTACTATTCGGGCTTTGTCCAAATCTTTTTTTGAAACATCGCCCGATTTGTCGGTATGGATGATCAAAGTTTTTTCACCTGCAAAGTCTTCAGGATATTTTGTCCTTAACCAGTCGCCAATATCTTCAGCCTCATCGGTAGTGTTCAGCATAATAAACAAGATGGGCTTTTTATTTAAATCACTTAATTGCTGCCGATATTCTTTCCAGCGTTCGACGGCTGCAACCATAAAGCCTTGATATTTTACACTGGCAATATCCGATTTGGCTTCTTCAATATTGGAAATTCCTTTCATGGGACGTTTAACGATTCCGTCGAGAATGGCTTGTTTCAGCGGATAATCGAAAATAGTCCAAGCAAACAGTGAACCTTTGGAATATCGAGGTGTTGCGGAAAAATCCAACTGCATGGACAGCGGCTTTAGTGTATGCAGATTTCGAATAAATTTATTCCATTCGTTTTCTTCATCGTGGGTGTGGTGAGCCTCATCGTTAATCACCAGCACCTGCCCTTCCCGTTTTGCAATCCGTGTGTCGAAATCGGTCATTTCCACTTTTTTCGTTGCAGGGGCAGGGCCGAGAATTTGTGTCATTATGTCGGGTTCTTGCGACGATGCACTGTCGGCACGTTCGTAGAACTGTTGAATATTGGTGAGGTACAGTGCGCCGGAGCTATAAGCTTTTTCGGTATCGCCACGCATGTAATATTCCATATCCCACCATACCTTGTAGTGTTTTGGAGTCAGTGGGTCGGTATGAAAGATTCTGCCTCCTTCGAAGTCGGTTTTTAATCGCTCAAAAACAATGACATTCGGAGCAATGATGAGAAATGTTTTAGCATAATCTTCGGCATTTTCCTTAATGGCATTGGCATATTGCCAAACAATTGCGAGGGTCATGACTTTGGTTTTGCCACTGCCAGTTGCCATTTTGATGCAATAACGGGCAAAATCGTCGTAAGGGGGTAACCGCAAGTCTTTTTGACTGAAGGCGTAGGTTGTGAGCAGTTCTTTGCGGGAACGGATTTTCGCGACTTCAAAAATGTAAATCAGTGTTTCGATGGCTTCGCGCTGGGCATTGTGATAGTGGAACGGCGTGCCATTTTGCATAATATGGTCTTGATTGAACCAAAAATCGAGCAATTCGCGGGTGGTTTCTGTTGTTCCGGGATAATCTTTTTCACGCCACTCTTTTACGGCTGCACGTATGGCGGGGACGCAGGCTGCCGTGCTTAGAAGTTCGGAAATATCGAACAGATTGTTTTGTTCTGATTTACGTTTTGGCATTTTTAGCTTGTTTTTTATTATAAAGAGTTATTACACAGAGAAACACAGAGATTTATTACACAGAGATACACCGAGTTTTTTTCTGTGGCACTCAGTGAAATTGTGTTTTTGTTACACAGAGATTCACAGAGGTTTTTTCTTTGTGTAACTCTGTGTTTACTCTGTGAGTCTCTGTGAAATTTTTATTCTTGCACAGATTAACACTGAGGTTTCACGGAGAAACACGGAGCTTGTATTTATAAATTCAAATTTAATCTTAATTTTAATACACAAATCGTCTAATTCCATTTTTTATAAGAGTAACGTTGAAATTAATGAGCAAACCAATTTCTTTTTGTGCAAATTTCATATAGGTCAGTATTTGAGCTTCATGGATTGGTGCAAGCGCATCCACTGATTTTAATTCTATAACAACTGTTTTTTCAACTAAAATATCAATCCGATAACCGCAATCGAGTTTAATATCCTTATACACTACAGGAACAGGTTTTTGACGTTCAATTTGCAGTCCGGCACGTATTAATTCAAAAGAGAGGCATTCCTCGTAAGCTGATTCTAACAATCCCGGACCAAGTTGTTTGTGTACTTCGATGGCACAACCAATAATTATTTCGGTAAGTTTGTTTCTATCCATCGTTGATAATTTAATGTTTGTATTTTTATTACACAGAGAAACACAGAGATTTCACACAGAGATGCACAGAGATTTTACACAGAGGAACACGGAGATTTTTTTCTCAGTGTAACTCAGTACCTACACTGTGGCACTCAGTGAAATTGTATTTTTTGTTACACAGAGAAACACGGAGATTTTACACAGAGAAACACGGAGATTTTTTTCTCAGTGTAACTCAGTGCCTACTCTGTGATACTCAGTGAAATTGTATTTTTATTACACAGAGAAACACAGAGATTTTACACAGAGATGCACGGAGATTCTTTTCTTAGTGTCGCTCAGTGCCTACTCTGTGATACTCAGTGAAATTGTATTTTTATTACACAGAAATACACAGAGGTTTTTCACGGAGAAACACGGAGATTTCTTTCGTATAACAAATTTCAAATTTTAATTTTGATTTGTTTGGTTGTGTCGTTCCCCAAAATATCAATTACTTTCACTATAATGACATACTCGCCTGTATGCTCATAGGTTTTAGCGGTAGAGAGTTCAATTTTTGGATTTTTTTTACTGCGATAGGTTTGCCATTCGTTGTGGAACGTATCGTCGCGATAATTCCAATCCACCGCCCAATAATCGATCCATTGACTCCAATGCGTAATTTTTTGCTGAACATCTTCCGGCACATCATCGGGCGGAACAATGAAATCGGTGAGTGCAAGCGTTACTTTCTTGCCTTCCTTTTTCAGTTCCGTTTCCAGATGAGCCAATTCAAAAAATTTGATATCACCCTGTTCTACAGCTTTTTTCTCCAATACTTCACGCGGAATTTTTTTGAATTTCAAGTCCACTTTGTTTTCAGCTGCAAACTGCAAAGCCGTTTCATTTAACTCGAAAGCAAAATCCCAACCCAACACATCGATGCCGTTGGTAACAGCAG
>JAHDRA010000123.1 GCA_018433525.1 Paludibacteraceae bacterium
AAAAAATACTTTTTATATGTCCACTTACGAACAGCTTGATGCACTTGCCCGTTACATTCTTCCGAAAGAGATATTAGACGATTTTGATATTGTTGGAATTGAAGAAAAATCGGGAGTTCTTCATATCCATTTAGACGAGCAACCCAATTTACCTTCTGGATATACCGCAGATACAGTATCTCCCAACGGGTTCTTTCCTTCCTCCTGTGTATATGATTTTCCGATTCGAGACCGTAAAGTTGTTCTTGACATTCGCCGTCGACGATGGGTGGAAAAAGATACCGGGAAAAGCTTATCCAAATCATTGGAAATCACCTCAAAGGGGACACGTTACACGGAGAGTTTCGCCGCTTTTTTAAAAGGAGTCTTTGGATACGACCCCGATTCCGGCCAACACACTTGAGAGCTACTATCATGTTGATGGAGAACAGCTGGAACGTCATTACAAGGAACACCTGAGTGGTTATCGTCAGTGGGAACAGCAGGATCATGCCGACCAATGGCTTCTGTTTCCTGAGAATATGGGGACACAATTGAGTATTGATGAAACCTCTCTTTCTAATGGAGAACTTTACACCATTTTGACCAACAAGGCTGCCAAAGGACGTAAAGGAACTGTCATTGCCATTGTGAAAGGCACAAAGGCAGAAGAAGTAATGGAGGTATTGGACAGGTTACCCGATACGTTGCTTGAAGCTGTTGAGGAGGTAACTCTTGACATGTAGGATTCGATGCGCAAGATTATCCGGCACTGTTTTCCCAAAGCTTCGAGAGTAATTGATCGTTTTCATGTTCAACAACTGGCATTTGATGCCTTGCAAGAGATGCGGATCTCACATCGCTGGGATGCCATTAACCAGGAAACGGATGGCAAAGAAAATGCAAAACTTGATGGCCGGGATTTCATTCCCGAACTCTTTGAAAATGGAGATACACGCAAACAATTATTGGCTCGCAGCCGCTATCTGCTCTTCAAGTCGCCCGAGAAATGGTCGGAATCCCAAAAGTTGCGTGCAGAAATTCTTTTCAGAGAATATCCAGACCTGAAACAGGGTTATTCTCTTACACACTCCTTGAGAATGATTTACAACAAAAACAGTATCAAAGCCGCTGCAAGACTTTCATTGGCTAAATGGTACAATAATGTGGCTGAAAGCCAATTCAAGTCTTTTAATACAATAGCTGCTACAGTTTATGAACATCACGAAGAAGTTCTTAATTTCTTTATCAATAGAAGTACCAATGCCTCTGCCGAAAGTTTCAATGCTAAAATTAAATCCTTCAGAGCTTCTTTGAGAGGAGTTATCGATATTAAATTCTTTCTGTTCAGATTGACTAATATCTATGCTTAGACACATGTTTTTGCAGGTGAGCCGTTTTTTGCAGGTGAGCCCAAGCAAATTCATTAGGAATTTGCAAAAAAATAACAAACCCCTTGCAAATCTTAAAGATGAGTAAGGGGTTTGTTGGTACCCGAAGCGGGACTTGAACCCGCACAGCCTTTGGGGCCAAAGGATTTTAAGTCCTTCGTGTCTACCATTCCACCATCCGGGCAAAAAAGTAAAAGACTTTTTCAATGAGCGAAAAACGGGACTCGAACCCGCGACCCCGACCTTGGCAAGGTCGTGCTCTACCAACTGAGCTATTTTCGCATATCACAACATTTTCATGCGTAAAGCGGGTGCAAATATACAAGCATTTTTTCGCTTTACGAAATTTTTTGGCTTGAAAAGTGAAGCAGGATTCCTTAAAATTTGAAAAAAGGCGAAATTTCCATTCCGCCTTTTTTATATTTCACTCTCTCAAACGAGGTGAACCAATAAATTTTCCTCTGTTTCGTTAAATTCGATTTTTCCTTCTCGGGCAAGCCAGCCTAGTGCCATATTCAAATCTTTTTCAGAGAGTTTGGTGCTTTTTTTAAGCGCTTTAACGTCCATTTCTCCTTTTTCGTTCAATACTTTCCATACGGCTCCGGCATTAATTCCGATGTTTTCTGTTGACATAGCGGTTTGGTTTTTAGTTATACAAAAAATTTATATCACCTACAAAGTTAGTTAAAAGTTTTCAATTGTCCAAAAAATTAATTTAATCTGTTGCTGAAAAGGAATTTCCTTTTAGTAGCTTTTTCAGCTTAAGTTTTGCTGAGTTGAGGCAGACTAATTTTTTGATTCTTCGTTTATAAAATGAAATGTTTTCTGCTCGATAATTTGTTGATAGGCGATGCGAGAGGCTTTTTGTTGAGATTCTTTCTTGTTCAGTCCCGTTGATTCGGAAACAGGCCTTCCTTCAATGAGTACACGCGACAGAAAAATTGGTTGATGGTTTTCGTTGTGAGTTTTGCAGGACATCTCGAAGTCGATTTGGAAGTGATTTTTCTGACACCATTCAATTAATTTCGATTTATAGTTCATCTCGAATTTTTCTACTTTTGACAAATCGATAAAAGGCTCAAAAAGTTTTGTTTTGACAAACTTCATACAGTGGTTGTATCCGTAATCGAGATAAATTGCGCCAATTAAAGCTTCCAAAGCATTTCCGTAAATATCGTTGCTGACTTGCGGATTCACATTTTTGGAAACTTTCACAATTTTGTCCAATTCAAGTTTCAGTGCCAAGTGATTCAACGAATCGCGATTGACAATTTTGGAACGAATATTGGTGAGAAACCCCTCATCTTTTTGCTCATAATACCGGTAAAATAAATCGGAAACGATAGCGTTCAATACGGCATCACCCAAAAACTCAAGTCTTTCGTTGCTCACAACTTTCCCATCATGGTTGGTCATTGACAAAGAGCGATGTGTCAGAGCCAGCTGGTAATAGCTGATATCGCGCGGATAAAAGCCCAATAGTTTTCGGAACAAAGAATAAGGCTCTTTTCTGTATTTGGAAAAGAGCCCATTCAAATGAAAGAAATTTTTCACGAACTTATTTGGTGAATTTTTTTAATATAACACTTGCATTATGTCCACCAAAACCAAAGTTGTTGGATAAAGCTGCATTAATGGTTCTTTTCTGTGGCTTATTGAAGGTAAAGTTTAACCGGTAATTTATATCGGGGTCTTCATCGCCTTCCGTGAAATTAATGGTGGGCGGAACCACATCATTAATAATGGCAAGCGTACAGATAATGGCTTCAACAGCACCGGCAGCGCCCAGCAAATGGCCTGTCATCGATTTGGTTGAACTGATATTCAGTTGATATGCCTGTTCTCCAAAAACGTTTTCAATGGCTTTTGCTTCGGATGTGTCGCCAACGGGCGTAGAAGTACCATGAACATTAATGTAGTCGATGTCTTCAACTTGCATTCCTGCATCTTTGAGTGCACTCTTCATGGCGAGGATAGCGCCAAGTCCTTCAGGGTGTGAAGCTGTCAAATGGTAAGCATCAGCCGACATGCCGCCGCCTGCCACCTCACAAAGTATATTTGCTCCACGAGCCAAAGCATGATCCAATTCTTCCAGAATCATGCAACCGGCTCCTTCGCCAATGACAAAACCATCTCTGCTTTTGCTGAAAGGGCGTGAAGCTCCCGCAGGATCATCATTTCGGGTAGATAGTGCCATCATGGAATTGAATCCGCCAACTCCGGCAGCTGTGATGGCTGCTTCGGCTCCTCCAACAACAAACATTTTTGCTTTGCCTAAACGGATGTAATTGAAGGCATCGATAATTGAATGAGTAGATGAAGCACAAGCTGAGGTTGTAGCATAATTTGGGCCTTTAAAACCATACAGAATGGAAATCTGACCTGCTGCAATATCTGAAATCATCTTCGGGATAAAAAACGGGTTAAATTTCGGGCCCATTTCCTTGTTGAGAAAATAGTTTGAAACTTCCTGCTCAAAAGTAGTGATTCCGCCAATTCCCGACGAAAAGATGACGCCAACTTCATCCTTGTCGACAGTTTCCAAATTTATTCCGCAGTTTTCAATAGCTTGCTTGGCAGCTGCGATAGCATACTGAGCATAAGGATCGACTTTTCTGATTTCCTTTTTTTCGAAATACTGAAAAGGATCAAAATCCTTGACTTCGCAAGCAAATTGCGTTTTAAATTGAGAAGCATCGAAGTGAGTGATGGGACCAGCTCCACTTACCCCATTGAGGATATTTTCCCACAGTTTGGGAACAGATGAACCCAATGGAGTAATGGCTCCCAGCCCTGTAACAACTACTCTTTTTAATTCCATAACAAATAAGGAATGTTATTTTTTAGCATTTTCGATATAGCTTACAGCATCGCCAACAGTGGTGATTTTTTCAGCTTGATCGTCAGGAATAGAAATACCGAATTCTTTTTCAAATTCCATAATCAATTCAACCGTATCAAGCGAATCAGCGCCAAGATCGTTGGTAAAGCTTGCCGTAGGTGTAATTTCTGCTTCATCAACACCCAATTTGTCTGCAATAATAGTCTTTACTTTTTCTTCAACTTCTGACATAATTTTAAGTTTTAAGTTTATAAATAAAAATTGTTTTATAATTTTGCGGTGCAAAGAAATGAAATTTTCTTCAAATAATCATCACTTTTTAGAAAAAAATATGTTTTTTTGCACAAATCACCTACTTTTGAGCATTTTTTCTTCACCAATTATGTCAAAAAATATCGCCTTGTTTGCTTCGGGTTCAGGTTCCAATGCTGAGAATATAATTCGTTATTTTACAGGCAATTCCGATTTTTCTTTTCCTCTCATTATTTCCAACAACGAGAAAGCTTTTGTTCATGAGCGGGCAAAAAAACTGGGTGTTCCTTCGCTTACTTTTCCGCGGGAAGATTTTATCGATGGAGGAAAAATTTTGAATTTACTTCAGGAGAAAAATATTGATGCGATTGTTTTGTCCGGATTTTTACTGAAAATTCCCGATTCGATTATCGAAGCTTATCCGCAAAAGATTGTCAATATTCATCCTGCTTTGTTGCCAAAGTTCGGAGGAAAAGGTATGTATGGCATGAAGGTGCACCGCGCCGTGTTGGAAGCTGGAGAAAAGGAGACGGGTATTACCATTCACTATGTCAATTCAAATTACGACGAAGGCGATATTATTTTTCAGGCAAAATGTCCCGTGTTGCCCGACGATACTCCCGAATCGGTTGCTCAAAGGGTACATGCTCTCGAATACGAGTTTTTTCCCCGAATCATTGCCGAAATATGGAAATAAATTTCTCCGTTCAATTTTCAGATCGTTCCTGAAGAAGTTTCAGCTTATTTTTCATTTTCATTCATTTGCATGATTACTGAAAGGAGTTTTATAGGTTTGATTTTATGAATCGGGAAAGTTTGTTTTTAAATAGTCGGTGTGTAAATTGAAAATTATCATGTACTTTTGTACAAAGAAATAGTTTTAAAAAAGAAGAATAATTTAATTGATCGGATAATTATATGGCACTTCAATGTGGTATTGTAGGTTTGCCAAATGTTGGCAAATCCACATTATTCAACTGTCTGTCGAATGCAAAGGCTCAAGCGGCCAATTTTCCTTTTTGTACCATTGAACCCAATGTTGGCGTTACGCAAGTTCCCGACGAAAGGATTAATATCTTGGCCCGATTGGCAAATCCGCAAAGATTAGTTCCGGCTACGGTAGAAATTGTGGATATTGCCGGACTGGTAAAAGGTGCGAGTAAAGGAGAGGGCTTGGGAAACAAATTTTTGGCCAATATTCGTGAAACAGATGCCATTCTGCATGTATTGCGGTGTTTTGAAGATGAAAATGTGGCCCACGTCAATGGAGTTATTGACCCGGTTCGCGACAAGGAAATAGTGGATGCAGAGTTGCAGTTGAAGGATTTGGAAACAGTAGAAAGTCGAATAAATAAAGTGCAGAAACAGGCCCAAACCGGTGGCGACAAGCAGGCTAAAATAATTTATGAAATTTTGCAGGAATATCGGTCAGCTTTGTTACAGGGAAAATCGGCACGTACCGTAGTGTTGGACAAAGAATCTAAAAAGTTGGTCAAAGATCTTTTTTTATTGACCGACAAGCCTGTAATGTATATCTGTAATGTGGACGAAGCTTCTGCAACAAGCGGAAATGCTTATGTGGAGGCGGTGAGAGAAGCAGTAAAGGAAGAGAATGCCGAAATATTGGTGGTGGCTGCCGCAACTGAAGCCGAAATTGCCGAGCTGGAATCGTATGAAGAGCGTCAGATGTTTTTGGAGGAACTTGGTTTAAAGGAATCGGGAGTATCCCGCTTGATTCAATCGGCTTATCGTTTGCTCAATTTGGAAACATTTTTTACTGTCGGACCACTGGAAGTTCGGGCATGGACTTACGAAAAAGGATGGAAAGCTCCGCAATGTGCCGGAGTAATTCATACCGATTTTGAAAAAGGCTTTATTCGTGCCGAAGTGATTAAGTATGACGATTTTGTGGCCTTAGGCTCGGAAACGGCTTGCAGAGAAGCAGGAAAGATTTATATCGAAGGCAGGGATTATGTGGTGCAGGATGGCGATATTATGCATTTCCGATTCAATGTTTGAGTTTAATCTATTTTTGCTTCAAATTGCCTTAAAAAGCAAAATTTGTCATGCGCGTTTTAATTCAGCGAGTAGCAGAAGCTTCGGTAGAAATTGATCGACAAATAATATCTTCCATAGGAAAAGGATTGTTGGTCTTCGTTGGTATAGAAAGCACTGATACTTTGCAGGATGCCGAATGGTTGGCCTGTAAAACGGCAGCATTACGTATTTTTGACGACGAAAAAGGAGTTATGAATCTTTCCGTTACGGATATCGATGGAGAAGTGTTGGTGGTGAGTCAGTTTACACTTTGTGCAGAAACCCGGAAGGGAAACCGACCTTCTTATATTCGTGCTGCACGGCATGAAACAGCCATTCCGCTTTACGAAAGTTTTTGTAAAATAATGGAACAAAAAACCGGTAAAGAAGTTAAAACCGGCGTTTTTGCCGCCGATATGAAAGTTAAACTGGTAAATGATGGTCCGGTAACTATTTGGATAGACAGTAAAGTTTGATAATTTTGCTGTTGCATTGCAGAAAAAATCAAAAACAAAAATGTTTGTCCCATTTTTTTGTTGTTCCAAAGTTTTCGATTTTTTTGATTTCAGTGGTTTTAAAAAAGTATTTACCATAAATTAGGATAAAGAATGAAAAAACATATTCCGAATTTTCTGACCTGCTTGAATTTATTTTCTGGTTGTATTGGGGTTTATTATGCTTTTCAGGGAAATTATTTTGCTGTTTTGGTTTTCATTTTGATTGCTGCTTTTTTCGATTTTATTGATGGATTGGCTGCCCGCCTGTTGCAAGCCTATTCGCCTATGGGAAAAGAGCTCGATTCTTTGGCCGATGTTGTGAGTTTTGGCTTGGCACCCGGAGCGGTATGTTTTAGTTTGCTCTCTCAAAGCTCCTTGCCGTTTTGGGTAGCGTTTGCCGGATTCGTCATTACTTTGTTTTCGGCTTTGCGACTGGCCAAATTCAACATCGATGAGCGGCAAGGTTCCTCTTTTCTTGGTTTGGCAACTCCGGCAAATGCGATTTTTTGGGTTGGATTGGGCTATTCTTTTTCCGAATTCGTAACGGCAAACAGTTGGCTGATTTTGATTTTGATTGTAATTTTCAGTGCTTTGCTGGTATCGGAAATCCCCATGTTTTCTTTAAAATTCAAAAACCTGAAATGGGAAGAAAATGAATTGCAATATATTTTCTTGATGTTGTGTGTTTTGTTTCTTTTTGTTTTTCAACTGAATGCTTTTGTTCCTATTATTATTGCCTATCTTTTTTTGGCTGTTGTTAAAGTTGTTTTCAAAATTTGATTTTTTGTGCCGTTTCGTTCTGTCCGAATAGGAAGTTGACTTTTTTCTTGTTTAAAACGCTTTCTCTTTCATTTCGTTATACGGTAAGGATTTATTACTTTTGCAGTCGAAATTTTTGAATATAACTTTTTACAAAACACGAAACGTGTGTCCATCAATATAACAAAACTTTCAAAAAACTTCGGACAACAAAAGGTTTTGGACGATGTCTGTTTTGACATCGACAAAAATGGAGTAGTTGGTTTTTTGGGGCCAAATGGCGCCGGAAAAACAACCACGATGAGAATTATTGCAGGAGCTTTGCCTTACGAAACGGGCAGTGTAAAAGTTTGTGGTCATGAAGTGAAGGACGCGCCTTTGAAAATCAAATCGCTGATTGGTTATTTGCCCGAACAAAATCCATTGTACGAGGAAATGTATGTAAAAGAATATCTGCTTTTTATTGCGGATGTTTACAAATTGGGACAATACAGGAACAAAAAAGTGGATGAGATGATTGATAAGGTAGGCCTACGTGCCGAATTCCGAAAAAAAATCGGACAGCTTTCCAAAGGATATCGTCAGCGGGTTGGTTTGGCACAGGCTTTGATTCATGAGCCGAAAGTTTTGATTTTGGATGAACCTACAACCGGCTTGGATCCCAATCAGTTGGAAGAAATTAGAACTTTAATTCTGGACTTGGGAAAAGACCGAACTGTGTTACTCAGTACTCACATTATGCAGGAAGTTAAAGCTTTGTGCAACAGAGTAATCATTATAAATAAAGGAAAAATTGCTGCAGATTTTGAGGATCTTTCGTCCTTTCACTCTTTAAATCGGGATATTTTTCAGGTTGAAGTAGAATTTTTTAAAAAACCGGAAGCAAAAGATATTGAAAATATTCCTGGTGTATTGAAAGTGAATTTTTTGGATGAAACCCGTCTGTTGATTGTGGCTTCGGAAGATATTCGCAGTGAGATTTTTGATTTTTCCGTGAAACAGGGAAATAAAATTCTGCTGATGAAATTGGTGGAACAGGAAATTGAACAGGTCTTTCGCAGTTTGACCGCAGAAAGTTAATGTTGGAAAAAAATTTTGGCACGGAAATAATTCAGGATACAATTTTTTTGTTGGAGTTTTACATGACAGAGAATTTTGACATAAGGAGCAACAATATCGAAAAGGATTTTGAAAATGCATTGCGTCCGCTGACGTTTTCAGATTTTGAAGGACAAAATAAAATTGTCGAAAATCTGAAAGTTTTTGTTCAAGCTGCTCGCATGCGTTCCGAATCGCTCGATCACGTGCTTTTACATGGGCCTCCGGGATTGGGAAAAACCACTTTGTCCAATATCATTGCTCACGAACTGAATGTTGGCATTAAAATTACTTCGGGGCCTGTACTCGATAAGCCGGGCGATTTAGCCGGTTTGCTCACCAGCCTGGAACCGAACGATATTTTGTTTATTGACGAAATTCACAGACTGAGTCCGGTGGTGGAAGAGTATTTATATTCGGCTATGGAAGATTACCGGATAGATATTATGATCGACAAAGGTCCAAGTGCGCGTTCCATTCAGTTAGAGCTGAATCCTTTTACACTGATTGGAGCAACTACTCGCAGCGGATTATTGACTTCTCCCTTAAGAGCCAGATTTGGTATCAATTGTCATTTCGAGTATTACGATACAGAAGTGATTACGCATATTATTAAACGTTCTGCTTATTTGTTGAATGTGCAAATTGAAGAGAGGGCAGCCATAGAAATTGGCAGTCGAAGTCGGGGAACACCTCGCGTGGCAAATGCTTTGCTGCGGCGTGTACGCGATTTTGCACAGGTTAAGGGAAGCGGCAAAATCGATTTGGAAATTGCCTGTTATGCGCTCGAAGCTCTGAATATCGACAAATATGGATTGGACGAAATAGACAATAAAATTTTAACTACCATTATCGACAAATTTAATGGTGGCCCTGTTGGGTTGTCTACTATTGCTACAGCACTTGGCGAGGATGCCGGCACGTTGGAAGAAGTATATGAACCATTTCTGATCATGGAAGGCTTTCTGAAACGCACGCCACGAGGAAGAGAAGTTACAGAGTTGGCATACAGGCACTTGGGAAAGTCGAAAATGGGGATGATGGATACACTTTTTTGAAAAATTTTATCAGTTTAAACTGAGCCATTGTAAAATAAATTTTTTAGAAAAATATGCCGGAAAAGCAGATGAAAAGGCTGGCAAAAGATACAGCCATTTACGGATTGAGCAGCATCATAGGGAAATTTCTCAACTGGTGTTTGGTGCCCTTGTACACCTACGTGTTGGAAAGTTCGGCTGATTATGGAATAGTTACCAACCTGTATGCTTGGACGGCACTGTTGTTGGTGATACTCACCTACGGAATGGAAACGGGATTTTTCCGTTTTGCCAATAAAAATCGGGAAGATGCACCCAAAGTTTATGGCAACACCATGATTTCGGTGGGCTTCACTTCCTTACTTTTTGCAACCATTTGTGTGATTTTTTCGCAACCCATTGCCAATGGAATGGGTTATCCCAAATATCCCGAATTTATAGCTATGCTGGCCATAGTGGTTTCTATGGATGCTTTCGATGCCATTCCGTTTGCTTATTTGCGCTATAAAAATCGTCCCATAAAATTTGCTGCATTAAAGCTTTTCATGATTTTTACCAACATTTTTTTCAATATCTTTTTTCTGGTTATTTGTCCGTGGTTGCAAAAGAAAGCGCCCGGTTTAATCAGTTGGTTTTACAATCCGCATTACGGAGTGGGTTATATTTTTGTAGCCAATCTGATTTCGACTGCTGCTGTAACACTGGCTTTGCTGCCCGATATGTTGGAAGCTAAATTCCGTTTGGACACGGCCTTGTTGAAGAAAATGCTTCAATATTCATTGCCATTGTTGATGTTGGGAATAGCAGGAATTATTGATCAAACCATCGACAAAATTATTTTTCCCTTTCTTTTCGAAGACAAAGCCTATGCAGCTGCTCAATTGGGAATTTACGGCGCCTGTTTCAAAATTTCGATGGTCATGATGATGTTTACTCAGGCTTTTCGTTATGCTTATGAACCTTTCATTTTCGCCCAGTATAAGGATAAGAACAGTACAGCTGCCTATGCTGACGCCATGAAATATTTCATCATTTTTTCCTTGTTGATCTTTTTGGGTATGGTTTTTTATCTGGATATTTTCAAATTCATTATCCGAAGCGATTACTGGGCAGGGTTGCGTGTTGTTCCCATCGTATTGTTTTCCTATTTGTTTCAGGGTGTGTTTTTTAATCTTTCGCTTTGGTACAAACTTACCGACAAAACCATGTATGGAGCTTGGATTTCGATTGTGGGAAGTTTGATTACAATTGCCATCAATATCATTTTTGTTCCCGTTTTCAGTTATATGGCTTCGGCGTGGGCTTCGTTTGCCTGTTATTTTGCGATGATGCTCATGTCTTACTTTTTGGGACAGAAATATATGCCGATTAAATATGATTTAAAAACTATCGGTCTCTACACCATTGTAACTCTTGCCTTGTACTGTATCAGTCTTTTGATTGCAACGCCCTATTTGTGGCTCAATTTGCTGTTGAAAACCATTTTGTTTGTTCTTTTCGTAGCTTTATTAATAAAACGTGATTTCCCGTTACAGTCAATTCCTGTAATCAATCGTTATCTGAAAAAATCATGAATCAGCAAGCCTTGCATATTATTACGCCTGTGAAGGATTCGTTGGAAACAACCCTGCAAACCATAGGAAGTATCATGGATTCCGATTTTCATTCAGATTTTCAATATACCGTTTATAATGATTTCAGTTCAGACGAAACAACCGAAAAACTGGAGATTGTTTCCGCCGAAAAGGGATTCAGGTTGGTAAATTTGAAAGATATTACCACGCATCCCTCTCCAAACTATTTGCTGGTATTGCAACTGGCCCAACAGAAAGCTTTGTCGGAGCATGCACATTTGCTGGTTGTGGAGTCGGATGTAATAGTGAAAAAAAACACCATTCAAATTTTGTTTGATGCTGCTCAGAAACTTGAAAATCCGGGTCTGATTGCTGCTGTAACGCACGATGAGGAGGGAAATATCAATTTTCCGTATCTTTATGCCAAAAATTTTGACAGTGGAACGGTGCAGACTTCCAAACGTTTGAGTTTTTGCTGTACATTGCTCTCCAATTCGTTTTTAGAAGCATTCGATTTCAAAAATTTGAATCCCGAAAAGTCATGGTATGATGTGTTTATTTCGCACAAAGCTGTAGAATTGGGATTCAACAATTATTTACTTACCTATTTGCCTGTTTTGCATTTACCTCACAGCAGTCGTCCGTGGAAGCAACTTAAATACACGCATCCTTTAAAATATTACTGGCTGAAATATACAAAAGGTAGAGATAAAATTTGAGAAAATGGAAAATCCTTTGGTCTCTGTCATTATTCCGGTGTACAATATGGAAGCGTTTCTGGCAGAAGCGATAGATTCTGTACTGGCTTCAACTTATCCAAATTTTGAAATAATTGTTGTTGACGATGGTTCTACAGACCAGTCGCCAGTGATAGCAGAACATTACAGTGAAAGGGATACACGAATCCGATTCTACCGTCAATCCAATCGTGGAGTGGCAGCAGCCCGTAATCTTGCCTTGCAGGAAGCTCGTGGAGAATTTGTTTTGCCGGTAGATGCCGATGATAAGATTTCTGAAATTTTTCTTGAAACTGCTGCTAAAGTACTTGTTCAATTGCCTCAAGTAAAGATTGTTACGTGTGAATATGAATATTTTGGCGAGAAACAGGGTAAAGGGAAATATCGACCTTATCACAGAAAATTGATTGCTCGGAAGAATGTTATTAATAATTGTTCGATGTATCGCAGGAGAGATGCTTTGAAAGTGGGCGGTTATTGTGAGGAAATTATTGGTCGTGAAGACTGGGAATTTTGGATATCGTTGCTGAAAAATGGAGGAGAAGTGGAGCATCTTTCTGAAACAGGATTTTACTATCGAATCAGGAGTAATTCTAAAAGAATTACCGACAGAAAACTGAAAAAACACATTATCGACGTTTTAAACCGAAGACATAAAGCTTTTTTTTATCGCGAATTAGGTGGAAAACTTCATTATAGACGCTCACTATCTCGCTTGTTGAATTTTTTTTATCATTGTTACAAGCCCGAAACTTTTTTCGTTCATCCCGATTTCAAAGAGGAAGAAGAATTTTTTTATTCGTTGCCGGATATTTTTGACAATCAAGGAGAAACGATTCATTCGGGAAGAAATATCATTAAAATTTTTAATGCGGGAAACAGGAAATGGGTTGTGAAATCGTTTCAATCGCCAAATGTGGTGAATCGCTTTATATATGGTATTTTCAGAAAATCGAAAGCGAGACGTTCGTATGAATATGCATTGAAACTTCTCTCGCTTGGAATTGCCACTCCACAACCGATTGGCTATTATGAGCAGAAGATTTTTTTTCTGTTCCATAAAAGTTTTTATGTATCGGAGAGGTCTGAATGTAATCATCGTTTTGAAGAATTGATTCGAGACGTGAATTTTCCCGACCGAGAAAAGATATTGAAAGCTGTTGCACGTTTTACGGCTGAGCTACACGAAAAAGGAGTTTTACATTCGGATTATTCGGCAGGGAACATTTTGTTTTCTCAAACGAATGACGATATTCACATTGAATTGATTGATTTGAATCGGTTGAAATTTGGAAAAATATCCAAAACTGCAGGTTGTAGAAACTTTGAAAGATTGAATCTGGAGCCCGAAGCTTTGAAAACAATGGCTGAAGAATACGCTGTGGCACGTGGTTTTGAAAAGCAGGAATGTGTAGAACTCGTTCAACGGTATCGTTGGAAAAAACATAAAAATATCAGCTCGTTACAACCAAAAAATTAGACATTAGAATGAATAAAAAACTTTCTTTGGGAACTCGTTTTGTTCTTTTGTCGATGATTGTTTTTTTTGTATTTTTAGCCCTTACCGGCTCAATTTATCGATATACGGCTATTCGCATTGAGCAAAATATGTCTATTTTAACCTTACTGGCCGGAAGTTATTTCTTTGTTCAGCTGATACTTTTTCTTGTCGTTTTTAAAAGTTACCTACCGAAAAGTAACTTTTCATGGGACAATATTCTGACTGTTTCATTGTTTTTTCTGCTGATTTCTACGGTTTTAAGTGTTAATGTTTCGATTACGGCCACCGTCCTTTTTGTTGTTTTGGCAGTGCTGTTTGCGATAGTAAAAAAGAAGCACTTTCAACCTCATCCGCTTTTTTATTTTATGGCAGCCTATTATTTGTTTCAATATGTTGGGCTTCTGTGGTCGATCGATCCTGCTTATGGTTGGCGTTTTGTGGGGAGAGGACTGTCATTTATTGTTTTACCTTTGGCTTTTGGTTTTTATTCTGTTTCCGAGGAAAAGAAAAATTTGTTGTTGCGTATTTTCTTTCGGTTTTTGGAAGTCTATTTATTAATGGTAATAGTGGCTTATTTTTATCAGGTTGAATTTCATAAAGTTGATTTTGGAGTTGGATTTCATCTGAAAAAAAATTATTTCTCCTCACCTGTGCCTCCCGGAGTGGATTACTATTTGTTGTTGGGTTGGGCCGGCTACAATCATCCGACTTTCGTTTCATTCATTTTGACGCTGATGTTTGGAATCGGGTTTTATTTGTGGCGAAACGACAATTCACCGCAAACAGTTAAAATATCCGGTTTCGAAATGGGTTTTTATGGGTTCATGACAGCCGTAGTCATTTTATTGTTGCAAAGTCGTATTGGAATGATTATGTTCCCGTTTGGTATTTTTTTAACCTTGCTTTACAACCTGCGAAAAAAGAAAAAGCTTGTTCTTTCAGTAATTGTTTTTTCAGCTTTTTTAGTTTTGTCAGCCGGATTTTATATTTATAAAAATTATCGCGGCTATTTTTACGACCGTCCTCGCGAAATTCAAACCGACATTGTACTTTCGTTTTTAAAAGATCATTATTTGTTGGGTACCGGTACCGGTGGAATGAAAGTTCTAATTCCTTGGTTTCCAACAGCTCACAATCAATTTTTAGGAGACTTGTTTCATTTGGGCATTCCCGGTTTACTTTTGTTGTTGGCTTTAATGTCAAGTTCATTTTATTTTGCCTGCAAGGATAAAAATTTTTTGCTGCTCTATTTTCTGTTGATTTATTTTGTAATGATGCAAATAGAAATGCCGCTTTCTTTGCAGAAAGGAATAACCTATTTTACTTTATTCACCGGATTATTGCTCACACCTCGACCTTTTGGAAAGGAGACAAAGTAAGTTATTTTCTCCCGAAATCGGCCGGAATTTCGCCCCAAGCTTCAGTTTCCCATTTCAGCAGCGGAGTAGAATAGTCATTGTTTTGCAGCCACTTTTCTGCTCGTTCTATCAGTTCAAACAAAGATTTGTTCTCCTCATTCTTTTCCAGTTTGGTCTTTGCCTTTTTTTGCTGTACCCATTTCAGTGCGGTGCGGCTGTCGGAGTAGAGTGGCAACTGACTGTTGTTTTGTTTCATTAGAGCCAGTGCGTGGACAATAGCCAAAAATTCGCCAATATTGTTTGTTCCGTTCCGAAATGGGCCCTGATGAAAAATTTCCTTGCCTGTTTTGGTATAAACTCCGCGATATTCGAGCAGTCCCGGATTGCCGCTGCAGGCTGCATCTACCGAAATACTTTCCATTATCGGTTGCCCGATTGGCATTTTTTCCCCTGAAGGTTTGTTTTGCGCATTATTTCGTGTGCCGATATATTTCCAAGGAAGGGATTCGAATGCTTTTTTTGCTTCTTCTTCAGTAGCAAAACCTTTGAATAGGGCGCCTTCAAATTGGTGAACTTGCCGTTTGCATTCTTCCCATGAAGAATAAATACCGGGCTGTTTTCCTTTCCAGACAACAAAAAATTTGTTTTTGCTCATACGGTTGATAGTTTTCAGGATGTGAAGGATAGAGAAGGGGGAAGTAAATTTTTATTTATCGCCGAAAAAATGTAATTTTGCACCACTTCAAAAAAATGGTCTTGTAGTTCAATGGATAGAACGAAAGTTTCCTAAACTTTAGATTCGGGTTCGATTCCCGGCGAGACTACAAATTTTTCTTTTTCTGTCGTTTTCAGTACCATTCCATCCTTCAGCTCAATTACCCTGTCGGTTTGCATGGCCAGTTCCATATCGTGTGTAACAATGACAATGGTCAATCCCAATTTGTCGCGTAGTTGAAATAATAACTTGTGAAGTTCCGTTTTGTTTTTGGAGTCGAGGCTACCTGAAGGTTCATCGGCCAGAATCAGCAAGGGATCATTGATTAAAGCGCGGGCAACGGCAACGCGTTGTTTTTCGCCACCCGACAATTCGTTGGGCTTGTGTTGCATTCGATCTGCAAGCTGAAGTTCTTCCAAAATTTTTTTTGCTTTATTGGTGGTTTTTTTTACGTCTTTTCCGGCAATCAAAGCGGGAAACATTACATTTTCCAAAGCCGTGAATTCGGGAAGAAGTTGATGAAACTGAAAAACAAAACCGATATTTCTATTACGAAAAGCCGATAGCTCCTTTTCTGATAATTTACTGAAAGTTACCCCGTTGATGGATACCACGCCGTCGTTTGGTTTGTCAATGGTTCCCAATATTTGCAACAGTGTGGTTTTTCCCGCACCACTTGGCCCGACTATTGCCACCACTTCGCCTTTGTCAACCGATAAATCTACGCCTTTCAGCACTTCCAGGTTGCCAAAACTTTTGTGTATGTTGCTGGCTTCAATCATTTTTTCCTGCGTTTTGATGCTCGCACGGTCATTTTCAAATGTATTCATTGTTATTTTTATTCGGAATAATGTCTCCATTTTTTAGAACCCCAACCATTTGGTCAATCCTAACTGATTCAGTAGAACGAGTAGAATGGCAAGTGGTGCAAGGTATCGGGTTATCAACAAAAAAATATTTAGAAAAGGTATCTTGTATTTTCCGTTGCTGCTGAGTTCGAGTAAAATTTTCTGCTTGTCGATTCTCCAGCCTACAAATAATGAAATGAAAATTCCTCCCACCGGCATGAGAATTTTGGAAGTAATACTGTCGAACAGAGCAAAGAAACCATATCCAAACAATGAAAAATCTTTCCATATCCCTAACGAAAAAGATGAAAGTATGCCCAATAATGCAATGCCTAAGGAAGAAACAATTGCAGCTTTCGCTCGTGATATATGTAATTCTTCTGTTAGAAAAGCAACAATTACTTCCAGCAGCGAGATGGTGGAAGTTAAAGAGGCTAAAGCCAGTAAAACAAAGAACATAACTGCCCAGATGTAACCTCCGTGCAACCGTGAAAAAATATTGGGCAGCGTTATAAATACCAGTTCGGGGCCTTGCGCTGGATTGATACCAAAAGAAAAAACTGCCGGGAAAATGGCAATGGAAGCAAGGACGGCTACTAGCATGTCGAAAATGGTAACTTGAAGCGCTGTAGAACTTAGGTTATTGTCTTTATTTATGTAAGAACCGTAAGTAATCATACAACCCATTCCCAAACTCAAAGAAAAGAAAGCCTGTCCCATTGCACTTAAAATGACCTCAGAATTGATTTTTCCGAAATCGGCCTTAAAAAGAAATTTCAATCCTTCTGTGCCGGTTGGTAAAGTAATGGAACGAATTCCCAAAATGATGATAATCAGAAACAGCAATGGCATCATCAATTTGGTGCTTTTTTCAATTCCGTTTTTTACACCGGCAATGATAATAAAACACGTTAATGCAGTGAAAAGCAGCATCCATCCCACTGGGCGGTAAGTATTTGTACTGAAATCGGTAAATACCTGATTAAGTTGGGCAGTGGATGCATTGGCAAATTTGTTGCTCAATGCCTGTACAATATACTCAAGAGTCCATCCCGAAACGACAACATAAAAACCCAAAATCAAAAAGGCCGAAATCACGCCCATAAGTCCCACCAGCCACCATTTGCTTTTTGGCGCCAATGTGCGAAACGAACCGGCAGCATTTGCCTGCGCCATTCGGCCAATAGAAAACTCAGAAATCATAACCGGCAGTCCCAGAAAAACAACACAAAGAATGTACACCAACAGGAAAGCTCCACCTCCGGATTCTCCAAGCAGATAAGGAAAACGCAAAATGTTTCCCAATCCTACGGCAGAGCCTGTGGCAGCCGCTATGGCGCCAATTTTGCTAAAATTGATTCTCTCCTTTTTTGCCATATTTTTCTTGTTTTCGATGCATATTTGTTGCAAAAGTAGAGAAAAAAAATAAAAATCGAAATGAATGGGAGAAAGCTGACTTGATAATTATTTTTGTAAAATAGTTATCTTTGCATGAGTTTGAAAATTCAAAAGAATATCAACATTTATTTTAAAGTGAAAAAATTAGTTTTTGCTACAAATAATCTTCATAAATTGCAAGAAGTTAGAGCAATTTTGGATGGGAAAGTACAAATACAAAGTTTATCGGAAATAGGTTGCTTGGACGAAATACCAGAAACCGCCGATACGCTTGAAGGTAATGCTTTGTTGAAAGCAAAATTTGTTTACGACAGATTTCAGTTGGATTGTTTTGCAGATGATACAGGCTTGGAAATTGAAGCATTGGGAGGCGAACCCGGCGTTTTTTCGGCAAGGTATGCAGGGTTGGAGCATGATTCTTACAAAAACCGAATGAAAGTACTGCGTTTGATGGAACAACAAACCAATCGCAAAGCTCAATTCAGAACTGTTATTGCCCTTGTTTTACAGGGGAAGGAATATCTTTTTGAAGGAAAAGTAGAAGGTGTAATTACTCGAGAACCGAGAGGTGAAGGTGGTTTTGGTTACGATTCCATATTTGTTCCCAATGGCTATGAACAGACTTTTGCCGAGTTGTCGGCAGAGCAAAAGAATCAAATTAGCCATCGAGCCCATGCCGTGAAAAAATTTGCCGACTTTATTGTTTCAAGGTGAAAGTAAAACCAAAGTTTTTCGTTGGTTTCATTTTTCATCAATCATTGACAAAACAAAATAAATCAGGAAGTTTTCAGTTTAATTTTATGGATTAATGTTTTACATTCAACAACTTTTTTGAGGATAAATAAATTTTTGAAAAATAAAGATTTCCAATACAGCGTAATTTAGTAATTTAATACGCTATTTCGTTAAAATCAAATATTTAACTTATGAAAAATAAGATTTTTTACATTTCGGTCTTTTGTAGTTTTTTTGCTTGTTTCGTTCAGGCAGACAATATTGGCATGGGAAAATGGAGAATGCATTTGGCTTACAACAGTGTCGGTCAGATTGCGCAATCCGATAAAAAAATATATGCAGTAAGTGATGGAGCTTTATTTTCCGTAGATAAAATCGATGGCAGTATGGAATTTTACAGTAAAATCAGCGGATTGCACGATACTTCTGTCAGCCGAATCGAATATGATCAAAATACTCGACAACTGCTTGTAATTTATGCCAATGGAAATATAGATTTTATTAATGAAGGCGGCGTTATTAATCTTCCCGATTTATATAATAAGCAAATGACTTTCAGCAAAGACGTTCAGCATATTACTTTTTTCGGAAATCGGGCTTATTTGTCCTGTCATTTTGGTATTGTAGCATTGAATATGGTGAAAAAAGAAATTGCCGAAACCTATTTTATCGGTGCCGATGCAGCAGCTGTGGATGTGCTTTGTACGGCAGTTCACGGGCAGACTATTTATGCGCTTTCCAAAAGTGCGGTTTATAAGGCAGATGTTACCAATCCGTATTTGGTTAATTATGAAGTTTGGTCGACTGTTGCAAATTTGCCGGGAAGTGGTAACTTTCAATCTGTGGTATCTTTTGCCAATCAGCTTTTTTTGCTTCGTAACGGAAAGATTTATCAAATGAATGCGGCGGGACAATGGTCTCCTTTTCTTTCACAGGTTACAGCATCAAATTTGCTGGTTTCTGATGGAAGTCTGTTTATTTTGAGTACCAATAATAATATTTATTTGCTTGACAACCAGTTGGTTTCAAAAACTATTTCTGGACTTGGTGCGGTTGCGGACGCAGAATACGACAGTGAAAACAATACCTGTTGGTTTGCGGCCAATGGAAATGGAATTATTTCCTATCGTCAGGAAGGGTCGCTGTTGCCGGTTGTATCTACTTATAAGCCTTCCGGCCCGGCCGTGAATATACCCTGGCAAATGCGATTTTCCGGACAGAAATTGTTTGTAGTGCCGGGTGGAAGATCTTCGGCTCAATATAATCAGCAGGGTTACGTCATGATGTTTGAAAATGGTGTTTGGACAAATATTGACGGAAAAACCATTGAAACCCAAACAGGAAAAAGGGTGTTGGATTTTATGGACATTGCGGTTGATCCGAATGATCCTACTCATTTTTTGGTTCCTTCTTATGGCACGGGTATTTATGAATTTAAAAATAATCAGTTCAGTAAATGGTATAATTTCACTAACAGCCTCATCGAAACTATTTTTCCGAATGATCCGAATGGTTCTTATCTTTACATGCGAATGGATGGAGGTGTTTTTGATTCGGAAGGGAATGTGTGGTTTACCAATACCAGAGCTTCATACGGTATTAAAATTTTGAAACCCGACGGACAGTGGACGCAGCTTGCCTATGCTGGAATTACTTCACGTCCTACCTTAGGTCAAATTTTGATTCCTTCATTGAACCCGAATCAGAAATGGATTTTGTCCGTTCGTTCCGAACCCGGGATCTGTGTAATTGATGATAATGGTACCATTGATGATCAAAGAGATGATAAATCGGTATTTTTCCCCTATTTCCGAAATACGGATGAAGCTGCAAGTAATATTGCACCGACACTTTACAATTGTATGGTGGAGGATAAAAATCATGTGATTTGGGTAGGAACAGATATGGGGCCCTTGCTGTTTTATAATCCTTCCAATGCTTTTGATGCCGATTTTACCTGTTCGCGCGTTAAGATTCCGAGAAATGATGGCACCAACTTGGCAGATTATTTGCTGGCCGACGAAACTATTCAGGCTATTGCTGTAGATGGTGCCAACCGAAAATGGATCGGCACAAAATCATCCGGCGTATATTTAATGTCGGAGAACGGACAGGAAACCCTTCAACATTTTACAGTTTCCAACAGTCCGTTGCTTTCCAACAATATTATGTCTATTGCCATAAATCCTGTAAGTGGGGAGGTCTATTTTGGAACAGGGAAAGGAATCGTTTCTTATCAAAGCGATGCAGCGGAAGCCGGAAGCAGTTTTGGCGATGTACATGCCTATCCCAATCCGGTAAGAGAAACTTACAATGGAGTCATCACCATCACGGGATTAATGGAGAATACCCATATAAAAATTACCGATTTGAATGGGAATCTGGTTTACGAAACGACCTCCAACGGTAGTTTGGCTACATGGAACGGAAAAAATCTTCATGGACAGAAAGTCAGTACAGGGATTTACTTGGTGATTGGGGCCAGTAAAGATGGTACCCAAAGTACCATTACAAAAATATTGGTTATCAATTGAATTTTTTCATGAAAGGAAGGGTTAAGTGGGTAGATATCGCTAAAGGAATAGCTGTTTCTTTGGTCGTTTATGGACATTTTGGAACTTCTGAAGCAGCAAAAAGTGTAATATATGCTTTTCATATACCACTTTTCTTTTTCTTGTCCGGTTTATTTTTTAGTTTTGATAAATTTCCAAGTTATAAATTATTTCTTAAAAAGCGTTCGGTTCAACTGCTAATTCCTTATCTCTTTTTCAATTTTATAACTTATTTATTGTGGCTTTTCATTGGGAGAAAATTTGGAAGTGATATTTCGTCGAATATTCATCCTTTGAAACCAATTCTTGGAATATTATATGGAAATGCTTCCAATTTACCGCATAATGTTCCTTTGTGGTTTTTGACCTGTTTGTTTTCGGTAGAAAATTTGTATTTTTTTATCTTCAGAAAAACAAGTAAACAACAGCATTTTTTTTTATTGCTGATTATAGTTGCAATTGCTTTTATCAATTACAAACTCAATCATGTCTTTCGATTACCTTGGGGAATTGATATTGCGCTGAGTATGTTGTTGTTTTATGGTTTGGGAGTTAACCTGAAATCTGAGTTTTTGGAGAAAAACAGGAATAAAGCTTCATTATCGGGACTTTTGATAATTTCATTTTTTGTGGTGTTAATAATTGCTCGACTAAACGGAAAAATTGAAGTATCGGATAATTATTTTGGAAACTATATATATTTTGTGCTTGGAGCATTGGCAGGAATAATTTTTATTGTTTCTTTGTCGATGCTTATAGCTCAAGTTAAACTAAAATATTCATTACTAAGTTTTCTGGGCCGAAATTCCTTGATTATTTTCGGTTTGCATTTATATGCAGGAAGTTTTGTCAAAACAATTTCGGCCTTTGTTTTTCATTTACCTTTATCAATTTACGAAACACCTACCGTCTCTTTATTATTAACTATTTTCAGTATTGTGGTATTACTTCCTGTTGTTTTTTTTATTAATAAATATTTGCCATTTGTTGTGGGTAAATCAAGGAAATAATGAAATCGGTTATAAAATCTTCTCTTCCTTTTTTCTTGTTTGTTTTGTCGTGCACTGTATGGGCTGGCATTTTTTTTATTTTGCCCTATTTTCTCGACAACCCATCGAAAGGTTGGGAAGGCCGGTTCATAACTTTTTTTCATTGGGGGTTGGAATGTTTTGCCACTTTTTTGCTGATTTATGCATTAGCTGTAAATAAATTTGTTTTTGCCGTATTTTTCCCATTATTTTCATTGTTGGGATCCATTCTTTCTTTTTACCGTTATGCTTTCAAGGCTGTTCTTACGCCCATGCTCATTGATGCTTCGCTGCATAACGATTTGAGAACAACGCTTGATGTTGTATCTATTCCGTTAGTAATTTTTGTAATTATATCTGTATCTATTTCGATTTTAGCTGTCGTATATCGATTTAAAAAGATAAAAGTGACCAAGCCTCTGATTCATTTTGCTGTCAGTGTTTTGTTGTTGTGTATCCTGCTAACTGCAAATGGTCGGGTAACAAACAGTTTAATGCAGCGTTTCCCATTTAATGTTTACTATAACTTCTCTGAATACAAAAAATTACGTCAGACGCTCGTCGCCGAAAGAATTGACCCCGATCCTGCATTAAAAGCAACCTGTAGTGATTCAATGAAAGTAGTCATTGTGATTGGAGAAGCATTGCGGGCTGATCATTTGTCCCTGAATGGTTACCATCGTCTCACCAATCCGCGATTGTCGAAAAGAGAAAACATTTTTTCGTTTTCCAATATCTACTCGGAATTTACCAATACCAACATGAGTTTACCCCAAATTCTTACTCGTGCCGACAGTATTTATCCCGAGCGGGCTTTTCAAGAAAAATCATTCATCAGTTTGTTTAAAAAATGTGGCTATTATACTTCATGGATTTCCAATCAAGACCCTGCCGAAACATACGTATCGTTTATCAATGAATGTGATACTGTTCTTTATGGCCATCCCGAAAAATCGGTTTACAACTATAATGAATGGCTGGATGAAGATTTGTTTCCATTGGTAAAAGAAATAAAAAAGAAAGATTTTCCATGCAACTTGTTTGTTTTACATACGATAGGAAGTCATTGGTATTACAACAATCATTTTTCATCTTCTTTTAAGGTGTTTACCCCGGTAACTTCGAGTAGGATTCTTTCCCAATGTTCCTCAGAAGAATTGATCAATTCGTATGACAATACAGTGGTTTATACCGATTTCTTTCTCGACAGTCTGATCAGCATTTTTGAAAATGAAAATGCTGTTGTGATTTATTTGTCGGATCATGGAGAGTCGCTGGGAGAAAATGGAACATGGCTTCATGCCGGCGATAGTGAACCTTCTCATCGTCCGGCCTGTATTGTTTGGTGTTCCGAAAAATTTGAGAAAAAATATCCCGATAAAGTGGAAGCGTTAAGAAGGAACAAAAACAAATATTATCGCAGTAATTTTGTTTTTCACAGTGCTTTGGATGCAGCGAATATTCAAAGTAAAGTGATGGATAAAAAGCTTAGTATTTTCAATTTGCCGGCTCAATAATGGAAAAGGAATTAATTCATAAACAATCATCGTTGTCTTTCTTTTTGCTGAACAAATATTTTTGGGCAGCATGTGTTGTGCTGGGGTTAATTGTGAAGGCGTATTTCTTACCCGTAAAAACCGGCGATTACGTGGTGTATCTCAAACCCTGGATTGATTTCATAAAAACTCATGGCTATTTTTCAGCTTTAAAATATGATTTTTCCAATTATACGCCGGCTTATCTTTATTTTCTGACGCTTGTTGCCAAAATCCCAATTGAACCTGTTTTTGCCATTAAAATTTTTTCCATAGCTTTTGAATTTCTGGCTGCTTATTTTTTGGGAAAAATTGTTTGTTTGAAATATCACAATTCTCTAATTATCTTGATTTCATTGGCTGTTATCCCCTGGTTACCAACCGTGATGCTCAACAGCAGTTATTTGTCTCAATGTGATGCCATTTATGCTTCTTTTGTGATGGGCAGCATCTTTTATGCTTTAAAGAAGCGACCATTTTTATCGGTGCTTTTTCTGGGAATAGCTTTTGCATTTAAAATGCAGGCTGTTTTTGTATTGCCTTTCTTCTTTGTTTTTCTTTTGAGAAAAGAAATTAAATGGTATTATTTTTTTATTGTTCCTGCCGTTTATTTGGTAAGCATTTTACCGGCATGGTTCAATGGCCGAAGTTTTGTCGAATTAATTTCTCTGTATTTTTCTCAAGCCGATTACTATCGGTTGTTGACCATGAATTTTCCTAATATTTATATCTGGTTTTCAGGAGCAGATTTTGATACTTTTTCATTAGCCGGCATATTATTTACCGTTTTACTGACTTTGGTGGCAGGCTTTTGGCTGCGCACTCCAAAAATAACTTTCACCCTCGAAACATGGATAAAATTTCTATTTCTAAGTTTCATTGTGGTTCCGTTTGTTTTGCCCGGTATGCACGAGCGCTACATGTATCTGGGAGATATTTTCGGGTTGGCGTATTTGATGTTTTTCCCCAAAAAATGGTACTTGCCGTTCGGAATTTTATTGGTTTCCACTTATTCGTATATCCGATGTTCGCGCTTTAGTGAAGTTTTACCCATGCAACCGGCTTTTTTCTTATATTTGTTGGTGATTTTACTGACTTTTTACGACTTTGTTGAAAGTTTAAAATTTTCCCGAAAATGAATGCTGTTCATAAAGTTAACTTTACTTTTTTAGGCGTCATCATTTTTGTTTATGTCTTATTGACAGCCGGATGTTTGAATAATTGTTATTTTTGGGATGTTGTCCAGCAGGTCTCAAAGGAAGCCCATTGGTATTATCAAACGAATTTCAAATACTTAATCATTCCTTCCCAAAATTCTTTGTCCGATATTGTAGCAACAGGTTATCATCCGCCTTTGATGGGAATGTTGACGGCAGCGTTGTGGAAAATTTTTGGTGTGCATCTTTGGATTTCTCATTTGCTGACATTGATTTGTTTTTTTGTGTTGCTTTATCAGACATTAAAGCTGGTCGAAAAGTTTTTCCCTGCTCATCAGGCTGGATGGGTCATGCTGGTCGTTTTTATGGAAGCTTCACTTTTGGCACAATTTTCCATAGCTTCACCCGATTTTATTTTGTTAACTGCTTTCATAGCTTCGCTCAGGGGATTATTAGAGCGAAATACATGGCTTTCGTCCATTGCCTTGATTTTTCTTTTCGGAATCAACATGCGCGGAATTTTTGCAGGTATTGCCTTATGGATCAGTTTTCAGCTTTTTCTTTATCTCAATTCGGAGAAAAAATTCAGTTTCACATTGTTGGCTGCATCGATTCGGCCATTTTTGCCGGCTATTATTTTATCACTGATCTATTTTATTTTTTACTTTCGGATGAATGGCTGGTTTTCCGGAGTTTCTGAAGAGGGAGGACATTATTCGTTGCCCGAAAATATTTCCATGATAGGGAAACATTTTTTTGAATTTTTGCTTCGTTCGGTTGAAAACGGGCGCATCATCGTGTGGGTGTTTTCGCTATTCGCTTTTTATTGGATTGCCAAAAAGAAAGTTCCAATTTCCAACGAATTGAAAATGTTGATTTGCTGTTTTCTGATGCTCTTCAGTATCTACTTTCTGTTCGTTTTTATCACCAGAATGCCTTTTTCGGCAAGATATTTCATGCCTCATTTTTTCCTGTTGACGCTGATTACCCTTTCGGTATTTTCTTTCAGGTTGCCAGAAACCAAATGGAAAGCAACAGTACTTGTTTTTCTTTTGTTTGAATTGACCGGCCATTTATGGATTTATCCCGAAAAAATGGCAAAATCGTGGGATTGTACGTTGGCACATTTGCCCTATTACGAATTAAGAAAGCAGTGTTTTGATTATATCGACCGGCAAAACATGGATTATGAGCGCATTTCGGCGGGTTTTTGTCTGTATGGCGACAGAGGCTTTACAGAACTGAATCAGGCAGGGAAAAAAGTCGGTACACAGCTCAACAATCAGTATTTTATTTATTCCAATATTTCCAATTTGCCCGATGAATGGATAGATGAATTGCATAATCCGGCTCATTGGAAACCTTTACGTACTTTTGAAAAATGGCCGGTTCAAATTACTGTTTTTGAAAATATTTCTTTCAAACAAACAGAAAAATGAATTATCCCAAAACATTGGTTCAGTTTCTGAAATTCGGAATAGTCGGAATTTCCAATACGTTGCTTACCGCAGTAACGATATGGCTGTTGTTGCGGGTTTTCCATTCTTCCAATTATTTGGCCAATATTGTTGGTTACGTGGTTGGGTTGGTAAACAGCTTTATTTGGAATCGACGCTGGACTTTTGAAAATCATGCGCAAATTGGCGCAACCATTTTCAAATTTATTGTTACATTTGCTGTTTCCTATTTGCTTCAATTGGGATTTTTATGGCTTTTGCTGCATCAAACCGAAATCGATGATTATTTTTGTCAATTATTGTCGATTGTGGTTTATACGGTTTTCAATTTTTTCATGAACAAATATTATACTTTTAAAACCGAAATAAAATGAATTCATCCTTGAGTGTTATTGTTCCGTGTTTCAACGAGGAAGAGGTAATAAGCGAATCATATCATCGGTTGAAAAAGGTTTTACAGGAACTGCCTTTGGCTTCACAAATAATTTTTGTGAATGATGGAAGTATAGATGGAACGGAAAAAATTTTATCGGAAATTGCCCAAGCCGACAAAACGGTTAAAGTCATCAGTTTTTCCAGAAATTTCGGTCATCAAAATGCCGTTACGGCAGGTTTAAATCATTGTTTGAGCGATTTGGCCGTAGTTATTGATGCCGATTTGCAGGATCCTCCCGAATTGATTCCGGCCATGATTGAGACGCTGGAGAAAAATAATGCCCAAGTGGTTTATTGTGTAAGAAAACATCGAAAGGGAGAAGGTTTTTTTAAAAAAATCTCTGCAAAATTGTTCTATCGTTTTCTGAACTTTTTTTCCGAAGTCAGACTTCCGGTCGATACGGGCGATTTCAGACTGGTGGACAAAAATGTGATCAGAGAATTCAATAAGTTGCACGAAAAAGGGAAATATATTCGTGGACTGATCGTTTGGTTGGGCTTTAAACAGGTGCCGTTTTACTACGAGCGAGAACCCCGTTTTGCGGGTGAAACCAAATATCCTTTTTCCAAAATGATGAAGCTGGCAACTACTTCCTTGCTTTATTTTTCTAAAAAGCCTTTGAAAATTGCAACCTATTTGGGTTTTTTCACGGTAATTATTGCTTTGCTGCTGGCATTATGGGCAATTTTCGGAAAATTCTTCGGTTTCACCAATGCCGATCCGGGTTGGACGTCACTGATGGTTGCGGTGGTATTTTTTGGAGGTGTTCAATTACTGACGGTCGGGATTCTTGGCGCTTATATCGGTAATTTGTTTGACGAAATTAAAGATCGGCCTGAATATGTTATCAAGGATATGATGAATTTTGAGACAGGAAACAGTACACAAATCGCTGATGAACAAACAGGTTTACAAAACGGATAATTTGAAAAAATGATAAAAACGCTTTTCATATCGGCATGGTATCCCAATCGATACGACGAAATGTTTGGGCTATTTGTTAGAAAACATGCCGAAGCTGTGAGTTTGTATTGTGATGTTCAAGTACTTTATGTGCATCCTTCGTCCGATATTCGGCATTTTGAAACCGAAATTCGCCAGAATGGAAAAGTGAAAGAAACCATTGTTTATTTTCCGACTTCCAAATCAGGCGTGTTTAGCAAACTTTTAAAACAGATAAATTTTTTACGGGCATATCTCAAAGGTTGGCGTATGTTGCAAAAATCCGGTTTCCGTCCCGACATTGTTCATGCCAATATACTTACGCGTACCGTCGTGATGGCTTACGGAATTCATTTGTTTACCGGCATTCCCTATGTAATTACGGAGCATTGGACGAGGTATTTACCCTTAAGAAAAAGTTATAACGGATTATTGAGAAAAAAAATTACCGAATTTGTGGTCAAACATGCTGCTGCAGTTTTCCCTGTGTCGGAAAATCTGAAAAATGCAATGATTTCCAACAAGTTATGGAATAAAAATTATTTTGTTGTAAACAATGCGGTTGATGATGTTTTCTTGACAGATATTTCCAAAGTATCGGAAACAAAAAAAATTATTCTTCATGTTTCCTGTTTTGATGATCAGCAAAAAAATGTAAAAGGTTTGTTGAATTCGTTGAAAGCTTTGTCTGTAAATCGAAATGATTTCAAAATGATTTTTATCGGAACAGGCGTTGATTTTAAGGAAGTGGTAGATTATTCCGTCAAATTAAATTTTCCGGAAGACATGATTCATTTTGTGGGTGAAAAAAATCCTGCTGAAGTTGCCGAATACATGAAAAATGCCGATTTTTTTGTATTGTTTTCAAATTACGAAAATTCCCCTGTTGTTATTTCTGAAAGTTTGGTTTGCGGTAAGCCCGTTATCAGTACGGATGTTGGAGGAATTGCGGAGCATATTAATGAAACAAACGGGATATTGATTCCCGCAAGGGACGAAAATATGCTTTTTGAAAGTTTAAATTTCATGCTCGATCATTTTCAGGATTACGACGCCGAAAAATTGAAACGCGAAGCTGTCGAAAAATTCAGTATGAAAAACGTAGGAAAAACGATTGCTCAACAGTACGAAAAAATTTTAGGGAAAAATTCCGAATAATAAATTCTTCAATCATCAAGTTTGTTGCCTGATTAAGTTTTTTTCATTGTAATTCCATTTTTTTGCCAACTCAGTTTGTAACAATTATTTCAGAAACGGTTCTATGCACGGATTTAATGTTCTTATTTCAAAAAAAGCCATAAAGCAGCAACCCCATTTCTGTTGGAAGAAGCCTTTTGACTTTCAGCAAAAACTTGCGCTTCGAACTTTTTCTGACGAACATATTGTGGTGGAACAATTTACAGGGACAAAGTTTATTTCGGAAAAGTTGTGGCTGGACAACGAAGACTTTTTTATTCTTACCGATGGCGTCATTACTAATCTGAAAGCCCTTTGCTTGGAACATAAGGCAGCAAATTATGATGCGTTGCTCAGGAAAATAGTAAAAGAAAAGTCCTTTTTTAAAAATTTCCGGGGGCATTTTGTCGGATTTGTATATTTCAAAAAAGAGAAAACATGTATCGCTTTCAATAATCACACGGCATCGAAAAAACTTTTTTATTTTGCCGATCAAAATACCATTGTGATAGGTACCGATTTGTACACACTGAGCAAAACTCTCGAAACCGAAAAGATAAAAAGAACTTTAGACAAGGAAGCCGCCGTTTTTTTACTCACAAGTGGATTTATGCACGAAAACTTAACTTTGTTGGAAGAAGTGAAGCAATTGCGGGCCGGAGAATTTTTGCAAATAGGCAATTTCAACTTAAAGACAGATTTTTATTTTCATCTTCAGGATATTCAAGAAAATCACGATGCAAAATCCGATATTGTCGAACAACTCGATTTTCTTTTTAAGAAGTCGATTGATAACGAATTTTCTCTTGACAAGGAACATCAATTGATTTCTCTGACTACTCTGAGCGGAGGCCTCGATTCGCGAATGGTGGCACTCACGGCTTTGCAGTTGGGCTTTTCAAACCAGATGTTTTTAAATTTTTCTGCAAAGGGCTATGCTGATGAAATAATTGCGCGGCAAATTTCTGAACAATATCAAGTTCCGTTGGAAACTTTTTCTATTGAAGCCGAAAGTCTGAAACCTCTTGAAGAGGTGGTGCTGGTGAACGATGGACTAACCATTTATACCGGAGCAAGTGCAGTGTTTGATGCCATAAAACGGCACAGAATTACCAATACGGGCATAATTCATACCGGTATGCTGGGAGATGCTCTGTTGGGAAGTTATCTGATTTCGGATCATAAAACCAAACCACAAATTTCTGATGGTGTCTATTCTACCCAATTATTGAATAAATATGCTCCAGTTTTTCAGAAATACATCCAAAATTATTCTGACATTGAAATGTATAAATTTTACAACAGAGGTTTTTCCGGCATGAATAACGGTTTTTTGTATTTCGATTTGTGTGGCGAATCGGATGCTGCTTTTTTAAATCCCGATTTTTTGTCTTATGCTCTTTCAATACCCGCAAAATACCGATATAAAGAACAAATCTATATTGATTGGATAAAAATCAAACATCCCGAATTTACCGGTTTTACATGGGAATCCATAGGTGGAAAACCGACCAACAACAGTATATTGCGGTGTTATTATCGCTATCGTCGTGCTTTGGTGAAACGTATGCCTCTTCAAACCATGTGGAAAAACAACATGAATCCCGAGCAGCTTTGGTACGATAAAAACTTGTCGCTTCGGCAAACGCTGGATCAATATTTTTTGGAAAATATTCATTTGCTCTCATCCTGTAGCGAGTTATTCCACGATTGTCAATTCCTTTATCAGAAAGGAAACATTACGGAGAAAGCGCAAGTGCTTACTTTACTGGCTGCCTGTAAATTGTTGTTGTAGAATAAATAAATGAGTCCCCTCCGAAAAGTTACTCAAAGAGAATTAGTTTTTTTAAGACATTGAGATAAAAAAGGATACAAAATATTCAAAAAATCTTTGAAAAATTTGCATATATTGTTATATTCACTATCTTAGCAGGGTTTTGGTGGGGATGATGATTTTAAAAGAAGGTCAGGGCTGGAGCGACGAGCAGTTAATTGAGCCATCATAAAAAATGCGGTAAAAAACAGAGAATGGCAACTATCGTTATTTTAATCTTGAGCAGGGGCGAACTTCTGTTTTGAGACAAAAACTACGAAACATTCCAAAAGAAAAACTTGACCATAGAAAATTTTTCAGTTAGGTTACCATTATTCCAATGAAAAGACACGTTATCGCGGACTTGCCAAACATCGCTTATGGGCTTATTCTCGCACTTTGTGGATAAACTTCGCTCGAATACTGGAATATATAGTGCAAATCGCTCAAAGCACGCTTAATGCATTACAAAAAGCTCCTTTTGTAACAAAAATAACTTTTATATTGCAAATTATTGTAAAACATGAAACAACAAAAAATTTAATACTTCTCTTCAAAAAAATCTTATTTTTTCTCTTTTTTGAAAAAATCAAGTTTTAGGAGAGGGCTCAAAATTTAATTTTATGGATATTTTATTTAATCCACTTTCAATGCCTACTTATTTAATGGCAAAACCGATCAGTTCCATTTGTAATTTGAATTGTAGTTATTGCTATTATCTGGAGAAAGAGAAACTATACAAAAATTATAAATCATTTGAAATGAGTGATCTAACACTCGAAAAATACATCGAGAGTTATATTCAAGCACAGCCTGTCCCGGATGTACTTTTCACATGGCATGGCGGAGAACCATTATTAAGAGGCATTTCTTTTTATCGCAAAGCGCTTTCCTTGCAAAAAAAGTATGGTAGAGGCAGAAGGATTGATAACAGTTTACAAACGAATGGAATTTTATTAAATGATGAATGGTGTCGTTTTTTTAAAGACAATAATTTTTTGATTGGTATCTCGATAGATGGACCAGAACATTGCCATGACTATTATCGGAAAAACAAAGGAGGAAAAGGAACTTTCAGGCAAGTGATGCATGGTATTGAGTTGTTGCAAAAACATCAGGTGGAGTTCAACACACTTTCTGTCATTCATAATTATAATGTTGATTTTCCATTGGAAATTTATCATTTTTTCAAAGAGATTGGGAGCCAGTTTATGCAATTTTCGCCTATTGTGGAGCGACTATCAATAAGTAGAGAGGATGGATTGACTTTATTGCCACTCCAAGGAAGTGCGGATGCCAAATTAGCACCATGGAGTGTAGATGCAGTAAAATTTGGAGAATTTTACATTCAAATTTTTGATGAATGGGTAAAAAAGGATGTAGGTAGATATTTTGTTCAACTTTTTGATGCAACGTTGGCCAATATGGTTGGCGAGCAACCTGGTACTTGCATTTTTGCGGAAACATGCGGTCATGCTATGGTCATGGAATTTAATGGGGATGTTTTTTACTGTGACCATTTTGTTTTTCCGGAATACAAGCTGGGGAATATTCATACCCATACTGTTTTTGAAATGGCATTTTCTGAAAAACAACTTCAATTTGGGAAAAATAAACGCGATTTGCTCCCTTCTCAATGCAAAAAATGTGACTTTTTAAAACTTTGTAAAGGCGAATGTCCAAAGAACAGAATTTTGAGAACCCCAATTGGCGAAAATGGATTAAATTATCTTTGCCAGGGGTATAAAAACTTTTTTCGACACAGTAGTCCATATATGGAATTTATGGCTAATGAACTGTTTTTTCATCGTTCACCTGCTAATGTAATGAATTGGAAGAAATGATTTTCTATTCTTATTGAAAAGATGGTTTTAATAGCTCTTGCCTTAGACATTCCAAAGTTCAATTGTAAGGATGAATCATAAATTATTCGAAATTGTTACTAATGCTCTTACTTTCAAAATATTTTTGTAAATAATTAATATTAAATGTATTACAAGTATTCTTTGGTTTTATGACTTGATTGGGGGAAAATAATAATAATTTTATGATTTTTGTTTAGCTAATTTCAAAGAGATAGAAAAATTTATTTTGCTGTTTTCTTGTCTAGTTTTATCAATTAATTGTTTGGTTTCACTGCCGTACGAAAGTTTTTAAAAATGTTGTTCTTGAAAATTCATATATTTGTATTACAGCATGTTAAGAAAATAATTCAGCTTGAACACAGAATTTATCTTGGTTAAATAGCGTTTTGTCGGGTAGTTTTTCTACTTTATGTACCCTCCCGTTAATACTGCACAAATACTCGAATGACAAATAATGAAGTAAACATATCCGTACTTTC
>JAHDRA010000039.1 GCA_018433525.1 Paludibacteraceae bacterium
AAAAACAAGTGAGAAAAGCGTTTAAAAATCGTCCTTGTTTGAGTTCCGACGTATTTCGTCGGAATGAGTTTGGGCGATTTCAGCTTTTCGAGCGTAAGTTTTTCGAGTGAAGTGGACACAGTCTTGAATTTTTTTGCTTACTTTTTTGTTTCAAGACAAAAAAGTAAGTGGAGTTTGGGGCAAAGCCCCGTTATTAAATATCTGAAAATATAGAATATAAATGTTTCTACAATTTTTTTGTCATGTACTAAGCCTTTTTTTATAGAGTTTATACTTATCAACATTCAGCCCCGAAAAGCTGTTGAAAACTATTTTATAATCATTTATTTCTTTTTATCGACAGACCAAAAACAATTTTCCATATCATTTGTTTTGGATTTTGAAAATTTAAACTGAAATACTTTTGCGTATTTTTTCAACCAAATTCATGATATTTATTCACCTGAAAAAATAAAAACTTACTAACTTTGCACTTATAAACAACTTGTTGATAATATTTGTAAAATTCTATTTTTCAAATACTTTTATTATTTCATTTGGTTCACAAATATACTATAAAATTTAATAATTAATTAAACAAGTCTTTATTCAATAAATTATCAACCAAATTAACACCCTATCATTATTATCATATAATTTATTTAAATCTATAAAATATTAATATGATATACATTTGATAACAACAAAGCTATGGAAAAAAAAGAGCTTTCAGAAGAAATAAACAGACTAAGAAAAGAAAAAAATGCTGTGATTCTGGCACATTTTTATCAGGAACCAGATATTCAGGATATTGCCGACCATGTTGGCGACAGTTTGGCTTTGGCTCAATGGGCTGCTCAAACGGATGCCGATATAATTGTTCTTTGTGGTGTGCATTTTATGGGAGAAACAGCAAAAATACTTAATCCGCAAAAAAAAGTGCTGATACCCGATATGAATGCCGGTTGTTCACTTGCTGACAGTTGTCCGGCAGACGCCTTTGAAGAATTTGTAAAAAATCATCCCGATTATACGGTTATTTCTTATGTCAATACTTCTGCAGCAGTAAAAGCTCTAACTGATGTGGTAGTAACTTCAACCAACGCCAGGAAGATAGTGGAATCTTTTCCTGAAAATGAGAAAATTATTTTTGCTCCCGACAGAAATTTGGGAAATTATATCAACAGCGTAACCGGCCGACAAATGCTTTTGTGGAATGGAGCTTGCCATGTACACGAACAATTTTCAGTAGAAAAACTCGTGGAATTAAAAAAGGAACATCCCGAAGCATTGGTTTTGGCTCATCCTGAATGTACAAAACCACTTTTAATGATGGCCGATTATATTGGCAGTACGCAGGCTTTATTGAATTTTGCTACCGCTTCGGATAAAAATGAGTTTTTGGTGGCTACAGAATCGGGTATTTTACACGAAATGCAAAAGAAAAATCCCAATAAACATTTTATTCCTGTTCCTCCCAACGATAGCACCTGTGCATGCAACGAATGTAATTTTATGCGTTTAAATACCCTTGAAAAAGTATATCAATGTCTTTTAAATGAAAGTCCTGAGATTTTGGTAGAGGAGAAAATCAGGCAAAAAGCCGTGAAACCTATTTTGCGAATGTTGGAATTAAGTTGAATAAAAAATTGTATAATTTTTAATGATTATCCGTAAAGCAACCTATTGTTATAAATTATCGGATTGAAATACTGAATTTAGAGACGTAGCATGCTACGTCTCTACCCGGATAAATATCAATTCGATGGAAAAATTACCCAACATTTTATTAAAAAACAAGTTCGTTTTCTGAATATAAAGACCTTATTTGACCCAACCAGCTTTAGTAACATGTGAATACTTCCTTTTCATCAACCTTATTAGCTTATTTATAATTGATTATATAAATATTCTTATATCGAGCTCACGTTAATTTAAATAATTTCTAATCTCTAATGAATATTTTTGTTCAATAACCAATAAAAATGAGGCTGTCATATTTTTTGGACAGCCCCATACAACTAACTTGAGTTAGTATAGAGATTGTATAAAAACGGGAGTAGTTAAGAAGAAGTTATAAATTTGAACGAATCAACAAATTTTTTCCCTCTAAAGTTGAATATAGCTTTTATTTATATTAATTTCAGTAAATTGTTTCAGAATATTCGCTTTGTGACAAAATCTGAGGTTGATAAACCACATTTCTGGATGAAAGATTTTTTACAAAAGCTCTCAGATGGTTTTTTGAACCATTCAATAAATTGGTGTAAACCCTAACGATGTAAATATTGTCTGTTTCAGAAATCAATTTTTCCAAATCGGCAATATCATATTCTTCGATAAAAGCACCAATTTTTAATGCTTCCACTTCATTCACACCCTCCGCCATGAACTGATTATAAAGATTTTGAATGTCGGCATTTTCAAAAACTCCCAATTCATTTGATGCAGGGTCGGTTAACTGGTAAGAGTTTATCAACCAAAGGACTGCTTCCATGTGTTTTGATTCGCTCATCGCAATATTTGCAAAAACGCGTAATCCAAATTTATCGTAGAAAGAAGAATACACATCATGTGCCATTTTTTCTTCTTCCCGCATTAACATTAAGCCCTCTACTTCCTCAGGAAGAAGAGTAGCCGTATCGGATAAAATTTGAGCTTTCAGTGTTTCGGATAAAACCGCTGATTCTACTCCGACATTTGGTTCAAATTGTTCGGTGCTGTTGTCGCAGGCAACCAGCAGACACGATGTTGCTAAAATAAACGATACCAAGATTGTTGTCTTCATAATTTTGATGATGTTATTTGATTGTTATTTGATGACTGATGAAAATTCTCCGTTTTTTTCTCGCAGTAGGGAATTAAAAAATATTCCCCACCTGCGAGGCAAAATCGATTATCGATTGGTCCTTTGGGCATTGTTTCGCTGAAATCCTTGTCCGTTTTTTTGTCCGGTAGCGTTTCCATTTTTTCTGCCCGAACCATCGAGAAGTCGTTGGGTGCCGTTTGCTGCAGGATTGCGTGGCGTTCCGTTTTCAAAGTTATCGCAAGTCCCATTGTTGTTATTATCCACAAAAGCCTTGCCTCGTTGGGTGTTTGTGGCAGTTTCCTTATTCGTTTGCTTTTGGGTTTTGTTTTGGTTTTGAGCATCGGCTACGCCGATAAATGCGACCAAAGCCAGTGTTAATAAAAATCCTTTTGTTTTCATTGTTTTTAATTTTAATTGGAGTTGTTATTATTAATTTGATTATTTCCACGTCCAAATCCTTGTCCGTGTCGGTAACCGCTTCCGTTTCCGTTCCGCATTAAATTGTTGGCGCCATCCTCATAAAATAGCGGTTCGAAAGCGTTTTGTAGTTTTATGGCTTGTTCTTCATTGCAAATATTCTTCAATCCCAGATAAAAGGCATTGATCTGTTGTTTCAATTCGGCGTGATGTTCGCCGATTTTTATTGCCAGATCATTCACCTTCAGTGAATCGACATTCGATTTATTCAATTCGATAAACATTTCGCGTTTCATAGAGTCGATATCGAAAATCAGCATCCTTGCAGCTTCCTGAAAAGGGTGGTTCAATGCACGGAATTTATCCATCTGCATATCATCGAAACCCAATTCTTTACGGAAAAATCGCCCATTAATGGGTGTAGTGTCAGTTGATGGAACTATAATATCTTCACTTTCAGCTTTTTTCTGATAATTTTGATAAAGTATTGTTCCGACTGTCGTCAGATTGAGCAAAGTCAAAAGAATAATCACCCATATCAATATTTTAGTAGTTTTACTCATAAGCCATATCAATATAATATATTAGATTTTCTATCTGAGAGTCATTGATATTCAAAGCCATATATTCACTTTTATTTTCATCGTAAATTTTTCCGATCGAAATACCAATTATTATCACAAGTGCGAAACTTGCTGCTACCACCAGCGATCTGAAAAAGTAAATTCTTTTGTTTAACGGGGCATTTTCTATCGCTATTTTCGACATAATCCTCGTTGACAGAAAAGGGTTCGATTCCACTTGCTTTTCTTTTTCGATTACTTCGTGTATGACATCTTCTGTTTTCATTTTTAATATAATTGTATTTGTTAGACAATTCAATCTTAATTTTCCTACTGCAGACGGGATAATTTTTTTTGAAGATTTGCTTTCGCTCGCTGCAAGAGCTGTTCTACAGCGCCTTCACTTATTTTCATAATATTTGCAATTTCCCGTTGCGATAAATCGTCATACTTACTCAGGACGAATGCCGTACGTTGTTTTTCCGGCAAGTTGTCGATCGCATTTCGAACCATTAAATCTCTTTCGTTGCTTTCCAATCGTTGATGAGCATTTTTTTCATCCGAAGAAATATTCAACAATGCTTTTAAGTTTTCGCCCGTATCTATCAACAATCGGCGTAATTTATTTCTGTTGACAAAATTGATAGACGTATTCACCGTAATTCGATAAAGCCATGTTGAAAATTCCGATTTTTCCTGAAAAGCCGACAAGGAACGAAAAGCCTGAATAAACACTTCCTGAGTAATATCTTCGGCATCCTCTTTCGAATGAACAAATCCCATAGCCGTGCGAAATACCCTTCCTTGATGCCTGTCAACAAGGATTTTAAATGCGTTAGTATTTCCGGACAATATTTCTTTGATGAGCTGTTGTTCAGACATTCGAAATTGTAATTTTATTTGTTAGACAAAGGAAATAAATTTTTCCTACGGTATTGTCATCAATTAATTGATTTCAACGATATAATTGTAATATAAACTATTTATTTTCAAATATTTATTAAATTTATTTCTATCAAATCAATAGGTGTATTTTTTAAAACTTCTATTTGTAAGCTAAATGATGTTGTGGTCTTTGCAACTTTCAAAAGAACCTTTTTTAAATCTGTTTATAAGTTCAGCTATCAGAAAAAAATCTTTTTATTTTGGCTTATATTTTCCCCGTCGTACTGGATGTGTCTTAATTAGATGAACAAAAAGTTGCGCACGTTGCTGGGATTTGTAATCCCAGCTTCTTGTATTATAAGGATTTATAATCCGCTAAGTTAAATACTTAGATTAAAAAGTTATCTTTACTCAATAAATATATTTTGCTGTGGTAAGTGTTTCGGATTACAATTACTCCCGATGGTCGTGACCGCTGGTTCCTTATAATACATTACGTGGTGATTGCAAATTACCTCAGACGCCCGCAAAGCTTTGTATATTGAATGGAGGATATCCGGTAGGACGGGGAGACATGGCGGAGTGAGAAAAGAACTGGGCGTAAAAACCCTTTTCCGGCTGTAGAAAAACCTGTGGTGAGCAAAGCCGAACCATGGTTTATGTTAAAACCTAAAATTTTTAAGCAAAATCCTTGCATATTTAAAAACAAAATTTTATGTTTGCTATCGAATAAAAGTCCAAGTTTTCATCAACAACCTTGTGAAACTTGACACTTATGCTTTCATTTTCTCAAGAATTGAAAATGAACGAAGAAACAGGTAGATATGAACATAAAGATTATGTCGATAAAATAAAATTATGGATATATGACAAGTAAATATAAAAATATTGATAATGGAAAGTTACAATCATTATAAACTTAAAATTATATAGAAAATGAAAAAGATTATCTTATTAAGCCTTATGGCTTTGTTTCTGATGGGAGGGTGTTCAAAAGAAGACGAACCGACATTTAATTATGATTTGGATGTTTTAATCGGGACATGGCGAGTTACACATGTTATGCAGAACAATGGGACCTATCTTGATGTTAGCACTCCAATTGCAGAAATGGTATTTGAACCTACATACGCAACATTTAATTCAGATGGCACATATTATGGTTCTGGTGAATTCGGTACTGGTTCTGGAACTTACAAAGCGGTAGGGAACACAATCATAACTTATGTAGGAGGAAAGGAATATTTAAAATATGATGTTCTTTCTTTAAATGTCGATGAATGTGAATTAAAAATGTATCAAACCGGTGAAGAATCTTCAATTAAAATAAAGTGCAAAAAACAATAAATCTAAGAATTTATCAGAAGATAATCCTCTCATTACTTTTATAACCTCAAAAAAAGTAAGAAAGGATGATGTTGTTATATTTTGGATTTACCCATCAGCACACTATCAGAATTGCTAAATGAGGAATATTTCGAAGTCTCATATACAAAATACAGAAAACTATTTATTCCAGATAAAAATATTGGATATAAATGAATGATCGTTTAAATGAAATCATCAAATATAAAACCGGCGGGGAAAAAATACAGTTTGCAAAAATAGTAGCTTGGACGCCACAATACTAACCCGTCGTACTGGATGTGTCTTAATTAGATGAGCAAAAAGTTGCACACGTTGCTGGGATTACAAATCCCAGCTTCTTGTATTATAAGGTGATTACAATTATTCCCTTCGGTCATGAGCGTCTATCCATCCAAATATGGAAATAAGGCGCTATGAAGTAGCATATATAAACGAGTTATATGAAATATGCTTTTCTTTTTACGGCTAACGCCTAACGCCTAACACTTTTCTATAATGAACAAATTTTATTTTTATTTATTTTAAGAAGGGGATATATGGTGTTTTCTTCCGCTCCGCTCCAGAAAACGATTTATTTTAAAAACTATTCACTGTATTATTTAAATAAACTTACTAAACATAAAACACAATGAGTAATTATGAAGATTTTAAAAACCGATTCAAATTACTGGCAAGTAAAAATCATCATTTGGTAGTGAATACTCTGTCAAATATTTTTACAATGAGATTGATTGGAAATAAAACTCATGGAGATTTAGCTGAAATTGGAATGGTTGAGTTTATCAATCAATTTATGTACGACTTTAAAAGTATTCATGTTGGCAAAGATCGTTTTCGTGCAAAAGAACATGAAGAAGACATATTGATAATAAACGAAATTAACAAAGCAGAGTTCCCAGTTAGCTTAAAGGCGTATGGAGATGGACCACTACAACTTTCTACCGATAGTAGACAAAAAATGTTTCCGTTTTTAGAAAAGCACGGATTGGAAATTCAAGGAAATGAGCAAATAGCAAACATTTTTAATGCACCTGAATTTTCAGAATTTGGAGCGATAAATATTATGCCGTTAATCTATGACGAAAAAATCAGCGATGCAATATAATGATATTTGATCATGAAAAAGCGAAACAAAACACAAAAAGAATTGTGTTTGTAGGAAAAGGACAAAAGTTTGATTTTGAAACTGGCAAAGTTGTAGACGGAAAAGGCCGTTCACACCCAATTTATATGTTCGTTGATTCAAAAAATTATTACATATGCGAAGTCCGATATGGTGGAGCATCTGCAAATGCACTACAACGCGGTCTTTGGACACACACTAAAAATGCCATAGATTATTTTGATTCATTAACAAACGGCTGGATAGATTATTCACATAATCATACGCTTGTTAAATTATTTAGTCTTGCGTTAAATAGTTCAGAAGAAGGACATAAAACCGTAAATGAGATTTTACAAAAAGATATTAATAGACTTAAAAAATTATGAATGATCACCAAGTAGATATTTTCGGTAATAAAAATTTTACTGTACCTATCACACAGGGTATTAAATATGTGGGATCAAAATTAAAAATTCTCCCATATATTGTTCAACTTTTGGGAGAACTTGACGGAGTAAAAAATGTGCTTGATGGATTTAGCGGAACAACAAGAGTTTCACAAGCACTTGCCCAGTTAGGATACAAAATAACAGCCAGCGATATTTCAGCTTGGTCTGAAGTTTTTGGTACTTGTTATCTGAAATCAAAAAAAGAAAATAAATTTTATCAAGATATTTTAGATCATTTGAATAAACTAGAAGGATATGACGGTTGGTATACGAAACATTATGGGGCAGAAATAGACGAGGGCAAAAAACCATTTCAAGCAAAAAACACAAGGAAACTAGACGCAATAAGAGATGAGATTGAAAAACTAGACTTGTGCTGGGAAGACAAGTGCGTAATTTTAACAAGCCTTATCTATGCTCTTGATTCTGTTGATAGTACATTAGGACATTATGTTTCGTATCTAGCCAAGTGGTCGCCAAGATCATATAACGATTTATTTCTAAAATTGCCAAAAAGATTTAAAAATACTCAACAACATGAAGTAATTCGAGGCGACATTTTTGATACAATAAATAGCAAAAAATTTGATTTAGCTTATTTTGATCCACCTTATGGATCTAACAACGAAAAAATGCCCCCAAGTCGTGTTAGATATGCCTCGTACTATCATATTTGGACAACAATAATCAACCACGACAAACCAGAGCTATTTGGGAAAGTTAATCGCAGAGTAGATACAAGAGATTTAGTTGCAGGATCAGTATTTGAAGAATTTAGAAAAAATGAAAACGGAAATTTTCTTGCAATGGAAGCCTTAAGAAAACTAATACAACAAACTCAAGCAGGGTATATTTTACTCTCATACAGTTCTGGAGGAAGAGCAACAAAACAACAGCTAAATGACATAATCAACGAATCTGGTAAATTATTAAAAGTGGTCGAAATAAACTATAAAGTGAATGTTATGAGTGGTATGCGTTGGACAAATGAATGGGTAAAAAACGATAGCGACCAACACCACGAATATCTTTTTTTAATGGAAAAAAATAAATAGTGTCAGACCGAAAACCCCAATTTTCCTGAAATTGGCAATTTGGGGTACCAAATTTTTATTATAAAAGAGCAAGGAATTTTGCTTGTTTTTGAAAAAGTCAAAAACTTTAAACATGTATTTACATAATTAAACATTTATATGCAAAATATTTATTAACAGGACGGAATCCTCCCATTGAAGTTTTTTTAATACTTGACAAACAATTAGTCAGGCTGATTTTTGTAGCACATTTTCCACTTGTCGGTCTCTTGCCAACAGGTATTCACCTATTCGCTTGAGGTTGTATGCTATCACACCCCCCGTCGTACTGGATGTGTCTTAATTAGATGAACAAAAAGTTGCGCACGTTGCTGGGATTTGTAATCTCAGCTTCTTGTATTATAAGGATTTATAATCCGCTAAGTTAAATATTTAGATTAAAAAACACTTCTGAACGATTAAAAATCACTATAATAAATAATTTAAAATGATTATCCGTAAAGCAACCTATTGTTAGAAATTATCGGATTGAAATACTGAATTTAGTGACGTAGTCCTGTTCTTTTCATGGTAGAATAATAATACTGAATGATAAGCCGCTTTAGCGGTGATTCATTGCCTCCAATTTGGCCGGATAAATTTCAATTCGATGGAAAAATTACCCAACATTTTTATTTTTTGTTTTGAATCCAATTCATTACCTCCAATTTTGGTATTTGCATGAGACGCTCTTATTATAGAATTTTTGGAGATAGGATATTATGCGGATAATCTTAAAAATTAATTTTGTAAAAACCTGACTTTCAAGTTGATTTTTTGCTCATTTTCGATATATAAGACTTATTCAAGTAGACTCTTATATTACAACTTCACATTTATCATTTTATTTATGATTTTTTCTATCCAAAATTTTACGTTTCTCCAATGAACGAAAAAAGTGTAACTTTGCAAGCGAAATTTTTAAAAATTTATTTATGATTCAAGTTACTGACGAAATGAAAACTGCCGGTTCGAAAAATACTCGATCAAATATTATTGTTGACTGGTTTATCAGATTAATAAAGGGAATTATTGTGGGGATTGGTTTTATTTTACCCGGTTTGTCGGGCGGAGTGCTTGCCGTTATTTTGGGAATTTATGACAGAATTATCAAATTTCTGTCCGATTTGCGAAAGGATTTCATTCAGAATGTTATTTATTTTGTTCCGGTAGTAATCGGTGGTGCAATTGGAATTGTTCTTTTTTCTATTTTGGTAGAAAAAGCTTTTGGTAATTATGCCGCTCAATTTATTTGCCTTTTTGTAGGATTTGTAGGCGGAACTTTTCCTTCACTTTATAAAACCGCCGGAAAGCAGGGGAGAAGACCAAAGGATATTGTAATTTTTATACTTTCAACTATTTTTATTTTTGTTTTAATGCTGATTGGAGGTCAACAGTTGACTGAAGTTCCGCCGAGTGTCCCTGTTTGGTTGGGTTCCGGGGCGCTGATTGGATTGGGAGTGATTGTTCCCGGCATGAGTCCTTCCAATTTTTTGATTTATTTCGGTTTGTACGATAAAATGGCAACAGGTATAAAAGATTTTGATTTTGCCGTGATTATTCCTCTTCTTATTGGTTTTGCTGTTTGTGTTTTACTTTTTGCCAAGCTGGCAGCTTATTTATTCCGAAAATACTATCCAGAAATGTATCATTTTATTTTGGGAATGGTAGTAGGGTCATCATTGGCAATATTTCCGACGGTTGTTTTTCCCGCTTTTCGGTCGGAACAATTGTCGGTAGCAGGACTAAGTTTTGCGGGTGCTTTTCTTTTGTGTATTGCTTTTCTTGTTGTTGGTGTGGTTATTTCCTTCCTTTTTAGCAAGTTGGAAGATAAATTTCCACGAGAGGAAATTTTCTGAAAAAGTTTGTTTTTATTTACCAAAAAATTTTTATTTTCCTTCTTCTTTACCGTGTTCGGTAGGCACAATTTTGAAAAGTTTATCGTTCCGCCGAACCAATTCATTGGTTTTCATTGAGAAGTAGGTTCCTTTTTCCACTTTTTCAACGGGCAGCAAATCTACTCTTATTTCGTTGACAATGTCTTCGTAAGCACCTGTAGTTTCTCCTGTAATCAGTATTTCGTCGCCGACCGATAAACTTTGAGCTTCCAGCAGAAATTCCGCTACGCCAATTTTATTGAAATAATTGGTAACTTTTCCGACGTAAATTTTTTTGTGGGTTGCTGCAGAACCATAATTTTTACTCCATTCGCCCAATCTTTGTCCCAGATAATATCCATTCCAGAAACCACGATTAAATACTTTACTTAATCTGCGGTTCCAATCATTTATTTTTTCTTTGCTGAATGTTCCTTCATAGCAGGCATTTATGGCTTCTTTATAACATGAAATGACAGTTTTAACATATTCGGGTCCGCGAGCACGTCCTTCAATTTTAAATACACTGACTCCGGCTTTCAGCATTTCGTCAACAAATTCTATTGTTTTCAAATCTTTTGGCGACATGATGTATTCATTGTCGATTTCCAGCTCTATTTCCGAATCTTTGTCTTTTACCAGATAACCTCTTCTACAAATCTGATTGCATTCTCCGCGATTGGCAGAAAGATTTTTTTCGTGCAGGCTGAGGTAACATTTCCCTGATACGGCCATGCAAAGCGCTCCATGACAAAACATTTCGATACGAACCGGTTTTCTGTTTCGCCCACAAATATTTTCCTCTCGAATGGAGCGAAAAATTTCTGAAACCTGTGTCAAGTTTAATTCTCTGGCCAACACCACAACATCAGCAAATTGTGCATAAAATTTCAATGCTTCAATGTTGGAAATATTTAGCTGAGTCGACAAATGTACTTCAACATTCAGGCTGTTGGCATAAGTCAGTGCTGCCACATCCGAAGCAATTATGGCAGAGATGCCGGCTTCTTTTGCAGTTTCGATTATTTGGCGCATCAAAGTCAAATCGTTGTCGTATAAAATTGTATTAATGGTCAAATAACTTTTTACTTTGTTTTCGGAGCATATTTCCACAATTTTTTTTAGATCGTCAGTTGTAAAATTACTGCTCGATTTACTGCGCATATTTAATTTTCCCATACCGAAATATACAGAGTCGGCTCCGGCTTTTATGGCTGCTGCCAAGCTTTCCCACGAGCCTGCAGGAGCCATAATTTCTATTTCGTTCCGTTCGATAGGATAGGTATTGGTTTTGTTTATAGTTCTTTCCATTATTCGATTTTCTGAGCAATTTTATTTTGCAAAATTAACCCTTTTATTTTTATTTATTTTATTCAATCAAATCCTACTTTTTTTTTCATCTTGTTTTATTTTGAACAAATGATTCGAGTTTTTGTTTTTCCCGAAGTATAACGTATAAATTTTCATTGAAATTGCCATTAAAAATTTTTTTCTAAATTTGTACTCTTTTTTGCATAAAAATGAAAATTTCAAATATTGAATTTCCATCCCGACCTTTGTTTTTAGCACCGATGGAAGATGTTACCGATGCCGATTTTCGTGTGTTGTGTCGTCATTTCGGTGCAGACATGGTTTATTCCGAATTTGTCTCTTCGGATGCATTGAATCGTAATATTCCGCGTACTTTGCAAAAAATAAAAGTGTTGGAAGAAGAAAGGCCTGTAGCCATTCAGATTTATGGAACTGATCCGGAAGTTATGGCTGAATCGGCTCGAAAAGTTGAAATAATTCATCCCGATATCATCGACATAAATTTTGGTTGTCCGGTGAAGAAAGTTGCAGGAAAAGGAGCAGGAGCGGGGATGTTGAAAGATATTCCAAAAATGTTGAAAATTACTGAAGCTGTTGTCAAAGCCGTGCATCTTCCTGTTACCGTTAAAACGCGTTTGGGCTGGGACGATAGCAGTAAAATAATTGTTGAGTTGGCAGAAATGTTGCAGGATTGTGGTATTCAGGCTCTAACAATTCATGGAAGGACTCGTCAACAAATGTACAAAGGAGATGCTGACTGGACTTTGATTGGCGAAGTTAAAAACAATCCAAGAATTAAAATTCCGGTGATTGGCAATGGAGATATTACTACGCCGGAGCAAGCAAAAGAATATTTTAATCGGTATGGTGTGGATGCCATTATGATTGGCAGAGCTGCCATTGGTCAACCGTGGATTTTCTCCGAAATGAAAAAAGTTCTCGATGATACTTTTGAATATTCTCCACTTTCTTTTGAAGATAAGAAAGCTATTTTAAAAAACTATATTTTATCTGCCGTTCGTAGATTGGATCTTGATGAAAAATCTTCCATAGAAAATATGTATGACATGCATTTGAAAGGGATTGTTCATTCCCGTCGACATTTGGCAGCTACTCCTATTTTTAAAAATATTCCCAATTTTAAAAACACACGCATTGCTATGCTACGTGCCGATACTTTAAATGAACTTTTTGAAATTATTGATTCAGTGAGTGAACCCTCTGGCTATTAGTTTTTCATATATTTTAATTTTCTAAAATTCTATAGTTTATGAATTTCAATTTTAAATCACGTTTTTTTGGTTTTCTCTTGCTGGGAATTCCATTTTTAATTTTAATGATGCTTATGATGAATGGATGTAATTCTTCAAAAAAAACTTCAGGTGTT
>JAHDRA010000038.1 GCA_018433525.1 Paludibacteraceae bacterium
ATTTTTTAACGCCGTAGCATCCAACTGCTAAAATTTTTCTATATCGAAAAATTTATCCAAACTTTTAGAAATTCCTAAAAATCCTGTATATTTGTAACTCGTATAAAATTTAATCTAATTTCAGTCTTGAAAGCATTATCCGAATGGAGGAGAATACAAAACCAAACCGTGAGATAGTCTTATTCAATCTATACAACTATGCCAACTGCCATAGAGTTTAACAATATTTCCAAAGAATACCGTCTGGGATTGGTTTCTACCCGAACGCTGAGCCACGACATGAACCGCTGGTGGAAAACCAAAATTCTCCGCAAAGAAGATCCTTACCTGAAAATAGGCGAAGTGAACGACCGTGCCCACAAAGGCGAAAGCGACTATGTGTGGGCACTGAAGGATATTAACCTGAAAGTGGAACAGGGCGAAGTGCTGGGCATTATCGGCAAAAACGGCGCCGGAAAATCTACCTTGCTGAAAATACTCTCGCGCGTAACTTCTCCCACTACCGGGACCATTCGCGCACGCGGGCGCATTGCTTCCCTGCTCGAAGTGGGCACTGGTTTTCATCCCGAAATGACGGGACGCGAAAACATTTACATGAACGGCGCCATACTGGGCATGACCAAAAAAGAAATTGACCGAAAACTCGACGAAATTGTGGACTTCTCCGGCGTGGAACGTTATATCGATACTCCCGTGAAACGCTACTCCAGCGGTATGACGGTGCGGTTGGGATTTGCCATTGCTGCCCATCTGGAACCGGAAATTCTGGTGGTGGACGAAGTGCTGGCCGTAGGCGATGCCGAATTTCAGAAAAAAGCCATTGGCAAAATGCAGGACGTGAGCAAAGGCGACGGCCGAACCGTGCTGTTTGTGAGCCATAATATGGCTGCTGTAAATGATTTATGTACTAATACTTTATTACTTTCGGATGGTAAAATAAAAAATATTGGAAAAACCAGTCAAATTATTGATTTATATCTTGGCGAGAACTTTAACTTGGAATCCTATAGAAAATGGGATACGATTGACAATGCACCGGGAAATTCTCAGATTAAAATAAGGAAACTGTATACTATAAATTCAGAAAATCAAACAATAAATTATTCCTTAATTTCTCAGAAAGTGGGAATTTATATCGAATATCAGGTTTTAGAAGACATTCCTTATTTTACTCATGGTATTAATGTATTTACAACTTCCGGAATCCACATTTTTACTTCTCACGATAGCAATCCTTACGAAAAGGACAGCATAATAAAAAAAGGATTCTATTCTACTGTTGTTTGGATACCCGCAAATTTACTTCAAGACGGTGATTATCTTGTAAATGTTGCCTGTTTGCGATATAATCCATTTGACATCCTCTTCCACGAAGAAAATATTTTAAAAATTAAATATATCGATTCAAGTAAAGATTCAGCAAGACCTGAAGACTATAATCTCGATTTACCGGGTTTAATTCGTCCTAAATTAAATTGGGGAAAAAGGAATAAAATAAAATGTTAATTGGTCAGCTTATTTTGAATGATCATGTTAAGAAAATTAAAGAAATAGATGGATGTAACGGGTGAAAGATTAATTCCAGGTTTCAAAAGCTTTTCGGAACTGGAACATTTAAATCGGTATTATTTTGTAGTCTACCAAATAAACTTGACGGGGAAAAAAGTTTTAGATATTGCTTCCGGCGAAGGTTATGGCTCGAATATTCTGGCTAATTATGCGGAAAAAGTAACAGGAGTGGATATTAGCCCGGAAGCAATAGCACATGCCCAAAAGGTATATAACCGAAATAATCTTGAGTATATTCAGGGGAATGCAACCAAAATACCTTTAACCGACAAAAGCATAGATGTTGTAGTTAGTTTTGAAACGATCGAACATCTCGAAGAACAAGAAAGAATGATGGAAGAAATCTGCCGTGTAATGAAATCGGAAGGAATTTTAATCATATCTTCACCCGACAAGTATTATTATTCCGATGTTCCCAATTTCAAAAACGAATTTCATGTCAAAGAACTTTATTATGAAGAATTTAAAAATTTGATTTCGAGATACTTCCAAAAATCGATCTTTTTCAGTCAACGAAATTTTGGAGGTTCTATTATTGCATTGGATCAAGACAAAAGTACATATAATAAGCCTTTGGTTGTCGAGAATAATGGAGAGAGTCATTCATTTCTACCTGAATATAATATTGCAATAGCAACAAATGACTTAAAATTCACAATTCCACATCAAATATTAATGTATACGGAACAGAAAAGAGTCATTACTAAATTTGATATTGAAAATGCAGTTTATGAGGCAGAAATGAGATTAAGAAAATCAATAACATGGAAAACTGGTTATTATATTTTATATCCATTAAAGAAAATCAAAAGAATGTTTCGAAAAGAATAGTTTCAGCGTATGCCAAAAGTATCAGTCATTGTCCCAAATTATAATCATGCACCTTTCCTTCAAGAGAGAATGGGAAGCATTTTAAATCAAATTTATCAGGATTTTGAAGTGATTATTCTGGATGATTGTTCTACGGATAATAGTAGAGAAATTATTGAGAGTTATAGAACACATCCGAAAGTTTCTAAAATCATTTATAATGATATAAATAGTGGAAATACTTTTGTGCAATGGAACAAAGGAATTGAGCAAGCCAGAGGAGAATGGATTTGGATCGCCGAATCAGATGATGTTGCAGATGTTAGTTTACTTGAGAATTTAATCCATTTAGCTGAACAAGACGAAAATATTGTTTTATCCTATTGTCAATCCTATAAAATAGATGCTGAAGGTAAAATAATAGGCAATTGGATTGATTGGACTGAAGATTTGGACGATTCATTCTTTAAAAGAAATTTTACAATAGTGGGTTATGAATACATAAAAAAATTTCTTCATTATAAAAATACCATTCCTAATGCAAGTGCTGTTATTTTTAAAAAAGAAAGCTATTTTATTGTGGATAAAGCAAATATTGATGTTCCTTTTTGTGCTGATTGGCTTTTATGGCTAAAATTATTAACAATTGGTAATATAGCTTATTATGCTATACCTTTAAACTATTTTAGAGAACACAAAAACAGTGTTATAGCAACAGTATGGAATAATGAAAAGGTATTCAGATATAAATATGACATAATATTAAGAAAAAAATTCATTTATTTTTTTGAAAAGAAAAGCGATCTTGAAAGTAAGGAATTAATTCAAATTTTTAAAAAAGACCTTTCGCAAGAAAGTGAATTTGAAATTAAGTACTTGATAAACAATTGTCCCAATAAAGAAAATTTGAACAAAAGCTGGCACTATTTGAAAAATATAGATAATAAAATAAGTATCTTTTGTTTCCTAATTAAAAAAGGTTTATTTATATTGAAAAACAAAATTATGAATAAATGATTTCCATAATAATCTGTTCCAGAAATCCGGATATTTCTGATGAATTAAAACAAAACATTGCAAAAACCATTGGTGTGGAATATGAATTGATTGTGATAGACAATTCAAAGAACAAATATACCATTTTTTCTGCTTATAATGAAGGTGTTCGACGAGCTCAATATCCATACTTATGTTTTATGCATGATGATATATTGTATCATACGGATAATTGGGGAACAAAGGTCATTGAACATTTTAAAGATGAAAAAATTGGATTAATTGGAGTCATTGGCGGACACTATATGCCTAAATGTCCCGCTTCATGGTGGAGTGCTGAAAGTCTATCCGGTCAAATTATTCAAGGCTTTATTAATAAAAAAAATGAATACGAAACGGAGCTTTTTAAACATACAAACAATAAAAAAAACGATTGTGATATAATTGAAGTTGCAACGATAGATGGATTATGGTTTTGCATTCCAAAACAACTTTTTATTGATAATGATACTTTAAAATTTGATGAATCGTTTATAGGATTCCATTGTTATGATACTGACATTGCTTTTCAAATCATATACAATGGAATGAAAACGTGTGTTTGTTTTGATATTCTCATAGAGCACTTTTCTTATGGAACACTAGATCAGAAATATTATGACCAACGTAAACTCGTTTTTAAAAAATGGGAGAAGTTTTTACCAGTTTTAAGAGGAGTTGAAATGTCAGATCGGGAAAAAACAGAAAGAACCAATTTTGTGATAAAATTAAATGATATAATTGAAACAAATTTAAAAATAGAAAATAATTTGCTAAAAATAAGAAAATCACATGCATATCGAATTGGGAAAATTATTTTAAAACCTTTTTCATATATTAGAAATTTTACATCAAAATGATTTCCATTATTGTCTGTTCCAGAAATCAAGACATTCCTGAAAAGTTAAAACAAAATATTGCGAAAACTATTGGAGTGGAATACGAATTAGTTGTAATTGACAATTCAAAGAATAACTATTCGATTTTTTCGGCTTACAATGAGGGAGTAAGGCGTGCAAAATATCCATATTTATGTTTTATGCATGACGATATTTTGTATCACACTGAAAATTGGGGGAAAAGGGTTATCGAACATTTTCAAGATGACAAAGTTGGTGCCATTGGAACCTGTGGAACTCATTTTTTACCTAAAACACCAACAGGGTGGTATCAAACAAAAGTAAACTCTGGTGGTGGTTTGCAAAGGATAAAGATAAACGGTAAAGAAAATATTAGGAAAGAATATGAATTAAAATATATTAAAAATAAACGGTCTATTCAAGCAGTTGTAGTTGATGGTTTGTGGTTTTGTATACCTACAAAGTTATTTGAACAAATAAAATTTGATGATAAAACGTTTAATGGTTTTCACTGTTATGATATGGATATTTGTTTGCAAATAAGAAATTTAGATTTACAGATTAAAATTATTTCAGATATTCTTATAGAACATTTTTCATTGGGATGTTTTGATATAGACTGGATAAAAAATACAAATTTATTTTTTAATAAATGGAAAAATAGTTTACCACAAGTTGCAGGAGTTCTTCTTTCCGAAGAAGAGTTGAAAGCAAGAGAAGAAATTGTTAGTGAAACTTTTGTATGGATGACAGCATATGCCCAATCACAAAAAGAATTAGAAAATATTAGAAAGTCAAAAGCATACCTTATTGGAAAATTTTTAATCAAACCATTTTCTATTGTTAAGAACATTCTTTATAAAAAATAAATGACAATCTCTAAAAACCATAATATCCTTGTTATTCCTGCTTGGTATCCCGCTATCTTTTTTCAGCAGCAGATGGAATTAGTAGAAGATTTTTTCAATTTTAAAATAATAGTAGGAAAAAGGATAACTGTTGGGAGAAGAAAAGGCCTTAATAAATGGTTTAGTAAAAAATATTTTGAATTTAAGAAAAAAGAGAATTATTATGAGGCAACCTATTACTATCTAAATCATTTACCTGAAAATTTAAACAGCATTCAAATCGAACGTTTGACAAGTTGTTTTGATAAATTAATAAACATAATATATCAGAATGAAAAACCTTCATTAATTCACATACAATCATTAAGCGATACAGCTGTATTTGTATGTAATTGGGCAAAAATAAACAAAATTCCTGTGATTCTTACCGAACACATACTTTATATCAGACATCAATTCGATAATTTCCAAAAATTAAAAGAAAAAGTTTACGAAAAAGCAGACCGAGTTTTATGTGTCAGCAACTATCTTTATCGAAATTTGCTCACTTCAGGAATACAACTAAAAAACGTTAAGATAATTGGTAATTTTATTGATGATGGGTTTGTAAAAAATAATTTTAATACCGAAAAGCCAAATAATAAAATTTTATATATAGCGTCACATTTTGAAGACAAAAATTTTGATTTATTGCTTGAAGTTACCAAGTTATTAAAAGAAAGAGAAATTAATTTTTCTATCGATATCATAGGATTGCCTGCAGATATTCCTTATAAAAATGGGAACCCCTTATTTCAAACAATTAAAGCAGCTGATTTATCAGAAATAATCAATATCATAGGCCCAATTAAACATGAAGATTTACTAAAACAATACCAAAATTATTCTTTTCTGGTTTCTACCAGTATTTCTGAAACTTTTGGCCTTGCCATAGCAGAAGCAATAGCTTATGGATTACCTGTGGTTTGCACTGACAGTGGAGGAATTCATGATTTTGTTAATGAAACTAACGGATTGATTGTACCAATTCAAGATGCAATGTCTTTAGCTGTGATCATTGAAAATTTTGTGCATGGACAGTACCAGTTTAATAAGTTGGAAATATCGAAAAACATAAGAAAAAAATATGGTAGAAATACTTTTTTAAAAATTTTATCTACCGAATATTGGAATTTAATAAAAAATGAATAATGTTCTTCTTTCATTTATAGTTCCTTTTTATAACGTCGAAAATTATCTTAAGGAATGTATTGATAGTTTATATCATCAAGATCTTCCTATTGACAAATATGAGGTTATTTTGATTAATGATTGTTCTACAGATTCGAGTGGCGATATTGCTTTGAGTCTAAAAGAAATTTATCCAACATTAATTTTAATTGAACATAATAGAAATAAGAAACAAGCTGGTGCACGCAATACCGGCTTAAAAACAGCTAAAGGTGAATATATATGGTTTGTTGATTCAGATGATTACATCAAACCGAATGTCTCAAAAAAATTGGTTGATATGGCTTTGTTGAATGATCTTGATGTGTTACATTTTGACTATGCGAGCGTAAATAATAATGGAGAAATTTTAGAATACCCGAAAAATAGTGAAACCGATATAATTGATGGGAACACTTTTTTCTTTGATAAAAATGAAATTTGGTGGAAAAAAGCTATTGAAGTTTGGAGACGAATACATAAAAGAACTTTTTTATTAGAAAATAATTTATTTTTTGATGAAAATGTTTTTTACGAAGACATTACTTATTCTATCAGAACATTTAATTCAGCAAAAAGAGTGATGCATATTTCTGAAACTCCATATTGTTATAGAAATAACCCTTTTTCTTTCACTAATTCTCCAATTACTTATAATAAACTTCTCGAATCTTTAAAATTATCATTAAGATGTATTGATCTTTCTCAAAATACAATTTTAAATGAAAAATATAAAAATTTATTAGTAGATTTTTCAAAATATCATATTTATGAAATTAAAAATAATCTGATGCTTTTAGATAATATAGAAAGAACTAATTTTAATAATAACTCAAAAAAACTACCCATTAAAAACTTAAAATCTATTTTAAATTGGAAAGATTATCTTTTTATTAAAAATGTACCTTATCAACAATTTATTTTAAAAATCAAAGAATTATCTCAAAAATTATAACATAGTTAATATTTTGAATATAAATATATACTTTCTCATAAATTATTTAGTTAACATTTAACCGTTTATTGATGTTTCCATCAAAAATAAATATCCTTTTTATCACCCATTACCCGGGCATGTATGGCGCCAACCAATCAATGTGTCAGCTGATAATTGAATTACGCAATAATTATAAAATAACGCCTGTTGTGTTGCTACCTTCAAGGGGAGATATTTGTGAATTCTTGGAACAGAACGATATCAAGTATTTTGTTTCTCATTATTATTGGTGGGTGAATGCCGAGAAAGGTGTTTATCAATACTTTTTAAATTGGCGGAAACAAATAATAAACCTTATGCGTGTGAAAAATTTAGTCAGGCTTGTTGAAAATGAGGGGATAGATTTAGTATATAGCAATTCAGTTACAATTAATATAGGTGCATTTCTGAGTCGCAAATTGAAATGTCCGCATATATGGCATATTAGGGAAAGTTTGGATTCGTTTCATTTTAAATTGTCTTTAGGTAATTTCATTTCAAAGCTGTTCCTGAAAACGGCTGCCAATAAATATATTTTAATATCCGATTATTTGATAGATGCCTATTCTAAGTTGTTACCTGCTGATAAGATTCAAAGAATATATAACGGTATCGACTTTAATAGAATTAATTTAAAACCCGAAAAAAGAAACCACTTCTTCAATATGTGTATGGTAGGAATTATTTCGGAACAAAAGAACAATATGGATGCGCTAAGAGCACTTAACATATTGGTTAATAACTCAGGCTTTACAAATTTAAGATTGCATTTGATTGGTGGTTGGAAAGCAGATTATTTAGAATTGATAAATACATATATAGATGAAAACAGGCTACAAGAATATGTCGTTTTTCATGGTCATACTAAAGATATTGATAATTTGCTCTCTACGATGGATTTAGGATTGATGTGTTCGCGCGATGAGGCTTTCGGAAGGGTCACCGTTGAATATATGTTACACAAAATGCCCGTGATTGCCAGTAATTCAGGAGCAAATGCTGAACTTATAAAAGAAAATATAAACGGAACAATTTACACTATATACAATACAAGTGAACTGGCTGAAAAAATCATTCAATTTATAACTCAACCTGATTTGTTGAAACTTATGGGGGAGGCTGCTTATGATTATGGAAAGGAGAATTTTTCTTCGGAGCGTAATGCAGCCTTAATTTATGAGGCTATCAATGATTTAGTAAATAGTAAACTTTAAAAAGAGTAAGTATACATTATGTGTGGAATTTCTTCAATATACAGATACAGTAAAATCTCTGAATCAGATATAACTAAGTTACATGCCATGAATGATGAGATGCATTATCGTGGTCCTGATGACCGTGGCGTGTGGAATGATGATATTTGTGGTATGGCTCAGGTTCGTTTGTCCATTATTGGCCTGCAAAAAGGAAAACAACCACTTTTTAATGAGGATAAATCATTGGTGCTGGTTTGTAATGGTGAGATATATAATTACATAGAGATCAAAAAAGATTTAATTGGCAGGGGACATATTTTTAATTCGGAAAGTGATTCGGAAACCATCTTGCATTTGTACGAAGAATATGGTGTAAACTGTTTGGAACACTTACGGGGTATGTTTGCCTTTTGTTTGTGGGATACAAAACAGAAACAGCTTTTTGCAGCGCGTGACCGGATTGGGGAAAAAACCTTGTATTATGCACAAGTGCCAAGTGGAGTAGTGTTTAGCACCGAATTGAAATCGATATTGAAGCATTATATTGATAAGCCACAGATTAATTTGGAAGCTTTGGCAGAGCCCATACGTTATACTTCGCCATTAAACAAAAAAAATACTTTTATTGAACAAATTAAGCGAATCGAACCAGGTCAGTACATTTTAGTAGATGAAAGTGGAATAAGGCAGTATTTCTATTGGAAAAGAGAATATTCTAACCATTTTGTAGGGTCCTACAACGAAGCTAAGGAAAAAACATTAAACATATTGCGCGAATCGGTTGATATTTGCTTGCGAAGTGACGTTCCTGTAGCTGTTATGCTGAGTGGTGGTATTGATTCGAGTGCAATAGCTGCATTGGCAAAGGAGACTGGGCGCGAAGTGCATACAATAACTGCTGGTTACAAAGGGCAACATGATTGCGATGAACGTGATGTAGCTCGTAGGTTTGCCAAAGAAATGGGTTTTATGTATCACGAAGTGGAATTGGATGAAGATGACTTTAAAGATTGTTTTGATGAATTGACTCAGTATCTTGATGAGCCAATTACAGATATTGCAGCTTTGCCTCAATGGGCTTTGTACAAGAAGGTGAAAAGTCTCGGATTTAAGGTGCTTTTAGGTGGTATAGGCGGAGATGAATTATTCTATGGGTATAATTATTGGAATAAGCTAGCTGATTCGTGGAAGTTAAAGAATGATCATAATAATTTATTACCATGGAAAGGTTTAGAAAAGAAAATTGAATACTTAAAATTCGTAGCTACAAATTTGAAATATATTATGCTTTCTGGCTATCCATACAAGATTGAAGATAAGTCTGTTGGTTATTGGACATACAATAATTATAAATTATTTGCAGATTCAAGTTCATTCTCTTTTGATAATCAAGTTTTCCATTTTTCTGATGTTGAGTTAGATTTTCATTTCAAAAATCATCATAATTCTTCAGAAATTGAGCAGATTTATGATTTTCTTTTTTCTAAAACGATGACGATGGCATATTTATATCTTTCTGATAGATTAGGCATGGGAAACTCTATAGAAATTAGATCACCATTATTGGATTATAAATTGGTTGATTTCGTTTCTAAACTTCCACAAGGTTATAAATACGACTCTAACAATCCAAAATCCTTATTGAAAGATATTTTAAGTAAAATTGTACCGGATTATATATTGAATGCACAGAAAAGAGGTTTTATGCCACCCCCATCTTTCGTAAATGATGTTGCTGTTAATTATGTCTATAAAATTTTTAATACGGATTTTAAATTTTATAATTCAGCGCTAGCTGATCGAATTTTATCTTTACATCTTATTAACAATAAACTTTAAATTTACAATATTGTATATAATATTTTCATTATGACTGACTATTCAAAGTTTATTAATTTATTGAGACGAAAATATAAACTTCTTTTTAAACGGATGAAGTTGAAACCTGTAATTTGGGGGAATTTAAGAAACACAAAGCCTTTTAGCGAAATATTTGGTTATGACAGAGGAAGTCAGTCAATTGCAAGATACTATGTCGATCAGTTTATTAAATCTAAGAAAAAATTTATAACAGGAAAAGTGCTGGAAATTGGTGACAATACATATACCAAAGGATTAGGAACTGATGTTGTTTTATCAGATATTCTTCATGTAACAGAAGGTAATCCAAAAGCTACAATTATTGCTGACCTTACAAATGCCGACCACTTGCCTTCTGATTTTTATGATTGTGTTATTTTGACACAGACATTGAACTTTATTTATGATTATCATAGTGCATTAAAGCATGTTCATCGTATTATCAAGCCGAATGGTAAATTAATAGCTACATTATCAGGTATAAGTCAAATAAGTAGTTATGACATGTGTAGATGGGGGGATTATTGGAGGTTTACTACTCTTAGCACTGAAAAAATATTTAGCGATTTTTTCAACAAAGATAAAGTTGAAGTGAAATCTTATGGAAATGTTTTAGCTGCAATTTCATTTATGGAAGGAATTTCCAGCCGAGAATTAAAAAAAAAGGAGTTAGATTTTAATGATCCAAATTATCAAATTATTATCACTGTTTTTGCAGAAAAGTGATTTGATTCAAACATTAATGGCGAAAATGCAAAGGAATACATTGATTTATAATATAATCATACTTAGAAAAATATGACTTTATTTGTTGTTATATTCATAGTGATAGTCCTTTTGCTCTTTCTATATTTGTTCTACCCGCAACAACAAATGAGTCATGGAATACATATACCGATTCAAATCCCTGATCCCAAATATCACAATGACTGTTTACATCCATGTGTTAGATATGCAAAAGAGGGCTTTATAGGACATAAATGGTGGATGATTCAAAGTCCATATTATAATAGGGATTCCAAAATAGAAAATCCCCTTCTTTTTTTTTCTGACGATGAAGACATACCTACTCATTGGACTTTCTTTTGCGTTGTGACCGATACTCCTAAGAATGGTTATAATAGCGACCCTAATCTTTTTATAGAGGAGAATAAACTTTGGGTGTTTTGGCGCGAGTGTTTTACTGAAAATTGTACAAAATTAGGTGTTGATGTTGCCGTTTTTGGTAAATTTACTGAAGATGGTCAAAATTTCTCTAAACCGAAATTGATGTTATCTCAAAATGATTTATTGAATCAGGATATGTTACAAAGTCCAGTATTGATGAAGATTAGAAATAAGTACTGTTTTTTTACAGTACATTATCAATATAAACCCCATAGAAAAAATAAAAGTGTTCTTGTATGGGAAAGCAATTCTCTTATTACTCCTAATTTTCAATTCAAAAATAATTGTAATGTACAATCAACTTACACATGTGACAAACTTAAACAAGTCAACTTATTTGGAACACTTTTGTTTATTCCGAAACCGTTGAAACATGACATTTGGCATATTGATTTGTTCTTTATGGATAAATATCTATATTTAGTATCAGTCTCTGAATGGGGTGACAACTTGATAATTAGTAAATCAACTGATTGTGTTACTTTTAAAACATCTCGAATTCCTTTGCTTAATAATCATGCAATAGAAAGGAAAACTAAAGAAAGAACCTACTTTTATAAACCAACTGTTGTATTTCATAATAAATTGTTGTTGTTTTATACTGTTACTAAAAACAATTCGAATCATTTATATTTAACTTATTTGTAAATCAACTTAATTATGAATTTAGCGCCAATCGTTCTTTTTGTATATAATCGTCCGTTGCATACTGAAAAGACATTGCAATCACTAAAACAAAATCCGCTTGCAAAAGATAGTATTTTATACATTTATGCTGATGGTCCAAAAGATAATGCCAACAATGAAACAGTTGAACAAATAAAAGCCGTGCGTTCCATTATCCATTCTGAAGCATGGTGTAAGGAAGTTATTATTAATGAATCTGACTTCAATAATGGTTTGGCTGCTTCTATTCGAAAAGGAGTGAATGAAGTTATAGAAAAACATGGTAAAGTAATAGTTCTGGAAGATGACTTGATCTGTTCAAAAGCATTTCTCAATTACATGAATCAGGCCTTAGATTATTATATGGATAAGGAAAGTGTTTTTTCTATAAGCGCTTACAATCTTCCTTCAGAACGTATGCCATTCCCTAAAAATTATCCTTATGATGTATATGTAAGTTTAAGAAATGGTTCATGGGGTTGGGGGACTTGGAAAAATCGCTGGAATAAAATTGATTGGGATGTTAAAACATATCCAACAATACTTCAACAACCTGCTATGCAGGAAGCTCTTAACCGAGGTGGTGATGATGTTTTTGAAATGTTGAGAATGCAACAGGAAGGGAAACTTAATATTTGGTCTATCCAGTTTACCCTTGCTCATTTTGTGCATCATGCTGTTTCAATTGTGCCTGTAGTTTCGTACGTAAATAATATAGGACTTGATGGTTCAGGAGAGAACTGCAGTATTAACCCTGTTTAGCTCAATCAAAAATTAAATAACAAAGAAGAAATCCGTTTTCTTGATATTTTATATGAAGATAAAAATATTATAAATGCTTTTTATAGTGCAAACTGCAATA
>JAHDRA010000063.1 GCA_018433525.1 Paludibacteraceae bacterium
AATTTTTTCAATAAATGAACAAAAGTTCAAAGCTTTTAAAGTTAATAATTGTAAAATAAATATATGCCTATAAGATTAAGTAAAGCATGCAAGGATTTGAATGTCGGTATGAGTACGGCCGTCGAATTTCTTGCAAAAAAAGGTCATAAATTGTCAGCCGATCCGAATTTAAAATTGGAAGATGAGCTGTATCTTTTACTCGCAAAAGAATTTAATAAGGATATGGCGTTAAAAATTGAATCGGAACGGATCAGCAAAGAACGGCAGGAAAAAGAAAAAGCCGAAACTGTCGGATTGGAAGAGTATGTTCATCCCAAAACGGCACCAAAACCTGCCGAAATAATACCTACTGTCATCCCTGAAGAACAAAAGCCTCATATCAAATCTGTGGGACACATTGACTTGGAAGAAACAGGGAAAAAAGTTAAAACGAAAGAAAAAGAAAAAACGGAAATTGTTGACTCGATTCCTGTTGAACCAATAAAGGAACCTGTTGTTGCCGAAAAAGAAAAAATTGAACCCGATGCTACTTTCACTCATGAAGTAAAAGCGGTTGTTACCGAAGAACCAGTAAAACCGGAAAAACCTGAAGAAATAATTCAGGAACAAAAATCTCAACCTGAGGAATTTGAAGTTACAGAGAAAATTTTGCCCGATTCAACAGAAATTAAGGCCGAGAAAATAGAAGAAAAAATTGAAACTCAAGTAATAACTTCTCCCGAAATTTCCAAGCATCGGACAACTCAGGAATCAGAATCTTCCAATTTGGAAGAAGTTAATGTTAATGAAGCAGAAATTGAAATTTCGGAACTAACGGAAGAAGTTTTTTACACCGAAATACCTGTTTTGGACACCAATATTACTGTGGTGGGAAGCATCGACCTTGATGCACTCAACCAGAGGGTTAGACCAAAACCAAAATCGAAGGAACAGAGAAAGAGGGAAAAAGAAGAAAAAATTCAGTTAGAAGCTGAAGCAAAAAAAATTGCTCAAAAGGGTAAAAAAGTTATTAAACTTCCCGGTGAAGCAGAAGATGCGGAAGATACAAAAGATCATCACAAAAAGAAACGCGAACGTTTTACAAAGCAAAAAGTTGATATTTCTAAAGTTTCCGGCAATGCCAATCCGGAGGAATTGGAACGTCCAAAAAAATTAAATCTTTCTCCCAAAGGAACCAAAGATAAATTTAAAAAATCCATCAAACCTGCCATTTCGGAAGAAGACATACAGAAACAAATCAAGGAAACCCTTGCTCGTTTGGCAACTTCCAATAAAAAGACAAAGGGTTCAAAATACAAAAAAGACAAAAGAGAAATTATCAATGCCCGTCAGCAACAGCTGGCAGAAATGGAGCAGAGCAACGAAAAAGTACTGAAACTGACGGAATTCGTAACTGTGAATGAACTGGCTAACATGATGGATGTTCCGGTCAACGATGTGATTTCTACCTGTATGAATCTTGGTTTGATCGTTTCCATCAATCAAAGGTTGGATGCTGAAACTATTAATATTTTAGCCGATGAATTTGGCTTCACTACCGAATATGTCAGCCATGATGTGATAGAAGCACTTGCTGAAAACGAACCCGACGATGAAGAAAATCTTCAACCTCGTCCACCTATTGTAACGGTAATGGGACATGTCGATCATGGTAAAACATCTTTGCTGGACTACATCCGCAAAACAAATGTGATAGCCGGAGAAGCCGGAGGAATTACCCAGCACATTGGCGCTTACAATGTGGTGTTGGATAATGGGCAGCGAATTACTTTTCTCGACACACCGGGTCATGAAGCGTTTACGGCCATGCGTGCCAGAGGTGCAAAAGTTACCGACCTGGCCATCATTATTATTGCTGCCGACGATAACGTGATGCCTCAGACTGTGGAAGCCATAAATCATGCTTCGGCAGCCAATGTCCCCATTGTATTTGCCATCAACAAAGTGGATAAGCCCGATGCCAATCCCGAAAAAATAAAAGAACAATTGGCCAATATGAATTATTTGGTGGAAGATTGGGGCGGTAAATATCAATCGCAGGAAATTTCAGCAAAAAAAGGAATCGGAGTGCCCGAATTGCTTGAGAAGGTATTGCTCGAAGCCGAATTGCTCGATTTGAAAGCCAATCCCAACAGAAGAGCAATAGGTTCTATTATTGAATCATCGTTGGATAAAGGTAGAGGATATATTGCTACGGTTTTGGTACAAAATGGAACGCTCCATCAAGGCGACGTAGTTTTGGCAGGAACACATTTCGGAAAAGTAAAAGCCATGTTTAATGAAAGAAATCAAAGAATCTCTGAAGCACGACCTTCGGAACCTGTTTTGATTTTAGGATTGAACGGAGCACCTCAGGCCGGAGATAATTTTGTGGTAATGGAATCGGAACATGAAGCGCGTGAATTGGCATTGAAACGTGAACAGTTGCAAAGAGAACAAACAATTCGTACTAAAAAACATTTTACACTGGACGAATTGGGAAGAAGAATTGCATTGGGCGATTTTAAGGAATTGAATGTCATTGTAAAAGGTGATGTTGACGGGTCAGTTGAAGCTATTTCCGACTCGCTGTTAAAACTTTCTACCGAAAAAATTCAGGTAAATATTATTCATAAGGCTGTGGGTGCCATTTCGGATTCCGATGTGTTGCTGGCAGCAGCTTCCAATGCCATCATTGTGGGTTTTCAGGTACGTCCTACTCCTTCTGCCCGAAAAATGGCAGAAAAGGAAGAAATCGATATTCGACTCTATTCCATCATATATGATGCCATTGAAGAAATTAAATCGGCAATGGAAGGCATGCTCTCGCCTGAAATTAAGGAAGAGATTACGGCTACTCTTGAAGTCAGAGATGTGTTTAAAATTACAAAAGTGGGAACTGTAGCCGGTTGTATAGTGAAAGAAGGAAAAATAAAACGAACCAACAAAGTTCGGTTGATTCGCGATGGTATTGTTATTTTTACCGGCGAAATCGAATCGTTAAAAAGATTTAAAGAGGATGTAAAAGAAGTTGCTGTCAACTATGAATGCGGTGTAAGTATTCACAATTTCAACGATATTCATGTAGGAGATTTGATAGAAAGTTTTGAAGAAATGGAAGTGAAATCGGAACTGTAAGCCGGCAATATTTCTCTTTAATGCTGTCGAACACTCAGACAAGAATCATGAAAATTTTGAAAAAGTCGCCATGAGTTAGAGACCGAAATTAATAAGATACCGCAGGTAAGCCGATGAAATTATAGGACAAACAAAAAATTCGAAACGAAGATAGTTTCAAAAATAGCAGTCTTTTCCTGCAATTGTCATAAAATCAATTGATGAAAAATCTGCATTGAACTGAAAAATTTTCCGGAAGATTTGATTTTTTTATTGGAACAAACTCTTATTAAACCAAATACGGATTAAAATTCTTTTCGTTTCCAATGGTAGTGGGTTGTCCGTGTCCGCTGTAGACCAATGTTTCATCGGGTAGAACCATCAGCTTTTCCCAAATGGAACGGATTAATAAGTCGTGATCGCCTTTTTCAAAATGGGTGGCTCCAATTGTGCCGTAGAACAAGACATCTCCGGTAAATACCAAACCATTTTGTTCTGAATAAAAAGCCATGCTTCCGGGTGAATGGCCCGGAACATGTAATGCTTTCAAAATTGAGTTTCCAAATTTTATTTCCTGATTTTCAATAATATAAGAGCCAATTGCAGGAGGTTCTTCATGCAAGTCGATACCAAAAAATTTTGCTGCTTCATGCATGGTTTCGATTAAAAATTCATCTTCCTTGCATGCTTCAGGCGAAATGTGATAGTTGTCGTAAATATAACGATTTCCAAATTGGTGGTCGATATGCAAATGGGTATTGAGTAAATGTTTTAAAACAAGCTTATTATTTTCAATATAATTCTTGACAGCTTGTTTTTCGCGGTTTGTCAGACAACCCGCATCAATAATGATGGCTTCACCAGTTACATCCGAAACAATATAGGTGTTTTCTCTGAAAGGATTGAAAATAAAGGTTTTTATGTTCATTTTTATATTCTGTAAAGGTTTTGCCTGATTAATTTTTTTCACACAACAGGCAAATAAACAATTTTTTTGTCTTTAAAATATTCTTCTTTAAAAAAATCGGAAATACTGGCTACTTCAATTATCTTTTTGAAAGGCTTAATTTCTTGTTCCAAACTACCACCCTTTAAAGAAATAATTCCATTGGGTAACGCATTGATGGAGGTTTTCCGAATATTTTTTTTGGTCATTTTCAGTAAATCTTCTAGTGGCATGACTGCACGACTGACAATAAAATCGTATTTTCCCTTTTCTTCTTCTGCTCGTAAATATTTGAATTCGGAATTTTTCAACTCAATGGCCTCAGCAACCGACATTGCAACTTTAATTTTTTTTCCTATGGAATCTATCATTACAAATTTAACTTCGGGAAAAAGTATAGCAAGCGGAATACCGGGAAATCCTCCTCCGGTACCCACATCCAAAATACTTGAGTTCGGCTTGAAACGGATATATTGAGCAATAGCAAGAGAATGAAGAACATGATGTTCGTACAGGTTTTGAATATCTTTTCTCGAAATCACATTTATTTTTTCATTCCAATCCTTATAAAGGGGATACAGCGCTTCAAACTGAGCTTTCTGATGAGATGACAAGTCGGGAAAATATTTATTGATCAATTCCATAAACTCATTTTTTGGCATACAAAGTTAAGCGTTTTTACAAAAGTATAAAATTTCATTTGATCGATTCTTAATATTCAAGGCAAAAAACCAATTGAAAAAATAAATAAGCTCATCTGACAATATATTAACAAAAAGGCTTCATTGAAAGGATCAGGATATCAAAATATTTAGAAAAATCTTAACCGAATACCTCGAGATAAATTGAATTTTAATTGGCTTTAAAAAAGAGTTTTTCGAACATTTTTTAATTTCGAACTTGCCGGTTGACTCTACTAATTTCTAATTTTTTTGTAATGTTATATTTCTTTTGTAATTTTGATTAACTTTGTTGAGTGTTTTAAAAAGTAGATTTTAGAATGAATCATATTCCGAAGTTATCCCATATACTTGTTCTGATTTTGGTTGTACAACTTTCTTCGTGTATTACTGCCCGCAAAATTAATTACCTGCAGCAGCCCAATGCTTCCATTCCTGCGTATAAGGATACTTTTTCATTCAACGATTACAGACTGAAAAAGGGGGACAGGGTTTTTATAAAAATCTATTCATGGGATGATAAAACAAATGCATTGCTAAATGGTAGCAGCAATATAGAACAGCTTGTCATGTCGGGTTCTTCATCCGGCAACGAACTGTACACTTATCTGATTCAGCCCTCCGGAAAAGTAAATTTGCCAATGGTAGGAGAAATATATTTGGAAGGTCAAACTGTAAGAGAAGCCAAAGAAACGCTCGAAAAATTTATACAACCGGTTTTTGACATCAGCAGCGTCGATGTTAGAATTGCTGGAAGATTTTTCAGTGTTATTGGTGGAGGTGCAACCGGCAGGTATCCTTTAAATCGGGAAAAAATAAATATTTTTGAAGCGCTGGCAATGGCCGGCGACATTGATACTTATGGAGATAGAAGTAAAATAAGGATTATCAGAGAAACAAACAGTGGAACTCAGATAAAGGTTTTTGATGTGCGAAGTGTGGATATTATCAATTCCGAATTTTATTACGTTGAGCCCAATGATGTGATTTACATTCAGGACATGAACGAACAGTTTTTCAGTGTAACGTCCTTTGCTTCACTTTTGTCGACAGTTTTTGCTACTTTTTCATTTGGAATTTTTATTTATGGGTTGACCCGTTAATCGGTTTGAAGAGAGATGAAAAAATTATGAAACATTTTCTTCATATAATTCTTACAATTTTGACTGTTTTGTCCTTTTCTTCCTGTTACAATTACAGAAGCATTGGGTTACTGCAGGAAAACAAATCGTTACCCGTTTATTCTAAGGCAGATTATTCGGATTATGAAATTTGTGTTAACGACGAAATTATTTTTCGTTTGATCACTACGGATGAAACCATTTCAAAGTTGATTTCTTCCAATCAGTCAGGCAATAGCAATCAGATGATTTCTTACCGCGTTTATCCGGATGGTACTGTGGACATTCCCTTTTTAAATCGCGTTCAGGTGAAAGGATTGACCCTAAATGAAGCTGAGAATTTGTTGAAGGAAGAATTCAGGGAAATTATTCCTGATGCTGAAGTGAAACTGAGTATTGCCAATAAATCATTTACGGTAATTGGAGAAGCAGGGACAGGCGTTTTCCCTGTATATAAGGATAAACTTACTATTTATCAGGCTTTGTCCCTGTCAGGTGATTTGAAACTTTCCGGTGATTTCCGGCATGTGAAAATTTTACGACCAGTGGAGGGAAAAACCGAGATATTGGAGTTTGATATTCGTCCGGCAAGTGTAATTGAATCGAAATACTATTATGTTTACCCCAACGATATTATTTATGTGCAGCGGGCATCGTCGAGCTTTTTTAAAATGAACAATTATTCTTCTTTTCTTGGACTGATTTCGTCTTCTTTAACTTTATTGTTCAGCGTTTTATATTATATCAAATTGTAAATTCACAGCATAAACCTATCTTTTATTCTAAGATATGAATCCGGATACAGGCAGCATTAACCAGAATTTTACCGAAGAAGAATCTTCCTTTGATTTTCAGAAGTGGCTTCATTTATTTATCAAAAATTGGTATTTGTTTTTAATATTTATTCCGTTTTTTTTAATTGGAGGATATTTAAAAAACAGAAGTTGGATGCCTCTATATCAGAGTGTTGGAACAATTATTATTAATGAAAACAAATATCGATCCTCTTCACAAGGTTTCATGCAGGGATTTGGGTTGGAAGAAGCTTACCAGAATGTCAATAATCAGGTGATAATTCTCAATTCATACGATTTGATTGGCAAAGTTGTAGATAGTTTACCTTTTATGAAAGTGGACTATTTGACGATTGGTCGTTTCAAAACCCGTAATCTTTATACTACAACTCCTATTATTATTGAAGCCGATTATGTGGCTCCGGAAGCTTACGAACTGCTTTTTAAAATTTCACTTCATCCGAACGGCACTTTTACCATCAGCCCACATAATAACAATAGCATGCCAAGTTCACCAATCAATGGTCATATAGGCGTGCCACTTCAGCATAATTTATTTTTTATGACTGTAAACAGCGTGAGCGACAATGTTAAGGAATTTGAAATGTATTTTCGCTTTCGTACCAGAGAAACATTGATTGAAGATTTTAAATCGCGATTAAGTTCAAGATACGTCATTGAAGGTTCTTCCATTTTGGAAATTTCATTGATCAGTGAAACTCCAGACAGGGATGTGGACTTTATCAACAAATTGAGCGAAATCTACCTTGAAGAAAATTTGAAAAAGAAAAACGATGTTGCCTCCAAAACCATTCAATTTATTAATGAACAATTATCGGAGGTATCCAAATCCCTGTCTGTTTCCGAAGATGAAATGACACGATTCAGAAGGGATAATCAAATCATTGATATTTCGAGTCATGGGAGTGAATTGATGAGCAAGGCCAATTCTTTGGATGAAAAGAAAGCCGAACTAAAACTCAAGGAAACTTATCTGAATTATTTGACCAAATATCTCACGGGTAATTTTGAAGAAGGAACGGTTGTTGCTCCATCAAATCTCGGGCTAAATGAGCCTTTGTTAATGCAATTGGTTCAACAGATCAACGAATTGTATTTACAACGAAGCGAATTAACCGAAAAAAATCTGTATTATGCCAAGTATACCAAAGCCATAGAAAATGTGAAAACTTCAATTTTTGAATTGATAAAAAATATGAGGGCTTCGTTGGAAATCGAAAAAAATGAAGTCAATCGCCTTCTTGCAGACGTTAACAGCCAAATAGCCGAACTCCCTAAAAAAGAATTGGAAATTATTGGAATTGAAAGAAATTACAAGGTCAACGACAATTATTATACTTTTTTCCTGCAAAAAAGAGCTGAAGCCGAAATTCAAAAGGCTTCCAATACGCCGGACAATAACATTCTGGATCAAGCCCGTACCGTATCTCTGATTAATGCAGATGTCAAGTCTAATACCATGTTTATGTTTATTTTACTTGGTATTTTGATCCCTTCTTTGATAATTGTGCTAAAAGAAGTTTTGAACAATACCATTCGTTCGATAAAAGATATTGAAAAGCGATCAGTGTTTCCGGTGATTGGTATGATTCGTCATGCAAAAAACGACTTGCCTGATCTGACTCTGAAAAATCCCAAATCTTCCTTTACCGAAATGTTCAGGGTAATTCGTACACGAGTGGAGTTTGTAGTGCGTCGCAAAACAGACATAGTGATGATGGTTACTTCGGTGGATGCTGGCGACGGTAAAACATTTTTCTCGACCAATATGGCCGGAGTTTATGGAATGACCGGTCATAAAACTCTATTGATTGATATGGACATCAGAAAACCGGCAATAAACAGGCGTTTCAATGTAAATCATCCCAAAGGAGTTACCAATTATCTGATTAATGAATGTACGCTGGATGAAATTATTAACGTCGTTCCTGATGTTAATTACGATGTGATTTTTGCCGGTACGGTTCCACCAAATCCTGCTGAATTGATTCGGTCTGATAAAATTATAGAAATGATTGATGAACTTCGGAAAAGATACGATTATATTATACTGGATTCGAGCCCAATAGGTTTGGTTACCGACAGTTTCTCACTGGCTTCATTGGCCGATGTTAATATGCTGGTGGTGCGAAACAATAAAACACATAAGGACTTTTTCAAAAATGTTGTGAATCAGATTGTAACCGACAAATTGAGCAATTTTTATGTGGTATTTACCGATGTAGAAACAGATGGCAATTACTATTCCTATAAATATGGATATTCGTCAAAATATGGGTACTATACTTCAAAAGGACAAAAAAACATTGATGAATACCGCAAATACTACGATGATAATAATGAAATATAAATAAGCTACAAAAAATTTATTTGTTAAACTATTAGCATTATGGAAAACAAAAAAGTAGCATTAATTACAGGTATTACGGGTCAGGATGGTGCTTATCTGGCTGATTTTCTTTTGAAAAAAGGCTATTTGGTACATGGAATAAAACGTCGTTCTTCATTGTTCAATACCGACAGAATTGATCATATATATCAGGATCCTCATGAACAAAACCGGAATTTTGTTTTGCACTATGGCGATATGACCGATTCGTTGAATCTGACAAGAATTATTCAGGAAACTCAACCTGATGAAATCTACAATCTTGCTGCCATGAGCCATGTAAAAGTGAGTTTTGATACACCGGAATACACCGCCAATGCCGATGGAATAGGAACTTTACGTTTGCTGGAAGCTATTCGTTTATTGGGACTTACCGAAAAAACAAAATTTTATCAGGCTTCAACTTCCGAATTGTATGGTTTGGTTCAAGAAACTCCACAAACCGAAAAGACTCCTTTTTATCCCCGTTCACCGTATGCTGTGGCAAAACTTTATGGTTACTGGATTACGGTAAATTATAGAGAAGCTTATGGTATTCATGCCAGCAATGGCATTTTGTTCAATCATGAATCGCCATTGCGTGGTGAAACTTTTGTTACGCGAAAAATTACGCGTGCAGCATCCAGAATAGCATTGGGCTTGCAAAAAAATCTTTTTCTGGGAAATTTGTCCTCCAAACGGGATTGGGGACATGCCCGCGATTATGTGAAAGCAATGTATTTGATTTTACAGCAGGATCAACCCGATGATTATGTAATTGCAACGGGAAAAACCACAGAAGTCAGGGAATTTGTTCGATTGGCTTTTGAACAGATGGGCTTGACGATAGCATTTGAGGGAAAAGATTTGAACGAAAAAGGATACATTGTGCAAATAGATGAGCCACTTTTTGTGCAAAAAATAGGAGAAGAATTTTTGTCGTTGGTAAAATCTCTCAAACATCCTGTGATAGAAGTTGATCCAACCTATTTCCGTCCGACTGAAGTGGATTTGTTGATGGGTGATGCCACGAAAGCCAGAACCAAATTGAACTGGCAACCGGAATATGATTTGGAGGCATTGATCAAGGACATGATGCAGTCGGATATTAAATTAATGAAAAAGGAGCTACATTTAAAAAATGGCGGTTTTAAAGTGTTGAATTATTTTGAATAATTATAAAATTTACAATGGATAAAAATTCCAAAATATATATAGCCGGACACAAAGGGATGGTAGGTTCGGCCATTATGCGAAATTTGCAAAATAAAGGATTTTTGAATATAGTTGGACGAACCAGGAAAGAACTCGATTTGTTGAATCAAATTTCGGTAGCCCGTTTTTTTGATGAAGAACAACCGGAATATGTTGTGCTGGCAGCGGCTAAAGTGGGCGGAATTGTGGCCAACAATACCTTGCGGGCCCAGTTTATTTATGAAAATTTGATGATACAGAATCATGTCATTCATCAAAGTTTTCTGCATGGAATAAAAAAACTCTTGTTTCTTGGCTCTTCGTGCATATATCCACGTTTGGCCAAGCAACCTATTAAGGAAGAATACCTGCTAACAGGTGAGCTGGAGCCAACCAACGAGCCTTATGCCATTGCAAAAATTGCAGGCATAAAAATGTGTGAAGCTTATCATGCTCAGTATGGCTGTAATTTTATTTCGGTGATGCCCACCAATCTTTACGGCCCCAATGATAATTATGATCTTGAAAAATCGCACGTATTACCGGCTTTGATAAGAAAAATGCTGTTGGGGAAATACTTGATGGAAAACGATTTTGAAAGTTTGAGAAAAGATTTTCAAAAACATCCCATTGAGGGAGTTAATGGCACTTACAGCGAAGAAATTTTGTTGAAAGTTCTTGAAAAATACGGTATCTCACGCAAAGGTCAGGAGGTTTCGATTACACTTTGGGGAACCGGCAGTCCACTTCGTGAATTCCTGCATGTTGACGATATGGCTGACGCTGCCGTTCATTTGTTTTTCCATTACGATGCCCCCGATACTGTGCCTTCACACGTCAATATTGGTTGTGGTGAAGATATTCGAATAAAAGAGTTGGCTGAGATTATTAAAAAAATTGTTGGTTACGAAGGAAAAATTGTTTGGGATGCATCAAAACCGGATGGTACTCCACGAAAATTACTGGATGTTTCCAAACTGAATGCTTTGGGTTGGAAACCAAAAATTACTCTTGAAGAAGGAATTCGTCAAGTAGTAAACAATTATGTTTTTTCATGATTTGGACATTTTTAATAGGGAAAAAATTAACTTGATAATATGGAAATAGCTATTGTTGGAACCGGGTACGTCGGTTTGGTTACCGGCACTTGTTTTGCCGAAATGGGAATCGATGTTACGTGTGTGGATATTGATGAACAAAAAATAGAAAAATTGAAAAGCGGCATAATTCCAATTTATGAACCGGGATTGGGAGATATGGTTTTACACAATGTCAAAGCTGGTCGTTTGCATTTTACAACAAAACTAACCGATGTGCTGGACGATGTACAGGTAATTTTCAGTGCTGTAGGAACACCTCCCGGTGAAGATGGAAGTGCCGATTTAAGGTATGTTCTTGATGTGGCACGCACGATAGGGCAAAACATGAATCAATATGTATTGCTGGTAACCAAAAGTACGGTTCCCGTAGGAACAGCAAAACTTGTTCGCCAAACCATCCAGAATGAATTGGACAAACGCGGGGTGTCAATTGAATTTGATGTGGCTTCCAATCCCGAATTTCTGAAAGAAGGTGATGCCATAAAAGATTTCATGAGTCCCGACAGAGTTATTGTGGGTGTGGAAAGCGAGAAGGCACGCGAGATTTTTGCCCGCTTGTACCGTCCTTTCCTGATCAACAATTTTCGTGTTATTTTTATGGATATTCCTTCCGCCGAAATGACTAAATATGCAGCTAATTCAATGCTGGCAACACGTATCAGTTTTATGAACGATATTGCCAACCTTTGCGAAATTGTGGGTGCCGATGTAAATATGGTAAGAAAAGGTATTGGTACCGATCAGCGCATTGGCAGTAAATTCCTGTATGCCGGCTGTGGTTACGGTGGTTCCTGCTTCCCAAAAGACATTAAAGCTCTTATACAGACTGCAAGGGAAAAAGGATACGAAATGAAAGTATTGAAAGCTGTAGAAGAAGTAAATAATACTCAAAAAGAAATTCTTTACCGTAAATTGATTAAGCATTTGGGTGAAAATTTGGAAGGGAAAACCATTGCCATTTGGGGATTATCATTTAAGCCCAATACAGATGATGTTCGTGAAGCTCCTGCGTTGTTGTTGACAGAGAAATTGGCAAAAGCCGGATGCCATGTTCGTGTTTACGATCCGGTGGCCATGCCCGAAGCAAAAACAACGTTGAGCAAAACTTTGCCTGAATTTCTTGACAAAATTCATTTTGCTTCCGATATTTACGATGCTGCTTTAGAATCGGAAGCTCTGTTGCTGGTTACCGAATGGAAAGAATTCAGAATGCCGAGTTGGGGCGTTATCAGGAAAGCAATGAAAAATCCTTTGATTCTTGATGGACGAAATATTTATGACAAAAAAGAACTTCAAGAATTGGGATTTACTTATGAAGGTATTGGAGTTTGATGACAAAATATACATAATTTGTTGATTTTACTGAATTGTATGGATAATATTACCGAAACAGTTATCAAGCCCAAAAGCAGTTTGTTGGAAATTGATTTTAAGGAATTATGGAGAAATAAGGATTTATTTTCCATGTTCGTTAAGCGCAATATCGTAACGCAATACAAGCAAACCATTTTGGGCCCTGCGTGGTTTTTCATTCAACCGGCATTGACAACCATCATGTACATGGTTGTTTTTGGGGGTATAGCCGGCATCCCGACCGATGGATTACCACAGCCCATGTTTTATTTGGCCGGCATTGTTTGCTGGCAGTATTTTGCCGATTGTTTGACCAAAACTTCCAGTACTTTTATCGACAATCAGAATATTTTCGGAAAAGTTTATTTTCCACGACTGATTGTTCCACTTTCTACCGTCGCTTCCAACCTTGTGCGGATGTTTATTCAGTTTTTACTGTTTGTTGCCGTATATGTTTTTTATTTGATTAAAGGCGTTCATGTTGAGCCCAATATTTATATTTTGCTCGTTCCTGTACTGATTCTTATGCTGGCCGGCTTATCACTTGGCTTTGGCATAATTATTTCTTCACTTACCACCAAGTATCGCGATTTAACTATTTTGTTCAATTTTATCGTACAGTTGTGGATGTATGCTACGCCAATTATTTATCCTTTAAGCACCATGCCGCCCGATCGTCAATGGATTATGGCATTGAATCCGCTGACATCCATTATTGAGGCTTTCAAGTACGGAACTATGGGTGTAGGAACTTTCAGCTGGGGGCAATTGGCTTACAGTTTTGGTTTTATGGTTGTTCTTCTGGCGGTTGGAATTGTTATTTTCAACAAAGTGCAACGAACATTCATGGACACTATTTAGAAATAAATCAAAGCTAATTTAATTGGTTAAAATTGAGTTAGGTATAAGAATGTTTTATAAGTAATTAAAAATTAGTTAATAAGGAAGATGAAAAAGGGGAAAATTCTCCTATTACTGAGATTAGTTTTGTTTAAATAAGGTCTTTATATCGAACTCACGTTAATTTAATAATTTTTCGACATGACTTTACAGCAATTGGAATATATTCTGGCAGTATATAAAACGGGTCATTTTATGAAAGCTGCCGAATTGTGTCAGGTAACTCAGCCAACTTTGAGCGCCATGATTCAAAAATTGGAAGAAGAACTTGACTGCAAGATATTTGACCGCTCGCAGCATCCCATTCAGCCCACCGAAATGGGAGAGAAAATTATTGCTCAGGCTCAAATTATTCTTTATCAGACCAATCAGTTGAAAGAAATGTTACGGAAAGAAAAGGAAACTGTTTCGGGAAATTTGAATCTGGCAATTATTCCAACTATTGCTTCCTATCTTTTGCCGCGTTTTATTGCCTTGTTCAGAAACGATTATCCGGAAGTCTCGTTGAAAATAACTGAAATGCGTACCGACACCATTATTCAGAAGTTGAAAACTGCCGAAATTGATATGGCGATATTGGCAACACCACTTAACAATCCTGACTTGCTCGAAATTCCTGTTTATTACGAAAAATTTATTGCCTATATTTCTCCCGGCGAACCGATTTATGAGTTAGAAGAATTGTCGGCCAACAATTTGCCGTTGGAGCATCTTTGGGTGCTGGAAGAAGGTCATTGTTTCAGAAGTCAGATTTTCAATTTCTGCGACCAAATGAAAGTTCATAATTACATGTACGAAGCCGGCAGTATTGAAACATTGGTGAAAATTGTGGATATCAACGGAGGTTATACGGTAATTCCCGAATTGCATGTTGAGTCACTTACTGAAGAGCAGAAAAAGAATCTTCGAAATATCGTTCAACCCGAAGCCACCAGAGAAATTTCCATCGTCATTAGAAACGATTATGTTCGCGAAGGTTTATTGAATGCGGTTGCTGACAGCCTGAAGAAAATAATACCTCCTCACATGCTGGATAGCCGCTTGAAAAAATTTGCCATTAAAATTTAGTTTTCTTTCTGCTGTTTGAATCTTTGAATCAGATTATAGCTTTTATAAATTCCCAATTCTCCGGCTTTGCTCAAATCCGACAGTCCGTTTTTGTCGTCTCCGATAAACAGATAGGTTAATCCCCGATTAAAATAGGCTTCTGCAAAGTCGGGATCAATATCTATGGCTTTGCTGTAGTAACTTACAGCCGAACGAAAATCGCGAATGGCAGTTAAAACATTGGCTTTGTTGTAATAAGCAAACGTGAAATCGGGAACCAATTCTATGACCTTATCATAATCTCTCAGAATTAGTTCCATATCAAATTTCAATTGATTATTCGAACCAATGTCGTTAACCGGTTTGTTGGCAGAACCACCCAAATTTCCATTGGAATTTGTTTCAATCATTTTGTATCGAATATTTGCTCGGGTAAAATAAGCCGGCATAAAGTCGGGTTTGAGCGAAATGGCTTTGTTCAAATCATCAATAGCGCTTTTAAAATCCTGCACCAGAGCAAATTCAATGGCTCTGGCAAAATAAATATCAGCATCCGATGAGTTTTGTTCGAGTTGCGCAGTAATATTGTTGATAGCATCGAAATGCTGACTGATCATCTCGGCTGTCATGGGTAATTCGTTATTGGTAATTTTTAAGGGCAGCGGCAGTTTTTTCTGGCTGTTGTAGCGTTCAATGGACAGATGGAAAAGATTGGTTCTGCGAATTTCATCCGCTTTACTGTAATAAGTCAGCACAAAATTCTTTTCGTTCACAACGTCAGCATATCGGTTTTGTACTGCTCCACGAATGTTGTTGTTATATTTTGATTCGCCGGCAGTATCATTTTTATCCTGCACAGCAAAACGATTGAAGAAATCGAGATTCTTTTCAGAAACATTTTTCTGGGTTTCTTTTGCAATTTTATTGCCGGCAGCCAATTCTTCCTTTCTGATGTTATTTTTGTTTTGCTCTATGTTATAAGCCATTTGCCTGTATCTGAAGGCATTTTTTTCATCGCCAAGTTTCTGATAGGCTTCGGCTATTCCAGAGTAGGCCGGGATAAAATAAGGATATTGTTCGATAATTTTTGAAAAATCTTTTATGGACTGCGAGTAATTTCCCAGTGCATTTTCTACTGTAGCTTTTTGCCAGAGAGCGTCGGTATTGGATGGATTGAGTTCCAAAACTTTTGCAAAGTCTGCAAGAGCATTATTTTTATCTCCAAGACTGGCTCTGAGTAAACCTCTGTTGAAATAAGCCAATTCATTGTTTTTGTCCAGTGAAATTGCTTTATCGTAATCTTCCAGAGCTTGCCTGAAATTTTTGTTTTCCGTGTTTAATACGCCTCTGTTAATGTAATCTCCGCTGTAGGTTGAATTTCTCTTGATGGCTTCATCATAATCTTTCAAAGCTCCTTTTTTGTCTTTTTTCTGCATTTTCAATAAAGCACGAGCACTCCACCCCAAGCTGCTATTTTCGTTCAACTGAATGTATTTGTCGAAACATTGCTCGGCTTCAACCGTGTCTTTTAATGCCAACAGAATTCTGCCCTTTTCATAATACATTTCCGTACTTTTGGGGCTTAATTTCAGATACTCGTTTACATCATTCAAAGCACCTGCGTAATCATTACATTGGTTGCGTGCCATAAGCCGATAGCCAAGCAAATATATATTTCCTGGACTAAATTCCAGCGCTTTCGAGAAATCATCGATAGCTTCGTTACAAAAATTCATTTTCAATCGGGCGAAACCTCTGGCATAATAGGCTTGCGGAACAAAAGGATTTTTTTCAATAGCTTGCGTACAGTCTTCGTCGGCGCCCTGATAATCGCCGAGTTGAATTTTTGCCATTGCCCGATAAATATAAGGTTCCGACAAATACGGCTTAATTTTGATTACCTGATTGAAATACTGAATGGAAAGAACATAATCTTCAAAATAAAAAGCATTTTTCCCTATGTCCATAATTCTGTCGGTATTCCATTGAGCTTGGGCGGCAAAGGAAAATAATAATCCTGTGAAGCACAGAAGAAATTTTTTTCTGAAGTGGACGAATCTATTATTATTCATTACTATTTCCATTACTGCTATCTTCACAACCGGCATTGGGATTGAACCAGGAAGGAATTTCAAAATTTTCTCTGGGTGAATAGTTTAAAGTTGAATCAGCCAAAACTTTTTTCATGTACAAAGCCCAAATTGGCAAAGCCATACTTGCACCTTGCCCTTCCGACATTCTGTCGAAATGAATGGAACGTTCTTCACCCCCAACCCAAACCCCCGAAGCCAGTGAAGGAGTAAATCCGATGAACCAACCGTCCGAATTGTTTTGTGTCGTTCCCGTTTTTCCTCCCATCGGCATGGTTAATCCGAAACGTGTTCTGATTCTCGAACCGGTTCCTCCGTCAATAACTCCCTGTAGCATGTAAATCATTTTGTAAGCCGTAGTTTCACTGAAAATTTCGTGCATTTTCGGAGAAAATTTTCCAATTACATTTCCGTTGGCATCTTCAATGTGAGTTACATAAACCGGTTCCACTCTGATTCCTTTATTCATAAATGCAGTATAGGCATCCACCATTTCTTCAACGGAAATTTCGCAAGGTCCCAAAAACAATGATACAACGGGATCAATATGACCTCTAATGCCAAAGGACCGCATAAGTTTTACAAGCGATTCGGGAGTGAAAAGACTCATTAAATAAGCTGAAATCCAGTTGTTTGAATTGGCAAGTCCCCAACGCAGGGTAACTGTTTCTCCAATTCTGGCTTTTGAAGAGTTTCTTGGTGTCCAAAGTTCACCGGTGGCTGTTCTAAAAGTTATGGGCTGATTAACTGTTTGATCGCAAGGCCACATTCCTTCTTCCATTGCCAATGTGTAAAGGAACGGTTTAATGGTTGAACCCACTTGTCGGCGTCCTTTGTTGACCATATCGTATTGGAACCGATTGAAATTCGGGCCACCAACATAAGCTCTGACAAATCCGCTGCGTCCTTCCATCGACATGAAACCACATCGCAAGAAATGTTTGTGATAACGAATGGAATCGAGAGGCGACATAATGGTGTCGATATCACCATCATAAGAGAAAACTCTCATTTCTACCGGTTTCTTGAATTCTTCCATAATTTCGGCATCGCTTTTGCCTTGTGCTTTCATTTTAGAATATCTTTCCGATTGCCGGATCGAGCGATTCAAAATATCTTCTATTTCTTTGGGGCTCAGGCTACTGGAGAAAGGAGCATAACTTCTGTTTTTCTTTTCTTTGAAAAATGCAGCCTGCAATGTTTGAATGTGTTCATTTACAGCCTCTTCTGCATATCGCTGCATACGAGAATCGATGGTGGTATAAATTTTCAAACCATCAGTATAGATATTGTACGGCGTTCCGTCTGATTTCAGATTTTTATTGCAGAATCCATACAAAGGGTCATTGTCCCAAGCCCAGCGATCATCGAGATATTGTTGGTCTTGCCAGCTGGCATAATCGCTTCGATGAGGTTCTTTTGCCATTAATGTGGTTCTGAGGTATTCTCTGAAATAGGGGGCCAATCCTTCTTTGTGATCGATTCGCTGAAAATGAAGCACCAACGGAAGATTTTTTAATGAATCATACTGTTGTTTAGTGAGATAATCGCATTTGTACATTTGATATAAAACCATATTGCGCCTGTCGCGTGTGCGTTCATTGTAACGCACGGGATTAAAGTAGGCGGGATTTTTGCACATTCCTATCAAAGTGGCAGCTTCTTCAATTTTCAGTTGAGAAGGAGTGGTGCTAAAATAGATTTGAGCAGCCGATTTTATTCCTACGGCATTGTAAAGGAAATCAAACTGATTGAGGTACATGGTCAGAATTTCTTCTTTTGTGTAGTTTCGTTCCAGTTTGACAGATATTACCCATTCAATGGGTTTTTGAAGCATTCGTTCAAAAATGTTGTCGGCTTGAGGTGAATAAAGTTGCTTGGCCAATTGTTGGGTAATGGTGCTTCCTCCTCCGGCGCTTTTTTGCTGCAAA
>JAHDRA010000112.1 GCA_018433525.1 Paludibacteraceae bacterium
ATTTATTACCAGCTGATTAAGCATTATGGACGCACATTGACTGACAAACGGGAAAGAACAGTAATTGAAGAAGTAAAAAACAAAACCATAAAACTGATTGACAGTTCTACTGTGAGCTTGTGTTTGAATCTTTTTGACTGGGCAAAGTTCCGAACAGCTAAAGGCGGTTTAAAAATTCATACAGTTTGGGACGACGCACTGGGATTGCCTGATTATATAAATATTACTGACGCCAAGTTACATGACAGCAAAGGGTTAATCAGTCAAAGTAACGCGTCTGAAAAGCAACATACTATACGAAAGTATAGAAAAATTGGATTTACCGGATGACAGAAATCAAAATATATGGAAAGATGAACTGATAAAGTTCACAAGCAAGGATGCAATGAAAGCCGGACTTGAGGGTCAGATATTCAGATTGGTAACCGTATACAAAGAAGATGAGAATAAGGTGATTCACCTTATTACCAATCAAATAGATTGGCAGGCAATAACAATTGCCGACCTTTACAAGAAACGTTGGGATATCGAGATATTTTTCAAATTGATGAAACAGAATCTGCAAATCAAAACATTTGTTGGTACAAGCGAAAATGCCGTAAAGTCGCAAATATATGTGGCTATGATAGTGTTTCTGCTTTTAGAGTTAATTCGAAGAGTATATTGCAAAAACAAAACGGGTTCAGCAACTTTTGTGAGAAAGTATGGATATGTTTACTTCATTATTTGTCATTCGAGTATTTGTGCAGTATGAACGGGAGGGCACATAAAGTAGAAAAACTACCGGACAAAACATTATTTGACCGAGATAAATTCTGCGTTCAGGCTGAGTTATTTTCTTAACATGCTGTAATACAAATATATGAATTTTCAAGAACAACATTTTTAAAAACTTTCGTACGGCAGTGATAAAAAATGTGGGTTAAGGTTTGACTAACTTAAGAATAATTATCCAACTAATATAAAAAGATTTGAAGGCAACAATAATTAATAGTATGCCTTCAAATCAGATATTAATTTTTTCTCAGAAATTGATTGATTAATTATCTGAGACTCCCTTTAGGGTTGGGGTCATTTACTTATACATTGCTCCGTAAGTTGCACATGCCCGATAGTCTGAACCTTCGGCATCCATCCCGAATGCAGCCCATGCGCTTGGTCGGAAAATTTTATCTTCTTCCACATTGTGCATGCAAACAGGAATACGTAATATCGAAGCCAGTGTAATTAAATCAGCGCCGATATGTCCGTAACTGAAAGCGCCGTGATTTGCACCCCAGTTGTTCATTACCGAATAAACATCCTTGAAATTTCCTTTACCGGTCAATCGAGGTACAAACCAAGTTGTAGGCCATGTTTTATCGGTACGGTCATCTAAGATTTTGTGAACTTCGGCAGGAATTTCCACCGTCCAACCTTCAGCCAATTGAAGTACAGGACCAAGACCTTTCACAAGATTTACACGAGCCATAGTTACCGGCATTCCGCCTTTTGTTACAAATTTTGAAGAAAATCCTCCGCCACGGAAATAACCACAATCTGCAGGATACCAGGTTGTAGCATCTAACATTTTCTGAACTTCTTCATCGGTTATTTCCCAGAAAGGTTTCATGGCAGGTTTTCCATCTTTGGTTTGCTGTCCGCTGCCATCTAAAGCCGCCGAGCCTGAATTAATCAGGTGAATTAAACCGTTCGATGCGATACCTTCCAGCTTATATCCGGTTACCCGTTCAACAGCTTCAGGGCTCCAGTATGTACGAACATCGGCAAATACCTGTGCTGTATTGGTAAGTAATTTTCCAAAAAGCATGGCTACGCCGTTCAGTGAGTCGTTTTCAGTAGCTACTACAAAAGGTTCGCGAATACCATTCCAGTCGAATGAAGTATTCAGTATCGCTTCTGAGAAATCTCCGTTGGGCATAAAATCTGTCCATTGACGTTGACCCTGAAAACCTGAAGCAATGGCATTGTGTCCTAAAGCTTCTTCGAGAAATCCTGCTTCACGCAGTTTCGGATTGCCAATCATCAAATCGCGGATAATAATGGTCATTTTTACAACAAATTCCCATTCTTTATCCAATTGCTCGCGTGTTTTCTTTTTATCCTCATCGTTTTTATCTTCTCCTTCATTTACTTTGCAGTATTTTGATGTCCATTCCATGGCTCTTGCAAATTCTTCCTGATCGAAAATTCCCAGTTGAACCCGACGGTTAATTTCGCTCATATCCACATATTCATTGCGCATGCCAAGATATTCTTGAAAGAAATTGGGATCGACAATTGAACCTGCAATTCCCATCGAAACCGAACCGATAGACAAATAAGATTTTCCTTTCATCGAAGCTGCAGCAATGGCGGCTTTTGAAAAACGTAGTAATTTTTCCTGAACATCTGCAGGAATTGAAGTGTCACCAGCATCCTGCACATCACGTCCGTAAATACCAAATGCAGGTAGTCCTTTTTGGTTATAACCGGCTAAAGCAGCTGCCAGATATACAGCTCCCGGACGTTCTGTTCCGTTGAAACCCCAGACGGCTTTAATAGTGTGCGGATCCATATCGATGGTTTCGCTGCCATAACACCAACAGGGCGTTACAGTTATGGTAATTGAAACACCTTCTTTTTTAAATTTTTCGGCACAAGCGGCGGCTTCGTCCACTCTTCCGATTGTAGTGTCGGCAATAACACATTCAACCGGAGTGCCATCGCTGTATTTTAAGTTTGACGATAAAAATTTAGCAAGATTCAATGCCATTCTCATAGTCTGATCTTCGAGCGATTCACGCACTCCGCCCTGCCGACCATCAATTGTTGGACGAATTCCTATTTTAGGATTATCGCCCTGTAGACGTCCTGATTTCTCTTTTCTGGTTTGCACAATCTGTTGCGCTTGCCCTGTAATTGTTGCTTTCATTCTGAAATGTTTTATTTAATTTGTTTGAATATTAATGTATTGTATTTGCATAAAATTGTAAATTGTACATCGTTAAATTGAAAATTTTACTGTCCTATTCTGTGCTGACAATTTATTAAAAAAATTATATTGATGGTCTGAAAATAAATCTTGTAGGTAAAAATTCCTGAACGAACATTTTGTCTTTTATAAACTGAGCTGCTTTTTCGCCCAGCAATCCAAAATCAATCGAAATAGCGGCAATTCCTTCCTGAATTACCTCCAAAAGAGGTTCATCGTTATACACCAAAATACCAATATCCTGTCCTATTTTCAGATTTTTATTTTTACTTGCTAAAATTATGCTCACCAAATCGGTATGCGACATTATAAAGTACAATACATTTTCTTCTATATTGTTTAAAAGATAAATATCCTCGATTAATTCAAATGCTATATTTGAGTCTGAACAAAATTCTTTCACAAATTTGATTGAACTTTTAGGATGATTGTTTTCAGTTGGAAAAATCATTACAATTTTCTTGTACTTTGAAATTATTGGCTTGTGTTCAGATAAACAATCATATAAAGCTTGATCAAAATTCTGACATAAATACGGATACTGTTTTTTATCGAAATCTCCAAAATCAAGCAATAGCAATTTTCCTTCGGGTATGGATTTAAGTGATTCAGAAAATTCAGTATTCGAAAAATTCATCACCACATACATGCTGTAACGTCCGATGCTTTCCCTGATAATTGTATCAAATAAATTTTTGTTGTACTGATGAAAAATTAAATCAACTTTCCACGATTTGGGTAAATTCTGTGCAAAACGATTGTATAGATTTTGTTTAAAAGGTGAATATGTATCGAGCAGCAATAAAACATGATTTACTTCACCCTTTACAAAATAACCTTTCATCGGGTTCGAATCAATCAGATTTCTTCTTTTTAATTCTTTATACGCCTTGAAAACCGTGTCTCGAGAAATTTTAAACTTTAAGCTCGTTTCATTGATCGATGGTAAATTATCTCCCAACTTTAACACACCCGATGCAATATCATTTGATATTGCATCAATCAGCGTGTTGATTTTCGATTTAGAGTGAGAGAAATTTACTTTCATTATTATTCTCTTTAAGCTGTCATTGCTCTTTGTTTTTAAATCTAATTCTATTCATACCCGAATTCCTTTTCTTCCTTGTTGGCAATAATTCCATATATACCAACAACGATAAAACATGCTACAGGTATCCAATAAGCAAAATTGATACTGTTAAGAGTAGTCGAAACATAGCCCTGAAGCGCGGTCAGTAAAGCGCCACCGAGAATTGCCATTACCAAAAACGACCCACCCACTTTTGCTTCTGCTTCGCTTATGCCTTCAAGCGCAATACCGTAAATTGTCGGGAACATAAGCGACATGAAAAATGAAATGGCAACTAAACCAATGACACCTGTCATTCCGGTTGCAAAAATTGCGATTGCAGCAGAAATTATTGCACCTGTAGCAGCTACTGCGAGCAACATTCCGGGACGGAAATAACGCATTAAAGCAGTGAAAATAAATCTTGAAACAGTGAATAAAATCAGCGAGAAAAGATAAAAGGAATTGCCAATATTTTCGGCAGTAGAGTTTTCATCGAGTTGCCAGATACTGCTCCATAAATTATGTTCAGCAATAAATCCCTGCACTTTTGCCGGAAAAATTTCAGAAGTTACAGGATCGACAAGCCCGAGTGCAAGCATCACATAACGAATGGTGTAAGACCAAACGCCGATTTGAGCTCCGACATAAAAAAACTGAGCAACCACACCAAGTGTATAATGTTTTCTTTTTAGCAATCTGCCAACTGTAGCGCCAAAACTTAATCCTGTAGTATCTTTGGTGGCAGGCATTTTTTTGTAAAAAATTATAATTAGAAGTAATGCTACAAGAACTGCACCCAAGCCCATATACGTAAGTGTAACTGCTGATAATTCTTTGTGCTGAACGGCAAGCAATTCGGCATCGTTCATTGTGCTTTTATTCTGGCTTAACTGTGATAAAATAAATATCTGACTGATGATAATTCCTGAAATTGAACCAATCGGATTAAAAGATTGGGCAAAATTTAACCTGCGGGTCATGTTTTCTTTCCGACCCATGGTTAAAATATAAGGATTGGCAGGAGTTTCGAGGATTGAGCAACCTCCGGCTAAAACATACAATGCAAACAAATAAAAGCCGTAGGATGCAAGTTGCGAAGCCGGATAAAACAGGAAAGTTCCTAACGCATAAAGCGAGAGCCCTACAACTATTCCATGTTTAAATGTATATTTTCTGATTAGTAAAGCTGCCGGTATCGCAAAACATGCATAAGAGCCATAAAATGCCATTTGTATGAACGATGTCTGAAAATCGGACATCTCCATAATGTTTTTAAACGCAGACAGAAGTGTGTCAGTCATATTGTTAGCAACCCCCCAAAAAAAGAAAAGAGAAGTAACTAAAATAAAAGGAATTAAATAATTTGTACCATCGCTGCCTTTCAATAAAGGAATTTTAGTGTCTGATTTCATGATATTTTATTTGTTTGTATTTTTTGATACAGACACAATGCATTGCATCTGTGCATATTTCAGTTTTACATTTTTGTCTATAATTTGTAAATAGTAAATGATTAAATGGTAAATGGTAATTCACAAGCTAAAAATCCGTTCCATCAAAGTCCATTTTTCTGCTGAACCTGCATTCGGGTCTGCCATCTGAAATTTTGCCATAAATGCCTCCCATTCTGCTTGCCGTGGTAAGTTGGCAAGTTTTCCGAAAGCTTTATCCCAATCAAAATCTACAGGAGTCTCCACAATCATAAAAAGCAGATTGCCATGTATATATAATTCCATATCGAGGATCCCAACCGCTTTTATTCCTTCCGATATTTCAGGCCAGCGATTTTCAGGCGCATGCCAGAATTTATATTCTTCAATTAAAGTTGCATCATCCTTTAATTTTAAAGTCTGACAATAACGCTTAACGGGTTGTAAATGTTGTTTTACTGTGTATCTTGATTTTAAGTCCATTTTTAATTTTTAAATTGAGAAATCGTTAAATAAGAAATTAAGATTAAACGAGTTCGAAATAAACTATTATTTAAAAAAATACATTTTGCACCGAATATATAATTTATGAGAAATTTCAGAGTTACACATAAAATAAACAAAAAACACTGTTTTAACTCATTATTAACTCAATTTTCTCAGTGTAACTTCTTACACATTTTACCTACATTTTTGAACTGCGGGAAAGGAATTTATCTGTGCTGAACTGTGCTGCAAAAATAATCAAAAATATGAGACGATATTACTTTATCATAAAAAAAATTAGATTTAATCGTTAATCGTTTGAAACAAGGATAAATTAGCTACTTTTGCTATAATACAATTTTGAATCCCCTCTTAACCCACATTGCAGAAAGAAAAGGCAGAAAATTATTCCCAGCCCTCCAACCACTAATATCAACGAGAGTTTTATTTCTTCCTTTTTCATTTCTCTCCGCTTTTACTGAACAATGATTCGTTTGGTAACCGTTTCCTTGCTTGAGGAAGCTCTCACCACATAAACTCCCGTGGGGTAATTGTTGAGAACGGTTATGTTATTTCCAAAGAATTTCTCCTGACCCACTTTTCGTCCCGCCATATCGTAAACCATTGCTTCTCCGTTCTCTGCACTCAAGTTGTCGATTACAATATGCCCTTTGGAAGAAAATACCTTGATTTGCGATGCCTCTTCCGGTTCTCCTTTTTCGTAATAACGCGTTACAATACGAAAACGCTGTTGCAAATTTTCCGTTCCTGTAGCCGTGAATGAATAAACCGTTTCATTTTCTATTTTTAC
>JAHDRA010000124.1 GCA_018433525.1 Paludibacteraceae bacterium
ATCCAGTTTGGGAATTTTTATCAGCGTTCCTACCGGAACATCATTGGGAGAAGGAATTTTATCTCTGTTGGCTTCATAAATATACACCCAAAATTCCGAAGCTCCATAATAACGTTTGGCCATCCGAGCCAATCTGCTTCCACTGCGAATGCGTTCTTTAGCAATAAATTCGGAATAAGCTCGAGGTGTATCGAATAAAATCTGCAAACTGTCCACTTTTTCCGGCTGTCTTTGTTGTTGAATCGTATCCGTTAGAGCGGCGGGAGAGGGGAGATTCCTTTCAGTCAAAATTGGCGACTTTTTTGTCATTTTTAAATTTACAAAATTCTTCACCGGAGGATAAAAATAATACAATGCACCTGCTCCACCCAATAAAAGCATCAGAACAACGGGAATCCAAACCCATGAATAACGTTTTTTTTCAGTATTTTCATGAAATTCGTATTCCTCCGATGGCACATAAGCTTGAAAAGGAATTCCGATAGGTTCTGATTTTGTATCTTCATCAAATTCTTCCAAAAAATCGTCTTCTTTCTGATGATTGCTTTTCTTATCAAAAATTTCATTGTTCTTTTCTTCCTGCTTTTCTTCAGAAACATTTTCAGAGGTGATATTCTCTATGTCATTAAGATATTTTAGTGATTCATTTTCAACAATATCAGTGTTATTTATTTCAGGCTCTAAGAATATTTCTGATTTTTTGTGCTCGTTTTCTGTTGGAATTATTTTCTCCTGTTTTTCTTTACTTTCGCTGATTTTTACGTCCGGATGTGCAGACATGGACTGAATTTCAGCGATAATGCTTTTAATTTCATCAGCCTGCTCGCTAAATATTTTTAAGGGTTCGAGTGTTTCTTCTTCTTTTTTTTCAGAAGAATCGATAATGTCAAGTTCTACTGCTTCCAAGTAAGAAAATGGCTCATTTACAATGTTTTGCAAATTTTCGTCAGGTGCGAATCCAATTTTATAGCTCCCCGGCAAAATAATTTCTTTTCCGCTATTGACATCAACACTTTTGCGGGGTTCGATCCACTGTGGTTTGAAAACGCCAAAATTTTTAATTTTTACCGATTCTCCTTTCAGCAAAGCTTCTTCTATCACCAAAACGATATTTTTTATGAAGTCTTCGGCTGTTTTATTTTTTAAATTTGCCTTTTGTGCAAACAAATCGATAAATTCCTGCAAACTTAATTTTTCGTTATTCATTTTTCAGCTGGTTGTTGAGTTTTTCTTTCAATACATTGCTTGATTTAAAGTGAACCGTGAGTTTTGGAGGCATGAGCAATCGCTTTTTTGTTGCCGGATGTACAATGATGCGTTCTTCTTTTTTTCGAAGCTCAAAAGTTCCAAATCCTTGAATACCAATGCTTTTGTTTTC
>JAHDRA010000110.1 GCA_018433525.1 Paludibacteraceae bacterium
GATTAAAAAAATTAATACATTATTTTGGGTAATTTATAAAAAAAGGAAAGGGCGATCGTGGTTTTCGTGGCTATAGAACAACTTTTCTGAGTTTAATTTTTCTTTAAATTGGCTAATGAGTAATTCGGGTTAAAATAAAGAAGATTGAGTATCTTTTTTGGGATGAAATGTTCCTATAATCATAAATGGATTGTGAGACTTAAAATGATGTACTTGCGAGGTTACCAAAAAGAAATGCAAGTCTTTTGTTTTTGCAAAGTCATCGAAATACTTCATCTTAACAGCTTCCCCCACCGCTCTCGCCATTTGCAATCGGTGGTTTGGTCTGTAGAGCAAGAAATAGAGAGCAAATGTAAAAATGAATGCGATCGCATAAAAAAACAAAAAATTTTTACATTTGTTTTATATATCTGTAAAACAATACATATAAGCCAAGCTCTTCGGGTTGATTTTGTCCGATGAGCCAAAAAATCAGAGAAATTTTCGTTAAAAAATCTTTTCTGTTTGAGCTCCGCAAGGAGCGAGTTTAGAAGATTTTAGCCAATGAATGTCCATTTTTCTTGTAAGTGGGGTTTGGGGCAAAGCTGCGTTATTAAATATCTGAAAATAAAGAATATAAATGTTTCTACAATTTTTTGTCATGTAGTAAGGTAAGAAACATTAAACAATATCGAGCCTGTATTTGTTGTAAGTTGAAAATTGAATAATATCAAATTATTTTCCAAAAAATTATTAATAATCTAATTTACAAAACATTATGGCTTTACAGGTGGGAGATAAAATTCCTGAATTTTTGGGTATTGATCAGGATAACAAAGAAGTACGCCGTTCCGATTTTAACGGTAAAAAACTGATTCTTTATTTTTATCCAAAAGACAATACTTCGGGTTGCACGGCAGAAGCTTGCAGTTTTCGGGACAATTTCGATATTTTACGCGAAGCCGGTTACGAGGTGGTCGGTGTTAGTGCCGATAGTGTAAATTCTCATCAAAAATTTATTGGCAAACATCAGCTGCCTTTCCGATTGATTGCCGATACCGACAAAAAACTTTCGGAACAGTTTGGCACTTGGGGAGAAAAAACGATGTACGGGAAAAAATACTTTGGCATGTTGCGCACAACTTTCATAATTGATGAAGAGGGTATTATCAGAAAAATAATTCCGCCCAAAGAAATCAATACCAAAGAACATGCCCAACAAATACTTGAACTTGTAAAAAACATGTAAAGGAAAAGAGCGGTTGAAATTTTTTCTAAAATCAACCGCTCTTTCTACTTTTCAACTATTGAAAACAGAGCTTAAGTAGCAGTCGAGAACGGATTTGGCCATAATTCTGAGAATATTGTTTTTATAGGCCTCCAGCAAATCCTGAGACAACTCTTTTTTCTCTAAATTGTTTAAGCGGATTTTGTCCTTGCTGGCTTCGAGCATTTGGATAATTTCATAGCAGGACAAATTTCTGCTGTTGAGTTCGCTTATCCAATTATCGATATTTGGTTGAAATTGAGAAATAATCAACATTGCATCATCCCGGATAGCATCGCGGTATGTTTTCGGAGTGGAGGGGACAAAATTGTTGATTTCGCGCTTGTACTGAAGTAAAACTTTGTGGTAATTTTCGCCGGCCATAATTTTTATATTTTAAATATTTGAAAGTCAATATATTAAATTATCCCCCATCCATATCTCAACACTTGAAATATTCTATTTCATTCCGTTATTATTGTAACAATCGAACCCTGAAAAAGTTTTAAGCAAATAATGTTCCAAATCAAAAATATCCTAATTATTTAAAAATCCTTCGCTCGTCGCAATTTTGTAGTAAAAAAATCACATATATTTGCACCGATAATTTCAGTATTTCTATTTTACACGAATTGCTACTTAGAAGGATTTAACATGTCGGATATATATCGAACCATTGCTTCAAGAGCAGAAGGAATGTATAAGGACAAAGGAAGCAAATTTCTTTCTTTTGCCCTTCCGGTGGAAAACGTGGAAGAAATAAAAAAAATCATAAAGGATTTCCAGCATCAGTACCATGATGCACGCCATGTTTGTTATGCTTATGTATTGGGAAACGAAAAAAAGGACTGGAGAGCAAATGATGCCGGTGAGCCTTCGGGAACAGCAGGCAGGCCAATATTGAGACAAATTAATACCCGTAATTTGACCAATGTGCTGGTAATTGTGGTAAGATATTTTGGAGGCATTCTTTTGGGCACGAGCGGATTGATACATGCTTACTCCGAAGCGGCTTCCGATGCCCTGAATCATGCCGAAATTATTGAAAAAACTGTTCAATGCCATTTGAAAATTTCTTTTGATTTTTTACAACTGAACAGCATTATGAAAATTATCAAGGAACAAAAGCTTCAAGTAGTTGTTCAGGAAATTGACAATGAAAAATGTTCTATTGAATTAGCTGTTGCACAGCATGAAGTTTCCGATTTGATAAAAATAATTCAAAATATCTCGGGGACAGAAATTGAAGTTTTAAACAGGTAAATAATCTAAATACATTTTATTGCACACAGTTTTAATAAAAACTTAAGTGGTTTTTTCTCTTTAAAACTATTCATTGCAAAATCCTCGTTAAAAATGAGTATTTATTCTCAGAAAGTCATTATCTTTGCAATTGAAATGAAAACAACTTTTTTAAAATATTTTTTTGAATTCAATTACTTACCGGTTGTAAGTAATGAGTGGAAAAGAATGAAGTAAACCAATATAAATCCGACTTCGATTTGTATTGGTTTTTTTGTTTTTAAAGAATTTTTTCAGAAAAAAGCGCATACATTTTTTGAGGATAGGAGCAGGGGATAGTTTGTATTTCTCACAATGTTTCAAAAAAGATCCAATAAGAAAATTAAAACATATTGAATATGAGCAATAGAAGCTTAGTTTCAATTTCAGACTATAACAAGGAGGAAATTCTTGAAATTCTGGATGCTGCTGCCGATTTTGAAGCCAATCCCAATCGTAGCACCTTGAAAGGGAAAGTGATTGCTACTTTATTTTTTGAACCTTCCACCCGCACAAGGCTTAGTTTTGAAACGGCAGTTTTAAGGCTGGGCGGTTCTGTCATTGGTTTTTCCGATGCGGCTACCAGCAGTTCGGTGAAAGGCGAAACCCTCAATGATACCATTCGAATGGTAAGTTGCTATGCCGATGCCATTGTCATGCGACATCCTTTTGAAGGAGCAGCGCGTTATGCTGCCGAAATTTCTCCTGTCCCTATTATCAATGCCGGTGATGGAGCAAATCAGCATCCTTCCCAGACCTTGCTTGATTTGTATTCTATTTTGAAAACGCAGGGAACGCTCGAAAATTTAAAAATTTGTGTTGCCGGCGATTTGAAATATGGACGTACCGTTCATTCTTTGATTATGGCCATGTCGTATTTCCACCCTACATTTCGGTTTATTGCGCCGGAAGAATTGAAATTGAACGAGGAATATAGAATTTTTTGCCTCATGAACAATATTCCTTTTGAAGAAACGACAGAACTTAACGACAATATCAACGATGCAGATATTTTGTATATGACCCGTGTTCAACGCGAAAGATTTCAAGATTTGATGGAATATGAAAGAGTAAAAAATGTTTACACCCTGAAAAATTCCATGTTGGAAAACACCAAGCCCAATTTGCGAATTTTGCATCCTCTGCCTCGTGTGTCGGAAATTGCGCCCGACGTGGATAAAAATGAAAAAGCCTATTATTTTCAGCAGGCTCAAAATGGATTGTACATCAGACAAGCCATTATCAGCAAAGTTTTGTCGGTCTAAGTTTTGTTAGCCGATTTTTTACGATTCGGAATCAAAAATTTTTATTTTGAATTTTCAACTTTATATAAAGCATCATGGAAAAAGAGCTCAAAGTGGCAGCATTGCGTAATGGAACGGTTATTGACCATATTCCTGCCGATAAATTGTATCAGGTGGTATTCATGTTGCATTTGGATACCTGCGACAATCAGATCACAATTGGCAACAATCTGGAGAGTGCCAAAATAGGGAAAAAAGGCATCATTAAAATAGCCGGCAAAGTGTTTGCTGAGGACGAAACCAATAAAATTGCCCTCATTGCTCCCAATGCTAAAATAAACATTATCAAAGACTACCAGGTGATTGAAAAACGACCACTTTCGTTGCCTGACGAAATTCATGAAATTGCTCAGTGCAACAATCCCAATTGCATAACCAATCATCAAAATATTTCCACATTTTTCAACGTAATCAAGGATGAAACCGGTACTATGCTTAAATGTCATTATTGTGAAAGACTGATAAAACTGGAAGAAGTTAAAATTAAATGAAATTTTTTTTGGATAAATAGGCATTTTGAAAGTAATTTGACAGCCATCCAATTTATTATTATTCAAACATTTCTGCAATGACAAAAATTGATGATGAAAATTCTTCTCATGTTTCATGGAAACCGGGTACAATGATATATCCGCTCCCTGCTGTTCTCGTTTCGTGCGGGAAATCGGCCGATGAATATAATTTGCTGACAGTTAGTTGGGTGGGAACAATTTGTACACAGCCTCCCATGTGTTATATTTCCATACGTCCCGAACGGCATTCTTATGAAATTATAAAAAGAAACAGCGAATTTGTACTCAATCTTACTACGGAAAAATTGGCTTATGCTACCGACTGGTGCGGTGTAAAAAGTGGAAAAGATCATCGCAAGTTTGAAGAGATGAAACTTACACCCGAAAAGGGAAAAATGGTTGATGCACCTATTGTCAAAGAATCTCCCGTATGTATCGAATGTAAGGTTAAAGAAATTGTTCCGCTTGGAACGCATCACATGTTTATTGCCGAAGTAGTTAACATTCAGGCCAATCCACAGTATATTGACAGCAAAACGGGAGCCATGCACTTGGAAAATGCACATTTGATAGCTTATTCGCACGGACATTATTACAAACTTGGAGAAGAAATCGGAAAATTTGGTTGGTCGGTAAGGAAACCCGGCAAAAAAAAGAAAGTTTCCCCAAAAATTCCAAAAAAATAGAAAAAACTTTATCAACATCTCAGAATTTGTTTCGTTAAAAGAACGAAAAACAACAAGTGTAATTCATATTTTTTAAAATAATAAAGAACAGAAAATGAAAAGAGACCAGGAAATTTTTGACATTATCGAACGCGAAAAACAGCGACAGATGAAAGGCATTGAGTTGATAGCATCGGAAAATTTTGTGAGCAATCAGGTGCTGGAAGCAATGGGATCGGTTTTGACAAACAAATATGCTGAGGGTTATCCGGGAAAACGATATTATGGCGGTTGCGAAGTGGTGGACGAATCGGAACAGCTGGCTATCGACCGATTAAAAAAAATCTTTGATGCCGAATGGGTGAACGTACAGCCACATTCAGGTGCGCAAGCCAATGCTGCCGTATTTTTAGCCTGCCTTAATCCGGGAGATAAATTTTTAGGTTTAAATCTTGCTCACGGAGGCCATTTATCGCATGGTTCACCGGTCAACAGTTCGGGAATTTTGTATCAACCCTTGCAATACAACGTAAAAGCCGATACGGGAAGAGTCGATTATGACCAAATGGAAGAGATTGCGCTTCGCGAAAAACCAAAATTGATTATTGGTGGAGCTTCAGCCTATTCACGAGAATGGGACTATAAAAGAATGCGTGAAATTGCCGACAAAATTGGTGCTATTTTAATGATTGACATGGCTCATCCTGCAGGGCTGATAGCTGCCGGATTACTTGAAAATCCTTTAAAATGGGCTCATATTGTAACTTCTACCACTCATAAGACCTTGCGTGGACCTCGTGGAGGAATTATTTTGATGGGAAAAGATTTTCCAAATCCTTGGGGAAAAACGACCCCCAAAGGAGAAGTAAAAATGATGTCGGCTTTGCTCGATTCTGCAGTTTTTCCCGGTATTCAGGGTGGCCCGCTCGAACATGTTATTGCGGCCAAAGCTGTGGCTTTCAGTGAATGTTTGCAACCGGAATTTTTCGAATATCAGAAACAGGTTAAAAAGAATGCGGAAAAGCTGGCAAATGAACTTATTTCCAGAGGTTTCAATATTGTTTCAGGTGGTACGGACAATCATTGTATGCTGGTTGATTTAAGGAGCAAATTCCCCGATTTGACAGGCAAAATGGCTGAAAATGCTTTGGTAAAAGCCGATATAACGGTCAACAAAAATATGGTTCCTTTCGATAGTCGATCTCCATTCCAAACTTCCGGTATTCGACTTGGTACTCCTGCCATAACAACGCGTGGAGCCAAAGAAGATTTGATGACTGAAATTGCAGAAATGATTGAAACCGTTTTACAAAATGCAGATAACGAAAAAATTATCCTTCAGGTAAAGGAGAAAGTTAATAAGATGATGAAGGATTTTCCTTTGTTTGCCTACTAAAAGTGCATAAAAATAAGGAATTTTTTCAAAATACTGTTTGAATTTTAAAAATGTTTTGATTTGGTAAAAAGAAAAATCAATATCTTTGCAGGATTTTGAATATTAATTTTGTAATTATTTTGCAGCGTGGGAATTAACGTTAAAGGGAAAATAGCCATTATTGGCGGAGGAAGTTGGGCTACAGCTCTGGCTAAAATTGCTTTGAGCAACGAACAGCAAATCAATTGGTATATGCGCCGACAGGAGCAGATAGATGAATTTATTCGCCAAAGCCACAATCCATCCTATCTTACCGGTGTTGAATTCGATACAGACCGAATTAATTTTACCAGCGACATAAACAAAGTGGTAAAATCGTCCGATGTGTTGATTTTTGCTACTCCATCTCCTTTTTTTAAGGGACATTTGAAAAAATTGCGTCAAAAGCTGGACAAAAAATTCGTTGTTTCAGCCATCAAGGGAATTGTGCCGGAAGAAAACATGGTTATTTCGGAATACTTTGAGCAATTTTACAATGTTTCGCCCGAAAATATGGCCGTTTTGGCCGGTCCGTGTCATGCTGAAGAAGTGGCAATGGAAAGACTTTCCTATCTGACTGTTGCTTGCGCTTCAAGAGAAAAAGCCCGTATGCTGGCCGATAGGTTGGCTACCAATTTTATTAAAACTTCGGTTAGCGACGATGTGTTGGGAATTGAGTATGCTTCCGTCATGAAAAATATTTATGCCATTGCTGCGGGTATTTGTCACGGATTAAAATATGGCGACAATTTTCAGGCCGTTCTCGTCTCGAATGCCATTCGTGAAATGAATCGATTCTGCAATGCCATGAACGCTCTTCATCGCGATATTTCCGAGTCGGCTTATCTGGGTGATTTGTTGGTTACGTCTTATTCAAAATTCAGCAGAAACCGTCTGTTTGGTACCATGATTGGAAAAGGTTATTCCGTAAAAACGGCACAAATGGAAATGGAAATGATTGCTGAAGGTTATTATGCCACCAAATGTATTCACGAAATTAACGAAAAAGTTCAAATCAGCATGCCTATAGTCGATACGGTTTTTCAAATCCTGTATAATCGTTGTTCTCCCATTATCGAAATTCGTAAACTGATAGAACAATTAATGTAAATAACAAACAAAATTTTTAATAAAAATGGAACATATACAATTTTTTAGCGACAAGTCTTCAGTAAGCAAAGAAAAAATCGCTGAATATAAAGAGAAAGCCATTCGGTGCATATCAGCACTTCATGAAGGAACGGGAAAAGGAAGCGATTTTTTGGGTTGGCTGCATCTTCCGAGCAGTATTGATGAAGCTCAATTCGCTGAAATAGAAAATACCGCCAAACTTTTCCAGAAAAGTTGTGAAGTAGTCGTAGTAATCGGAATAGGTGGAAGTTATCTCGGCGCAAAAGCGGTGATTGATGCCTTGTCGAATAGTTTGGACTGGTTGCAGAAAGTTCGCAAATCACCCATTATTGTTTATGCGGGTCATAATATCAGTGAAGATTATTTGTTTGAACTTCAGGAATTTCTCAAAGACAAAACATTTGGCATCATCAGTATTTCCAAATCGGGAACTACTACTGAACCGGCATTGGCTTTCCGCCTTCTCAAAACTCAATTGGAAGAACAGCAGGGAAAAGCCGAAGCAAAAAAACTGATTGTTGCCATTACGGACCGTTCTAAAGGTGCGTTGCGTAAATTAGCCGAACAGGAAGGTTATAAAACCTTTGTCATAGAAGACAACATTGGCGGACGTTATTCTGTGCTGACACCTGTAGGCCTGCTTCCCATCGCAACTGCCGGCTTCGACATTCGTCAGCTTGTTGCAGGAGCAGCCTTAATGGAATCGCTTTGTGGAATGGATACGCCATTTGAAAAGAATCCCGCTGCACAATATGCTGTGGTGAGAAATGAGCTTTATCAGCAAAAAGGCAAAAAAATTGAAATTCTTGTCAATTTTCATCCTAAATTGCACTATGTTTCCGAATGGTGGAAACAACTTTATGGTGAAAGTGAAGGAAAAGATCACAAGGGAATTTTTCCGGCTGCAGTTGATTTTACAACCGACCTGCATTCTATGGGACAATGGATACAGGAAGGCGAAAGAAGTATTTTTGAAACGGTTATTTCTATTAAAGAGCCCAATCATTTAAAAACCGTTCCTTTTGATCCTGAAAATTTAGATGGTTTGAATTATTTGTCGGGGAAACGGGTAGACGAAGTCAACAAAATGGCAGAACTTGGCACCATGATCGCTCATGTTGATGGAGGAGTTCCAAACTTGAAAGTGGAAATGCCGAAGTTGAACGAGTATTATTTGGGTGAATTGCTTTATTTCTTTGAAAAGGCTTGCGGTATCAGCGGTTATTTGCTTGGTGTAAATCCTTTTGATCAACCCGGAGTGGAAGCTTATAAGAAAAATATGTTTGCTTTGCTCGAAAAGCCTGGATATGAACAGGAAACGAAAGCCATAAAAGAAAAATTGAAATAAGTCTTGGATTTCAATTATTTATACAGTTAAGGCTGCTTCAACGAGGCAGCCTTAACTGTATAAATTAAAATGATTTGTCTATTACGAAAATTTTATACAAAAATATATTCATCCTTGAATGTTATAATTTTCCGTGTTCGATTAATAAAGTTTTGGTTGGTAAATCACACACTTCTGTTGGACCAAAATATTGAATAGGTCCGGGATAAATGTAGCTTACCTTTTCGTCAGCCCATTCATCTCGATGGGCTTCCAAATATTTAAAAGGTGCACCATCAAGCTTTACTAATGCCTTTTGTATCACGGGTTTCATTTTTTGATTCCTTTTCTCCATATTCATCAACATAGTTAAAGGCACACCACAAGCAATCCAATTTGCAGGTTCATCTGTCAAATTTTTCACTGAAGCCATATAACCGGTTTTTCCTTCAGCAATTAAAAGTGAGGCAACAATTCCTAATGTATAGGTGTAGTTGGCGTCAAAATTGGATGGGATGGCACAACGTCCTTCATAACCAAAGAAATGACTGATAGCAGAAAAGATTCCCTTATAAACACCTTCCGCTTTCAATTGAGCCAAACGTTTTGCCACCATTTCTATCAATAATTTTTCAGTTTCAATGAGCGACACTTGAACATTTCCATGAGGATCGCGATCCATAGAAAGCTGGCGTGCAATTCCTTTTGGTAAACTTCTGTAAAGTTGACTTGCTTCAGGGCTCAACATACCCTTGATATATTGACGTTTTTCATCATCGGTATGAAGAGCTACAAAATCTTCATTATTAGCCAACAAATCGTTTAATTCCTGAATAAGTTTTTTCATTCCGGGAATAAACTCAATCAATCCTTCAGGGATAAGTACTGTTCCATAGTTGATACCATGATTGGCTCGTTGAACGATAATTTGAACAATATATTCCACAATATCGCTTAAACTCAGATTTTTCCCTTCAACTTCTTCGGAAATAAGTGTTATATTCGGCTGACTTTGAAGGGCACATTCCAGTGTGATATGCGAAGCCGAACGACCCATCAGACGAATAAAATGCCAATATTTTTTTGCAGAGCTGGCATCTCGTTGAATATTTCCAATAAGTTCCGAATAAACTTTACATGCTGTGTCAAAACCAAAAGATGTTTCAATCATCTCGTTTTTCAAATCACCATCTATCGTTTTAGGGCAACCTATTACCTGAATACCAAAATTTTTCCGTGCGTAATACTCAGCCAACACGCAAGCATTGGTGTTAGAATCATCTCCTCCGATGATGACTATCGCTTTTATTTTTAACTTTCTGCAAATCTCGGCTCCTTGTTCAAATTGCCACTCCAGTTCTAATTTTGTTCTTCCTGAACCTATAATATCAAATCCTCCAGTATTACGATATTCATCGATAATTTCCGAAGTCAGTTCAGTATATTTATGATCAACCAGACCACTTGGACCATCCAAAAAACCATAAAGTTTATTTTTAGGATTTAATTTTTTTAATCCGTCAAAGAGTCCTGCAATTACATTATGTCCACCCGGAGCCTGCCCGCCCGACAAAATAACACCCACAGCAATTTCGGGATATTCAACCTGTGCCCCTTCTTCAAAAGTAATAATCGGTAATCCGTAAGTTTTAGGAAATAAATTCTTTATTTCTTTCTGGTCAGCAACCGATTCGGTAGGTTCGCCATATTTTAATGCAATGTTTCCACTCAGAATAGTAGGTATTTTGGGTTGATAACTTGAACGTGCAATCTGCAAGGGACTCTTATTGGTTTCCATAAAAAATTTTTTAAAGGGTTGATATGTAAATGTAAGTCTTTTTGAAAATCTATTTGCAAAATTAATCATAAAATAGAAAAACAACAAGCAAAAAGCATTCAATTTTCAATAAGCACAAATATAATTTCAACTTTTAAATATCATTTTCGATGGTGAAAAGATTAAATTTTGAGTAAAAACACAAACTATTCATTTGCAATTTTTTGTTAAATAAATTATTGAGTTTTCAATCAACTCTGCTAAATTGAAAGATTATCACTATTTTTGTAGCTCTATTCTGCCTGAGGAGAAAATTTATATTCAAAAAACACGTTATATCATTACTTTTTAATAGTGTCTTATCATATTAGTTACATCAAATTATGTGCAAGAATTCCTTTAGGAATAACGTGCTGATTGTTTTTATGATTCTACCTCTTGCATTACAAGCGCAAGATCAATATCTGGCAGAAATTGGAGTAACAGCCGGCAACGGATATTATTTGGGCGATGCGAACGAAATGCCTTTTAAGAATTCCAGTTTGGTTTATGGTTCTGTTTTTCGCTATAGAATTGATCCGCGTTTATCCGTACGGGTAGAATGGAATCATGGTACTGTAGAAGGGAAATATTTTAATTCTACGGGCGAAACATTAAATTTCGGCAATTCATTCAATGCCGTAGATATAAACGGAGAATTTAATTTCTTTGATTTGATGCAAAAATCAAATAGCCGTAACAGCAAAAAATATTCAACATATATTTTTGCCGGTTTGGGAACAACGATTTATGCTAACGAAAGTAGCAATACGGTAACAGCTTTCAGTATTCCGTTTGGAGTCGGATTTAAATATAAAGTCAGCACACGTTTCAATGTAAATTTACAGTGGAATATGCGTTGGTTAAGTAGTGATGATTTGGAAGCAGTTAATGATTTGAACAATGCACAAAGATTAAATGGTTCCAATCCATTGAATAAAGATTTTTTTTCGACTGTTACTTTAGGAATCACTTTTGATTTCTTAAAAAAACCTTGCGATTGCAAATCGAAATGGTAAAAATGAAAACCATCTATGTTTAAAGAAAAAATTGATTATACGCATCTGCCCAAACATATAGCTATAATAATGGATGGCAACGGACGTTGGGCAAAAGAAAAAGGATACAACAGAATTTACGGACATCAGAAAGGCGTAACTTCAGTTCGTAGAATTACAGAAGCAGCTGCAGAATCTAACATTCAGTTTCTTACGCTTTATACTTTTTCCACCGAGAACTGGAATCGTCCCAGCGATGAAATAAAAGCATTGATGGAATTGCTGGTAATTACTATTGATAAAGAAATGGAAGATTTGAACAAAAACAACATTCGAATGCTCACCATTGGCGATTTGTCGAAATTACCAAACGATGCCGCAGAAAAAATCCGTGAATGTAAAGCTAAAACAGCTCAAAATACGGGACTCACCTTGAATCTGGCATTAAGTTATTCTTCCCGATGGGAAATTACCGAAGCCGTAAAAAATATTGTTTGCGATGTAGAAAAAGGAAAACTAACTTCAAAAAATATTTCCGACAAACTAATTTCCTCTTATTTGTCCACTGCCGGCATTCCCGATCCAGACTTAATGATAAGAACAGGAGGCGAACTAAGAATCAGCAACTTCTTGTTATGGCAATCGGCATATACCGAATTCTATTTTACTTCCAAATATTGGCCTGAATTCGATAAAGAAGATTTTTACGAAGCTATATTTGATTTTCAGCAACGGGAACGTCGTTTTGGTAGATAAATAAATGATATATAAAAAATTGACTGATTGAATTTTTATGAAAAATAAAATTTATTTTATTCTATTCTTGATATTTTTCCATCAACTCTCTTCTTTTTCGCAAAATTCGAAAAACGATTCGACCTCTATTGCAACTGAAAATGAATCAGTACCATTGCCGGTTATTGAGTATTCAAATACAAATCCCAAATATGAAATTGCAGAAATTACGGTAACTGGGGCCGACCACTACGAAGATTTCGTATTGATTGGGTTTTCCGGTTTATCTGTAGGGCAAGTGATAAGCGTTCCGGGACCGGAAATTACCGAAGCCGTAAAACGATTTTGGAAACAGGGTCTTTTTTCTGATGTTAAAATCTATGCCACCAAAATAGAAAATGGAAAAGTATGGTTGAATATTTCATTGAAAGAGCGTCCCAGAATATCAAAAATCAATTATTCCGGTTTAAAAAAAGGTGAAATAGAAGATTTGGAAAAAAAATTAAATTTATCTGTCGGCAATCAAATTACACCAAATATTACGGACCGAATAATTACGGTTATAAAAAAATACATGGAAGAAAAAGGTTTCTTAAACACTGACGTTTTTGTTTACCAAAAAGACGATCCCGAAAAACCGGGACACGTGATTGTGGATATCGAAGTGAACAAGAAAATTAAAACCAGTGTCCATAAGATATATGTAACAGGAAATCAAGCTTTGACAGTTGCACAAATTGACAAGGCCATGAAAAAAACCAACGAAAAAAATTTACGCAACTTTTTTCGCAGCAAAAAATTCGTAAAACAAGAATACGAAAACGACAAAAAACTAATTATAGAAAAATATAACGAAATCGGTTATCGGGACGCCTATATTGTTACGGATAGTATTGTTCCCTTTAACGAAAAAAGCGTTGACATTTATCTCACCATCAATGAAGGTAAAAAATATTATTTCAGAAATATCAGTTGGATAGGTAACACGGTTTATCCTTACGAGTTTTTAAACGAGAAACTAGGAATAAAAAAGGGAGACCTTTACAATTACAATTATTTAATCAAGCGCCTTCTAACAGACGAAAACGATGCCATAAGCAAATTATATCAGAATAACGGCTATCTGTTTTTTCAAATTGAACCGGTAGAAGTACATGTAGAAAACGATTCTATTGATTTTGAAATTAGAATTTATGAAGGTAAACAAGCTACCATCAACGAAATTGGTATAAAAGGAAACACCCGCGTTTACGAACATGTGATAAGAAGAGAATTGCGAACTAAACCCGGACAATTGTACAGTCAGGAGGATATCGTCCGTTCCTTGCGTGAACTGGCGCAAATGGGTCATTTCGACCAAGAAAAAATGAATAATGCCATTGATATTCAACCCGACCCCGAAAATGGCACCGTTGATATTAATTATGTGCTCGAAAGCAAGGGAAACGATCAAATAGAATTTTCTGCCGGTTGGGGAGCAACAGGAGTTGTTGGTAGTGTAGGATTAAAATTCAGTAATTTTGCCATCCAAAATTTATTTAATCCCGATACTTATCGTATTGTACCACAGGGAGAAGGTCAAACTTTTTCTTTAAATGCCCGCACCAACGGACAATCTTACAGTTCTTTCAGTATTTCGTTTCTTGAACCATGGTTGGGAGGAAAACGCCCCAATTCACTTTCTGCCTCAGTATATTATTCTACACAAACTGCCATTAGCAACCGATACCTGAATTACATCAATAATCTTTCGAGTATGTATTATGGTGGTTATTACGGAGGATATTACAACGATTACTACGGCAATAACTATAATTACTATCAAACGGAAGTAGACCCCGACCGCTATATGCGGACACTGGGGGCATCCTTAGGCTATGGAAAAAGATTGAATTGGCCTGACGATTACTTCTCTTTCTATTCCGAACTTTCATTTCAACGTTTCATGCTGAACAACTGGTATGCCGGATATTTTCCTATGACTTCGGGTACCTTCAACAATCTAAGTATGAATCTGATATTGAACCGTTCTTCCATAGATAATCCCATTTATACCCGTACCGGGTCATTGTTCTCATTAGGACTTAAATTTACGCCCCCTTATTCTGTTTTCAATGGCAAAGACTATTCTCAAGAAATGAGTAACGAAGAACGATATAAATTTATAGAATATCACAAATGGACATTTACCGGAAAAACTTTTACGCCACTTACTCCCAACAATAAATTGGTACTTATGGCAAGAGCACAGTTTTCCTATTTAGGTTATTACAACAAAAATGCCCGATCACCTTTTGAAACTTTCTACATGGGCGGCGACGGAATGTCGTCCTACACCAGCTATGGCACCGAATATGTGGCCATGCGTGGTTACGAAAACGGTTCACTCACACCTTACGATACCAAAACAGGGATTGCAGCAGGTTATTTGTACAACAAATATACTATGGAACTGCGTTATCCGCTTTCGTTGGAACAGTCTGCTACAATTTATGTTTTAAGTTTTGTTGAAGCAGGAAACTGTTTCAACAGTATTTCCGGTCCCAATGGTTACAACCCATTTAATCTGAAACGATCGGCAGGTATAGGTGTACGCATATTTCTTCCTATGTTCGGCATGATGGGTATAGACTGGGGTTATGGATTCGATACGGTTACCGGAGCAACTAAACCAAGCGGCAGTCAGTTCCATTTCGTTCTTGGACAGGAATTATAATACATTAGATTTTCTGGCAAAGAATTTGTTATAAATTAAAATTATTAAGATTAAATCTTTCGATTATGAAAAAATTGATAGTAACATTCTGTTTTTTAAGTGTATTCACATGGTTATCTTCTGCACAGAAATTTGCCTCAGTGGATATGAGCTATATTTTGAAAAATATTCCGGCATACGAAACTGCCAACGAACAAATCAATCAGGTTTCAAAAAAATGGCAGTCGGAAGTAGAAGCTCTTCAGAAAGAAGCTGAAGCCATGTATAAAAATTACCAAACCGAGTTGGTATTTATGACAGAAGAGATGAAGAAAAAGCGTGAAGAGGAAATTGTTGCAAAAGAAAAAGAAGCACAGGAACTGAAAAGAAAATACTTCGGCCCGCAAGGAGAACTTTTCAAAAAAAGAGAAAGTTTGATGAAGCCTATTCAAGATGAAGTTTACACAGCCATTCAAAGCATCAGCAAAGATCGAAATATAGAAGTGGTTTTTGATAAAAGCACGGCCATGAGTGTAGTTTTTACAACACCCGGCATCGACATTAGCGATGAGGTACTCAAACAGTTGGGTTATTCAAAGTAATTTAATATATTTGCACTCTGTTTTTCAAATTTGTATAATCAACATCAAAAAAATTGTCATGTTTAAGAAAATTGCCTTTTTATTATTATGTGTCTTCCCTATCAGTTTAATGGGTCAAGAAGTAAAATTAGGACATATCAATTCGCAGGAAATTCTTTCTTTAATGCCGGAAAGAACCGAAATCGAAAAAACTTTAAACGATTTGCAAACGCAATGGGAAAATGAACTGTTAAAAATGAGGGAAGAATATTACGCTAAAATCAAAGAATTTCAGGACAAACAAGCCACCATGCCCGAAAGCATCAAACAGGCTCGCCAAAGTGAAATTGTTGAAATCGAACAGCGTATCAATACCTTTAACCAGACAGCCAGCAGCGATTTGCAAAAAAAACAGCAGGAATTGTTTACTCCGGTAATTGACAAAGTTAAAAAAGCAATTAATGAAGTGGGAAGCGAAAACAATTATACGTACATTTTCGATTTAAGTACACAGTCCATTGTTTATCAATCACCGAAATCAAATGATGTTACTCCTCTTGTCAAAAAGAAATTGGGATTGAAATAATCGAGAAAATTATTACGCTAAATTATTTAAGCCTTTGATGACCAGCTCGTTGAAGGCTATTTTTTTAATAAATAATGATTCAAAAAAAGTATCGGATGGTAAAATAGCATGCGAGGCCCCGAAAATCTCATCACCCGACGTATTTCTTTTCTCATTTGAGGTTCGTAGCAATGTATTTTACAGGCCGAACAGGAAGTTTTTCTTTCTCCAAAAGGACATTTTTCCAATCGGCTTACAGCATATTCCGACAACTGCAAGCAGGAATCGCACAAGGAAGAAGAATGATGACATTTGTTGCAGTACAACCGAATCATTTGTTGTACTATAAGTTTTTCGCCCTCAATCTTATTCATTTCAAAAAAGAAAAAAATTTGATCGAGTAAATTTTCATTTGGGAAGCTCGTATTTTTTATCTGCTAAAGGCAACTTATTATCTGTGAGATTATCGTTGTTTTCCGAAACACGGATTTTTCTGAATACCCAATGCTTCTGCAAATTATAATTAAATCCTATGGATATAATTAAATCGGTAATGATTCGGCTAAATTTATAGTCTATTACAAGTATTGTTGTAATTAAATAGGTTGAGGAAGATTTTAAAACAATACTGTTGGTAACCACCAAAGCAAATTTGAGCAATTGGTGTATTCCGGTAGATTTATAAGGGAGTTCTTTCGATTTGAAAGTCCAGCTTTTATTCAATGTAAAATTTACCACTGCTCCCACAATTCCACCAATGGCGATGGAAATGGTATAATGAATATGAAAAACTTCAGTAAAAAAAACCATCACCATATAATCGACCGCACCACCGGTCATGGCAGAAAACTGAGCTTTGGTAAATGTTTTAAGCCTCTCCATAAGATTATCGAGCAATTTTTGCTTCTTTTTCTTTTTTATCTCGCTCATTTGCAGATTTTAATATTTTACCCGTTTCTAAAAAATTCATAATCAACAGGACCAAGCAAGCAAGAGATGATGTATATAAAATGGAATCCTTGACAATTACTTCAAGAATAAGCATTAACGAAATGAGAATGCGTACTTCTGTAGGACCAAAACTTCCCGAGTCAATTGAATACTGCTCTGTAATTTTATATCTGAGTAAAGCGGTTATCATTTCCCAACCATAAAGAACTACAAACAGAAATCCGATTATTTTCCAATAAGAAGGCGCATAAACGATAAAGCCGGCTCCCATTAAGATAATTCCCAGCCAGTCGACAGTTATATCGAGCGAAAAACCGTACCATTTACGAGGCTTGTTACGATAGTAAGCTATCCTTCCGTCCAGTGAATCACCAAACCAACTTACCATAAATCCCAATATGCCCAACAACAAAAAGTAACGACTGATGTAAGCACCCAGTACAAAGGACAAAAATACAATCATACTCCCCACAAAACCTATGGCTGTAAGCATATCGGAACTCATCCAAGCCGGAATTTTTTGCACCAGATAAGCAATCGATTTTTGTTCGACATTGTGAAGAATATTGGTTCGAATTCTTCCCTGGGCAATTAAACTTTCGGCTTTTTTTGTTTCTTGATCCATGTATGAAAATTATAATTAACTGATTGCGAAGAAAATATTGAATTTTAGAATAAAAATCCAACACAATTTTTCTAAATTTTTATTCTGCAAAGTTACGATTTTTTTTAAAATAAGAACCTAACTGCACCTGTTTTTGAAAATATTTTCAAAAACACAAAGAAAACAAAATTCTTATAAAAAAACAAAAAATCAGATAATTTTCTCCAAAGAAAGTAGGACAAGAAGAAAAACTAATCCCCAAAAAATTGCTATTAAATTTAAATCTCGACTCGATTTGATTAGTTAAAATTTATATCTTTGCATCTCATTCCTGAAATTATTATTCTATTAAAGATTAAAAAAATGAACATGAAAAAGAATAAACGAATTTTTGGATATCCACGAAATATTTTTTTTACCGGATTAACCAGTTTTCTCACGGACACTTCACTAAAGATGGTCTATTCGGTCATGCCCATGTTTTTGCTTTCCATTGGGGCATCAAAAACCAGCTTGTCGCTTATTGAAGGAGTTGCTGAAAGTACTGCTTCACTGATCAAAACAATTACGGGTTTTTGGAGCGACAAAATAGGCAAAAACAAACCATTTTTACTGATTGGCTATGGACTTTCGGCTGTTATTATACCTTTGTACTCGCTGGTTGTTTCACCCATTCAGGTGCTGATTCTTCGTTTCGTGGAAAGAGTGGGGAAAGGTATTCGCACAGCTCCACGTGACAGCATTGTAGCCGGATCGGTAGAAAATGGCGAAACAGGAAAAAGTTTCGGACTGCAAAAAGCGATGGACAACAGTGGTGCCATTTTAGGCCCACTCATAGCATTTATCTTGCTTTCGGCATTCAAAGATAATTACAGATTGATTTTTTTGCTCGCCGGCATTCCTTCCATATTGGGAATTTTGGTGATAATTTTCGGCATAACGGAGGCTAAGAAAAATAAGGAAAGTTTGGTGAAAAAATTTCGTTTTGGCGATTTTTCCAAAAAATTTTATTTCTTTCTGGCCATAGTATTTATTTTTACGCTTGGAAATTCAACCGACGCCCTGCTGCTGGTAAAAGCCAACGAAATAGGAATAAAAGTTGCCTTCATTCCGCTTGTTTATTTACTCACCAACGTGGTTTCCGTATTGCTGTCCATTCCAGTTGGCAGTTTATCCGACAGAGTCGGGAAAGAAAAAATTTTGATTGTCGGGTATATAATATATGCACTGGTTTATTTTGGGTTTGGAGCTTCCAGTCATATCGTGGTAATTGCTTCACTATTTGCCTTATATGGAGTCTATTCTGCTGCCACTGATGGCATACAGAAAGCATTTGTTTCGGACATTGTTGATGAGAATAAAAAAGGAACGGGTTTGGGGCTCTACAATGCATTATTGGGAATAACCTTGCTACCTGCCAGCCTTATAGCCGGCATACTGTACGACAAAGTAAATTCGCATGTTCCTTTTTATTTCGGGGCGGTAACTGCTTTAATTGCTGCTGTATTAATGTTTTGGTTTCAGAGAAGCTTTAAAAAGCAAGTTGTTGAATGAAAAATCAAAGATTTAATCTGATTTTGTATTTTAATGCTGCCTCCGCAGTCAAAAAGAGTGCAAATCGGAAAAATCTTGTAATTTTGCAAGTTGTCGGAATATTTAAAAATCCGGTTTTCCACATTAAGCCCGAAAAACTTTAAAAGATGGTATTGAATTACATTTGGATAGGTTTTTTTCTGATTGCATTCGTTATTGCATGCATTCAACTGTTGGTTTTCGGAAATGTTCAGGTTTTTTCCGACATGCTCAATTCAACTTTCGATTCGGCCAAGTCAGGTTTTGAAATTTCATTGGGACTTACAGGCGTATTGTCGCTGTGGCTGGGTATAATGAAAGTTGGCGAACGCGGTGGCGTAATTCGATTGTTTTCTAAGGCTGTGGCGCCTTTTTTTGAAAAAATTTTTCCTGATCTTCCGAAAAATCATCCCGCTTATGGCAGCATGTTCATGAATATTGCCGCCAACATGTTGGGACTCGACAATGCGGCTACTCCATTAGGGCTAAAAGCCATGAAAGAAATGCAGGAAACCAATCCCGTAAAAGATACTGCTTCCAATCC
>JAHDRA010000081.1 GCA_018433525.1 Paludibacteraceae bacterium
CTTTTTATATGACCCATAGTTGTCGCATGACTTGCAGCTTTCACTATAAATTCATCCAAATGATATTTGCACCATAAATAATAGAACCATTTTGGATAATATTCAGATGTAACCTTGAATAAATGTTGGTTTAATATACAATCCTGCCCATCCCAAATTTTAACCATTAATGATGCAGACCATGCAAAAATCACATCACCATTTTTTACAATATATTCGGGATTTACATCAGTTGTTGCCCAATCTGAATTTTCGGATATTCCGCTATTTAACTCTTTAATTTTTAAAACAGGAAGCTTTTCTATATCATTTTTTGGAGGGAATTTTTGACATGCCAATCCATTTAAGAAATTAGCAATTGAACTTAACGGTCTGCTTGCCCACTCCTCCTTCGCCTCTTCCACAAACCACTGCCTGAAGAGCGTTTCGGCCATTTTTTCGAGCGTAGCGTTTTGGCGGTGAAGCAGGTCTATTTTATCATCGAGGCTGGAAAGAATGGAGGCTATGGCTTTTTGCTCATCTATATCCACTGGCATTTTAATAATTAAATCATCGAAACATGCTATTGGAACTCTCTGTCTTCCGGATGTGCCATCCAAATTAATCTCTGCATGTGATCGTACATCATCCCATCTCGATAAATAAAAAATGAAATCTGTGTCGGAAACATTTCTTTTCCCTCTAAAAACGATAAACTCCGTAGAACCTAACCCAACATTATTTTTTAATCCTCTGACTTGACAAATTTTTCCATTCTCAAGACAAGGTGTTATTCTGGCAAAAAGAGTATCATAATTTTGGAATTTTGAACCATTCCCTTTTTTTCTTTCAGAACTCGGAAAACAAAATTTTTCGCTTTCATTTAAATCTTTCATTTCAACATACGAAATACATTCATCTGAAGGCAAAGTTACATTAGGATTGATTTCGACAAAATCTGAAAATTTATATTCTTTCCACTCACTCATTGGTATTCATTTTTAGATGGGATGACGGTGTCTTTGAGAGTTTCTTTGTCGCTGCCTTCGAGAACCTCAGGCAGCGAAATTGCTCTGGTGTCTGAGGTTCTCAACACTTCGGTGTCTGAGGCACTCGATATTTCGGTGTCTGAGGTTCTCAATACTTCGGTGTCTGAGGTTCTCGAAGACACCGTAGTTTCTTTGTGGTTGAGGTTCTCTAAACCACCACTATTTTTCAAATCTCTATAGGCGACAGCTAATTGCGGCAACAATTCAGGATTTCCATTTATCAACGCTTCTTTCTTCTTTCGGCTCCATCCCTGCACCTGTTTTTCACGATAAAACGCTTCATCAATTCTCGAATATTTTTCGTAATACACCAATGTTACAGGCAATCGTTTCTTCGTGTGATTTGCCCCTTCGCCGCTTTGATGTTGTTGCAATCGCAATTCCAAATTGGTCGTGCTTCCCGTATAATAGCTCCCGTCGCTGCATTCCAATATGTACATGTACCCTTTTTTCATTCGGTAAGTTTTATCTCAAAAAAAATGGATTTATTGTTTGTTGTCGCTTTTGGGCAATTTGGGACTTGCCTTTTCAATTTGTTTTTCTTCGGCAGCCACACGACGTTCAAGTTTTTTGATGTTTTCCCAATTTCAACTATTTTCGTGACCTCATGAAAAAGGTCATTTACAGTGATATTCTGTATTTTACATGAGTCAACTGCTCTGCCGATTGCGACCTGAAAGTTCTCCCAACGGGCATATCCCAATGCGACCATCAATTCCCGGGCAAACCAAACTCCCGCTTGTTCTCTATCGTCATCACTTGTAATAAAGTGACTAATTTCATCGAAAACTGATTGTAATTGTGAAATGCGATTTTGATCCATATTTATAGAATGATTTGATATATCCGGTCGTCAGTCATTGTCAAAAATCTTTAAGTAGGGCTCAAAAATAAAAATACGGTTGCGGCTTTGCCCGGTTAATTCCTTAAGGTAATTAAATTTTTGCATAAGTGCTACTAAATCATTAGCTGCTTTGAAACTCAGATTACA
>JAHDRA010000050.1 GCA_018433525.1 Paludibacteraceae bacterium
AGCCACTTGGCTTGCCCTTGACAAGTGCGGAAGTTGAAGCTAAATTTGCTTGGGGTCAGAAAAAGAAAAACACACAAACGAGGCTAACTTTTGTCTCAAACTATTTAGTTAAAACTGTCCAAAGAATAGGGGGTCAAACCACCCAAGCAGGTTCGTCCTCTGGTTGCAAAATAAGTAGTAAGAGAAAGTTTTTTTATGTTTATACAGGAATATGTCCAAAGTTAGGCCACATTAGTTCTTTAATATTACCGCATGCAAATACGGAAATGATGAGCTTATTTTTATAAAATATATCCAATGAATTTAAGGAATTTGAAATTATCATGCAGATAGATGGAACAGGATGGCACAAAGCAAAAGGTTTAAGAGTGCCCGGAAATATACATTTCATATAGCAACCATCTTTTAGTCTTGAAGTTAATTCAACACAACATCTTTGGGATGAAATAAGAGTAAAGTATTTACACAACAAGATATTTGATTCTTTAGCGAAAACAATGGAAGTGGGTTGCCGGGGAATAAACGAATTAAATGCAAACCTAATTATGTGAAATCTATGACTTTGTTTCCTTATCTAAATATTTTAGATATCAACTTGGTATGAGACATCGAAATAGTATTAATAAATGATAAATAAATACATAATTGTTTGCAGTTTATCGCGTACATTTGCAATAGAAAAATCAATTCTGATATGAAACCCACATGTATTGCATACACAAACACGAATAAATATAATATTCAGACATTGGGGTTCCATCAGACCTTTAAAAAATAAATTATATTCTGATGAAACCACATATTCTTATCTACAATGCACTATTTGTCTTTTTAGCCGTTAGTGTAAATGCTCAACCAAAATTAATTATACGAGGCGACGATGCGGGTTCCGCACGTTCGGCAAATCTGGCAATCATCCAAAACTACGAAAAAGGGATTTTAAAAACAACAGAGGTGATGGTGCCTTGTCCCTGGTTTTATGAGGCAGCAAAGCTTATGCAACAACATCCCGGGCTAGATGTGGGTGTTCATCTGACAATTACAAGCGAATGGGATGGTTATAAATGGAAACCTCTGACTCACTGTCCCTCAATTTGCGATAGCGAAGGAAACTTTTTGGCGAATACCTGGGGTGGTCAATCCGGAAATTCGCTTCAATATGCTAACATAAATCTTACCGAAGTGGAAGCTGAGTTAAGAGCACAAGTTGAAACAGCAATCAAACTAATTCCACAAATAAGTCACATTTCGGAACACATGGTTTTTGGAAGTTTATCACCTGAGTTGCGAAATCTGGTTAAAAAGCTTGCATCCGAATACAACCTGCTTTTTGAAGATGATCTGATAACCCAAATGGGTGTCCGAAAAATGATTGTAAATCAAAGTGAAGACTACAAAATGTTGAGAAAAAACTTTATACAGTCTATTGATACTCTCCCTGCCGAAGGAATATGGATATGGATTGACCATCCTGCCATAAATGGTTTCGAAACGCAGGGAATGAAGCTTGCAGATAATGTAAAAAATGTTGCTAACGACAGAAATAATATCTATAGATTGTTGAACGACAGGAAAGTTAAACGCAGGATTTCCAACAAAAAAATTGAATTAATTAGTTACGACTATTTTTTGAAGAAATAATACTGATTTGATTACATCCAGCAATTTATCCTCTTTACTGAAACCCATCATCTTGCGCAAATCATCCTCCTCACTGGTTTCGAAATACAGTGTAGTCAGGTCATAGAACACAACATTAATTTTGCCGCCTAAAACTTCAAGGGTATGGGCAAAATCAATTTGTTCCACTTCTGGTTTGAGTTTCCCGCTTAATTTGCCCAAAAACCTATAAACCGTGTTTATCTCTATTTCTTTCCCTTGATAGCGACGAAGGTAATCAGCTGTTTTTAACTTGCTTAATGGAAACGCTAACCAGGCTATAACCAAATGCCTGAAAAGCTCCTCTTGAATGGAATTAAAACCAATATAATCGTAAATCTTGCCGAAAATCAACTCCGGACCAACAGGATGAATACTGCCATTGTGAAGCAGAGAAAAAACTTGTTCAATCCTCTCATCACTTTCGTAGCCAAAAAGCTTCGTTTGATTTCCGCTTAAACGATTCATTTCTTCTCCGGCCAATTGTTCCAACCTTTCAATTTCGTGCTGAGTGGTGGCACAACCAATCGTTTTTCACTACTTTACACTTTCCTCGAAACTTCTGTATCACTTGTACAGATTGACTTCCAGATCGATTTTTTACTTTTCGGATAAACATAATAATAATTTTGCAACACCCAAAATTGCAATATTATTATTGATATTCAAATACTTATAAGGATGTTGCAAAAAAATGCGGAAAACAAGACTGGTTGTCCCTGAACGATTCTTATTCTTACGTACAAACATACGCAAATGTAATATTTTTCCTCTTGTGTCACCCATTTCGGTGATGCAAAAAATACCAATGTTACATTGTGTGATCGTTACAAAAATACCTCTTGAATTGTGTCGAAGTCAGGAAAAATTAACTTAGTTGAAAGCAGCTACGCTCAACATAAATCAAATAAATTTGATTTTGTTTTCGCTTAAATGTTGTTTTCAAGACTGTGCCCACTTCACTCGAAAAACTTACGCTCGAAAAGCTGAAATCGCCCAAACTTATTCCGACGAAATTCGTCGGAACTCAAACAAGGACGATTTTTAAACGCTTTTCTCACTTTTTTCGGCTCACTGGACAAGATTAACCCGAAGAGCTTGGCTTTTTTGTCCTGTTTTACAGATATATAACATAAATGTCTCAATTTTTGTCATGTACTAAAGTATTTGGTATCTGCAATTCCGAATTATAACAAAAAAAGATAATGTAAATTTTCAAATATATACTTCGTAACTTTTTATAATCATATTTGCTTTTTTCGGTTACCGAGGTCATTTAATCTTTCTGTTATAGAAAATATAACCATTTAATACACTAGGAATCAAATTCTGAGATAAAAATTTCTTTATCAGTTTTTTAGGCAGACATAAAAAAGTATTTTTTACCAAGATATTTTTTCTTACTTTTAAAACGCATATTTGACAGACGAGCCGATTTTAGCACCTTTTTCCCTGACAAAAATGCAGTAACACTGAAATTGTTGCCTTGTTTCGGGCAAGGAAAATACTGTTAGTATTCTTTTTGCTGAGAAAAACCACAAAAAGTTATTTTACCGTTTTTTAAGTCCGAATTTACATATTTTATTGAAAATCTTTTATTTAAATAATCAATAGATTAAGTTGTTTGTTTTCGGAATGTTTATTAAATAAAATTTCATACTTTTGAAATTCATTTTTTAACCAAAAGGGATTTAAAAATCCGTGTAAATAATTATTAAATTATCATGAATACAACCGATACCAATTTAGTTGAAACCACTGAAGTAAGCTTCAATGTGGAATCCATCAATGAAATTATTGAAAATATTCATCGTTACCTTAATAAGCACAAGGAGTATATTAACAGTTTGAACGTTTTCCCAGTTCCTGACGGAGACACGGGATTGAATATGGTGCTAACTATTCAGGGTGCTATTGTCCAAATGAAAAATAATGGCAGAACAGAGAAAAATTCCGGAGAATATTTGAAAGATTTTGCCGAGCAAATGCTGCTCAACAGTCGTGGTTGTTCAGGCGTTATTTTATCGTTATTTGCTCAGGGATTTACCCAAATTACTGCCAATAAGGATTTTTCCAAAGAAAATATTTACCGGGCTATTGAAAATGGTTACCGCAATGCTTATGAAGGCACGGAAAATCCTCGAGAAGGTACCATGCTTACCATTATGAGGGCTTTAAAAGAAAAATATGCCCAGCTTATGGAAAAAGAAGACAATCCACTCGTCATCATTCAACAGACCATTCCTTATTTGAAAGAAGTGTTGAGTCAAACGCCGGAAATGCTTCCCGTACTGAAAAAAGCCGGTGTGGTGGATTCCGGCGGAGCAGGATTTATTATTTTGTTGGAAGGAATTAATAAGGAACTCAGTCAGCTGGTGGTAAACGGCATATCTTTACCCAGTTTGCTCAGGATTGGACGTACAACCAGAAAACTTCTTAAAAAAAGATTGTCGGAATTACGAAAAAGTCCGTTTGCTCCACTGATTTTAAATATAGATTTTTCCCGAATTCAGAATAGCCGATTGGTAGAAGCCTTGCAAAATGCCAGAAATTTGTTGGGCAATATCCATTTGAACCACAACAACGGAAAAACAATTAACAGGGAAAAATTAATCGATGATCTGCAGGAAATCGATGCTTCTTGGAATCCCGAAATCAAAAATAAATACTGTACCGAATTTGTGCTCGAAAGCGATGCGATTACTTCCAAAGACCAACTGAGGGAAAAAATTGCGCATTATGGTGATAGCTTGATTATTATCAACAGCAACAATAAATACAAAGTCCACATTCATACCAATAAACCCAATGATTTGTTTGACGATGTCTCCAAATTTGGGTCCTTGCTTTTCACCAAAGTGGACGATATGAAAAAGCAACATCGGAACTTTCTTAGCGAAGATGTGGTAGAGTATGAAAGAGACAAAAGCGTATTTTGCATAGTATCAGGGAAAGGTTTTGCTGAAATACTGAAAAATTTGGGTGCCGACGACATACTTTGTTATGGCAAAAACAAACCTTCCGTCAATCAGCTGGTGAAAGGGTTGAACAATTTGAAAGCAAAAAATATTATTGTAGCTTCGGATGACAGCGATATTCTAATGGCATTGAAATATGCAGTATCGCTTTGCAAGTCCAATGTTTTCATTGTAGAATCGGACAATCCGATTTCGCTGGTTAGTATGTTGATGAATATTTCCAAAGATTACGACATCAACACCATTTTTGACGAAGCCATGAACAGTATTAACAATATCCCTTTCTGTGGCATAGCTCGTTCTACACGCAATGTTACCACCGAAAATGGTGCACCAGTAAATAAAAACGATTATTTTACGGTGTATAAAAAGAAAATCATACTTGCCAACAAAAATCTTCAAGAACTTGTATTCGATACCGTTCAGCAACTTTCTGCAGAAGGCAGCCTGATTACCATTTATAAGGGAGAAGATGTGAAAAAGGAAAATTCTTTAATCGAGCAATTGAGGAACAAATTTTCCGACAGGGATTTTGAAGAATATTATGGCGGGCAATACAAATATTCCTATTATATAACCTTTGAATAAATTGAGAAGATATGAGCAAAAAAATTTTTATCATTGTAGGAGACAATCTCGGACTTTCGCGCGAACAAATTGACTACGAAGCGCTGGAAATTGTAAAATTCCCTGTTTTTGTGGATGGTGTAGAATATCGACAAAGCGAGGAACACAATGCAAGGTGGCTGATTTCAAAATATGAGAAGGAAAAGGTTGTAGCAAAATCTTCCACACTGATTCACAATGAAATTGCCGAAATCATTGAAAGAAATCATGCCAATTACGATGTGTTTATTCATGTGGTAATGAGCAGTGGCCTTTCTGCAGCTTCATTTCGTGTAGCTGAAAATGTACGTAAACAATTTGAAAATATCGTACCTGTTATCAATGTCCATACACGCCAAGCCATCAATGGTGTCGGTAGTGTCTTGTTGGGCATTATTGATTTAGTAAAAACACAGCCTGATTTAAGCGTGGAAGAACTTTCAGCAGCCTGCCAACAGATTGTGGAGAATACTTTCAGCTGGTTTGTATTTCCCGATCTCAATTATTTATACAAAGGCGGACGAATTGGAAAAGCACAATCGTTGATGGGCAGTGTTTTGCACATTATACCGGTGGTGGGTATGATGGGGAATGAGAAGGATGGATTGGTTTTGCCTATGGGGAAAGGCAGAACTTACCGACAGGTGAACGATTTGATTATAGAACAAATCCATGCAAAAATGCAGGAAAAATCGGTTACCCGCATCAAACGGGCAATTACGCTGAGTGGTTATGGAGATAAAAATCAGGATGCTTATGCAGCCCTGCTCGAAAAAATTAAAATGCTGCCGGTTGATGAAATTGTCGAAGGTCAAGGTGGACTGGTAGATGCAGTTTATTGTGGACCGGGTGCTTATGGTGTTTCCATTCTTTTGTGAAATTTTGAGAATATGAATCAGTATGTTTTATATTTGGTTTGTCTTGTTGCGGGATATTTGATAGGTTCCGTGTTATTTGCACAGCTTATCACAAAACTGGTTTTCAATCAGAATATTCGTGAATTGGGCAACGGGAATCCCGGAGCTTATAATGTTTTCAGAAATGTTAGCAAATTTTGGGGCGTACTCACAGGATTGCTGGATACCGTGAAAGCGCTTGTGCCCATGTGGATAGCTCATCAATTTCTTAATATTAGTGATACTGCTACGTTGGGATGTATAGGAATTGGAGCCGTAATTGGGCACGGTCTTCCGCTTTATTACCATTTTAAAGGAGGAAGAGCCGCCTCAACATTGCTGGGAATGTATGCCTATTTTATTGGCATCGAATTGCTTATTGCCTTGGCGGTAGATGCTATTGTGGTGTTTGGTTTTATCAAAAAAGAATACGGTATTTGGGGACCTTCCCTTCTGATAGCACTGAGTGGATTACTTTGCCTGTTTTTTCCTCATGAAATGGGTGTCAAAATTCTGGTTTGGATTGGCGCACTTATTACCTTGTTCTTTAACCGGGACAAGCTGATGGAGAAAAAGGGAAAAGTTACGGAGGAAGTTTCGCAGCAATAATTATTGGTGAGAGATGTAAAGAAAGTAATCTTTTTGAAAATGAGTCTGATTTTTTTGGGTTTGGGAAGCAATCTTGGAGAAAAAGAAAAAAATTTGCAGGATGCTGTGATGATGTTAAAAATGGAGATTGGGAGTTTACTGTCCCAATCTTCGTTTTATATTTCCAAACCATTTGGTTTTTCTTCCGAAAACGATTTTTTGAATGCGGTAGTGCTGATGGAAACCCATTTATCTCCCTGCGAATTGTTGGACAAAACCCGGGAAATTGAGCAGGCAATGGGTAGAACTTCAAAAAGTTGCGGGCAACAATATGCTGACCGTATTATTGATATTGACATATTGCTTTATGATCATCTTGTCATCGACCAACCTACTTTAAAAATTCCGCATCCCGCAATTGCGGAGCGCGACTTTGTATTCATTCCCTTGCTGGAAATTGCTCCCGATCTCGTTGATCCGCTCTCAGGAAAAAAAATTGCGGAATTGGTTGAGGCAAAAAAAACGACAAATGAATTAAGAAATTTCGTTGTCGGAAAAAAGGAAGAGAAATTTCGTTAAACATTTTCTTCGATTGAGCGATGGTATTCTTCCAATACCTTCTGTGCTTTTTCCAAATCTTTTTCAAAAACAACTATTTTCAAACCTTCATCAATGTCGGCAAACATTGGATAAAGCTCCACCAACTGCTCATTGTTGATAAAGCATTCGATGTGGTTGGCACGTAAAATTTCCTGATCGAACATGGCTTTCACTATTGTGTCGTAATTTTTTAGTGTTACAATTTTGTCTTCCATACTGCTTTGTTTTGGGGTATTGGTAGAAAATAAATTATGCTTTTGCTATGTCCTTTTGGTTTAGAACAAGGAAAAGATAAAAATTGTTTATCAAATCTTTCGAAAGTTGACTATCTTTTTTTGAGATGGCCCCTGAAAGATTTCACCGGTTTATGTAAAATAATTTTCTTAATTTTGTACTTTAAAAATTTTCATTGCTACAATGAATAAGTTTTATTGAAATTATCATGAGTATTGACGAATTGCCCGATCATATCGTTTACAGCGCCAATGTTATTGAATTTGTAACAGTAGTTGCCGAAACCTGCCTTTTTCTGGAGCATACTTCGGAAATGGGGAAGGATGAGTTTGTGGAAAAATCGCTGAAACTATTGCCGTTGCTTTATCTGAAGGCTTCCGTGCTCGATATTCCCGAACCGGTTTATGAAAATCTTCCTGAACGTTTTGTTACGGAGGAAGATTATCAGTTTGTTCGTGAACAAATCGAACAACTTTTGGGCAACGATGATGTGTACCTTGAGGTGTTTCATCCCGACATGGCCATAAGCGATACGCCTGTTGCAGCTTTTATTTCTGAAAATCTGAGTGATATTTATCAGGAAATCAAGGATTTTGCTGCCAATTACCAAACTGCTGATGTGGATATAATGAGCGATGCTCTATCTGAATGTCTTACGGCTTTTGGCGATCATTGGGGCCAAAAGTTGCTGAATGCCATGCGTGCGTTACATGCTTTGAAATACAACCCGCAGGATGATACAGAATGGGAAGAAATGCATCAACCTGATGAAAAACAACTTACGCGCGATTCGTTTCTCGATTTTCAACATACTGCCGAGAACGACGATGTAAGTCCTTTTTTGAAATAAATTTTTTATGTATTCACCAAAAATTTCGAAAGAGGAAATCAATCAGTTACCCGTAGTCAGTTTTCCGGGAGAAATTGTTCTTGTGGATAAACCTGAAATGGTAGCGCCCGCTATCGACGAACTTCGAAAAAATCTCGTTGTGGGGATCGACACCGAAACAAAACCTTCTTTCAAAAGCGGTACTTCCAATAAAGTTTCCCTGCTTCAACTTTCCGAGTTGGAACGTTGTTTCCTTTTTCGTCTAAATTTAATCGATTTTCCACAGGAATTGCAGGATTTTTTAAATGATGAAAACATCAAGAAAGTCGGCTTGTCATTGCACGATGATTTTCGTTTGCTGAACAAGCGTCAGAATTTTCATCCGGCTAATTTTGTAGATATTCAAAATATAGCAAAGAGTTACGGGATTATGGAGTTGAGTTTGCAGAAAATTTATGCCATTATTTTCGGGAAAAAAATATCGAAGTCTCAACGTCTCAGCGATTGGGAAAAACCGCAATTGACGGAAAAACAGCTTCGCTATGCCGCAACCGACGCTTGGGCAAGTTTACAGATTTATCTGCAACTGATGAATGAGCCACAATTGACCCCCAAACAAATTGAGAAACTGGTGCAGGAAAATTCGCCTCACAAGCAACCCGAAACATCCGAAAATGCCGAAACCACAAATTCGGATCTTAAGCCCGATGCTCATTCAGAAAAGCTTTCCTGAGTTTGTTTTGTCGAATGATAATTATTCAATTTTTAAAATCCAACATTTGATATGCATGTTGTTTTTCTGAAACCCAAAAAAGAAGAAAGTGTCCGCCGATTTCATCCGTGGGTATTTTCCGGTGCTATTCAAAAAATTGATGGTCAGCCTTCGGAAGGCGATTTGGTAAAAGTACTCGACAGTCAAGGGGATTTTTTGGGAATAGGCCATTTTCAGCAGGGTAGCATTATGGTTCGTCTTCTTTCGTTTCAGGAAGAGCCAATTGACGAAAACTTCTGGAAAAACCGAATAGCTGAAGCTTATCAAATGCGTAAAGCGTTGGGATTGATGATCCAAAACCGGAACAACTGCTACCGACTTGTTCATGGAGAAGGAGATGCTTTGCCCGGATTGATTGTAGATGTATATGGCAATACGGCTGTCATGCAGGCTCACTCGGTGGGTATGCACAAAATCAGGAATGTGTTAGCGAAATGTGTGGTAGAATGCGTCCCTGAAATCCAATATCTTTATTACAAATCGGAAGCAACCCTGCCTTTTCGTAATGAAAATGCTCCTGAAGACGGCTACTTAATTGGAGGAGATTCCGAACAGTTTGTGGTCATGGAAAACGGACTGAAATTTTTTGTCGACTGGCAACATGGCCAAAAAACGGGTTTTTTTCTCGATCAACGTGAAAACCGCGTTTTGCTGGAACGTTATGCTTCCGATCGAATTGTATTAAATATGTTTTGCTACACGGGCGGTTTTTCCGTTTATGCTTTGCGTGGAAATGCCAAATTGGTTCATTCAGTAGATAGTTCCGCGAAAGCCATAGAATTGACCGATAAAAATGTAGCGCTCAATTTTTCCGATAATCGTCATCAATCTTTTGCCGAAGACGCTTTTAAATATTTGCAACTTTACGAAAAACGTGCACCTTTTTACGATTTAATTATTCTTGATCCTCCGGCTTTTGCCAAACACAGGGATGCCGTCCCGAATGCATTGAAAGGTTACAGAAAGCTCAACAGAAAAGCTTTTGAAATCATTCGGCCCGGAGGAATAATTTTTACTTTTTCCTGTTCACAAGCCATTACACGGGAACAGTTTCGTCAGGCAGTGTTCAGTGCAGCTGCCGAAAGCAAGCGAAATGTGCGTATTTTGCATCAACTTTCGCAGGGAACAGATCATCCCATCAATATTTATCATCCGGAAGGAGAATATCTGAAAGGCTTGGTTTTGTGGGTAGAATAGGGAAATAGAATAGAATGACTCAAAATTTGTAACGTTTTTTGAAAAATTTTGTTGTAAAAAATTTTTTTATATCAATACAATTATTATTTTTGCGTACTAAAAATTTTTTAATAGTCAACCTCTAAATCTTCAATGCCTATTGCCGATTCTTACCCTTAACCAATAAATTAGCAATAATGAAAGACTTCAATCAATTTACCGATGATGAATTGGTAAAATTGTACAAAGAGGGTAACAATCAGGCTTTTGAGATTTTATTGAAACGTTATCAGTCGAAAGTATATACCTACATTTTTTTGATTGTACGCAACAGGGAACTTACCGAAGATATTTTTCAGGATACTTTTATCAAGGCCATAGCTACCATTCAACAGGATCGTTATGTCGAATCGGGAAAATTCCTGGCATGGATTAATCGAATAGCCCATAACTTAATTATCGACTATTTTCGTCGCGAAAAGAACGAAAACACCTTTTCGGTAGAAGGAATTAACTTTGATATTTTGAACTGCACACGTTTTTCCGAAAAAAGTATGGAAGATGTGTTGTCTAATGAACAGGTTTTTGTCGATGTGGTTCATTTGGTCGAAAAACTTCCTCTTTCTCAGCAGGCTGTGGTTAAAATGCGTTTTTTCGAAAATTTGAGTTTCAAGGAAATAGCCGAAAAAACAAATGTCAGCATTAATACGGCTTTGGGCAGAATGCGTTATGCGCTGATCAACTTGCGAAAAATAGCTTCAGAAAAAAATATCTCTCTCGAAATCAAATAAATTCAGGTAAGCGAAAAAAATATTTTTATTTTTGTTTGTGTCCGTACACTTTTTTGGCAAGTGTCATCGTTTATTATTTGAGAGATAAAAATGTATTTAATAATAGACATGCCTATGCAAAAAGTTACTACTTCCGACAACAGTGCTGATGAGGTGGACTCCGGTCAGCAGAAAAAGACAAAAGTAATGTGTCCTCAAATGGAGACGATTGAAAGAATTTTACAGTTTGCAGCTGCTTACAGAGCAGAAAAATTCAACGAAGGACAGTATGTAGAATTATTGCTGAATTAACAAAAAAGAGCGCCCACAAGCGCTCTTTTTTGGTATAAATATCTTTTTCTTTTTTTCTGAAAAACTTACAGTTCCAAATCTACATTCACCAATTCATGCCAGGGCAAACCCTGCTTGTTGAGTTGTTCCATAAAAGGATCCGGATCAAATTCTTCCACATTGAAAACGCCGGGTTTTTTCCATTTTCCCTGCAAAAACATCATGGCTCCAATCATGGCAGGAACGCCGGTGGTATAACTTACACCCTGTGTGCCGGTTTCCTGGTAAGCTGCTTCGTGGCTGCAATTGTTGTAGATATAGTAAGTTTTTTCCTTGCCGTCTTTTATCCCGCGAATGCGGCAACCAATGGAAGTCCAACCTTTGTAGTTTTCACCTAAATCGCCCGGATTAGGCAACACGGCTTTTAAAAATTGAATTGGCACAATCTTTTGTCCGTTGAATTCAACTTCGTCAATACGAGCCATGCCAATGTTTTGAATGACACGCAAATGTGTTAAATATTCCTCTCCGAAAGTCATCCAGAAACGTGCTCGCTTAATGGTTGGAAAATTTTTTACCAACGATTCCAGTTCTTCATGATAAATCAGATACGATTCTTTCGGCCCGATTTCCGGATAAGTCAACGGTTTATGAATTTCGTGCGGTTCCGTTTCCACCCACTGACCATTTTCCCAGTATTTTCCGCGTTGCGTAACTTCGCGGATATTGATTTCGGGATTAAAATTTGTGGCAAAAGGTTTGCCGTGATCGCCGGCATTGCAATCCACAATATCGAGATATTGAATTTCGTCAAAATGATGTTTGGCAGCATAAGCCGTAAAAACGCTCGTAACGCCCGGATCGAATCCGCAACCCAGAATGGCTGTCAATCCTGCTTTCTCGAAACGATCCTTGTATGCCCATTGCCAGCTATATTCAAAATGGGCTTCGTCTTTCGGTTCGTAATTGGCCGTGTCCAGATAATTTACTCCGGCTTCCAGGCAGGCATCCATAATGGTCAAATCCTGATAGGGAAGCGCTACGTTGATAACAAGTTCCGGTTTAAATTCTTTAAGCAGTTTTACTAATTCAGGAACATTTTCAGCATCAATCGAAGCCGTTTTAATTTCTACACCATAACGATTTTTTACCTCTGTTGCTACGGCATCACATTTCGATTTGGTACGGCTTGCCAGCATAATGTCGGTGAAAACTTCCGGGTTCTGTGCAACCTTGTGCGTAACGACCGTTCCCACTCCTCCGGCGCCGATAATCAATACTTTCCCCATTTTTCTTTTTTGTGTTGAAAATTAATAAGTTAAAAATATTAGCCTGCAAAAGTACATTTTTTTAAGGAAACGAAAAAAGAAAGAAGAAAAATTTTGAGTTGAGATTTGGGAATTTTTTACTGATTTACTAAATGGTCAGAATTCAACTTATTTTTCAAGATTTGTATAAACTATTTTGTCATCAATAAAAAGTATCGATCTTCGATTATTACAAGTTATTTTATGAATGAATGGACATGGTTTGGGTTTATTGTTATTGTTTTAGTATATCCATCAATTCTTTGTTGATATAAAGTGTTTCTCGCCCCACTTTTTGTGATTCAACTACTCCAATATTTTCTAATTCCTTTAAATAACGTGAAGCTGCTTTTCTTTCGACTCCCAATTTTTTTACAACAAACTCAATCTTTGTATAAGGTTGCTCGAATAACAGTTCAACAAGTTCTTTTGTATAAACTTTGTTGGCTTTTTGTCGAACCAGATCGATTGTCGAATCGAGCAGATTTTTGATCTTCATGATTCTTGTAATGGTTTCTCTGGAGGTATTTTCAACAGCTTGAAGCATAAATAATATCCAATCTTCCCATTCCCCCATTCTATTTACTTGATTTAGAAGTCTGTAATATTCTGTTTTATTGGCAATGATATATGAACTTAAATATAATATTGGCACATCAATTAATTGGTTTAGTATCAGATACAGAATATTAAGAATTCTGCCTGTTCTACCATTGCCATCATAAAAAGGGTGAATACTTTCAAATTGGTAGTGCAAAATTGCCATGTTAACCAATGGAGGTAAATCATTGGGTTGATTAAAATAATCCACAAAATTTGATAGCAAATCCAGTATTTCCGCCTTGTCTTGTGGAGGAGTATAAATTACTTCTCCCGTTTTATCATTTTTCAAAACCGTGCCCGGAATACTTCTAATTCCAGCCGAGTTATCAACCAATTGTTGTTGAATACTTACAATATCGCTCATTCTTAAGAACTCTTGTTTTTTCACAAGGTTAAAACCAAAAAATATTGCTTCGCGATAATTGACGACTTCTTTTGTAGCAGGCGATATATTGGTTTTATTAATACTTAGGGCTTTGTAGAGTTCATCTTGAGTAGTGATAATATTTTCGATTTCGGAGCTGTCTTTTGCTTCGCGTAGGACAATAGCATTCATCAACATGGCTTGATTGGGAATTGTTTTTGCTATTCCTTTTAATTCGGCTAATGCAGATGCCGATCTGGTTGTTTGCTTCAATATTTCAATAGTTTCCACTTTTTCTTTCGGAGGTGGAAGTTTTTCAAGCCTGTATTGTGGTGCATTTTGTCCCATATTCTTATTATTTGTCCCAAAAATACAAATTTTGGTACAAATAACAAAATTTGAAGTAAAACTTTTGTGAAAAAGTATAACAATTTTATCTTAGTACATGATAAAAAATTGTACAAACGGGGCTTTGCCCCAAACCCCACTCACTTTTTTGTCTTGAAACAAAAAAGTAAGCAAAAAAATTAACTTAGTTGAAGCAGCTACGTTCAATATAAATCAAATAAATTTGATTTTGTTTTCGCTTAAACGCTGCTTTCAAGACTGCGCCCACTTCACTCGAAAAACTTACGCTCGAAAAGCTGAAATCGCCCAAACTCATTCCGACGAAATACGTCGGAACTCAAACAAGGACGATTTATAAAGGCTTTTCTCGCTTGTTTTTCGGCTCATCGGACAAGGTCAACCCAAGTGCTTGGCTTATATGTTTTGTTTTACAGATATATAAAACAAATGTCTCAATTTATGTCATGTACTAAACTATGAAACCCACAAGTATTGCATACACAAACACGAATGAATATAATATTTAATATTCAGACATGTGGGTTCCATCAGACCTTAAAAAAAAAAATTATATTCTGATGAATATGAATCTAAAATTTTCTGTTTTTAAAAAGCATTAATTATTAATCAAAAAGATGTATCTTTGTGCCGTTTTTAATAAAAATATAAACTATAACTTATGAGTTTGTTAAGTACAGTAATGGGGCAGTATGATGAACCTCAGAAAGTAAAATCATTGGGCATTTATCCTTATTTTCGTCCTATTCAGTCGGAACAGGATACAGTTGTTACTATAAACGGGAAACCTGTATTAATGTTTGGATCCAATAGTTATCTGGGCCTTACCAATCATCCGAAACTGAAAGAAGCCGCTATCAGAGCAATAGAAAAATACGGCACAGGTTGTGCAGGTTCGCGGTTTCTGAATGGAACACTTGATATTCATATCGAATTGGAAAACCGTTTGGCAAAATTTGTTCATAAGGATGCTGCTTTGGTATATTCCACTGGTTTTTCGGTAAATTCGGGTGTAATTCCATGTTTGACGGGACGAAACGATTATCTGATTTTTGACGAAAGAGATCACGCTTCTATTATTGAGGGAAAGCGTCTTTCGTTTTCAAAACAGTTTAAATTCCGTCACAACGACATGGATTCGCTGGAAGATGTGCTAAAACGTTGCGATTATGACAAAATAAAGGTGATTGTAGTGGATGGCGTTTTCAGTATGGAAGGCGACATTGCCAAATTGCCTGAGATTGTGGAATTATCCAAAAAATACAATGCTTCCATTTATGTTGATGAAGCTCATACTCTGGGCGTTTTCGGAAAAACAGGAGCAGGAATTTGCGAGCATTACGGGCATACCAATGATGTTGATCTGATTATGGGAACTTTCAGCAAATCGTTGGGAACCATTGGCGGTTTTATCGCTTCCGACAACAATATTATCAATTATTTGAAACACAATTCGAGAACATTGATATTCAGCGCTTCCATTACACCTGCTTCTGCAGGTTGCGTGCTGGCAGCTTTGGATGTATTGGAAGAAGAAACGTGGAGAAAAGAAGCGTTGTGGAAAAACACAGCCCGCGCGAAAGATGGATTTATGAAGGCCGGTTTTGAAATTGGGCACACTGAATCACCCATCATTCCTTTATATGTGCGGGATAATCTTAAGACTTTTCAACTTACCAGTTTGCTGATGGAAGAAGGAGTTTTTGTTAATCCTGTTGTTTCGCCGGCTGTTCCCTCCGAAGATACACTGATCAGATATTCGTTGATGGCTACCCATACCTTTGAACAGATTGACGAATCAATAGAAAAAATTACAAAAGTTGCCCGCAAGTTGGGAATTATAGAATAATTACACGAAAGTTTTTTCATTCAATTTTCAACAGAATGTGTCAAATTATTGATACATTCTGTTTTGCTTTTAAAGAAACAGACTGACGATAACCATTTATATATTTTGTGCAAGTTTTAAAATATGGTAGGATAAAAACAGGTAGAACAAAAAAAGCACACAACAACAGCGTCATGTGCTTTGGAGAAAATAAGAATTTTTTCAGAAAGGCAAATCGTCTTCTACTATATCAGCACCCTCCTGAAAGGTTTCTGCAGGGGGAGTAGAAGCTGCAGCAGGTTCTTCAGATGTGTCCGAACGTTTTCCTA
>JAHDRA010000084.1 GCA_018433525.1 Paludibacteraceae bacterium
AAGGGGAAGAGACCAAAGTAAAGCATTTATTCCATCAGGGCAAAGGGGAAATGTTCTTTTTTCTCCTTTGTCTTGAAAAATAATTTTTCTTTACCTTTTATTTCCCCTGAAAAAGTTGCATTAATTACTTGAATTTACGAAATATAAAAATTGATCATTCGATAAACTTGTCATCGGTTTTTTGCTTTCTGTACTCCACTCGAGTATTTTCGTAAAATAACGTGAGCTCGGTATAACGATTACATGTTTTAATCATATAAAAATTTGATAATTAATAAGGTAATAAGGTTTATTTTTGTTTTTGTGATTATCGTTACTAAGGTTTTATTTAAAAATATGGTTCGTTTCTTGAATATAAAGACTTTATTTAGAGATAACTAACCTTAGCAACATGTGAATATCATCTTTTCATCAACATAATAAACTTATTTTATGAACTCACGCTAAAACAATAATTTTTTCGATTGGGGTCAAATTTTTATACCCAACGAGTTCAAATTTATTTCTTTCTTTTTTCAATCCATTTTCTGGCATTGACAAAAGCTTCCAGCCAGGGCGAAATTTCGTCTCTGTTTTTTCTGTTGGCGGGATAATAAGCCCATTGCCAGGGAAAGATTGCCCGTTCCGGGTGTGGCATCATGGCTAAATGTCGTCCATCCGAAGAACAAAGAGCGGCCACGTTATAATCTGAACCATTCGGATTACCGGGATATTCGGGATAAACATATTGTGCTGCAATGTGGTAATCATCTTTTGCTTTTGGCAATGAAAATTTGCCTTCTCCGTGTGCGATCCAAACTCCCAGCTTGCTTCCGGTCAATGTTTCCAACATGACTGAATGATTTTCTGGAATTTCTACACTTACAAAACCCGACTCAAATTTATGGGAATCGTTGTGCAGCATTTGTGGCTTTTGTTCATGTTCAGGCGTTATCAGTCCCAAATGTATCATCAGCTGGCAACCATTGCAAATACCGAGACTCAATGTATCGTCTCTTCGATAAAAATTATCCAGCGCCAATTTGGCTTTCTCGTTATACAGAAATCCGCCTGCCCAACCTTTTGCAGAGCCCAACACATCGGAATTGGAAAATCCTCCGCAAAATACAATCATATTGACGTCTTCCAATGTTTCGCGCCCGGAAACCAAATCGGTCATGTGCACATCTTTGACATCAAATCCGGCCAGATATAGCGCAAAAGCCATCTCACGATCGCCATTCGTGCCTTTTTCCCGAATTATGGCAGCTTTTGCACCGGTTTTTGCATGATGCATGGACAAGCCGAACTGCGAAAGTTTTCCGTTGAAAGTTTGGGGAAAAGAAAAAGTCAATGGCTGATTTTTAAAATTTTCATACCGTTGCAAAGCACAGTTTTTTCCACTTTGTTTGCGGTCGAGCAAGTAGGAAGTACGATACCAAACATCTCGCAATTGGGCAATAGAAAAGCAGTAGGATAATTTTTTCTTGCAAATTTCTATTCGGTTTTCCGGTATGGGAAATGCTATCCGTGCAAAACCGATTCCATTGTCGATGAGAATTTTTTCAACTACTTTGGTTTTGGCATTTTGAACCTGAATCAGCACACCTGGATTTTCCGAAAAAAGAATGGTTATCAACGATTTTTCAACCAGCGTATCCAACTGAATTTTCAAGCCTCCGCTTGTATTGGGGAAACACATTTCCAATAAAGCAACTATCATTCCGCCGGCAGAAATATCGTGTCCGGCCAAAATTAAATTTTTTTCGATCAATTCCTGTATGGTATCGAATGCCGTTTTAAAATACTCTGCATCTTTGACGGTGGGCGTTTCGGTGCCAATTTTGTTTAAAACCTGTGTCAGTGCCGAGCCACCCAATTTAAAGCTGTCGAAAGAAAAATCGATGTAATAAATAGCCGAATCGACGTCGTTTACCAAAACAGGCGAAACGGTTTTTTTAACATCGGCAACTTCACCGGCAGCCGAAATAATGACTGTTCCGGGTGCAAAAACTTTTTCTTTTCCGTAATTTTGAGTCATGGAAAGGCTATCCTTACCTGTCGGGATATTGATACCCAACGAACAGACAAAATCACTGCAAGCTTCTACAGCTTTATAAAGTCGTGCATCTTCTCCCTCGTTTTTTCCCGGCCACATCCAGTTTGCACTCAACGACACACTGTCCAATCCATTCACCAAATTTGCCCAAACGATATTGGTCAAGGCTTCTGCCACAGACAACACCGAACCTGCTGCCGGATCAATCAGCGCAGCCAAAGGCGCATGTCCGATGGAAGTTGCCATGCCCGAAGTGCCTCGATAATCCAATGCTACAACTCCCGTATCGCTTAAAGGAAGTTGAATTTCTCCAACGCATTGTTGACGGGCAACTTTGCCGGTGATGGAACGATCCACTTTGTTGGTGAGCCAATCTTTGCAGGCTACCGATTCCAATTGTAAAACAAGTTCCAGATATTCCTGTAATTTTTCTTCATCAAATTTTACCGGTTCAAATTCATCTTTCAAAGTTTTGTCGGTGATAACGGTTCGCGGTGGTTTACCGAAAAGATATTCCAATTTTAAATCCAGTGGTTTTTGCCCGTCTGCTTGCTCAAAAACCAGACGCATATCGCCGGTTGTTTCGCCGGCCACATAAAACGGAGCACGTTCGCGCTGGGCTATTTTTTTTGTTTCTTCAATATCTTTTTCTTTCATCAATAAACCCATTCGTTCCTGACTTTCGTTGCCGATAATTTCTTTTGCACTTAGTGTCGGATCGCCTATGGGAAGCGACGCAATATTGATTTTTCCTCCGGTATTTTCAACCAATTCGGAAAAGCAGTTGAGATGACCGCCGGCGCCATGATCGTGAATTGAAACAACAGGATTTTCCGGCGCTTCCACCAGAGCACGAATAACATTGGCGACTCTTTTCTGCATTTCGGGATTGGCACGCTGAACAGCATTCAATTCTATAGCATTGTCATATTGTCCGGTTTCAACAGATGAAACGGCTCCTCCACCCATTCCGATGCGATAATTGTCTCCACCCATCAAAACAACTTTTTCTCCCGGTTCGGCCGCTTCTTTCAGTGCATCCCGCTCATTGGCAAAACCTACACCTCCGGCCAGCATGATTACTTTGTCGTAACCGTATTTTTTCCCGTTTTCTTCGTGTTCAAAAGTCAGCAGAGAGCCACAAATAAGCGGTTGACCAAATTTATTTCCGAAATCGGAAGCTCCGTTTGAAGCTTTAATTAATATTTGTTCCGGAGACTGATACAACCATTTTCTGGGTTTTACCGCGTTTTCCCACTGACGCTCCTTTTCATTTTCTTCGTGGCATCTGGGGTAACTTGTCATATATACTGCCGTACCCGCCAATGGCAAACTTCCTTTTCCTCCTGCCAGTCGGTCGCGAATTTCTCCGCCTGTTCCGGTAGCAGCCCCATTAAATGGTTCAACGGTGGTGGGAAAATTATGTGTTTCGGCTTTTAGCGAAAGAACAGATGAAATTTTTTTCAATTCAAAAAAATCCGGAACATTTGCTTTGACAGGTGCAAACTGCTCGATGTCGGGCCCTTTGATGAAAGCTACGTTATCCTTGTAGGCCGAAACCAGTTTGTTGGGATTTTCTTCTGATGTTTTCTTTATTAACTGAAATAGAGATAGTTGCTTTTCTTCTCCATCAATAATAAATTTTCCGTTGAAAATCTTGTGGCGACAATGCTCGGAATTTACCTGCGAGAATCCAAAAACTTCACTGTCCGTAAGTTGTCTGCCAATTTTCCGACTCACTTCATTCAAATAATCAATTTCTTCCTTGCTCAATGCCAAACCTTCCTTTTCGTTGTAGGCTGCAATATCGTCGATGTAAACGATTGGTTCAGGAACTTTGTCGATGTTGAAAATTTCCTGATTCAAACCATTGTAGCTCCGTTCGAGCATGGGATCAAACTCCGCTTCGGCAAGTGGAATATTAGCCGGAATCTCCCTGAACTCTTCTATACGAACAATGCCGTTGATTCCCATATTTTGAGTTATTTCAACGGCATTTGTACTCCAAGGGGTTATCATTTCACGGCGTGGCCCAATAAAATTTCCTTCTACCCAAAGGGCATCCAGCAGCTCAGCTCCGGAAAACAGCCATTTTAACTTGGAGATATCGGTTTCCAGCAATTGAGCAGACTGAACGACAAAGATTTTTTTTTCTGAAGATTGAAAGAAGTAAATCATATTTTTTGAGGATTAGTTGTTTTCCTTATTAAGCGTAAAATATTTAATTGTCGGTAATTTTCAGAGAATATTTCTAAAAATTCAAATCACGATGTCTAACAAAGTAAGCCGTTTTTCGGCAAAAAAACTTTTTCATCAGAATATAATTTGTTTTTTAAAGGTCTGATGGAACCCACATGTCTGAATATTATATTCATTCGTGTTTGTGTATGCAATACATGTGGGTTTCATAATTGCGCAAACGGAATTGATATGATAAGCTTAAATTAATCATGGTATCCTAAGGCTATTAAGGCCGAATGCTGATCATTCCAGCCGCCCAGCTTGATTTTTTCGATGGTATTGACTTTCTTTTTTTCATAAGGTCGTTCCACCCGAATATAATTGGCCGTGAAACCTACCATCTTTGAGCCATTATGCCGGCCTTCCCATAAGACTTCGGCGTCCTTACCGATCTGACTTTCGTAAAATAACTGAGTTTTTTGTTCGGACAGGAGATGAAGTTCATCACTGCGCCTTTTCCTTTCTGCCAATGGAACATTTTGCTCCATTTGAATCATTTTTGTTCCTTCTCTTTCGGAATAGGTAAATACGTGAAGTTGAGAGATATCCAGCGAGGCGATAAAATTTTTGCTTTTTTCAAAAAGTTCTTCAGTTTCTCCACGTGTTCCTACAATTACGTCAACTCCGATAAAGGCATCAGGCAACCATTTTTTAATAACTTCAACTTTGTGAGCAAAAAGTTCGGTCGAATATCGTCTTTTCATCAATAGCAGGGCTTCATTGCTGCCCGCCTGCAAAGGAATATGAAAATGAGGCATGAAATGATGACTGAGAGCAATAAATTCTATCAATTCATCGGTCAACAAATCGGGCTCAATGGATGAAATTCTGAAACGAACTTCTTCAGGAAGCGCATCCAATGCTTTTACCAGATCAAAGAAATTTTCTCCTGTCGATTTTCCGAAATCACCAATGTTGACACCGGAAAGCACAATTTCCTTTGCACCTTCAGCAACGGCTTTTGTTGCCAATTCCACCGTTTCCCGAATGGATGCATTTCTGCTCCTGCCTCGCGCAAAAGGAATAGTGCAATAAGTACAATAATAATCGCATCCATCCTGTACTTTTAAAAAATATCGTGTACGATCGGTTCCGGAGCAGGAAGGGTGAAATTCTTTCACTTTTTGAATAGGTGTTTTATGAATTTCAACCGAATTTTCGGCATTCCATTGCTCAATAAAATTCACCACATCAAATTTTTCACCGGCACCCAGCACCAAATTTACGCCATCAATTGCAGCAATCTCTTCCGGATTGAGTTGAGCGTAACACCCTGTTACCACCATGATGGCATTCGGATGCTGACGTTTGAGTCGTTTGATGGCTTGCCTGCATTTGTGGTCGGCCGTATCGGTAACCGAACAGGTATTGACAATACATACATCTGCTTCCTCGCCCGCATGTACTTTTCGGTAACCTGCAGCCGACAATTGTTTGCCCAACTGAGATGTTTCGGCAAAGTTCAGTTTGCAACCCAATGTATAATAAGCCGCTTTTTTGGTTTTATATATATTTGTGTCAATCATTTGTTGCTTACTCGAATTCTTCTGCAAAATTACAAAAAAACAGCCAATTTCTTTTTATCATATCTTTGTTGAATCCTCTGAAGGAAAATATTTTCTGATGAGAATCAATAAAAAGTTGGTTGTAATACATAAATAAAAAATAATCGACAAAAAGGAAAGAAGATGTGGCCATGATTAAATTGTGTTGGTTTGATTTCAACTCATTACTATGTAAAAAACTTCGATTTGTTGCTTTTGCAGTCTGGGCCAAGTTAAATAAACGCTACAAGTGTTGCTTCTCGGGCAAAAACTTTGATGTGAAAAATGGACAATCTCAAACATTCAGTTTTTAACTTCCCATTAATTGACTTGCAAAAAAATATCACTGATTTTTTATTTTGAATATTATTCGTAATTTTGCGAACAACAAATTCAAATCATCCATACACCGATGGCTTACCCTAAAAATAAAACCTACGACTTCGACATCGAAGAGTTGGCGCGTTTTGCCAAAGCAATGGGACATCCTGCCCGCATCAGCATTCTTCGGTACTTGGCTTCGATGGACAGTTGTTTCTTCGGCGATATTTGCCGGGAACTTCCCATTGCAAAGGCTACCGTATCGCAACACTTGACGGAACTGAAAAACGCCGGATTAATCAGAGGCGAAATCGAACCGCCCAAAGTGAGATACTGCATCGATCAGGAAAATTGGGAAAAAGCCCATGAAGCTTTTCGGCAATTCTTTGCAAACATGCAACCCAAAGACATTTGCTGCAATCCCGAAGATTAATTTTACCTATATGAAAATACTTATCCTTTGCACCGGTAACAGTTGCCGAAGCCAAATGGCAGAAGCATTTCTGCGTTCGTTTGATAATCGTTTGACGGTTTGCTCTGCCGGTACCGAACCGGCGGAGAAAGTGAACGAGAAGGCCATTCAGGTAATGCGTGAAGCCGGTATCGATATTAGCCGGAACAGAACGAAATCGGTCAGTCAGTATCTGCAGGAAACGTGGGATTACGTGATTACCGTTTGCGCCGATGCCGACCGCAATTGTCCGGTATTTTCGGGAAAAGTAAAACACCGGCTGCATATTGGTTTTGATGATCCGGCCAAAGTTACAGGTTCTGAAGAATTTGTCTTAAACGAGTTCAGAAGAATAAGGGACGCAATAAAAGAAAAATTCCACCAATTCTATCAAGAAAATTTACAGCTATGAATGTCATTTATACCATCGTTAAAGTACTGCTTTCGTCGGTTGTATTGGTAGCCGTTTCCGAAATATCCAAACGGAGCACTTTTGTGGGCAGCCTGTTGGCTTCCATACCGCTGGTTTCGCTGCTGGCCATCGTTTGGCTGTACATCGACACCAAAGACACGGCACAAATTGCCTCGTTGTCCACCGGCATTTTCTGGCTCGTGATTCCTTCGCTTGTCTTTTTTATTGTGCTGCCCCTGTTGCTCAAAAGGAGTCTCAACTTTTGGCTGTCGCTGATTATCTCTTCGGTGCTGACGATCATCGCTTATTTCATCATGCTCTATTTACTCAAAAAATCAGGAATAAAACTCTAACATTCAATTCTATGGAAAAAAATATCAAATCCGTTGTTAAGGACACTTACACGGTGATTGCTCAGCAATCGAAAGAACAGAACGAAACTTCCTGCTGCGGCGTGGGCGGATGTTGTTCTACGGTCGATTACGCCGTATTCAGTGAAAATTACCGCCAACTGAAAGGTTATCACGAAGAAGCCGATTTGGGATTGGGATGCGGCATACCTACCCAGTTTGCGTCCATCAAAGAGGGCGACAGCGTGCTCGATTTGGGAAGCGGTGCAGGCAACGATTGTTTTGTTGCCCGAGCCATCGTTGGAGAAACCGGTAAGGTGGTCGGCATTGATTTTACCGATGCCATGCTGGAGAAAGCGCGTAAAAATAATGCCAAACTCGGCTTTCAAAATGTAGAATTTGTCAAAGGCGACATCGAAGATATGCCATTGGAAGATAATCAGTTTGACGTGGTGATTTCCAATTGCGTATTGAATCTGGTGCCCGACAAGCGGAAAGCGTTTGCCGAAATTAAACGGGTATTGAAACCTGGTGGTCATTTTTGCGTGTCGGATGTGGTTGTCAAAGGCAATCTGCCGGAAAAGTTGAAAAACGATGCCGAAATGTATGCCGGTTGCGTATCGGGAGCCATCGAGATGCAGGAGTATCTGGATATCATTCGGGAAACGGGATTTCAATCGGTTACCGTTCACAAACAAAAGGAAGTGCAACTGCCGCAGGAAATTCTGCAGAAATACCTCACCGAAAAAGAAATCCGACAGTTTAACCAAAAGGAAATCGGAATTTTCAGCATCACCGTTGCGGCAGAGAAAGCGATTGAATAAGAATTGTGCAGTCAACAAGTTTTTCTCCATTAAAAAGGCTTCAATTCAACATTGAAGTGCCATTGATTGTACAGGAAGTAAATATTAGGGAGATAATGCTTAGGGTAATTGAATAGAGAAACATTCGTGAATACAAATTTTTTAAAAAATTAATAGTCTATCATATTGATATTATATGATTTATCGTTTCTATTAAAAAAATCTAAAATAATTTTCATAATTTATTGTTTTTATTTACAAATGTTGTATATTTATGGCGTAAATAAGACGTTGTGCGTCATGCTGGGAGACCGAATTGCATATAAACAACTACTGGCACAAGGTTGTCACTCAAAAAGATTAAGTTTGATAGAATCTAAAGGAAAATTGAAACATGGAAAAATTAATAACACTTGATAAAACAAACATTGACAAGGAGCATATTTGCTGTGCTATTTCAGACAAAAAATGCAAGGACAGTTATGAATTAAAAAAAGACTGGCTTAAAAAGGAATTTGACAACGGATACGTTTTTCGCAGAATTGATGCCAGAGCAAAAGTATTTATAGAGTACGGACCAGCCGAGAAAGGTTGGGTTCCTGTTGATGCACCAAATTACTTATTGATAAACTGTTTTTGGGTTTCTGGTCAATACAAAGGACATGGATATGGTAAGGAACTGTTAAGACTTGCTCTTGAAGATGCAAAAAATCAAGGCAAAGATGGATTAGTAACAGTGGTAGGTACAACCAAGTTTCCCTTTATGAGTGATACCAAATGGCTGTTAAAACAAGGATTTGTGACTTGTGAAAAATTGCCGTCGGGATTCAGTTTACTTGTATTAAAGATAAAACCCAATGTTGACAACCCAAAGTTTAAAGATTCTGTAAAAAGCGGAGAATGTGAGGATAAAAATGGATTAGTGGTTTATTATTCAAATCGCTGCCCTTTTTCGGAGTATCATGTAACGACTTCATTGACAGAATCCGCAGAAAAAAGAAAATTGCCATTAAAAGTTATCAAACTTGATACAATTGAGAAAGCACAATCGTCACCGACACCAGCGACAATTTTTAGTTTATTCTATAACGGAAAATTTGTGACTACAGATTTAAGTGCTTGTATGGACAGTAGATTTGATAAAGTAATAGAAAAAGAGATGAAATAAAGCACGAACGCACAACACATGGTATAGTGCATGCGGGTTTCAGTGGTATGCGAGCGTTTGTGGCACGTAAAAAAAGTCGGTGTAAACTGATAGGAAATCGCTTCGTAATCCCGCACGACACCATACCATCAAACGTTGTGCGTCATGCTTAAAAACAAGAGGAAGGATGATAACTCTTATTAAAGGATAAAATATGAAACAATGGTACGAAACATTATTTGAAAATTATGGTGAGAAATACGATAGAGAATGTTTTGCTCAGGGTACTATTGG
>JAHDRA010000015.1 GCA_018433525.1 Paludibacteraceae bacterium
AGATTGACTTCCAGATCGATTTTTTACTTTTCGGATAAACATAATAATAATTTTGCAACACCCAAAATTAAAATATTATTATTGATATTCAAATACTTATAAGGGTGTTGCAAAAAAATGTGGAAAACAGGAAAAACGAAGTATGATATACGAGAAACGGGGAACAATCCCCAATCGTACAGATATCTCTCAAAGACCGCCTGAAGTTGAACAACGAGAACGTTTTGATGATTTGGAAATTGACCTGATTATAGGCAAAAATCACAAAGACACTACCTTAACCATCAATGACAGAGCTACCGGATTAGGGAAACTTCGTAAGTTAGAAAGCAAAGATGCCGAACAACTTGCAATGGCTACCATTGATTGTTTAATGGAATGGGAACCACTCCTTAAAACAATCACTCCAGACAACGGAAAAGAGTTTGCCGCTCATCAGATGGATAGCCCAACAGTTAAATATCGATTTCTTCTTTGCTAAACCATATGCAAGCTGGCAAAAAAGAGGATCGAATGAAAATTATAATCGCCTCGTTAGGCAATATATACCGAAAAAAGTCGATTTTGAATGTATCTCTCAGGATTATATTATTTGTCGAAACGCAAACGTAAATTCAAGTGATTAATGCGACTTTTTCAGGGGAAATGAAAGGAAAGGGAAATAATTTTTTTGAAGACAAAGAAAAAAACTCTTCTTCCCCCTTCCCTGTTGAAATAAATGCTTTACTGCGCCCTCTTCCATTTTAAAAAGTTACAAGATGAAACATTTTTATAGTATAACAAAAGTACACAATTTGGGCAATGATACAACAGGTGTGCAAACAAAAATTGAAATAATTTAAAATCAATTTTTAATACGTTTAAGGAAATCGGTAGGATTTTCATTGAAATACTCCTTAAAACATTTGGTGAAATAGGAAGGTGAAGTAAAACCGGTATCGTAAGCAATTTCCGAAATACTTTTTTCACCTGTAATCATCATTTGCTCGGCAGTCTTTAACCTTATGATTCTAATAAATTCATTGGGAGAATAGTTTGTCAATGATTTAACTTTTCGGTAAAGCTGGACGCGTGATAAACCCATAGATTTGCCAATATCATCAATATTTAATTCGGTATCCATCAAATTCTCCTCAATAATTCTTCTGAATCTCTCCAAAAAGTTATTATCAACTTCATTCAACAATTCTTTTTTATCCCCAAAAGCCAAGTGGTTCTGAAAATATTCCTTTAATTTTTTTCTGTTTTCAATGGTTTTTCTAATTCTGATTTTCAAAAGATTTTCATTAAAAGGCTTCGGTATGTAAGCATCAGCGCCACTTTCAAATCCCAAAGAGCGTTGTTCGTCCATAGCATAAGCTGTCAATAAAATAACGGGAATATGGCTGGTAGAAATATTTTCTTTTACTGCCTTGCACAATTCAAATCCATTCATTTTATCCATCATCACATCGCTAACAATCAAATCGGGTACGTATTTCATTGCTTTGAGCAATCCGCTTTGTCCATCTTTGGCTTCAATGAGAGTATATTCATTTTGCAACAATGTTTTGATGAAGTTACGAACGTCAGCATTATCATCTACCAATAAAATCAAAGGTTTTTCAGCATTGTATTCATCATTAATTTCATCAGACACATCCATGTAATTAATTTTCTCCTGATAATTTCGTTCAAAGTTAATATCCGGATACTGTTCGGACATAGCTATATCTTTCTGTTTGAAAGGAATGGTTACAGTAAAAGTAGAACCTTTACCTTCGACACTTTGTACTTCTATGATTCCATTGTGCAATTCGACCAACATTTTTGTCAAATGTAACCCAATTCCGGAATTTTGAGTGTTGTTCCCGATTTTGAAAAATCTATTAAAAATTTTGTCCAACTGCGAGTTTGGTATTCCTATGCCCGAATCGGACACAATTATTTTTGCAAAAAATTCATCGTTGAGAGCATATTTTGATAATTTTACTTCAATTTTACCATTTTCCGGAGTAAATTTGAAAGCATTAGAAATCAAGTTATAACAAATTTTCTCCATTTTATCGCTATCGAACCACAAAA
>JAHDRA010000091.1 GCA_018433525.1 Paludibacteraceae bacterium
GTTTATTGGGACGACATGCAGTTGATCGACAATTCTACTTCCGGCATCATTTCTCCTAAAACCGAATCGCTGAAAGTATGGACAGACGGAGGAAAGATTTTGTTCCATGCCGTTTCGGGCGAAAAAGTGGAAATTTTCAATACTGTGGGACAATCTCTCCACAGAGCTTTGGCAACCGAGGGTATCAATTCCGTAAGCATTGCTGAACGAGGTATCATGATAGTAAAAGTGGGCAATCGAATCGGCAAGATTGTTTTGTAAATTCGCAGCTGTTGCATTTTGTTTTACAGTTTTTTAAAAGCGGGGCGTTGTCGTCGGGACAGTGCCTCGTTTTTTTTGCATTTAAGCACCAAAAATTATACGATTAATGATGATATTGAATTATTTATAAAAGTATGGAAATGCTGAAAACCGGTTTAAAAAATTTTTTATGGTATTTTTTTTAATCCAAAAGGAAAAATTTATTGATTTGCTGCAGATGAAGATTTAACTTTTGTTCTAAGTTCAATTTATCTTTCTCTGCTGGTTCAATTCATAATTATCCTGTATATTTGTGCAAAATGTTTTGATGAAAATTTTATGAAACCCACATGTATTGCATACACAAACACGAATGAATATAATATTCAGGCATGTGGGTTCCATCAGACCTTTAAAAAATAAATTATATTCTGATGAAAAAGATTTTGCCAGCCGAGTGGGAAAAACAACAATTTGTACAATTAACATGGCCGCACAGTGGTACAGATTTTCAGCCTATGTTGGAAGACGCGAATCGCTGTTTTGTCAATATTGCGCAGGCGATTCTTCAATACGAAGAATTACTTATTGTTTGTGCTCAAGCTGAGGAAGTGAAACAAATGCTCGCCGGCGAGGATTTTTCCAGAATACGGTTGGTCGAACTGCCTTCCAATGACGTATGGGCACGCGACCATGCGGGTATCACGGTTTTTGAAAATGGTCGTCCGGCGATTTACGATTTTGCTTTCAACGGTTGGGGACTCAAATATCCGGCTTGCCATGATAATTTGATAACGAAAAGACTTTTTCAGGCCGGCGTTTTCAAAAATTACCGCTATAAAAATTGTCTTCATTTTGTGCTGGAAGGTGGCAGCATTGATTCCGATGGAGCAGGAACTATTTTGACAACAGCCGGTTGTCTTCTATCCGACAATCGAAACAATGCCACGAAAAAAGTGATCGAAAATCGCCTGAAAAATTATTTCGGACTTGAACGGGTGCTTTGGTTGCATCATGGACATTTGGCCGGCGACGATACGGACGGACATGTGGACACGCTGGCGCGTTTTTGCAACGAACAAACCATTGCTTACATAAAATGTGAAGAGGAAGAAGATGAACATTTTGAAGAATTGAAAAAAATGGAAATGGAATTGCAAAATTTCAGAACCCTACAAAATGAGCCTTATCAACTGATTCCATTGCCAATGGCCGATCCGGTTTATGAAAACCACGAACGACTTCCGGCAACTTATGCCAATTTTCTGATTATCAATGGAGCTGTTTTGATGCCGACTTATCAATCGCCTAAGGATGAAATAGCAAAACAACGGTTACAAAAAGCATTTCCCGACAGAAAAATTATTGGTATCGATTGCAGAACGTTGATCAAACAGCACGGTTCGCTGCATTGCGTAACGATGCAGTTTTATCCGGCGAAAGGGTAGATACAAGTTTCGAGAAAAGAGTTTGGATTTTTAGCATATAGTTATAGTCAATAATTTATAGTTTTGTAGAGACGTAGCATGCAACGTCTGAAAAAAAATGCGTGAAAAATGTTGTTGGAAAAATGCTATAAAACGCAAGAAACGAATTGGAAATTACGGTTTTTTAATGGATTGCGATATATCAGGTTTGAGACGCATGCTACGTCTCTACAAAATGCGTGAAAAATGTTGTTGGAAAAATGCTATGAAAAATGCATGAAACGAATTGGAAATTACGGTTTTTTAATGGATTGCGATATATCAGGTTTGAGACGTAGCATGCTACGTCTCTACAAAAATGCGTGAAAAATGTTGTTGGAAAATAATATGGAACGCATGACACAAATTTGAAAATTTCGGTTTTTATTGAATTGCGTTGTATCCGGGTAGAGACGTTGCATGCAACGTCTCTACAAAATACCAAAATTTAATTGCAACGAATTGGAATTCAAAACGCTGAAAAATTCAGAAATGGAACGGTGATTTTTCCATTGGATTGCGATATATCAGGTTTGAGACGTAGCATGCTACGTCTCTACAAAAATGCGTGAAAAATGTTGTTGGAAAAATGCTATAAAACGCATGAAACGAATTGGAAATTACGGTTTTTTCATTGAATTGGGTTTGATACCGGGTAGAGAAGTTGCATGCAACGTCTGAATAAAAGATTGTTATTGCTTTTTAGCAAGCAAATTATTTATTTCCAACGACTTTAAGTTGAAATTCAATCACAAATAACCCACAAAAAAATATTATAAAAATGAAAGTTGCATTGATTCAGCAATCGAACAGGCAAGAAATTTCTGAAAATTTGTCCAAATTGCAGGAAAATATCCGAAAGTGTGCCGCCGCAGGTGCAGAATTGGTCGTTTTGCAGGAATTGCACAACAGTCTTTATTTTTGTCAGACCGAAAATCCCGATTATTTTGATCTTGCCGAAACAATTCCCGGACCTTCAACCGATTATTTTGGGAAACTTGCCGGAGAATTGGGTGTAGTTTTGGTTTTATCGTTATTCGAAAAGCGAGCAGCAGGTTTGTATCACAATACGGCAGTGGTGCTCGAAAAGGATGGCACAATAGCAGGAATTTATCGAAAAATGCACATACCGGATGATCCGGCTTATTACGAAAAATTTTATTTCACACCCGGCGATTTGGGTTTTGTACCCATTCAAACTTCTTTGGGAAAATTGGGAGTCATGGTTTGTTGGGATCAATGGTTCCCCGAAGCAGCCCGATTGATGGCATTGGCCGGAGCTGAATTCCTGATTTATCCGACAGCTATTGGTTGGGAATCGACCGATTCAGAAGAAGAAAAGCAGCGTCAACTTGAAGCGTGGATCACCATTCAGCGAAGTCATGCCATTGCTAACGGTTTGCCCGTTGTTTCGTGCAATCGAGTTGGTCACGAAGATGATCCTTCCGGTGAAACAGGTGGCATTCAGTTTTGGGGAAAC
>JAHDRA010000126.1 GCA_018433525.1 Paludibacteraceae bacterium
AAAACGCCCAAAGAATCCATTACCTGCACAATCTCTTCAATTGTTTTGGCTCTTCCAAACGCTCCAAACAATTGTCCGAGCTCCTTAGTGAGATGAACGTTGATAAGTTCCTGATAACGACGCAATTTTGCCGCATGGTATCCGCCTATATTTTTGTGAAAATATGAAGGTGAAGCATCGTTGAAAATATCCACTGTGGCATCGAGTACCCTGAATTGCGACTTGTCCTGAAGAATAATTTTATCGGCTACCGATGGCTGAATAAATTTTTCAAAGCTTCTTTTTCGCGTAAAATTATCATCGTTCAAATATCGTTTGGCAACCGGCACCAGGTCTCCCAGCATCAAGCATCCCAACAAAACATAGGCAAGATTCTTTTTAACCAGATTTTTGGCATACAGCCAAATCAAGCCGGCACAAAGAATAACAAAAGTCAATGAACGCAAAGCATCGCTGCGGAGTAAAGCTTCTCTGTCGAGGGGAAGTGTTTCTTTCAAAAAAGCATAATCACCCGTAAATTGCCCATCGGCAGGCGAAACAAAATTCCCGGCCAAAGAAGGAACAACAGCAAAAATCAGACAAATACCACCAACTATTGCGGCGCTGATGGAAACAGGACGCAAAAGTTTTGCCTTGTCTGTTGCGGGATTGAATACTTCCTTTAAGGCGAGTATTGCCATTAATGCCATACCAAAACTGGCAATGACCAAAATCATGGAAACCGTGCGGAAATTATTGTAAAAGGGAATATATCGGATGAAAAAGTCGGTAAGGGGCATGAAATTTTTCCCCCACGAAAGCATAATAGAAAGAACAATTAATGGCAACAACCACCATTTTGTACGCTTGTCCACCAAAAAAATTCCCAACACAAACAGAAAACAGACGATGGCTCCAACATACACCGGTCCGGCAGTTCCCGGCTGATTACCCCAATACAGAGGTAATTGCATCTCCTTCATCATCCTTTCCACATTGGGAACCCCATAACTTGACAGTCGCTGGGCTGTTTTGCTTTCGGGTGAAAGTGTGCCGGCACTGGCACCTCCTTTAAAATTCGGGATAAGCAATGTCAGCGTTTCATCAATTCCGTAGCTCCATTGTGTAATATAATCCTTGTTCAGTCCGTGTTGCGCATTTTGTTCATCAAGGGTAAGTCCTGTCGATTTTCCACGCATGGTGTACTGATTGTATTCGTAGGTAGTAAGTAAACTCGTGGCATTCATTCCTGCTGCCAGCAAAGCAGCAATAATCAACAATCCCAACGTTTTAAAATAAGAACTTGCCTTCTTTTCCTTTATACTGAAGATCAGTTCCACCAATCCAAAAACCAAAACCATAAGCAAAGTATAATAAAGAATTTGGATATGGTTGGCATAAATGGCTAAACTCAGGAAAAGTGCCGTCAATAGGCTTCCCAACATTCTCTTGGAACGGAAAGCCATGTAAATGCTCCCGATAAGCGGTGCAATGTAAGCTATGGTAATGGCTTTGGAATTATGTCCGACAGACAGAATAATAAAATTGTAAGAGGCAAAGGAAAAGGCAAATGAACCAATAATGGCAAGCCAGGGATTAATACCAAAAGCTAAAAGCAAAATATAAAAACACAAAAGATAAAGAACCAGAAAAAATACCGGTGAAGGCAAGGATTTGATAAGTTGGTCGACATATTTAATAATATTGTTAAGTTGCGTCATTGAAATTTGATAAGTCGGCATCCCACCAAACATGGAGTTAGTCCATAATGTTTTATCATCATGTGTCTGGTTATAATCAATGGTCTCTTTGGCTGAGTACAACCAGCTTTGGGTATCGTGTCCCATCAGTTGTTTGCCTTCCAAAACGGGAGAAAAATACCAAAACGA
>JAHDRA010000085.1 GCA_018433525.1 Paludibacteraceae bacterium
CCCCGACAGGACGAAAGTTGTCATGCTAAAAAATGCTACAACATTAGAATGAAGTAACACAAAAAATATTTTTGTAAATTTGGACATTCAAATAGAATTATGGCAATTGATACAAAATATTTAACTTCTGACACAATTGGTTCTGTTGTGCAAGATTTATTTAACCCATCTAATGTTGGCGCAAAACCATTTTTAAAGTGGGCTGGTGGCAAAGGACAACTTTTGGATATTTTTCAGAAACTTTATCCTGAACAACTTAAGAGAAAAAAGATCAAGAATTTTTATGAGCCATTTTTAGGAAGTGGAGCAGTTTTTTTTGACATAACTCAAAAATATGAAATTGAAAATGCTTTTCTTTATGATATTAATGAAGAACTAATTCTGGCATATAAAGTAATTCAAAGGGATGTTAGCAAACTAATTGATTTTTTACATCGTTACCAAAAAACTTATTTGAAACTTGATAAAGTAAAACGTAAAGAATTTTTTTACGATCAACGTACAAATTATAATTTACAAAGGTTTAATATTGATTATGATAAATATTCTGAAAATTGGGTTCCTCGTGCTGCACAACTAATTTTTTTAAACAGAACATGTTTTAACGGACTTTACAGAGTGAATTTAAAAGGAGAATTTAACTCACCGGTAGGCGATTATGATAACCCGACAATTTGTGATGAACAAAATTTATTGGCAGTAAATAAGGTTTTAGAAATTGCCGAAATAAAAAAAGCTGACTTTAAAGATATTGTAACAGACTTAAGATCTGATTCTTTTGTTTATTTCGATCCACCTTATAGGCCGATAAGTAAAACTGCAAGTTTTAAAGCATATCACAAACAAAATTTTACTGATAGTGAACAATTGCAGTTAGCACAGCTTTTTAAACAACTTGATTCAGAAGGATCTTATGTCATGTTGAGTAATTCAGACCCTAAAAATATTGATCCTGATGATAATTTTTTCGATGACATGTATAATGGATTCAATATAGTAAGAGTTCCTGCAAGAAGAATGATAAATTCGGACCCAACCAAAAGGGGCAGAATAAATGAAATAGTGGTAACAAATTACACAACAACATAATGGAAAAGGAACAAAAAGTTATATATCAGGCAATCAACTTGAAGTTGCCGTTAAAACGGTTTTGATAGGAAAGGGATTTAAGCTTGTAAAATATAGAGATTGGGAGAAAAATCAAGAAAAATATGGTAAGGAATTATTACTTGAAAATGTTCCTTTTACAACAATTTATGAGCACAACGGAAATACAGAATTTCTGCTTATTTCTGAAAAATATGAATTAAAAATTCGTATAGAATGCAAATGGCAACAAGTTGGTGGTTCAGTTGATGAGAAACTCCCGTACCTGTATTTAAACACAATTGAAGCAATGCCAGAAGAAACAATTATGATATTAATAGATGGCTCTGGATGGAAAACAGGCGCAATTAAATGGTTAAAGGATGCCGTTAAACAGAAAAAATATACAAGCGAAGAGAATAAACATAAAGAAATTTTAGTTTTTAGTTTGACCGATTTTTTTACTTGGGCTAACAAAACATTCAACAGATAAAAAGCATGAACACCCCCCCACTCCCGCCGATTTGTAATCGGTGGTTTGCTTTTTAAAGTGAAAATTTGCAATCCGAAACAACACTTAACATTTTATTGTTCTATCTTTCAGGCAGCGTTTAGAGCGAAAAACTACAGAAATTTACACCATATCTTAAAAAATCCGCATAAAACAAAATCGTTTTTTAATGATTTGTTATAAAAAAACAATATCTTTGAAAAATAATTTATTCACCTTGAAAATGACAAAAAGTTCACAATACATTTACTCGCTCCCACTCGCTCCCGCCGATTTGTAATCGGTGGTTTGCTCCGTAGAGCAAGAAATAGAGAGTAAATGTAAAAATGAATGCGAGCGCATAAAAGGGAACAAGGAAACACATCAACATGAGCAGAAACTATAAATTTTATAATCCTGAAGGAATTTATTTTGTAAGTTTTGCTGTGAAGGAGTGGATTGATATATTTACAAGAAACGAGTATAAAGACGTAATCGTAGATAGTCTAACATTTTGTCAAAAGAATAAAGGATTAGAATTATTTGCATGGTGTATAATGACCAATCACGTTCATTTAATAATTAGAGCTAAAAAAGGTTATGCTTTGCCAGATATAATGCGTGATTTTAAAAAATTCACAAGCAAGAAAATAATAACAGCCATAAAAGAGAATCCACAAGAAAGCAGAAAAGAATGGTTGTTGGAAAAATTTTTAACAAAAGAAGGAATTCATTTTTGGGGGACAGACAATCATCCGATAGAATTGTGGAGTAACAGCGTCATAAGTCAAAAGTTGAATTATTTACATAATAATCCTGTAGAAGAAGGACTTGTATTTCGCGCCGAGCAATATGTTTACAGCACTGCTGTTGATTATGCCGGAGGAAAAGGATTATTAGATATAATACTATATAATTTCTAATAATTAATTGCACATAATTTTTTCAAAGTCTCATTCGGCTTTAATGTAGGAGACATAAGCTGCCAGAACTTGGCAATGCGTTCTTTGATAGATGATAAATATCGATTGTGAGTTATAGACTTTCGCA
>JAHDRA010000047.1 GCA_018433525.1 Paludibacteraceae bacterium
ATGTCCACCACCCATATTGATCCATTGTACCTGCGAAAAATATTTGCCAAATTTTTTCTTTACTTCTTCGAGCGTTTTCTCCAATTCATAGGAATTAGATTCACATAAGTTGTGAAAATGCAAGCCTTCTATTCCATCCGGAAGTTTTTTTCCCAGTAAATCGAAAGTTACTCCAAGTCTTGACCCTGGCGAACAAGGATTGTATAAATCGGATTTTACTTCGGAATACTCCGGATTTATTCGTAAACCACAAGACACACCTTTTGCTTTAGCCTGAGAATGAAATTGATGAAACTGTAGCAGGGAATTAAAAGTTATATGGCTACTGTAAGATAAAATTTCGGAAAATTCTTTTTGGGAAAAAACTGGAGAATAAGTATGAGCCTTATTTCCCATTTCTTCGTATGCCAATCTGGCTTCTGCCAGAGAACTGGCAGCCGATTTAGTAATACCGTATTCCTTAATAATAGGGAACACGCTCCACATAGCAAAAGCCTTAAAAGCCAGTATTATTTCCGCTCCCGATTCTTCCTTCACATATCGTATTAATTCAAGATTTCGTCGAAGTGCATGCTCATCCAAAACAAAGCAGGGAGAAGGAATTTTTGAAAAATCTATCATGCAGTGTGATCGTTAATTTTTTTACAAAGTTACAGGATTATTTTCTATTTACATAGATACAGTTTGATGCAAAGATGGTTTGAGAACAACTTCTACACAATTTTATTTTTATATTTCTTTCAGCTTAATCGGACTGTAAGAAATATCATAGTCAAATACGTCTGTTTCCTCCTTTTTCTTCATCCAATTGACCACAAAATTAGTAAGGGGCAAAACAACAATTTCGTATCCCGTTTTCATAGCCGTCTGAGTAAGCATTAAGAGAAACAAGTCGCGGGTTGGGATGACACCGGCAAATGCCAGCGAAAAAAACACCAGCGAGTCGCATCCTTCTCCCACAAGCGTGGAAACGATAGCTCGAACAGAGAAATGACGACCATGCTGTAAAATTTTCATCTTGCTCATAACAAAAGCATTCAGAAAAGAACCAACGAGAAAAGCAACAAAGCTCGCAATCGTAATGCGTAGCGTATTTCCCATAATCAAAGCAAAAGCTTCCTGATTTTGAAAATTATGTGAAGGTGGAATAAGCATGCTTAACCTGAAAATGACCACAGCCAAAAAATTCATGGCAAATCCGCTCCAAATAATCAGACGTGTTTTCCGATAGCCCCAAACTTCGGCAATCAAATCGTTCACAATATAGGAAACAGGAAAAATAAGCAAACCGGCAGTGGCTTCGATAGGGCCTAAGGCAATCAATTTTTGCTCAACAATATTGGCGGTGATAAGGCAAACGGTAAACAGCAAACCGCACAACATAAAGGAAATGGAAACTTGTTTTTTCATACGTCTTGTTTTTTACGTGGTGTTCAAGCACACGTTCTGCAAGAAAAGCAGCAGAAACTTTTTGCAAAATTAACGCTTATTTCTTTAAAAAACAAAAGCAGGTAGTCCCCAAAAGTGTACTTTTTTAAAAAATACAACATTCAAATTGTTCAGTAGATACGCAGCACGCTACATATCTACAAATTAATTCATAATCAACGAGTTATAAAAATAAAAAATAATGTTCGGCGTTGCCTCCAGGCTATTTCGCAGTTAAAAATAAGCTAATAAGGTTTTAGATGGGAAGGAAGTTTTGCCTTGTTACTAAGGTTAACCAGCAAAATAAGGTCTAACAAACAATAACACATTGTCGCAAAGGATTTGTCATTTTTTGTTGGAGTAACAGCAGATTTCAAATCCACAGGTAACAAATTGCCGGATTGCAAATCCGACAGGGCCATAAACAATGATATTCATTAAAACCAAAAACATGTGTTTATAAATAAACAATTGTAATTCAAACTGTTAAGTAGAGACATAGCATGCTGAAGCTCTACAATTCATTCATTATTAACGAGTTACACCGAGAAAAAATTTTTCATGTTCAACGTAGCCTTCAGGCTATTTCGCAGTTAAAAATATAATCTTCAGATTTTTAATAAGCTAATAAGGTTTTAAATGGGAAAGAAGTTTTGCCTTGTTACTAAGGTTAACCAGCAAAACAAGGTCTAACAAACAATAACACATTGTCGCAAATGATTTGTCATTTTTTGCTGGTGCAATAGTAGATTTAAAATCCACAGGTAATAAACTGCCGGATTGCAAATCCGACAGGGCCATAAACAATGATATTCATTAAAACCAAAAACATGTGTCTATAAATAAACAATTGTAATTCAACCTGTTTAGTAGAGACGTAGCATGCTGCGTCTCTACTAATTCATTCATTGACAATAAATTATTCGGAATTTTATATTGTTAGTTAGATACCATTTTTGAAAAAAATTCAAACAAAGCGAAAATATATTTTGCTGTTTTAGCAAAAAGTAGTTATTTTGCAAAGAAAAATGAAAAGTGAAAGTTTGTTTGAATAAAATTAAGAATTTTAACGAATGAAGGTATTGGTAACAAGTGGTGCAAGGTTTATTGGTTCCAATTTGGTGTAAAAAAGTTTAAACGAAATAATAATTATGAAAGCATGTTTTATGGGACTGGGCTATATCGGATTGCCCACAGCTATTATAGCTGCTCAACATGGCATTGATGTGATTGGTGTTGATATAAATCCTAAAATTGTAGAAACTGTTAATCAAGGTTTAATTCATATTGTCGAGCCCGGTTTACAAGAATTGTGCAAACAGGTAGTTTCCGGTGGAAAGTTAAAAGCTTCACTAAAACCAGAAACAAGTGATATTTATCTTATTGTTGTACCAACACCTTTCAAAGGAACAAATCACGATCCTGATATTTCCTTTGTGGAGAGCGCTACACTCGCAATCATACCTTATTTAAAAGAAGGGGATCTTTTTATTATTGAATCAACTTCCCCTGTGGGAACCACAGAAAAAATGGAACAACTTATTTTTAGTAATCGTCCAGATTTGAAAGAGAAGATTTATATTGCTTATTGTCCTGAACGAGTTTTACCCGGCAATGTTATTTATGAATTAGAACATAATGATCGAGTGATAGGAGGAATCAATTCTGTTTCAACTGAAAAAGCGATTGATTTTTATCGACAATTTGTAAAAGGAAATTTGCACAAGACCAATTCGCGAACTGCTGAAATGTGTAAATTAACAGAAAACTCTTCGCGTGACGTACAAATTGCTTTTGCCAATGAACTCTCCATCATCTGCGAAAAAGCCGGCATCAACGTGTGGGAACTGATCGATTTGGCAAACAAACACCCACGTGTAAATATTCTTCAACCAGGCAGCGGCGTAGGAGGCCATTGTATTGCCGTAGATCCCTATTTCATCACGGCTGATTTCCCTATGGAATCTCAAATAATTGGCAAGGCGCGCGAAATAAACAACTATAAGGCTTTTTGGTGTGCTGAAAAAATACAAAATACAATAAAAAAATTCGAAATCAGAGAAAAACGCGAACCGATTGTTGCACTTATGGGATTGGCATTTAAACCCAATATCGACGACCTGCGGGAATCGCCGGCCAAATACATTGCCACAAAGGTGATGCAGGCATACAACAATGCCGATTTCCTGATTGTTGAACCCAACATATTAGAACACAAAGTTTTTAAGCTGACGAATTACCAAGAAGCCTACGAAAAAGCCGATATTGTGGCTTTCCTCGTTGCACACAAAGAATTCAAAGAACTGACGTGGAGAAACGATAAAGTGATTTTGGATTTTTGCGGGGTGTTTAAAAAATAAACGTATGACGAAAGATTTGACAACCGCAAACCGCAAACGCATTCTGCTCGTTTTTGGTACTCGTCCTGAAGCAATTAAGGTTGCGCCTGTAATAAAAGAATTTCAAAAATATCCTGCAGAATTTGAGACGATTGTTTGTGTTACTGGGCAACACAGGCAAATGCTTGATCAGGTTTTACATCTTTTTGAAATTGTTCCCGATTATGATTTGAATATTATGAAAGATGGTCAAGATTTATATGATATTACGGTAATGGTTTTAATGGGGATGAAAAATGTACTTAATGAAGTACATCCTGATTTGGTTTTTGTTCACGGCGATACGACAACCACGATGGCGACTGCATTGGCTGCTTTTTATCAACAGGTACCCGTAGCCCATATCGAAGCCGGATTGCGTACACATAATATCTACAGTCCGTGGCCGGAAGAGATGAACAGACAGATTACAAGCCGTATTGCTACTTATCATTTTGCTCCCACACAATTGAATAAAGAAAATTTATTAAAAGAAGGTGTTAAAGAAACTAATATTACGGTTACAGGAAATACGGTGATTGATGCATTAAAAATGGTGGTGGACAAAATCAAATCAGATGATAATTTACAAAATGTTATCAAGGATGCCTTATTAAAAAGTGGATTATCTGAAAAAATGATCAATTCTTATTTTCAATCTTCAGCTTCTAATCACAAACTTGTCCTCATTACAGGTCACAGGCGTGAAAACTTTGGTGATGGGTTTTTGCATATTTGCAAAGCTATAAAAACGCTTGCAGAAAAATATCTTGATGTGAATTTTGTTTATCCCATGCACCTCAACCCTAACGTACGCAAACCCATCAAAGAAATCTTCGGCGATTGGGTGTCCAACCGCCAACCATCAAACTCCAACCTTTATTTCATCGAACCGTTGGAATACCTTCCCTTTGTCTTCCTGATGGAACAAAGTACGTTGGTATTAACTGATAGTGGAGGCATCCAGGAAGAAGCACCGGGTTTGGGTAAACCCGTGTTGGTAATGCGCGATACCACCGAACGCCCTGAAGCCGTCGAAGCCGGAACGGTGAAATTGGTGGGAACAGATTATAACTTAATAGTTTCTGAAGTTTCGAGATTATTGGACGATAAAAATTACTATAATTCAATGGCTCAGGCAATCAATCCTTATGGAGATGGCTTTGCTAGCAAACGAATTATCGAATTCATAAAATAAATTTTTAGAGTTGAAAGAAAATATTTCTGAATTTTCTTCATCGCAAAATAACAGACGTATAGCAAAAAATACGCTGATGCTGTATTTTCGCATGATACTGATTATGGTGGTATCATTGTACACATCGCGAGTAGTGTTGAATACACTTGGTGTATCAGACTATGGTATATATAATGTTGTTGGTGGATTTGTTACAATGTTAGCTTATTTAAATTCAGTATTCATGGATGCAACTCTACGTTTCATTTCATTCGCATTGGGTGAAAATAATTTGCAAAAGTTAAAGAAAGTATTCTGTACTTCATTAACGATTCATATAGGTCTGGCAATTATAATATTTATAATTGCAGAAACTTTTGGAATTTGGTTCGTTAATGTTAAGTTGAATATTAATCCAGAAAGAATGATCGCGGCTAATTGGGTCTATCAGTGCTCAATTATAACTCTTCTAGTCACAATTATTAACATACCATATCGTTCTTGCATTGTTGCTCATGAACACATGCATATATATGCATATTTTAGTATTATTGAAGTTGTACTTAAATTGTTGATTGTCTTTTTACTTTTTGTTATTCCCGCAGACAAATTGATTGTATATTCAATTCTTTATTTAATAGTTTCTGTTGTTATCCCATTATGTTATACGATTTATTGTAAGAAAAAATTTGAAGAATGTACATTCAGTATTGGATTTGACAAACCAATGTTAAAGGAAATGTTCTCTTATGCTAAATGGGTAATGGTGGGTAATTTAGGTTTCTCATTTAAAGATCAGTTTTCTAATGTAATGTTAAATATGTTTTTGGGAACTTTAATAAATGCTGCGAGAGGCATAACGATGCAAGTAAATGGTATCGTTTCTTCATTTGCTAACAATTTTCTAATGGCCTTATCTCCCCAAATAACGAAACAATATGCGACAGGTAATATAGAACAAAGTAAAAATTTGGTTTACGCTGGATCAAGAGGTTCTTTTTATCTTATGACATTGATTACAATTCCGATTATAATCAATGTTGATTATATTCTTAAATTATGGTTAGGAGTTGTACCTGAATATACGGCTGAATTTTTAATAATAACATTGATCGCTTCATTGTTCTATGCAGTTTCTAGGCCACTTACAATTGCTCTTCAAGCTACAGGAGATATTAAAATATTTCAAATAGGTATTTCAATCATTATGTTATTAGAATTACCTGTCGCCTATATACTTTTAAAACATAGATATCCACCACATTATGCTTTAATGCCTGCAATATTGACTAACTTGATAGGAATTTTCTACAGATTATTTCTTATAAAAAAGATGATCCCGTCGTATAACTTAAGGTATTTTATTTTTGATATTCTTTTAAGGTGTTCTGTAATATTTGTTAGTAGTTTTGGAATATGTTTTTTCATTAATACCTTTTTTGAGATAAACTTTTTAAATTTAATTATTAACGTAATTATAACGATACTTATAATTTGTGGATTTGTTTATTTTGCGGGTATTTCATCAAAAGAAAGAACTTTTGTTAATAATTTTATCAAGAACAGATTAGTCACAATTAGAAAATGAATAATACAATTATAAATATATATATTACATTTGATTATGAACTTTTTTTAGGGCCTAAAACAGGTAGCGTTGAGAACTGTTTATTGATTCCTACAGACAAATTAATTTATATTGCGAAAAAACACAATGTACATTTTGTATTTTTTGTAGATGTCCTTTATATAGCAAAAATGCGTGAATATATTGATATCGTTCCTTCTTTAAAAAGTGATTATAATAAAGTTATGACACAATTAAAAAAACTAAAAAAGGAAGGTCATGATCTTCAATTACATCTTCATCCTCAATGGTATTATTCCTCATATGATGTTAAGTCTGAATCTTGGAATATGGATTTTGAACACTATAAATTATCTGATTGCAGCTACAAAGATATAGAAATAATGATTAATGAAGGTAGTAAAATAATACAATCTTTAACAGATGTCAATCCTATTGCTTTTCGTGCTGGTGGTTTTAGTTTTCCTATTGATGTTAGTATTATCAATTTATTTAGCAAATACAATATATTTAAGGATTCATCGGCATTAATGTTTGAAGAAAAAAAAACTTGTTTCCAAACCTATGACTATTCAAGAATAAGTGAATTTAATTCTTATAAATTTAAAGAAAATATACTTGAAGAAAATGCTAATGGAGTTTTTATTGAATATCCAATATCTTGTATACGTATTTTTGGACTTTATAAATCTATTATAGAGAGATTACTGCGGTTTTTTCAAAAAAAAAATTTATTTATATCTGGAGATGGTAAAGGTATAGGATATGTTATGAATATGCACAACTCAGAAAATAAGAACATTAATATTCGTAATTTAATGCAGAAAAAAATTATTAGAGCATCTTTTGACGCTAACAATGGTTATTGGGTTAATAAAATAAAAAATACTATTAGAAAAAACAAACAAAGTTTAATGGTTATTTATGGACATCCCAAGAATATGACTAATTATTCTTATAAGAAACTTGATAGTTTTCTCGACAATTTAACAGAAAAAGATTGTATAAGTATTTTCAATGAATAGATTATGAAAACATGTGTATTTATTGTCACTCAACTTTCTCAACCAAGATGTATAAAACGGATCGAGACAATACAAAAAGCTGGAATACCATTTAAAGTTTATGGCTTTGATAATGGTTTATATACAGAAAACATTAAAAATGTATCATTTCCTATAGAGGAAATAATGACTAATAAAGAACATGGAAAAATAGCAAGAATATTATTCCCAATAAAATCTATAAGAAGGATTATTAATACTAATAAGGAGAATTGTGTATTTTATCTATTTGGTTTTGAGACGGCTGTTATGGCAAGAATAGCAGGATGTAAAAAATATATTTATGAAGAAGCTGATGTGAATGCAGTAAAGAGGCGATATGCTATTCAGCGAAAATTTTTATTAGCACTCGATCGTAATATTATTCGAAAGTCTCTTTTGACAGTTTTTACATCCCAAGGATTTATAGATTTTTTGTTTAAAAAATTTAGATCTTGTGGAAACTTCCTCCTTCTTCCAAACAAGTTAAGTCCATATTTTAATCAAGTAGATAGAACACAGTTTTCTTTAAAGAATATAAATATAAATCATGTAAAATTTGGCTTTATTGGTTTAATCAGATACCCTAATACAATTATTCGTTTTGCTAAGGTTGTCGGCAAGTATTTTCCTCAACATGAATTCCATTTCTATGGGGATATTGCATACAGAGTTTGCATAGATGATGAATTGAAAAGTTTTCAAAATGTTTATTTCCATGGTTCTTTCTCCAATCCCACAGATTTACAGATAATATATTCGAATATTGATATAAACATAGTTTGTTACGACACATCTTCTATAAATGTTAGAATTGCGGAACCAAATAAATTATATGAATCTATTTATTTCAATACGCCAATCGTCGTTAGTAAGGGTACATATTTGGAAAAGAGAGTTAAAGATTTAAATGTTGGCGCCAGTATCAATGCTTTGTCTGAGGAAGATATAATTTATTTTATTAATAATTTAGATCAAGACAAATTACAGTCTTATATTGCTTCAATGAACAAAATTAATAGTAAAGATTTGATAGACAACCCTTATGAGTTCTTAAACGTTCTTACTTTTTGTTTATCATGAGTCTAAGAAAAACAACAATTTATTTGGTTTCTCTTATGAGAGCTAAAGCACTTAATATCAACATTTAATATTTTTTTAAAAGGGGAAAATGAGCTATATTAAAGATGAAAGAACAAGAAGTATTATTGTGGTAAGTAGTGATCAGAATTTATTTTATAGTTATGAAATTAAGTAAGACCTTAAACTATTTATTACATCCTGAAAACGCAACAGTTTTATTAATTTCGATGGTGTGGGCTTCACAATTGATAGTCTATCTTCAAGCTGTTTTTTTGAGAATACCAATACTTGATTCTATAGCTGATTTTATTGTGCCATTTCTTTATGTTGTAGTGCTCTTTCTTTCTTTGCCAAACTTATTAAAAAACTTTAAAGTAATAGATTTTGTATTTTATTTTTCTTGTTTGGGTATATATTTGCTAAATTTCATTTTTTATCCAAGAAATATTGAAGTATTGAATTTTTACTGGGTTCGTTTTCTTATTTTAAGCTTGCCACTTTATTTTATTGGTATCGCCATAGATATAAAAAAAATGTTTAATATATTTTTTATTATTTCAATTCTTTGTGTTTTTTGGCAATGTTTTGTTTCTTTAATATATAAACAGGCAACAATTGGCAGTATGGTTGAAAACGAAATAGCTGAACAAATGCACACATCATACAATATTCTTCCTCATGTTCTTTTTGTAATTTGGGGAACTTTGAGAAAATTCAATATATGGGGATTAATAGCATCAGTACTGGGAGCATTTTTAATTTTTTCTTATGGAACACGAGGACCTATGTTATGTATGTTGTTGTTTATTATTGCATACCTGATTTTATTCAAGCAATATAAGCATAGATTTTTATCGTGGTTTTTAATCATTGGAGTAACTGCTGTTTTAATTTACTATTTGGAGGTTATCGTCTTGTTTATGCAGGAACTGACTGTGAATATAGGAATGAGCAGTCGAATATTTGACATTATTGTTAATCAAGGACTTATTCAATATACTTCTGGAAGAGATGAAATAGTAAGTATACTCATAAATGCAATTCGAGAAAGTGGCTTTTTAGGTTATGGTATAGGTGGGTCGTGGCAATTTGTCAATACTTACCCTCATAATTTGGTAATAGACTTATGGATTTCTTTTGGATTGTTTTTTGGTTCTTTATTATTCATTGTGATAATATTCATTCAGTTACGCGGCTTGAAGGCATGCAAAACATTGGAAGACAAAGGATTCCTGATGTTATTGTTTTTTTGTGGTTTTTTCAAGTTGTTTATGTCTTATACGTATATCGATGAACCAATGCTTTATATGCTATTGGGTTTTGCTGTTGGATTGAAGAGGAGAAAATATCAAACAAAGAGACTTTCTAATCTTCAGAATTAAATTAAAAAAGTGGTAGAGTTATAGTTCTCGTACAAGAACATTGTTATAGCAGTCAATTAGTTTGTTTTTGATGCGTTAACAAATAATTTGTTTTTATTTAACTAAAGTTACATTAGATAATTAAATTTAATTTTTTATCAAATAGATTTTAATGAATTTATTGATATATAACCAATTTATGCTCAAAGTACTCAGACGATTGTCACTCGAATATAATCGTTTGTATCGTTTTAGATCGCTTAGACGTGTGATAAACAGAAAAATTGAAAAAAATGATCAGACAATTAATAAAAAAAAGTTCTCTGATATATTAACTCATACTATAGGTGATTTTAGTCTTTTGGAATTTTCAAACATCGATAATAAGGTCAAAAACGATATTATTCTATGGGCAAACCAAACCCTTGAGCATCAATTTGATTATCTCGGTTCTGGGCTGGTGAAAGTTCATCCCATTGATTGGCATTCCGATTTCAAAACCGGATATAGATGGCAAAAGGGAAAATTTTATCGTAAATATGTTGAAGTAGATTTATCGAATGATGCAGACGTAAAAATACCTCGTGAATTAAGCAGATGTCATCATTTACTGTGGCTTGGAGAAGCATATTTGTTCACAAAAGATGAAAAGTATGCAAAAGAAATAATTTTTCAAATCAATGATTGGATAGATGAAAATCCGTTAATGTACAGTATCAACTGGTGTTGTGCTATGGATGTTTCCATAAGAGCTATCAATTGGATGTATGCATTGAATATGATAATGGAATCTTCCTATGTGACCGACAATTTCATTAAAATAATATACAGAAGTTTATTCGAACATGGTTTCTTTATTTATAATAATTTAGAAAAGGGCATCCCTTATAGTAACAATCATTATGCATCAGATTTAGTGGGTATGTTGTTTCTAAGTCAAATATTCCCTGAAAATAAGTATTCAAAAAAATGGTGGAATTTCGCTTTGCCGGAATTTTATAAAGAAGTAAGGGAGCAGGTTTTACCTTCCGGCGTACATTTTGAAAAAAGCATATCGTATCATCGCTTAATGACCGAATTATTTGCTTATTCATTTTTATTACTAAAACGGATTGATGAATGCGTGCCCATTGATGTGGAATACCGCATTAAATCTATGTTCGATTTTGTAGCTCATTACACCAAACCAAATGGTCTTGCACCCACGATTTCTGATAACGATGATGGCCGACTTCTTCCTTTTTATAAATATGATTTAAGAGACCATAGATATTTGTTATCATTGGCTGCATTAATACATGAACCAAGATACAAATATTATAAGAATGAATGTGCAATAGATAACTATTTCTTGTATGGAAATGACTGCAATAAAAAATATCGTCAAATAAATTCTACGGTAAATGTACTGTTATCTTCATATCATCAAGATGCCGGCTTTGTTATTCTTCACAGTGAAGATATTTATTTGTTTGTGGCTAATGGCGGATTAGACAAATATGAGAATTCGACTATTAAACCATTAGGTACACATACGCATGCCGATTTATTATCGTTCGAATTGGCTATAGGAGAAAACGATGTTTTTGTTGATCCAGGAGCCTATATTTATACGGCAAATGCAAAAGCAAATATTGAATTTAGATCCACAAAAAAGCATAATACAATTGTGATTGATGGCAAAAACCAATATATTCTCGACGAAAAAAATGTATTCATAGGCAGAAATTTTCCATCTCCTCAATATCTATTTATTGATAAACAGAATGATTACGAAATATGTCGGGGAAAATATCAAATAATGATAGAGGACAACAAAAAATTAGAGCATCAGCGCACTTTTTATTTATATTCCAACGCATCATTGTTGAAAATTGAAGACAGAATTAAGACTACAGGGAATCACGAATTGGGAATGTACTTTCATTTAGCTCCAGAAATGAATATTTATCTAAATGACAATTTTATTTGTACAATTTATAATGAAGCTATAGATGTAGAAATGAGTATTGAATGTACCAATGGATTGAAAATGAATATCCAAGAAGATACCGTTTCGCCGTCGTATGGCATCCTTATTCAATCAAAAACTTTGGTAGTACAATCTGAATTTGTAGATGAAATAAATATAACAACTAATATCAAATGGATAAAAAAAGGAAAATAGCTGTTGTCTTATCGACAGGTAATATAGAAAATGACGATCGCATTCGAAAAGAAATAATTTCCATTCAAAAAATAGATAATTTTCAGGTGAAAATTTTTGCCAAAGTGAATGAAAATATAAAAAAAGATGGAATCACAACTTATGGCACTCCCTATAAACAATTGTACCTTAAATCAAGGGATATATTCCCTTCAGCAAAATTTTTAGCCTTCAAAATATTAGAAATGTACTTCAGACTGCGTAAAGAATTAAAACAGTATGACATTATATGGTGTGCCGATGAGGCTATGTTTATTTTTCCATTGCTCATAAAAAATAAACCCATTATTTGGGATTTACATGAAATACCTCAATTATTTTTAAAAAATAATCTTACTAAGAAACTTTTCCATTTTCTCGAACGAAAATGTAATTTTATTATTCATGCCAATCAATATCGTCTTAATTATTTAATTGAACAAAAAGTTGTTTTGTTGCCTGATAAACATTTTATTATACGTAATTATCCCGATCGGGATTTTATAAAGAGCACCTTATTGCCTCCCTCTTATCAGGAAATCAAACAATGGTTGAATCATTCTAAATATGTATATTTGCAAGGAATATCTGGTTCAAGCAGATATCCTTATCATTCAATTGCATCCATTTTACAGTCAACAAATTTTAAAATTGTAATAACAGCAAATCCAATTGAAAAAAACATAGAAGACAAATTGGTTGCTGAATTTGGGAATATTTTCAAGGAAAGAGTCTATTTTACAGGAATGCTTGATCAGCTTTATACCCCGTCAATTATTAAAGATGCTATATTTAGCATGGTATTTTATAAAATGGATACTCCGAATAATCGCTTTTGTGAAGCGAATCGTTTTTATCAAACATTATCATTTGGAGTTCCCGTAATTTGTGGGTGCAATGAGAGTATGAAAGAAATTATCAATCAATATCATTGTGGCATAGCATTGAAATCAGATGGTAACGATTTAGGTGAGATTAAAATAGCAATTAAAAATATGCTTGATAATTATGAGTATTATTCTGCTAATGCAGTGGCCATAAAAGATTTATTTGTATGGAATGATAAAAAAATTTTTGACTTAATTTCTTATTTGGTTGCATAAATTTTTGACATTAAAAATTTTAAGAATATAATTTTTTATATGAACAATTCCTTAATTTATAAAAAATATGATAGAAAAGCAAATTTGTACAAGATGTATTATGGATACTGAAGGCGATCCTGCGATTAAATTTGAGTCAGATGGCACATGCAATTATTGTAACTATGCTCTTGAAAGAATTAATAAAGTTTATTTCCCAAATGAAATTGGCAAAAAGAAATTAGAGGATACATTAGTCAAAATTAAAGAATATGGTAAAGATAAAGAGTTTGACTGCATAATGGGAATTTCAGGTGGTCTTGATTCTGCTTATTTAGCATTTTTAGGTTCAAAAAAATGGGGGTTAAGAATATTAGGTGTTCATGTTGATGATGGTTTTGATTCTCCTATAGCAAAAGAAAATATCATTGCTTTATGCAAAAATTGCGAAATTAAATTAATTACGGAACATATTAACAGAGAACAATTTATGGATTTGACCCGGTCATTTTTATTTGCGGGTGTGCCAGGTATTTGTATCCCTCAAGATAATGTTCTAACAGCAGTATTGTTTGAAATAGCCGAGAAATATAAAATTAAATATTTTTTATCAGGAACAAATTTTGCTTTAGAATCAATTTTGCAAAGAGGTAATCTACACAATGCATGTGATACAGTACACATCGAAGATATTCATAAAAAATTTGGAACAAAACCTATTAATGATTTACCACTTTTATCTCTTTATGATAGATACTTTAAATATAAATATATCAAAGGACAAAAATATATTCGGCCACTTGATTGGATAGAATATAACAAAGATAAAGCAATAGAAGAATTAAAAAGTGTTGATTTTAATTATTATGAAGGGAAACATTATGAATCAATCTTAACTCGTTTTCTGCAGGTTTATTATCTACCACAAAAATTTAATATAGACATTAGAAAATCTCATCTTTCAAGTTTGATTATTTCTGGTCAAATATCAAGAGAGCAAGCATTGAACGAAATGCAAAAACCAATGTTCGATGAAGATAAGATACAAGAAGATATCGATTTTATTCTTTCAAATCTTAATCTTTCTCGAACTGAATTTAATAAAATAATGGCCGAAAAGCCAAAATATCATTCTGATTATCAATGCTCTAATTTTATTAAATACACCAATATAGCTCTGAAATTTAGAAAATACTTATCTGATTAATCTGAATATATGAAAAAAATTTGTCATGTATTAAGTGGTTTCTTTAGAGATGATACCAGAATATTTTGGAAGCAATGTTGTTCCTTAGCAAGTGAAGGTTATGATGTGTACATTTTAACCAATGATGGACTACCAGATGAAATAAAAGAAAATATTAAAATTATTGCCTGCGAAACATATTATAAAAAACGATTTCAAACAATTTTAAAAGCAAAGTCAACATTTTTAAAAAAGGCATTAGAAATAGATGCAGATATTTATCAACTGCATGGCCCAGAACTTATTCCTTTAGGGTTAGCACTGAAAAAATATAATAAAATAATCTTTTATGATGCTCATGAAGATTTACCTCAACAAATTCTTGAAAAAGAATGGATTCCCCAAATAGCACGTAAGCCATTATCTATCTTAACAGAACACTATTTAAAATACAGTTTAAGTAAATTTGATGAATTGTTTACAGTTACTCCTCATATTGTTGAACGATTAAAAAAAATAACTAATACTGTTACTATGATCACAAATTATCCAATCGTTTACGAAAACAATTTTTTTTCTTTTGAGGAATACGATAAAAGAGGAAATATTTTATGTTTTATTGGCACAGTTTCTTCTGCAAGTAATCACGAAAATATTTTAGAGGCTCTTTCAAATATAGATAATGTTAAATATCATATTGCAGGAACTTTTTATCCTGAATCTTATATTAAAAAATTATCTAATATTAAAGCATGGTCAAAGGTGCAATTTTTTGGAAGGTTGTCAAAAGAAGATTTAAAATTATTTTTAAAAAGAGTTTCAATTGGTATTGGAATTTTCGATTACAATAGAAACTTAGGATATAAAATAGGGAGTTTAGGAATTAATAAATTATTTGAATACATGGAAGCAGGTTTACCAATTATTTGTACCGATTTTGATTTATGGAAAGAAATCATTGATAAATATAATTGTGGCATTTACGTTCAACCGAATGATATAGAAGGAATAAAAAATGCTATCTGTTATCTGATTAATAATAAAAAAGAAGCCTACGAAATGGGGCAAAATGGAAGAAAAGCTGTTTTATTGGAATATAATTGGGAAACTCAAGAAAAAGAATATTTAAAAATTTTCAAAAAGTATAATGATCATTTTGTAAAAAATTGATTATGAGCATTTATTTTCAGTGAATTTCGAAATTTTTACATTGAAATTTTAAGGAGTAGCTATAAAGTTTCACCACGTTGTTGATGCTTTTTTCTCATTGTGAAGTGAAGCGTAGCGAAACGAAACAATGAGAAAAAAGAGCATCCGAATGAAAACTTGATTAATTTTGAAAATTAAAAACAAAAAATTATGCAAC
>JAHDRA010000051.1 GCA_018433525.1 Paludibacteraceae bacterium
GCCAAAGCTTATACTGCCGGCATCGATTTCAAACTTTTCGGAGAACTTGTTCCCGGAACCGATTCGTGGATCAATCTGTCGCTGATGGATTCGAAGGAAGATATTATTGGCGACAGCTATGTGCGTCATACTTACGACGACGAAGGCAATATTTTGACTTCCGAAACGATATATCCTTCATGGGTGCCTCGTCCGACGGAGCAACGCTATGCTTTTTCGATGATGTTTCAGGATTATTTGCCCTCAAATCCAAAATACAAATTACAGCTCAAGTTAATTTGGTCTGACGGATTGCCGTTTGGCGCTCCACGCAACGAACAATTTCGTTCGGCTTTTCGCATGCCTCCTTATCGCCGTGTGGATATTGGTGGTTCACGGCTGCTGGTAAACGGGTCGGATGAATGGATGAACAAATCGTGGCTGGGACATGTGAAAAATATCTGGATCAATGTGGAAGTCTTCAATCTTCTGAATTTCAAGAATGTAAATTCTTACTACTGGGTAACAGATATTTATCAGCATCAGGTGGCTGTTCCCAATTATCTTACCGGCCGGCAGCTGAACCTTCGCTTGCTAGTGGATTTCAAATAATATAATTCACGAAATTTTTTCATCAGAATATAATTTATTTTTTAATGGTCTGATGAAGCCCACATGTCTGAATATTATATTCATTCGTTTTGTGTATGCAATACATGTGGGTTTCTTAACAACAAATGAATTTTATTACAAAATTTGTCTAACCAAAAATTGTCTTCAAGAATGGTTCCCTGTAAGATTTCGCTAATAGAAATCAAGAATTTTTTATCGTCCCGCTTGCCGGATGTAATTTCTGATTTGCCGATTAAAATCATCTTCTTTCAGTAAATCTTCCAAATTCAAATGCAAGCGATAACGCCAGCTTTTTTTGGAATCGGACGGCACATTAATTCTTTCTTCATGGGGATTTTCTCTTCGTAATTTTTCCGACACGCCCAGTAAATCCTGAATTTGAAAAATTGCCCAGATAGCGGGTGAATAAACATGTTGGAGCAGAATGTCCCGACATATCCACCATTCGCAAAAATAAGGTGCTTCGCCCCAATGCCCCAATTGTGTATTGTAAAAACGCTGCGTTATGTTTCTGTCTTCTTCCCACCAACCTCGAATAGTACTCATATCGTGAGTGGAAGGAGTAACAACCGACAAATAAGGCGCATCGCTCGGATGAAAAAAGTCAATTTTATTGGTTTTAGGAGCACGTTGTATTTCAAGGCTCAAAATTCCCAATTCTTTCATGGCTCGTGTTACGCAAGGGGTCATCATGCCTAAGTCTTCGCCGCAAATGAGCATATCGGTTGCCTGTTTCAATACGGGAAGCTTTTCCATACCCGATTGAAACCAAAATTCGTCCTGTCTGTGATAAAAATAATCTATGTAAATTTCATCCAACTTTTGCTTTGTATAATCGTCGAGATATTGGAATGTTGTAAGCGAATGCATTCCCCAGCGTGGATAAAAACGGGTTCCATGTGAACCTTCCACTTCAAAAAACAACACATTCGATATTAAATCAAACAATCCATTTCTGATATTTTCTGAGAATTGCCCTTCTTCAAACATTTGTTGCACATTTTTCTGACTGCGATAAGACGGCTTCAACCGAAGTATCCAACCATCTTCTATTTGCAGACAGTTAACTTTCACCCAACCGGCATCTGCCCCAAAAAGCTGTTCCAACACCTGATCATTAATAAATGGTTTGCAAAAGCGGTTGTAATCGAACCAAATTCCTTTCGCTTTAAATTCATCGAGATGAACCGGAATGGAAGGATACAAATGTCCCATAATTCCTTCCAGCTGGTCTTCAGGAATTTCCCAAATACGGAAAAAACCGAGAATATGGTCGATACGGAAAGCATCAAAATAGTTGGCCATTTGTATCAGTCTTTTTTTCCACCAGTCGAATCCGGTTTGTTTCATGGCTTCCCAATTGTAAGTAGGCAGTTCCCAATTTTGACCTTTTATGGAAAACATGTCAGGTGGAGCTCCGGCTTGCATACCGATATGAAAAAGCTGAGGGTGTGCCCAAGTTTCTACGCTGTTTCTGTTCACACCAATAGGAATGTCTCCTTTCAGTACAATGCCATGTAAATGAGCGTAAGAAGCCGCTTCTGTTAATTGGATATGTAAATGATACTGAATAAAATAATTCAAGGCAACATCAGCATAATAAGGCGTATTGGGTGAAGTAAAATTGGAAATTTTTTGGAAATTGTATATAGAAAATTCTTCCCATTGATGATAATCTGGCGTTCCGTATCGGTCTCTCAAAACACAAAAAGCAGCATATGGAACCAACCAGTGTTTGTTGTTTTCAAAAAAAGTCAGAAAATCTTTGCTTTGCAAAAATTCATCCTGTTGCTGAGAAAAAATTGCTTTGACATACTTCAGCTTGAAATTAATCACTTCGAGGAAATCAATCCATCCCAAAGCATTGAATTGCGGTTGGCGTTCCTCATATTCTTTCTGCATAGGATGATTTTCGGGCAGTTTTCCCAACGAAGGCAAGTTGAGATAAAGCGGGTTGAGCGCAAAAGCCGAAATGGCAGCGTATGGAAGAATGTCGGCGTCAGTGTGTGTGCCAATGGTATCGTTAAGTGGAAGAAACTGAATCAATTTTAAACCAGCTTTTTCAGCCCAATCCACAAACAATTTTATGTCCCCAAAATCGCCTACACCGAAACTCTCTTTTGTCCGCAAACTGAAAACGGGAATCGAAACACCTGCTCCTTTCCACGTTTGTGCATACATACGAAAAAAACCGTCCGAAAGACGAATAACTGTATCTTTTGCATTAAATACCGGAGTTGTTCGGTCAAAACCATTCTCAAATATCAAAAATTGTTCGTTTTCGGTATCATAAATACCATATTTATAGTGAACGTCCGATTTTTCCTTACCAAGATCGACTTCTGTCTTCCACCAATTCTCATCGTCTTTGGTCAACAGTATAGGCGACACGGTATTCCAGTCACCCAGGGTTTTACAATCGCCAATCAGACAAGGAACCTGATTTTTTTTCAGTAAAGGAGCCTTAATTCTGAAAATATGAGTATAACTCTTTTTTGAACGCTTTCTTCTCGAGATGTTAAAATTGTCGTTGAAAAAAACTTTTTTAAAAGGAGCCGTAAAAAAAACATTTTCAATAGCTCCGGGAGCATTCCAGTAATCGAAACAAAATAGATGTTCTGTTTTGTCCGGGTCAATTTCAATTTTTCGATCTTCTACCCATTCATGGGTAAAATGTCTTGTTCCTTCTTCATATAGCAAATATCTGTATTCCAACACAAAAATTTCATTCTGCTGAATCTCAATTTCCCCATACCAGTCTTCGGTGTTTTGAAAATGTAACCGAAACGATTTTTCGGGAACGTTATTTCCCAACTCGGGAAGATTGCCGCAAACGAAAATTTGCTGACCCCATTGAGTAAAGTAAGGTATTTTAAAATGGATTTTCATAATTCAGAAATAAGTGTTTCAATTACATTAACATTTTTCAGCTTCAAAAATAAATTTATTTCCACTAAATTGATGTTTGATATTGTAAATAATTATACAAAAATCTATACAAACGTTTGCACCAATTTGTTTTTTAAATTTCAAAAAATAGAAATTCATTGTTTGGGGTAGCAACTTTAGGATATTTCAGCGTTTAATTTGAAAAGCAGAAAATTATTTATGAACCAAAAGTCTGTTTTTAGTAATAAATTGCGTAATTTTGCCAAAAATATTTAACTCCAAAATTTGTTATTCATGGCACCTTCAAATTCCTCATTTAAAGTATTTTCCGGAACCAATAGTCGTTCTTTAGCTGAAAAAATTTGTCAATCTTTGAAATGTCCGCTTGGAAAAATGAACATTGAGCATTTTGCCGATGGCGAATTTGCCGTATCCTACGAAGAGTCGATACGCGGATTAAATGTTTATTTGGTGCAATCCACATTTCCGAATTCGGATAATTTAATGGAGCTGCTTTTGATGATTGATGCCGCTAAGCGGGCTTCTGCTTATAAAATTATTGCCGTTATTCCTTATTTTGGTTGGGCGCGTCAGGACAGAAAAGACAAACCACGTGTTTCACTGGGCGCAAAGCTTATTGCCGACATGTTGAGTGTGGCCGGTATTGACCGACTGATTACCATGGACTTGCATGCCGACCAGATTCAGGGTTTTTTCAATGTTCCAGTAGATCATTTGTATGCTTCAACCATTTTTGCTCCGTACATTCAAACGTTACGGCTGAAAAATCTGGTGATAGCTGCTCCCGACGTGGGAGCTTCCAAGCGCGCGGGTTCATACTCGAAGTATTTTGACGTTCCGATGGTGTTGTGCCACAAAACGCGTGAAAAAGCAAATGTGGTTGGAGAAATGAGAATTATTGGAGATGTAAAGGGGAAAGACGTGGTGATTGTGGACGATATGGTTGATACGGCAGGTACTTTGTGCATGGCTGCCAACCTTATGATGGAACAGGGAGCCAATACGGTTCGTGCTATTGTTTCTCATGGCGTGATGTCGGGAAGCGCTTCCGAAAAAGTTGAAAAATCGGCACTGACAGAATTGGCTTTTACCGATTCCATCCCGTTTGATGCCTCAAAATGTTCCAAAGTTAAAATACTTTCCATTGCCGATATGTTTGCCGACACTATTTGCCGCGTTCAAGAACATAAATCTATCAGCGAACAATATATTTTCTGATTTTTTTGGAGTAAAATCCGAAAAATGAAAAAATTTTTTATCCGGCATTTTTCTGTTTTATTAACCAGTTAAGACAGAGAAATGCCGGAAATGTTTTGACAAAAATTGACTTTTCGATTCGATTACTTGCCTAAAATTCTTTCCACCACCAATTCAGCACTGATAACTGCCATTGGCAGACCGGCGCCGGGAATGGTGGAAGCTCCC
>JAHDRA010000028.1 GCA_018433525.1 Paludibacteraceae bacterium
AAATTTAATCACAATTATGAAAAACAGAATAGAAATCGTGAAGGGCGATATTACAAAACTGCAGGCAGATGCCATAGTAAATGCCGCCAATCGAACTTTGTTGGGTGGAGGAGGTGTGGACGGTGCCATTCATCAAGCGGCAGGACATGAACTATTGGAAGAATGTAAAAAGCTTGGAGGATGCAATACCGGCGAGGCAAAAATTACCAACGGATATCATCTCCCTTCAAAATATGTTATTCATACTGTTGGACCTGTATGGCGAGACGGAGATAAAGGTGAACCTGAATTATTGGCTAAGTGCTATAAAAACAGCATGCTTTTAGCAAAAAAATATCAAATTCACACTTTGGCCTTTCCATCCATAAGCACCGGTATTTACGGCTATCCCATAGAAAAAGCAAGTGTCATTGCGTTGCAGGAAATCGTAAAATTCTTAAAAAACGAAGAAATACCCGAGAAAGTTATTATTGTTTGTTATAGCGACCATGATTATCAAATCTACTTGCAAAACTACAATCGAATATTAACTTCCGAAAAAAATTGATTTTCTCTTCACTTCCTCTCCATTTCCTTTCTATTTCTGACAATAAAGATTGCCGAATACTGAAAATTCTACTAAATAATTTGTATCCAATTGTTTGTATTTCTGTTTTTTGGATATATTGTTCCAAACTCGGAAAACTCGGAAAAATGTTATAATTTTGTAAATTGAAATTTAAAAAGCAAAAGAATGGGACTTATCAATTTATTCAACAAAAACAAGGATAAAAACGAAAATTTGGAACAAGGATTACAAAAGACCAGAGAAAGCGTTTTTTCCAAAATATCACGGGCAGTAATCGGGAAATCGAAAGTAGATGACGAGGTTCTCGATAAGTTGGAAGAAGTTCTTATCAGTTCCGACGTTGGCGTTGAGACCACTTTGCGAATCATTGAAAGAATAGAAAAACGTGTGGCTCGTGATAAATATGTGAATACCAATGAACTAAACAATATATTGAAAGAAGAAATTGCCGCACTTCTTTCTGAAAACAATACGGAAGTCTTCTCCGATTTTACCGGCGAATTGCCTGCCAAACCTTATGTGATCATGGTTGTGGGCGTAAATGGAGTGGGAAAAACTACTACTATTGGAAAACTTGCCTATCAGTTTAAGCAGGCTGGTAAAAAAGTATATTTAGGAGCTGCCGATACTTTTCGTGCTGCTGCCATTGAACAGTTGGTCGTTTGGGGACAGCGTGCCGGCGTTCCGGTTATCAAGCAGCAAATGGGATCCGACCCGGCTTCTGTGGCTTTTGATACTCTTTCTTCGGCCAAAGCCAACGATGCCGATGTGGTCATTATCGACACGGCAGGACGTTTGCACAATAAAGTGAATTTGATGAACGAGCTGTCAAAAATAAAAAACGTAATGAAAAAAATTATTCCCGACGCTCCTCATGAAGTATTGCTGGTTCTTGATGCTTCTACCGGTCAAAATGCTTTTGAACAGGCAAAACAGTTTACAAAAGCAACTGATGTCAATGCACTGGCTATAACAAAACTTGATGGCACTGCCAAAGGTGGCGTTGTAATTGGAATTTCCGATCAGTTTAAAATCCCGGTGAAATACATTGGCTTGGGTGAAGGAGTCGACAACCTGCAATTGTTTGATAAAAATGCTTTTGTTGAATCCTTGTTCGAATGATTTTTGCGTACAATCCAAACCTTTAAAAAAATGTCGTTTACCGATTCAATTTCAGCATGAAAAAAACAGTTGATGTAATTACTTTGGGTTGTTCTAAAAATCTTGTCGATTCCGAATTGCTGATGCGGCAGTTTGAAGCGTTGGGTTATCAGGTTCGCCACGATCCCCAAAATCCAAACGGTGAAATTGTTATTATCAATACTTGTGGCTTTATCGGCGATGCCAAAGAAGAAAGTATTCGTACCATTCTTCAGTTTGCCGAAAGAAGAAAAAAGAATAAAATAGATAAATTGTTGGTAATGGGATGTTTGTCTCAACGTTATCAAAATGAATTGCAAGCCGAAATACCGGAAGTGGACAAATTTTACGGAAAATTTAATTTTCCCGAAATACTGACCGATTTGGGACAGGATTTTAGAGCCGATTTACGTTGGGAACGTACCTTGACAACACCCTCGCACTATGCTTATGTTAAAATTTCGGAAGGATGCAATCGCACTTGTTCCTACTGCGCCATTCCTTTGATCACCGGACGACATCGTTCACGTCCAATGGAAGAAATCATTCATGAAGTTCAGAGTCTGACAAGCAAAGGGGTTAAAGAATTTCAGCTGATTGCTCAGGATTTAAGTTATTATGGAGCTGACCTCTATAAATCGTTAAAGTTACCGGAACTGGTTGAACGGCTGTCCGATATTCCGGGAGTTGAATGGATTAGACTGCACTACGCATATCCTGCACAATTTCCTTACGATTTGCTCAAAGTGATGCGTGAACGCGACAATGTTTGTAAATATCTGGATATTGCACTTCAACATATCAGCGACAAAATGCTGAAAGTAATGCGAAGAAATTTCACCAAACAAGAAACTATAGAACTGATAGAAACAATAAGAAAGGAAGTTCCCGGCATCCATATTCGTACAACCATGCTGTTGGGACATCCCGGAGAAACGGAAGATGATGTGGAAGAATTGAAAAAATTCATTAAACAAACCCGATTCGAAAGATTGGGTGCCTTTGCTTTTTCCAACGAAGAAGGAACATATGCCTTTGAGAATTATCTGGACAATATACCTGAAGAGGAAAAATTAAGAAGAGTTGATGAAATCATGGCTATTCAGCAAAAAATTTCAGCCGAAATCAATCAAACCAAAATCGGCAAAAGGCTGAAAGTTATCATTGACCGACAGGAAGGTGAAAACTTTATCGGTCGTACAGAATTTGATTCCCCCGAAGTTGATCCGGAAGTAATAATTTCAGCCAATGTACAGGGCATAGAAATTGGCCAATTCTATTTGGCGGAAATTGTCGATGCCGATGAATATGATTTGTACGCCAAATAATCGTCTGAAAAAACTAAAAACATGAATTACAAGGATTTTATTCAAAAAGTTTCCACTCAAACCGCTCTTTCAAAGGAAGAGACAGAGAAATTGCTCGAAACCGCAATAAATGTATTTTTAGAACAGTTGACGGAAAACAAAAGCATTGGTATTCAAGGATTTGGAACTTTTGAGCTTCGAAAAAAAGAAGAACGCATCATTGTACATCCGGCAACAAAAAAGCGATTGCTCATGCCTCCAAAACTCACGGTTCACTTTAAATCAAGCAATGTA
>JAHDRA010000059.1 GCA_018433525.1 Paludibacteraceae bacterium
ATGTCTTTCAACGCCCATACATATTCGCTTTCTCCTTTGTGTGCGCGGTCGTTAACTTCTCCTATTTTCAGGTAAGGATCTTCCTTGCGCAGAATTTTGGTTTTCCACCAGCGGTTTATGTCGTGGCTCAGCGTTCGGGTAGAAACCAATCCCAGACGGTATTCTTTGGAAATGTTGTTAAACTCTATGGCAGTTGGCATGGTTGCTTGGATTGAATAAGACTATCTCACGGTTTGGTTTTGTATTCTTCTCCATTCGGATAATACTTTCAAGACTGAAATTAGATTAAATTTTATACGAGTTACAAATATACAGGATTTTTAGGAATTTCTAAAAGTTTGGATAAATTTTTCGATATAGAAAAATTTTAGCAGTTGGATGCTACGGCGTTAAAAAATATCACATTCATTTGTTCAATTTGTCCTAATTTGGATTGAATTATCGGTTACCAAAAATTATCGACAATCCATTATTTCAAATAACCATCTGTCATTCAACCTGTTCAGTAGAGACGTAGCATGCTACGTCTCTACAAACAGCCCTTGTCAAATGCTCGTATCGTAAATTTTTTGGCTTGAAAAGCCAAATTTTCATAACCGCAGAATTTATTCTGCAGAGAAACCCGTCTGCCTGAAAGGCAGAATGACTCATCTGTAAAGAACCCAGTCCTCAGCAAGTTGCGATAAGAGGGATGCAATGGTTTAAAAAAATATTTCATTCATTTGTTCAACTTGTCCTAATTTGGATTGAATTATCGGGTACCAAAAATTATCGACAATCCATTATTTCAAATAACCATCTGTCATTCAACCAGTTCAGTAGATACATCGCATGCTACGGCTAAGCAGTTACCTATTATCTCCCGATTACCTCGTGAGGAAGCTGGCAAGTAGGAAAGTTCTGCCCTTCAGGCAGTGGTTGATTACGGTTGCTTCCATCCACAGGTCGCAGACCTATGGTTATGAAAGTTATTGCCTTTCAGGCAAAGGCAAACATATTATTTGAAGAACCAATCTATTTTTTTTGACCAGTATGTATATTTTTCGGATTTTTCCGGCTTGAAAAGCCAAATTTTCATAACCGTAGAATTTATTCTGCGGAAAGAACCAATCCCCGCTCATCTGCCTGAAAGGCAGAACAATTCATGTATAGAAAACCTATTCTTCATCAAGTTACGATATGAGGGATGCAATGGTTCTAAAAAATACCGCATTTCATTTATTCAATTTGTCCTAATTTGAATTGAATTATCGGTTACCAAAAATTTTCAGCAATCCATTATTTCAAATAACTATCTGTCATTCAACCTTTTCAGTAGAGACGTAGCATGCTACGTCTCTACAAACAGCCGTTATTAAATGCCTGTATCGTAAATTTTTCCGGCTTGAAAAGCCATATTTTCATAACCGTAGAATTTATTCTGCGGAAAGAACCAATCACCGCCCATCTGCCTGAAAGGCAGAACAATTCATGTATAGAGAACCCAGTCCTCAGCAAGTTGCGATAAGATATAGCGCCGTTGGATGCAACAGCGTTAAAAAATACCGCATTTCATTTGTTCAATTTGGCCTAATTTGGATTGAATTATCGTTTTACCAAAAATTTTCGGCAATCCATCATTTCAAATAACCATCTGTCATTCAACCTGTTCAGTAGATCCGTAGCATGCTACGTCTCTACAAACAGCCGTTATCAAATGCTCGTATCGTAAATTTTTTAGGTTTGAAAAGTGGGAGAGAGGTTATTTAATATGAAACCCACATGTATTACATACACAAACACGAATAAATATAAATATTCAGACATGTAGGTTCCATCAGACCTTTAAAAAATAAATTATATTCTGATGAAAATTGTGCCAAAGTGTAAACTTTGTAAACCATTTGAGGTACAAAATCAGTGAAAAAAATACCTTTTATAGTTCGAGGTACAAATAAGGTACAAGTATATGATAAAAATTCAAATAAAAAACAATCAACAAAAATAAATTTACTTTTTTAAATGCTAATTATAAGCATTTTAATATGTTTTTTATTTGCGTTGTTATTTGTTTGTTTTGGGGGGTTACTTTCCGATACAAAACTTACTGAAAATATTGCCCAAAATTTCGTCATTGGAGATTTCGCCGGTAATTTCTCCAAGAAAAAACATACATTCGCGTAAATCTTGTGAAAGAAAATCGCCGGAAATTTCGTTTTGAATGCCTTCTTTCACTCGCTGAATGGCTTTTAAAGCATTCTGCAGTGCTTCGTAATGTCTGACGTTACTGACCACCACATCGCCGGGTTGTACCTCGGGCAACTGGGCAGCTTTTACCAGTAATTTTTGTAATTGATGAATGTTGATTCTTTTTTTTGCGGAAAGATAAATGCGTTCGCCCGAATAATGTTCAAAAAATTGATTTAAAACTTCACGTTCTTCGTCTGTAATTTTGTCTATTTTATTGAAAATCAGTATAAATTTTTTATCTTGAATTTTTTTTGCAATTTTTTCTGTAAGCGTTTCAATGCGTTCACTAAGTTGGGTACAATCTATTAACCATAGAATAATCGAAGCTTGTTCAATTTTTTGATACGTTCGTGCAATGCCGAGTGTCTCAATTTCATCTTTGGTTTCACGTATCCCGGCTGTATCAATAAAGCGAAAAGTAATTCCGTCTATATTCACCGAATCTTCGATGGCATCTCGTGTTGTTCCGTGAATATCGGAAACAATAGCCTTGTCTTCATTGAGCAAAACATTTAGCAGCGTAGATTTGCCCACATTTGTTTCGCCAACAATGGCTACCGGAATGCCGTTTTTTAAAGCATTTCCAACTTTGAACGAATTAGATAGTTTTAGAATTAATTCTTCTATTTCATTGGCAAGTGCCATTAATTGGGAACGATCGGCAAATTCCACATCTTCTTCCGAAAAATCGAGCTCAAGCTCAGTCAATGAAACAAAATCGAGCAACCGTGTACGTAAATTTTTCAATTCCTCCGAGATGCCACCTCTCATTTGGTTCAATGCCATTCGGTGCGAGGCCGCCGAATCGGCAGCAATCAAATCGGCAACCGCTTCAGCTTGCGACAAATCCATTTTTTTATTCAAAAAAGCTCTTTGCGTAAATTCTCCCGGCTTGGCTAATGAACAGCCTGCGTCGATTAATGTCTGTAAAATTTGCTGTTGTATGTACACAGAACCATGACACGATATTTCCACAACATCTTCACCGGTGTAGGAGTGAGGTGCTCGAAAAATTCCAATCAACACATCGTCAATTGTCTCTTTTCGAGCATTCATAAAACTGCCCAGATTGAGCGTATAGGGCGATTGTTGAAAAATATCAGTATCTTTTTTTCTTGGAACGAAAAATTTATTGACACAAGAAAAAGCATTTTGACCCGACACACGGATGACAGCGATGCCTCCTGTGCCGGGTGGAGTAGAAATTGCACAAATTGTAGATGCTGTGTTCATTAAGAAATAAAAATTTCGTTAAATTCTGTCTAAAACAGTCTGAATGAGTTTTTCAATATGTGGCTGATAATTTGTATTGGCTGATTCTACCCTGCGATTGGCAATAATGCAGCAAACCGTCATGGCCTTATGTCCCATGAGTTTGGAGAGACCGGCAATTGCAGAACTTTCCATTTCGAAATTGGTAATTTTATAATCTTTGTATCGGAAACTTTCAATTTTATCATTCAGATGACTGTCGTGCAAATCGAGACGGAGTACTCTTCCCTGAGGCCCATAAAATCCATTGGCAGAAATGGTTACACCTTTTAACATGTCATCTTTCCCAATTCGTTCGATTAATTCCATATCATTATCTACAACGTAGGGAGAAGCCAATTGCGGATTCCATTTCGTATGTTTTTTAAAAGCCTTTTCAAAATCCAAATCACAAACTTCGTCTCTGCGGGCATAAAAACTCAATAAACCATCTATTCCGATGGATTTTTCAGAAATAAGAAAACTTCCCAAAGGAATTTCGGGTTGCATTCCGCCGGAAGTTCCAATCCGAACAATGGTGAGTTGTCTGAAATCTGCTTTTTCGGTTCTGTTTTTCAAATCAATGTTGGCCAAAGCATCCAGCTCATTCATGACAATGTCAATGTTATCCGTTCCAATACCGGTAGAAACAACCGTAATACGCTTATTTTGATAAGTACCTGTGATACAGTTAAATTCTCTGTTTGAAACTGAACATTCCTTCGAATCAAAATGTGCAGCAACTTTTTCTACTCGTCCCGGGTCTCCAACCAAAATAATTTTATCGGCCAAATGTTCGGGTTTCAGATGCAGATGAAAAATACTTCCATCATCATTGATAAGAAGTTCAGAAGGAGCAAAGTATTTCATAATATTTCTGTTTTAAAAAATTAATTCGTTTTATTGTTGCAGAAGCAATTCCAAAGGCAAATATAACTTATTTTTAATTCAAA
>JAHDRA010000046.1 GCA_018433525.1 Paludibacteraceae bacterium
CCCCGACACAATAGAAGAACGATATTTAAAAGATTTACAAGGTTAGCGCATCCAGCCAAAGGCTGGAGGGTCGTGGGTTCAAATCCCGCTACCCCGACACAATAGAAGAACGATATTTAAAAGATTTACAAGGTTAGCGCATCCAGCCAAAGGCTGGAGGGTCGTGGGTTCAAATCCCGCTACCCCGACACAATGGAGAGGAAAAATGAAGAAAAAGTTTTTCCTTTTTTCATATGTGTAAAATGGATTATTACACCTACATATTGAGAAGTAAAACGACGGGCAAGTATTATTGCGGTCAGACGAACAATTTGTCAAAGCGAATGATTCGTCATAATTCTGGTCGCAATAAGTACACCAAGCACGGGATACCTTGGGAATTGATTTCTTCCTATAAATTTTCAAGTCGGCGGGAAGCTGTAGCATTGGAATCGAAAATAAAGAAAAGAGGCATAGAACGATATTTAAAGGATTTACAAGGTTAGCGCATCCAGCTAAAGGCTGGAGGGTCGTGGGTTCAAATCCCGCTACCCCGACACAATAGAGAGGAAAAATGAAGAAAAAGTTTTTCCTTTTTTCATATGTGTAAAATGAATTATTACACCTACATATTGAGAAGTAAAACGACGCTACTTCTTTAAAAATTTGTCATTTCATTGTATTGAAAAACTCCACACTCACAACTCGCATCCCGTAACTATGAACAAAATAAGGTTACAGAAAGTTGTTTTACTATTTTCGGGATATAAAATGTTTCATTCCACCATAAATAAAAGCCAAACACAATAAAAAATGAAATTCATCTCCTACCGGCAATCCCGGTTCGCCCGGATCGGTATCGCCTCCTACCCGTTGCGGTCGCGAAGACGATATTTCGATGTTTTGTGCCAATTCCCGTCTTTCCCCGCTAAAAGGAGCCGTAACCGACGAACGGGAGATTTTCTGCCAATGTGTAAGATTGCCCTTTAGATAATAATTATAGTTTACTCCCTTATAAAGTTCTCTCGATGGTGGAAGTGCATAAGAAATATCAATAGGCGGAATTACACCAATTGGTACGGATCCCAAATCGTTGTTTGTGTTGTTCAATGTTCCTGTTAATTTGTCGCTTTCATGAATTGAATTCGGGAAAACAACCGCCCTTTTGCCTGATGAATGTGATGGTTTATAAACAGGTAGCTGTGAAACAGATGCTGACGGTTTCGCATGATATGCTTCTTGATATTTTTCAGATGAAATGTCTTCTTTTGGGAGCTGACGAAAAAGATAGATATAGGCAGCAATCAGCATCAATACCACTCCAATAGTCATCAATATAGAAGTTAAATTAGATTTCATGAACCTTTAATTTTTTTTTTGATAATCGTTTATGCATTGAATCAATTTTAGATAAAACGGGATTTTATAAACGATACGAAGCAGTTGTTTTTTTAAAAATTTTTTTCAAAATTCTTTTCACTTCCCGATAATTTTGTTTGTTTTTCCAACATGGTTATCGGGAAGGGTAATGCATGATTTTTATTGTTCTGCGAATTTGATTGGGACTTTCCACTACCACCTGATAAACACCGGCAACAGACAATGGAATTTCCAATTTGTCGGCAACGGCAGCGCTTACGATAGCCATTGGTTTCCCCGTTATATCGAATACGTGTACCAAACTGTTGACAGATAAGCCATCCACCACAATTTTTCCGTTTGTACTGAAAACAACTAAATTGTTTCCCTTTTCTTGTGGAAGGGTGGAAGAAATCACCCTTCGCGCCGAAATCAGGAAACGGGTAGTGTTGGTACCTGCCGTAGCGGAATAAGTGTAATCGGAAGTCAATAAATTTACCGACTTGCCGGCTGTTTTATCCGTAAGAGTAAGTTCTGCCAAAGTGGAAGATTGAGATGCAACAGCATGGAAAGTATGGCTGCCGGACGTTTTGGTATAAACGGCCAGTGGCAGATTTTGAGCTTCAGCGTAAGACAAGGCATTGAAAGCATAATTGATGCCGCCGGTTACCGTATAAACCTGAGGTTTGGAAGTACCCGTTCCTACCCATTTTTCGAGGTCTTCTCCAATTTCGTAAGCAGCGGTCTGCTCATCATCCAGAATCAGGGTGGTTTCATCCGTTCCGGTAGGTGATTGGTAAACAATTTTTACCCTGTCAGCTGTTTCGTTACGCACGGATGCCGGCAGCAGTTGACGACCCGTTACATCGAAAGATGCTCCGGAAGTTTCCAGATCGTTTCCTGCCTGTACAAAGAAAGAAGTAAAGGGATTGACCCCGCTCAGCGACGACTTATAAATTTGTGTATAGGTTTTGGAACTTCCTCCATCGGAGAAGGTGAAATAGTTGAAATTGGCTGCACTGCCGCTCAACTTTCCGAAGAAGGGATTGCCAATCAAATTCCAACCCTTGTGGTTTTCGGTTACGTTTACAGCATCTTTGCCGTAAAAAGTTACAGAAATATTTTTTGAAGCTTCCGGTGACAGGGTAACATTGTGCCCAAGCGGGAACACGACTTCTTCCGTACCGCTTGCCAATCCGATAATGTATCCTTTCCCTGCTTCGAGTGTGGAACCGGTGAACGTTTTCCAGTTGCTGGTAGCGCCCAGGTTCTGTACCCGTGAGGCTCCATCATAGTATTTCAGGAACCAGTCCGTTCCCAATGTTCCCAGCGAACCATCCGCAGCCGTTATGCTGCTTACGGACACATCGAACGGAAAAGCAATAAAATACCATTGCACGTCATCCAGTGTGCGGACATAACGAAAATCTTCACTAAGAATGATTTGTCCATTGCTATTGATTTTCAGGGTAGAAGTGGGGAAATCGTCGTACAGGTTGCTGCCCAGACCGGCTTTCAAAGTTAAATTTCTTGCTGCCAGTGATTGGTTGACATCAAGCTTTCCACCCGAAAAGACTGTTACATTCCTGGCTGTATTGGCTGCATCAACCGTTAATTTTCCACCATTTTTTATTCCCATATCGCAGGTAGGACACAAAGTAGAATAATAGGAAATATTTTTTGTTTCGGATACCATGATGGGTACATTGATATAAGCGGTAGCTTTTATCGTTGCACCATCCTTTACTTCCACCTTCAGCTCTTCGCAAGGACGGATAGCCGCATTGGGTATGCTAACTTTTTTGTTGTTCACGGCATTTTCAATTTCCTGCCAGGTAGTATAAATGCTGCCGTAATCATAGTTGCCAAACTCTATCAGTGCATTGCAGGCTATGGGCTGTCCTTCACTATAATCCATAGGGTACAAATTCCACTCCGTGCCCAGGGTGGCAAAGGAGGTCGTATTGCTGCTGACGGCATTCGCTCCGCTTACCACCGAAATATCCCGCACCAGCAATTGGCGAACGGTCGTCAATATTGTTCCATCACTTTTGGTGGCTGTCCATTCGTTTTTAGGAGTTAAACCTCCCGACTGTCCGAAAACATCAATCACGTCGCCGTTTGCATTCACCAACCGGATGGGATCATTCCCGTTAAACTGCAAAGTCGGGCTTGTACATTCATTCCAGCTGCTGTTGAAAGAACTCGAACAAGTACTGTTCTGATCTTTGGTATATATAAAGTTTCACCACGTTGTTGATGCTTTTTTCTCATTGTGAAGTGAAGCGTAGCGAAACGAAACAATGAGAAAAAAGAGCATCCGAATGAAAACTTGATTAATTTTGAAAATTAAAAACAAAAAATTATGCAACAGG
>JAHDRA010000024.1 GCA_018433525.1 Paludibacteraceae bacterium
ATTGAAGAACACTCCAATAAAGTTATCGTGAAAATGGCTCTTCAAATGAACAGGAGGGCTTGGATAAGGAAACTCTGGGAAAAATCAACCAATTTTCAATTCGATTTTTCTACCTGATGATGCTAATGGACAATTTGGGTTTATTTGTTAACTAGTCGAGCCTTAAAAAACCCATTTTTGTATTAAATCATTGTTGACTTGGTAAAACATGGCGTTTATCAAGTCAAGAATTTGTATTTTAAGTTCGAGCCAAAAAGATGATTTCCATTTATTCATCATACTTTTAAAGTTAAATGCAGCTGCTGCAAGCATTACATTAGTATTATCGCCTGTAATTCCTTTGTAGAAATTACGATTTATGCGGTGGTCTGTTTTTTAATAACCGTTTATGGTTCTATGGCAGCTCTCTTTCTAAATTGCTTTTTCAATTTATTTTGATGATATTTTAACTGTTTTTCGCTTGTTGAAAGGTTTTGGAATTTCAGTTGTTGTACCGTCATATAAATACTTTCTTTTAAGATCAACTCCATTCCGCTCTCGCCAATTCGATTTCGAAAATGAACCAGCTCCGAGGTTTCATATGGTTTACCGGGCTGAAATACATGTTCGCCACAAAAATATTGATAATAATTGTTCTCACTCCATTGTTCAACAACACTCTTATCTGAAATATTGCGTAAATGTTTTATTATCAACAATCCTATCATCAACCGAATCGGTTTTGCCGGAGGTCCATTGTCCAAACAATATAATGGCGAAAACGCATTTTCAAACATTTGCGACTTTTCTTGATTGGCAAAAATATACCCAGGATGTTTTTGGTTTAACATATCCTCTAATCCAAAAAACATATTATTCTCTATGGTATCTTTCTTTTTTAATAACATAATTTACTTGCATGATTTTATGCATTAAATATAATAAAACTTGCAGATATATACAATTCTTTATTAATTTATTTATTGATAATCCTTTGTTTATGTGCTTTTTCATGGTCGACTAATTATTTATTAGATTGAACTATTGGAGAATAAGAAGATAAAATTCATTCATTTTACTGCCAAACTCCGGGAATGGGGGTGTGGCAAAACAGACATTTGCCATCGTTAATGAAATTTTTGTTAACGGTAAAACCGGTTCGTTCTATCAGCAATTTTTTACAGGAAGGACAGAAAGTATTTTCATAACCAAGTGCAGGAACATTTCCCACATAAACGTATTTCATTCCGGCAGTTTGGGCAATTTCTCGGGCTGCAAGCAATGTTTTTATGGGTGTTGGAGGTAAATCGGGTAATTGATTGGCCGGGAAAAATCGGCTGAAATGGAGCGGTATATCTTCAAATCCATTGTCAACCAGCCATTTGCACATATTCTCAATCATTTCTGGGGCATCAGAATAAGTGGGAACAATCAGATTGGTAATTTCCAGCCAAACACCTTGTTCTTTCAGTATTTTCAAGGTTTTTAAAACAGGCTCCAGACTTCCGCCGGTGAGTTTTCGGTACAAATGGTTGTCAAAACATTTCAAGTCAATATTGGCGGCATCCAAAAATGGACACAAGTCCAGCAAAGGTTTTTCGTTAATATAGCCATTGGAAACAATCACCGTTTTCATGTTTTTTTGATGTGCCAACTTCGCCGTGTCATAAACATATTCATAAAATACAGTCGGTTCGGTATAAGTGAAGGCAATGCTGGCAATCTGTCGATTCGAGGCAAGTTCCACAACTGCTTCCGGCAACAAATCGTAATGAATCACTTCTTGTGGTGAGCTTTGAGAAATTTCCCAATTCTGACAGTTTAAGCATTTGAAATTGCACCCGGCGGTAGCCAATGAAAAAATTTTTGAGCCGGGGAGGAAATGAAACAGTGGTTTTTTTTCGATTGGATCGACATTCAGTGAACACGGATTAGCGTAAGCAAGCGTAAATAGAACCCCGTTGATGTTTTGCCGGGTATGACAAAGTCCGGTTTTTCCTTCGTGCACCATACATTGATGGGGACAGAGAACGCATTTTACCATTCCGTTTTCCAATGGTTGCTGATACAGGGCAGGTTGAATCCAATCTGAAGCAATAGAAGTATTCATGATGAAATCTTCTTAAAAATGATTTTTTTAAAGGAAATTATTTCTTCAAAAATATCCAAACTTCTTTTTCCCAAAACAATATTTTTGTTGGTTTTGGCAACGTAGATTAAAAATTTGCACTGCAAAAACGCTACTTGATTCTCTTGATTAATCCTCATGGGCTTAATTCGATCATTCATTGAAATTCAAATAATAATCAATATTTTCCTTCATCAAAATGTCGATAGGCACATAATTGATTTTATTAACTTCTTTATCGAAAATCAAGTGAAAACTCATGTCTCTTACTGCGCAATAAGCCTGTTTTTCGGGTCGTTGAGCAATCAAAAAAGAAACGAACCCTTCTTTCATGCATTTTACATTTTCCTCCAATACATCATATCCAATTAATTTAATGTCCGAATGAGAAAGGTTTTTGAAATATTTGGCCAATCTATGAACTTTAGAGTTAAAAGTTATGGCTGCCCGAATATCCGGGTGTTGGATAAAAGCATTCCGGATTAAGCGCATGTTTTCTTCATCATTTCCCTCAATAATTTCTATAGACAATATTTCACAGAAATTTTTCAAATTATTTTCTTCAATATATTGCAAAAATCCTTTTTTTCTATTTTCCGTCTGAATAGACCCAGAACCACCTTTTCTGTAGGTATGAAGTACTAAAATTTTGCTTTCTTTCGGTAAAGAATTAAACAGTAATTTGCCTGCAATATATCCGCTTTGCAAAGAATGCTGACCATAATAAGATGTAAATTCAACATTTTCTACCATAGAATCAATAAAAGAAAAAGGGATCTTTTTTTCTGTAAGCTCTCTGGCAAATAAAATGGTTTCTTGCCTGAAAACTGGAGCCATAATAATGGCATCAGGATTATAGACAAAAACAGCTTTTGCCGTTGCTAAAAATGAGCTGCTATCAAACTGATCAAAATATTCAATCATTACCTCTACTTTGTAATTGTTAAATTCTTCAGAGGCTTGTCGAAATCCCTTTTCTATACTTTCCCAGTATTCACCTTTGTTATAGGCAGGGAAAAGACAAATAAAACGATATTTTTTTTTCGAAGCCAACGACCGAGCAAGCAAATTTGGTGTATAATCAATTTCTTCCAATACTTTCTTTACTGCTTTTCGACTTTTTTCGGAAACTACACCTCGCTGATGCAACACCCTGTCAACTGTACCTTCAGATACTCCTGCCATCCTGGCAATATCCTTAATGCGTATTTTGCCTTTCGCTTTTTCCATATCTTGCTTTTTAATTGTTATTTTGTGTACGTGCACAAAAAAAATATGTCCAAAATTAAAATAAATATTTGATAATATGAAATTGTTTTGTACTTTTGCCAACAAGTCACAGAATTTTCATTGAAACCTGATTTTCAATTCATGATTTGCTTTTTACTTTATGGCAATATAAGAAATTTTAGCACTTGTTCTTGTTTTTCGCCGGATTTTTATCTTATAATTAATTGAGCAAAGTTAATAAAACTAATTTCAAAAATTTCGTCTTCTTTTTATTTTTTCCGCAGATTTTCAAGGAAAAAAATTTTTTTTGAAAACGAAATAAAAAAATTTTGAAAGTGCATATAAAAGCAGTAATTTTGGTCGACCAATTATTTATCAACAATTAAAAAGGAGACTGAAAAATGAGCAAAAAAATTGTAACATTTGGAGAAGTAATGCTACGGTTGGCCACGCCGGGATATGAAAGATTTAGTCAGGCTACGGAGTTTAGTGCCACTTTTGGCGGAGGAGAAGCCAATGTGGCGGTTTCGTTGGCCAATTACGGAATGGAGACCGAATTTGTTACGCGGCTGCCACAAAACGAAATTGCCGAATCGTGCATCATGGACTTGCGCAAGCACAATGTCGGCACGCATTACATTTTACGTGGCGGCGAACGCATGGGAATTTATTTTTTGGAAACGGGAGCGGTAGCACGAGGAAGCAAGGTAATTTATGATCGGGCACATTCGTCCATTGCGGAAATTGAGCCGGGCATGATTGATTGGCGAGAAGTATTGAAAGATGCCGATTGGTTTCACTGGACAGGCATTACGCCGGCCATTTCGCAGGGAACTGCCGACGTTTGTCTCGAAGCCGTAAAAGTGGCCAATGAATTGGGCGTAACGGTATCTACGGATTTGAATTATAGAAAAAATCTTTGGAAATACGGAAAATCCGCTTCCGAAATAATGCCCGAACTGGTTGAAGGTTGCGATATTATTCTCGGAAATGAGGAAGATGCAGAAAAAGTTTTTGGTATCAAGCCGGAAGGTTTCGATGTATCCCGTACCGGCGGAGAAATTGATTCTGCCGAATTTGAATCGGTTTGCAAGCAATTAATGAAAAAATTTCCACGTGCCCAAAAAGTGATCATTACCTTGCGCGGATCCATTAATGCCAATCACAATACATGGGGTGGCGTGCTCTATAGTGGTGAAAAACTCTATCAATCGAAACGTTACGACATAACGCATATTGTGGACAGAGTGGGTGGCGGCGATTCTTTCATGGGCGGACTGATTTACGGATTGTTGACTTACGAAGGCAACGATCAGAAGGCGCTGGATTTTGCTGTGGCTGCCTCCTGCCTGAAACATACCATTTACGGCGATTATAACCTGGTTACCATCAAGGAAGTGGAAGCTTTGATGAGCGGAGATGAAAGCGGAAGAGTTTCCCGGTAACATTTTAAAAATTTTACAATCAGAATATTAAAATACCTAATAAAATCATGAAGTTCAATAAATTGGAAGTACTTTCTTCCATAAAATTCACCGGAGTGGTGCCGGTGTTTTACCATAGTAATCCCGAAATTGCCAAAAGCGTGGTTAAAGCTTGTTACGAGGGTGGAATCAGAGCATTTGAATTTACCAACAGAGGAGAATTTGCGCACGATGTTTTCGGCGAAGTGGTTAAATATGTTCAAAAAAACTGTCCTGACATGATTATGGGCGTAGGTTCGGCGATCGATGCTCCCACCGCAGCACTTTATATTCAGTTGGGAGCCAATTTTGTGGTAGGTCCTTTGTTCAATCCCGATGTTGCTAAAATTTGCAATCGGCGTTTGGTGCCCTATATGCCCGGTTGTGGATCGGTTTCGGAAATTGGATTTGCTCAGGAAGCCGGTTGTGATGTTTGCAAGGTTTTTCCCGGCGAAGTCTTGGGCCCGGCCTTTGTAAAGGCATTGAAAGCGCCCATGCCCTGGTCGAATTTAATGGTTACAGGCGGAGTAAAACCCGAAGAGGCAAATTTGAAAAGCTGGTTTGATGCCGGTGTCATGTGCGTGGGGATGGGTTCCAATTTGTTTCCTGCGGATGTGATTGCTGCCCATGATTGGGAAAAAATAACTGAACTTTGCAGGGACACATTAGACTTGATAAAAAAAATTCAAAAAAACAACAAATAATTATTTGCTTCATAAGGCAAACATTGTAAAACTTCTAATATCGTAAAACAATTGAAATGGAACAGCAAGCTAAAAAAATGTCAAATTTCAGGTGGTCAATCGTCTCACTATTGTTTTTTGCTACGGCGATCAATTATTTAGACAGGCAAGTTCTTTCGCTGACGTGGAAGGATTTCATAGCTCCTGAATTTCATTGGACCAATACTCATTATGGTACCATTACTTCTTTATTTTCGTTATTTTATGCCATTGGGATGTTGTTTGCAGGCCGATTTATTGACAAGTTGGATACAAAAAAAGGTTTTCTGTGGGCAATTGGAATATGGTCATTAGGAGCTGTGTTACATGCTTTTTGTGGAATAGCCACTTCAGGAATCGTTGCAGGTAAATGGTTGGTTGGTTTTGAGGGAGCAAAGGAAGCTATTGCTACAGTGAATAATGTTTCGATGGTGCTGAATGTGAGTGTAACTTTATTCATTTTTGCGCGTTTGGTACTTGCCATCGGAGAATCGGGTAACTTTCCGGCTTCTATCAAGGCTGTAGCAGAATATTTCCCGAAAAAAGACCGTGCTTTTGCCACCAGTATCTTTAATGCAGGTTCTACGGTTGGAGCATTGGCTGCACCGGTTGTCATTCCTGTGATTGCAGAAAAGTGGGGTTGGGAAATGTCGTTTATCATTATCGGAGCTTTGGGTTTTATTTGGATGGGGTTTTGGGCATTTATTTACAAAAAACCAGAAGTGCATCCAAAAGTGAATAAACTCGAATTGGAGTACATTCATTTGGATCATGCGGATGAAGCAGCTGTGAATCCTAATGCCAATACGGATAAGGAAAAGAAACTGAGTTTCAAACAGTGCTTTAAATTTAAGCAGACATGGGCTTTTGCTTTCGGAAAATTCATGACAGACGGGGTTTGGTGGTTCTATCTTTTCTGGACTCCTGCATATTTGAGTTCTGTGTACGGACTGAAATCATCCGATCCAAGAAGTCAGCTGGCTATATTTGTTCTTTATGCAATTACACTTTTGTCCATTATTGGAGGCTGGCTCCCGACCTATTTTGTCGATAAAAAAGGAATGCATCCCTATGCTGGAAGAATGAAAGCCATGTTGATTTTTGCTTTCTTCCCATTGTTGGCCCTTTTTGCCCAGCCATTGGGTCATATTTCTTATTGGTTGCCCATTATTATCATAGGTATAGCGGGAGCTGCACATCAATCATGGTCGGCTAATATTTTTTCTACCGTAAGCGATATGTTCCCTAAAAGCGCTGTGGCTACAGTTACCGGCATAGGCGGAATGGCAGGAGGTATAGGTTCAATGTTAATTAATAAGGCTTCAGGTGCTTTGTTTGACTTTGCGGGGCAAACACAAATGTCATTTTTGATTTTTAAGGGCGAAGAAGCGGGTTACTTTATCGTTTTTTCTTTCTGTGCTGTTGCCTATCTCATTGGTTGGATAGTTATGAAAGCTTTGGTTCCCAAATATTCTCCTATAACCGATTTATAATCAGTTGGGAGACGACAGAAATTCTGTAAATAGAGAGTCAAGCGACAATTAAAGTAAGCTCAATGATTCTTTTAACAAGTTTATCGCTTTGTCTTCTGTCCGACATTCAACCGGACAGAAGACAAAGCGATAATGCTTTACCGTAAAATTTTTTAAAAACATATCACTACTATGGCAGTCTGATTTTCTATATAGTACTGTCTATAGTACTAAAAAGAGACTATTTCACTGGGTTTGGAAACGGAAAACTTTCATCCATTCTGAAATTATCGTTCGATTTTTTCACGGTACAACATTCTGTATAAGCATCATGCTCGAATAGGAGGATTTGATGTTTTTCTTCAGCTTCCTGCAAAAGAATTTTCTTCTCCTCCATCGAAGTTACCGGATAAGCATCGAAAGCCGATATCCAAGCCAATGGAATGGATGGTGCTACAGGAATTACATCACCCACATAAATCCATGTTTTCCCCAAATATTGAATATAACTGACCAATTGCCCTACTGTATGTCCGTTGAAAATACGAAGTTCAATTTCGGGACAGAGAAAACTGTTTTCCTTGACCAGTTTCAATTTCCCTGCTTGCTGCACAGGCAGCATATTTTCAGGAAAATAAGAGTCTCCTTCCCTCACATTGGGCTCCAGAAAATTTATCCATTGCCTTTCTCCCACCCAGTGAACGGCATTTGGGAAGGTGAGCAATACATTTTTCCGATCTGAATCATAATAAGTACATCCTCCGCAATGGTCGAAATGCAAATGAGTCAAGATTACATCGGTTACATCTCCGCAACTGTATCCCAATTGCTGTAGAGCCAATTCAAAATTCACAACTCCCTTGAAGTTGTAATATTTCAAATAATCCAGCTGTTTGTCGCCCGTACCACTGTCAATCAAAACAAGTTTTTCGCCTGTATCGATCAACAGGCAACGCATGGCCAGCTTACAAAAATTTTCCTCATTGCACGGATAACGCTTTTGCCAAACCTTTTTGGGAACTACACCAAAGATGGCTCCACCATCGCAGTCGAAAAAACCGGCTTCTATTTTATGTATTTTCATATTCAAAGTAGCTTTCGATTCGTATTTTCTTCGTATTTTTGCATTATAAAAAATACTTTCCACAAAAGTAGCAATAAAATTTAAAAAACCTTCCAACCTTATGCAGCGAGTTCATTTTATTGCCATTGGCGGAGCAGCCATGCATAATTTAGCCATCGCACTCAGTAAAAAAAACAACTATAAAATTACAGGTTCGGATGATGAAATTTTTGAACCTTCTTATTCCCGATTGAAAGAACATGGACTGTTGCCGGAAAAAACGGGCTGGTTTCCCGAGCGCATCCACAAGGGTTTGAATGCTGTAATTCTCGGCATGCACGCCCGCGAAGATAATCCTGAACTGCTGAAAGCAAAAGAATTAAAATTGAAAATTTATTCTTTCCCTGAATTCCTTTATCAGCAGACACGCAACAAAACGCGTATTGTGGTGGGCGGAAGTCACGGAAAAACCACCACAACAGCCATGATTTTATTCGTGCTGAACAAACTGAAAATTGAAGCCGATTATATGGTTGGCGCTCAAATTGAAGGTTTCGATAACATGGTCAGGCTTTCTTACGATTCGCGCATAGCAGTTTTTGAAGGAGACGAGTACCTTACCTCCCCGCTCGATCCACGCCCTAAATTTCATTTATATCATCCACATATTGCAGTACTTACCGGCATTGCCTGGGATCATATGAATGTTTTTCCAACTTTTGAAAACTATTTAGAACAATTTAAAAAATTCACCGATTTAATTGAATTGCAAGGAAGACTAATTTATTTTGATGGAGACGAAAACCTGAATAAAATTGTTCAGCAACTTCGCCGCGACATCGTCCCCTTTCCTTATCACACACCACCTTATGAAGTAAGAAACGAAATTACCTGGCTTAAAATTAAAAACAAGGAGATTCCTTTAAAAATTTTCGGAGAACACAATTTGCAAAACTTGACTGCCGCACACATTGCCTGTCATCAGATTGGCATTTCCGACGACGATTTTTTTACGGCTATTTCCGAATTTTCCGGCGCTTCTAATCGATTGGAAAAATTGACCGAAAACAATGATACCGTCGTATTCAAGGATTTTGCCCACTCTCCTTCCAAAGTTAAAGCTACCATCAAAGCCGTTCGGCAACAATATCCTCATCGCAGATTAATAGCCTGCCTCGAACTACACACCTTCAGCAGTCTGATGGAAGATTTTCTTCCTCAATATGCAAGATGCATGGACGAAGCAGATGTGGCTATGGTTTATTACGACCCTGAAATTATTGAACAAAAACGACTGAAACAATTTGAGCCAGAACAGGTAAAAACAAGTTTCGGAAAAGCAGACTTACAGGTTTTTACGAATAAGAATGATTTGGAAAAAGCTTTAAAATCTTTGGATTATAAAAATTCGGCCCTTTTACTCATGTCGTCGGGAAACTTTTCGGGTTTGAATGTGAATGACATTGTCAATGAAAAAATTTCATTGTGAAACAGATGGAAAAATCAAAACTTATGAATGAAAAACAAAAATTGCTGGATATGCGGTATATGCGCATGGCCAGAATATGGGCAGAAAACTCCTATTGTCGTCGCAGGCAGGTGGGTGCTTTACTGGTGAAAAATAAAATGATTATTTCGGATGGCTACAATGGCACACCTGCAGGATTTGAAAATAACTGTGAAGATGAGGACGACAATTCAAAACCTTACGTGCTTCATGCTGAAGCAAATGCCATAACAAAAGTAGCACGTTCGCACAATAGCAGCGACGGTGCAACGCTTTACGTTACCGCCTCTCCCTGCATGGAATGCGCCAAATTAATAATTCAGGCAGGCATCAAAAGAGTTGTGTATGGCGAACATTACCGAATCATGGATGGCATCGAACTTTTACAACGTGCCGGCATTGAGGTGGTTTATCTGGGCGATGATAACATATAAAATTCACCTCTTTTTTGTATTATGGATTACAAAAATTATTTTAAACCTTTACGATAAACGGAAGCCTATCTGTGGCACGACGGACTGACAAATTAAAATACTGCTTTAATTTTTATCACTTAAAGAAAACAATCTAAAACGGGCTCTCATCAGGTTATTGATTTGCAACGAAATAAGCTTCGCCTCATTCAGTATGTTCAAAAACAATATACTGTTACGCGTTCCCGATTCATTCGCTTTGACTCTTTTAATTTGTTTTTTTGTCAGTTCGGAAAACAATTCCGAAATTCTGAGTTGTTTATCTCGTATATTAGCATAGCTGGTGAAATTGTTTGTTTCAACCATTTTTGCATATTCATTAAAAACATCTACAAAAGCATCGCAAACGGTCATCAGGTCGTTTAATTGTTCTTGGCTGAAAGGTTCATGATTATTTTCTATATATTTGTGACTTGCTTCGGTAATGACACGTAACGATTTGGATATTTCATGCGAAAAATCGACAATCTGCACATAATACTGACCTATTTCCAAAGCACCGGATTGAAGATGCTGAAGGGTAGGCAAAACTTCATAGTTCCTTTTGTCTTTCCATTCGTTATTCAAGTTGTCTGCTTCCTTGTAAAGATTTCTGAGCTTTTTTCTGTCTTCTGTATGAAGTGCATCAATGGTTTCCCTAAAAATCCGAATAGTAGTTTCGATGGTTCGTTTCACCAATTCGGTACATTCATGCAGAATTGCGTCTTCGTTAGTCAAAATAGTTGAACTTTTTGCTGCCTCTTTTTTCTCTCTTTTCCTATGAACAGAAGCAAACTGAATTAATAAAATTAAAACCAGAAGCAATAATCCGTAGACAGCATAAACTTTTCCGTACATAAGGGTCAATCCCACTATCAAGGAAACGGTAAATGCTACCAGAGCAGTCATTAACCAGCCACCAATAACCGTAAGTACCCCAGTAATGCGATAAACGGCGCTTTCTCTTCCCCAAGCTCGATCGGCAAGTGAAGTTCCCATAGCCACCATAAAAGTAACGTAAGTAGTAGAAAGAGGTAGCTTTAATGATGTACCTAAAGAAATAAGCAAAGCGGAAACAGTTAAATTTACTGAAGCCCTGATGAGGTCAAAAGAGGGAGCATCTTTATCGTTCAAAGGTACAACTTCAAAACGACTCTCAATAAAATCTTTGACCTTTTTGGGTGTAATTATTTCTATCAATCTTGATAAATTGATAGCTCTTCTCACAAGTGTACGCGAAGCCTGAGTTGAAGAAAAACGCTCTATTCCTTCGCCCTGCCTTGCCAGGTTGATTTCTGTTTTGGTAACAGTCTTGGCTTTTTTTGAAAACCACAGGGCAAGAATCATTATTATACCAGAAGCAGTCAAATATCGCCAATCGGCCATTACCGGTTCACTAAGCATACCCATGTAAAGATTATCAATAGAACCTCCGCTTGCTGCCACACCTGAAGCTATTTGAAAAGAATTTAAAGCAGCCATAAAAGGACCGGTAAAATTCACCAAATCATTGCCTGCGAATGACATAGCCAACGACATGGTACCAGCCAGTACTACTATTTTGAGAATATTTATTTTAAAAAGGTGTTGTAAAAGTCCTAAAATTACAGTACTCGCTAAGAATATACCCCACAAAAAAGTACCAATATTGGCATTTATATATGCAGCCGTTTCTGAAGATACCAAAGTAGAAGTCAACAAAACCTTAAAAATAACAAAGTAAGCAATGCCCGTAAAAGCAAGCCCACTCCATAATGCACCAAAATAATTGAAAGAAGCTTTATAATTGAAAGAAAAAATAATGCGTGAAATGTACATAATTACTGTTCCGCATAAAAAAGCAATGGCTATGGAGATAAATATTCCAGAAATAATGGTAATCGACTTGCCCGCATTAATATACTCTGACAATGCAGCACCTGCATCACTGTGCCAAATTTTAAATAAAGAAACTGCAACAGCCGAACCAAGTAATTCAAATACAAGAGAAACAGTGGTAGAAGTAGGTAAACCAAAAGTATTGAATACGTCGAGCAGGATTACGTCGGTAATCATAACGGCCAAAAACAACATCATAACCTCAGGAAAAGTAAACTTTGCAGGGAAAAAAACGCCACTTCTGGCAATTTCCATCATACCACCTGAAAATAAAGAACCCAAAAGTATACCGGCAGAAGCAACAGTAAGAATTATCCAAAGCGGAGCAACTTTGGCCCCAATACTGGAATTAAGAAAATTAACAGCGTCATTCGATACTCCAACCACCAAATCCAACACCGCCAATCCTAACAATACTAAAATGATAATCAGGTATATGTTACTCATATTAGAAATTAATAATTTTGCACAAAGATAACTATCGTTTTTTATAACACAAATTTCAAATCCATTAAAAAGATATTTCAAAAATGTTACAAAACACAAATGTGAATTGATAGAAATCGTAATTTCAATTAAAAAACACAAAAAACAGTAGTTGCCTGATTTTGTTTCCTTATCTCAACAAATAATTTGCATATATTTGTGCCAACCATATAATTTAACATTTCATGTATAAAATAATTGTTGTTCTGGTAGGATTCATGTCGTTTTTTTCATCCGTTCAAGGACAGTTGTTATGGAAAATCTCAGGCAACGGATTGAAAAAAAGTTCTTATTTGTTTGGCACCCATCATTTTATTCCGTTACAATTTCTCGATAGTATCCCTGGCTTATACCAAGCATTTAATACTTCTGAAATTGTGGTTGGAGAAATGGTGGTGAACAACCTGGATGCGGTGGAAAAAGTTAAGAAAGCAGCTATTATTCCCAACCAGCAAACTATTTACGACTTAGTAGATAAAAATCAAATCTTGCAAATCGACTCAGCTCTAAAATCGGTTCTTCACATAGGATTGAAAGAAATGGCCCTGCTGCAGCCCAATTTGATTTTAACCATTTATCAAACCGAAGTATACAAAAAAGCCTCCGGCCAAATTGAAAATATTGCACCCGATTCGTATTTTCAACAGTTAGGAATAGCAAAAGGAAAAAAAATTGTAGGACTCGAAACCATCGACCAGCAACTGGAAATGCTTTTTGACAAAACTTCCCTGCAACGACAGGCAGAAATATTTACTTATTCAGTTCTTCATACCGACAACATGATTTTAGAAACCAACAAATTGAATAATTTTTACAAAAAGGGTGATTTAGAAAAATTGCTTTTATTGTCGATTCAAAAAAACAATCCTTCAGATGCTACAGCTGAAGAATATTATAAATTAGTGGATGAAAGAAATCTTGAATGGATGAAACAGCTACCTGAACTGATAAAAAGCTCATCATGTTTTATTACAGTCGGAGCACTGCATTTGCCTGGCGAAAACGGCCTGATAGAACAATTCAGAAAATTGGGATATCACGTAACAGAGGTAAAAAAATTAGGCAACAATTATATATATTACCTTAAATTATTACACAATCAGTTGTCCAAAGGTAAATCCAGTAGATAACGTGAGGTTTCATCATGCAAAAAAGCTTAAGGGCTTTCTGGAAGCTAATCCCACATTGGAAATAAGATATCTTCCGGCATATTCTCCGGACTTGAATCCTGTTGAACGTGTTTGGTGGTATATGCGAAAGTCAATAACTCACAATCGATATTTATCATCTATCAAAGAACGCATTGCCAAGTCTTGGCAGCTTATGTCTACTACATTAAAGCCGAATGAAACTTTAAAAAAATTAGGTTTTTAAGAGAAGACTCTTTCTTTTTATTGTTTTTTCAGAAAAAATTTTTCTATTCCCAAAAGTTATTTGGCATTTCTCCCAAAAAAGAAAAAAGTTTTATTATTTCATTGTAAAAAGCTGAAAATCTTTTAAGTAAACAGACGAAATATTTTGCTGTGCCTTTTTTTCAATAAATAAATTTTGTTGTTTTCATTGGTATTATTGTACTTTATACAATATGATTCAATTACATATTGTATAAAATACAATGTTTAATATATTGTAAATGTGTTTTATAACATAATATTTAATTAGATATTTTTATATTTGAATATTATTTTTGTGTCGTTATTCAAAAACTTCTTTATAAATCAATGGAATCAGTAAATGTTTATAATCCGCATGTCTCGGTTGACTGTGTGGTTTTCGGATTTGATGGAGAGAAACTGAAAGTTTTGCTTATTGAGCGAACCATCGACGAACCCGGTGAGCAATACAATGATAAGAAACTGCCGGGGAGCATTATTTACGAGAATGAAAATTTGGACGAAGCTGCCAGTCGTGTTTTAGGAGAACTCACGGGATTGAAGAATATTTATCTCAGTCAGTTTAAGAGTTTTGGTGATCCCAAGAGAACCAGTAATCCACGCGATATTTATTGGCTTGAAAATACCACGAAAATGAAAATCGGGCGTATTGTAACGGTTGGCTATGTGGCTTTAATCAAAATAAACAGAAAAATTAAGCTGGAAGAAGATAACAAAACGGTGCAGTGGTACGATGTGAAAGATATCGACAAAATTAATCTTGCTTTCGACCACAATGAAATCATTCATGCGGCTTTGGAACATATTCGGCATACTTTGAAAGTAGAGCCTCGTCTTATGTTTGAATTGCTGCCCCGAAAATTTACCATGTCACAATTAAGAATTCTCTATGATGTTATTCATCAAACTCATTCGGATGTAAGAAACTTTCAGAAAAAAATGATGCAGTTGCATCAACTGGTCATGCTCGACGAAGTAGAAAAAAATGTGCCTCATCGTGCTGCACGGTTGTATAAATTTGATAGAAAGAAATTATAAACCAAAAAAAATCATTATTATAAATCAATAATCGACTAAGAATTATGTATTTACTTGGATATGATATAGGAAGTTCCTCCATTAAGGCAAGTCTTATTAATGCCACAACAGGCGAATGTGTTTCGAGTGAATTTTTCCCGAAGAAAGAAATGCAGATTAAATCGGTGAAACCCGGATGGGCAGAACAAGACCCGGAAACGTGGTGGGAAAATCTGAAACTTGCAACGCAAGCTGTAATAACAGACAGTAAAGTTCGGTCGGAAGAAATTAAAGCCATCGGCATTTCCTATCAGATGCATGGTTTGGTATTGGTGGACGAACGACTGCAAGTAATTCGGGATGCAATTATCTGGTGCGACAGTCGTGCTGTACCTTACGGAGAAAAAGCGTTCAAGGAAATTGGAGAAGAAAAATGCTTATCTCGCTTATTGAATTCTCCGGGAAATTTTACGCTTGCAAAACTGGCTTGGGTAAAAGAAAATGAACCGGAAAATTTCAAACGAATCAAGTATTACATGTTGCCTGGCGATTATATTGCTTTACGACTGACAGGAAAGCCCTGTACTACTGCATCGGGCTTGTCGGAAGGAATAGCATGGGATTTCACAAAGGAAGCTCCTGCCGATTTTCTGTTTGATTATTTTGGGTTTAGTACTTCCATTATTCCTGAAATTGTTCCAACTTTTGGCAATCAGGGATTCCTCAGTGCAGAAGCTGCGCATGAACTTGGACTTGCAGCAGGAACAGCCGTTACTTATCGTGCCGGCGATCAACCAAACAATGCCTTGTCGTTAAAGGTGCTAAATCCGGGTGAAATTGCTGCTACTGCCGGAACTTCAGGTGTTGTTTATGGTGTGAACGGAGAAATAAAATACGATCCGCAGTCGAGAGTCAATTCGTTTGCCCATGTCAACCATTCTGCCGGTGAAAAGCGTATTGGTGTGCTGCTTTGTATTAATGGTACAGCTATATTGAATGCATGGATAAAAAATAACGTGGCTCCGGAAGGTGTGAGTTATAATGAAATGAATGAAATGGCAGCAAAAATCCCTATTGGCAGTGGCGGCGTAAGTATTATTCCTTTTGGTAATGGAGCAGAACGGATGTTGGGAAATCGCGAACCCAATTGTTCCATTCATGGCATCAATTTCAATCATATCGGCAAAGCTCATTTAATAAGAGCTGCTCATGAAGGCATTGCATTTTCGTTTAAATACGGAATGGATATTATGAATGAAATAGGTATCGAGACGAAAACCATTCGTGCCGGACATGCCAACCTTTTCCTTTCGCCCGTTTTCCGTCAGACACTGGCTAACATAACCGGTGCAACCATTGAGTTGTATAATACTGATGGCTCGATAGGTGCTGCTCGCGGAGCAGGAATAGGAGCGGAAATTTATAAAAACGAAGAAGAAGCTTTTGCAACGTTAAAGAAAATTCTTACCGTTCAGCCTGAAAAAGAAAATCAGGAAATTACGCGTGAAGCTTACGATCGATGGTTGCAGCATTTGAAATTTTAAATAGAAATTTTAGTGATAATTACAAGATAATAAAAAATGTTTAACTTATTCTTAAGCTAATTTGGCTGAGGAATTTAATAATTTATGAATTATGACAATAAAAGAGTATTTTCCAACAGTGGGAAAAATCAAATTTGAAGGAAAAGAGAGTAAAAATCCTTTTTCGTTTCGGTACTACGATGCCGAAAAAGTAGTGTATGGCCGTAAAATGAAAGATTGGTTTAAATTTTCAATGGCATACTGGCATACATTGTGTGCAGAAGGAAGCGACCAGTTTGGCGGACCCACCAAAAGTTTTCCGTGGAATGAAGGAAAAGATGCACTGGAAAGAGCCAAAAACAAAATGGATGCTGGTTTTGAATTCATGCAAAAGGTTGGTATCAATTATTATTGTTTCCATGATATCGATTTGATTGATGAAGGAAATACCATTGAAGAATATGAAGCCAATATGAAAGCCATTGTGGAATATGCCAAACAAAAACAGGCTGAAACGGGGATCAAGTTGCTTTGGGGAACAGCCAACGTATTTTCGCACAAACGATATATGAACGGAGCTGCTACCAATCCTGATTTTAACGCTGTAGCACGGGCAGCCGTTCAGATCAAGAATGCGCTGGATGCCACGATTGCTCTTGGTGGCGAAAATTATGTATTCTGGGGTGGACGTGAAGGTTACATGAGCTTGCTCAATACGCAAATGAAGCGTGAAAAGGAACATTTGGCCATGATGTTGACTATGGCACGCGATTATGCGCGTTCAAAAGGTTTTAAAGGAACTTTTCTGATCGAACCCAAACCAATGGAACCCACCAAACACCAATATGATGTAGATGCTGAAACGGTTATTGGTTTTCTGCGTGCTCACGGTCTGGATAAAGATTTTAAACTGAATATCGAAGTGAACCATGCAACCCTTGCCGGTCATACTTTTGAACATGAATTGCAATGTGCTGCCGATGCTGGTTTACTGGGCTCGATTGATGCCAATCGTGGAGATTATCAAAACGGTTGGGATACCGATCAGTTCCCGATTGATATTTATGATTTGACACAAGCCATGCTGGTTATTTTGCAAAATGGCGGACTTCAGGGAGGAGGAACGAATTTTGACGCCAAAACCCGTCGAAATTCTACCGATTTGGAAGATATTTTTATTGCTCATATTGCCGGGATGGATGCTTTTGCACGTGCATTGGAATCGGCTGCTGCCATTCTGGAAAAATCGCCCTACAAAAAAATGCTCACTGATCGTTATGCTTCTTTTGATAGTGGAAAAGGTAAAGAATTTGAAGAGGGTAAATTGACACTGGAAGATCTGCGCACTTATGCACTTTCCAAAGGCGAACCTGCTCTTATGAGTGGCAAGCAAGAATTGTATGAAGCTATTGTTAATATGTATATTTAAAATTCATCAGCCCCATTCAAGTTACTTTTTGAAAGTGCTTAAATGGCTAAATTTATAATTATGAATAAGAAACAAGAAAACAAGGTTTTTGTTTTTGGAATAACATTGGTAGCCACTTTAGGTGGTTTGCTCTTCGGATATGATACGGCTGTGATTTCAGGAGCTGAAAAAGCTTTGCAAGCATACTTTCACACCAGCAATTTAATTCATGGTATTACCACTTCAAGTGCACTCATAGGTTGTATTATTGGAGGATCGGTCTCCGGAGTTTTTGCATCCAAACTTGGACGAAGAAAGTCTTTGCAAGTAGCTTCAGTTTTGTTTTTCTTATCAGCATTGGGCTCAGGTTATCCGGAATTTTTGTTTTTCAAGCAAGGTAGTGCTTCACTTGATGTGTTAATTGCTTTTAATATTTATCGCATCATGGGTGGAATAGGCGTAGGGTTGGCTTCAGCCATTTCTCCCATGTATATTGCCGAAATTGCTCCTGCCGATATTCGGGGAAAACTCGTTTCATGGAATCAGTTTGCCATTATTTTTGGAATGCTGGTGGTTTATTTTGTGAATTATTCCATCGCTGTTGGTCAATCCATTGAATGGATCAATGTCATAGGCTGGCGAAGGATGTTCGCTTCTGAAGCCATTCCTGCATCGCTTTTTGGAATTTTGCTGTTTTTTGTCCCTGAAACGCCTCGTTATTTGGTTCTTAACAATAAAGAAGACAAAGCATTTAACGTGCTGAAAAAAATATCGGGTATAGACGAAGGTTCAAAGATTTTGGAAGATATCAAGGCAACAGTACACGAAACTACTGGAAAAGTTCTTTCGTACGGCTGGAAAATTTTGATAGTCGGTATTCTTCTATCTGTTTTTCAGCAATTTGTAGGTATAAATGTGGTATTGTATTATGCTCCGCGAATTTTTCAGAGTATGGGCGCTGCCCGCGATGCTTCCATGATGCAGACAGTTGTAATGGGCTTTGTAAATATTGTATTTACGTTGGTAGCCATACTGACAGTAGATAAATTTGGCAGAAAACCTTTGTTGATTGTTGGTTCCATTGGTATGGCTGTTGCCATGTTTGCCATTAGCGGACTGGCTTATGCAGAAATTATCGGCGTCAGTACATTGGTTTTCATTATTATTTATACGGCATCCTTTATGATGTCGTGGGGACCAATTTGCTGGGTATTGATTTCGGAAATTTTTCCCAATACCATTCGTAGCAAAGCGGTTGCTATTGCCGTTGCAGCTCAATGGATTGCCAATTTCCTGGTTTCTTCCACTTTCCCTTCTTTGATCAATTTTGATCCGGCATTTACTTATGCTTTGTATGGATGTATGGCAGTTTTATCGGCAATATTTGTTTGGCGAATGGTGCCCGAAACCAAAGGAAAAACGCTGGAAGAAATGAGCAAACTGTGGAAAAAATAGTGAATTTAGTTGGTTTTTTGTGATTGATTCCACTCCGGAAATAAAAGAATTTCTCCGGAGTGGATTTTCTTTGTGTGTCGGGCATGGTATTAAACTGCCAGGATGAGAATTCCTCTATGTGCCAAGTTAATAGAAAGCATGTGCAAATGGCTGGTTGATAATGGATTTGAAGATACACCGCTCCATTTCAGCCGATTTTTCCCGGCCAATCAATTACCCGATTTACCTCCAACACCCATAAAAACATTGCTTGCAGCCCGAGAAATTGCCCAAAAAGCTGGAATGAAATATGTTTATGTGGGAAATGTTCCTGCACTTGGCTATGAAAATACCTTCTGTCCTTCCTGCAAAAAATTGCTGATAGAACGGGTTGGCTATACCGTTAACAAAAATTTCATTAACGATGGCAAATGTATGTTTTGCCGTACCCCTATACCTGGAGTTTGGCAGTAAAATGAATGAATTTTATCTTCTTAAACCACAATAGTCCAATCGATTAAACAAATAATTAATTTTTTTAATCATTTGTTTTGAATAATTAAAATTATTGTGTATTTTTGTGGGGTACACTTCAAAAAAGGAATAACAGGCTGATGTAGCAATACAAAGGATAAAAAGATTTCAGGGAGTCAATTTGATTGAAATCTCTCGCTCCCGCACGATTGCATCGTGTGGGGAAGTATTGAAGAAATGATTTTTCTGCAATAAACAGTTTTAAAAACTTATTACAAGAAGAATTTGTGCGGGGCAGCAAAAGGAAATTTTTAATGGAGCCGGTGCTGTATCTTTTAATGGTAAGTTTACGTTCAAAAACTGCAATTAAATTTTCAATGTTCGTGTTTTACTGGTGAAATCACAGCAAAATTAATCGAAACATTCGTAAATGCAAATAATTTTACAAATAAAAAATACACTTTATTCTATTGATAATATGCAATTTATCTTTCAATATCAAGCACAAACTCGAAAGTGGTTTACGCATGTTTTAAATTTTGTATTTACGAATGTTTGTTGTATATTTATTGCGTAAATAAGACGTTGTGCGTCATGCTTAAAAACAAGAGGAAGGATGATAACTCTTATTAAAGGATAAAATATGAAACAATGGTACGAAACATTATTTGAAAATTATGGTGAGAAATACGATAGAGAATGTTTTGCTCAGGGTACTATTGG
>JAHDRA010000083.1 GCA_018433525.1 Paludibacteraceae bacterium
AGAACGAAGTCCGCCGGTAAATGAAAAAGTTCCGGCAGTGGAAGAATATTTATAGGTATCCTGTAAAAAGGACGTTGTTCTAAGCGTTTTCAGCGAATTGGAAGCATTCATGTTGTAATACAAATTCACTTGCCTGTTATTATAAGGCAAAGAATAGCCTGCAGAGTCGCGCCATTCCCATTCATTGATCTGGTCATCGATTTTTTCTATCTGAACGTTGGCACCCCACTTCAGTAAATGACCATTTTTTGCGTATTCGCCCAAATGTGACAGATTGGCAACCGTAGCATTCAGCTTGTTTCGGGCGTGTTCGTGATAATTTCCAATACCCAAAGATTCGCCGGTTTGTTTATCAGGGTCAACATCCATTTTAACTTCACTCAAAATATATTCGCCCGAGATGTCGTAATTCTCTCTTTCGTTGGTGTAAAATGCCGAACCGATCAGACTTAGTTTTGTCGATTTTGAAGGTCTAAAATTCAACGTCAACGCACCGAAAGAAGTTTGAAAAAGGTCTTTTTCCTGTCCTTCAAAAAAAATGGTCAGTTTTCGTCCCATCGAATAGGTGCCAAATGATGTTTCGCGAGTCTGAGGAATAAAACGGTAGTCATTTTGTGAAAAATTCCCCAGAAATGTCAATTCCCATTTGGGTTTTATTTGATAGGTAAGAAAAGTCTGATAATCCACAAAAGAAGGATCATATTCTCCCTGAGTATCCATTGTTCCGAGCAAATACTTGGAAGTTTTGTAACGAATGCCGTGCATTTGTGAAAACCGCTTGCCGGCCGTACCCATATAAGCCGAAGCCCCGAGCAGACTGGCAGAGGCTGTTGCTTCAAATGCAGAAGGTTTTTTATAGCTGATATCCAACACGGAAGACATTTTATCACCATATTCGGCATTGAAACCACCTGACGAAAAGGATACATTTTGTACCATATCGGGATTGATAAAACTCAAACCTTCCTGTTGTCCGGCTCTAATCAGCAAAGGGCGATAAACTTCAATCCCGTTAACATACACAATATTTTCGTCAAAATTTCCGCCTCTTACATTGTATTGCGAACTCAGTTCGTTACTGGAACTTACGCCTGTAAAAGAAATCAACAGCGATTCTATTCCGCCGGCCGAATTGGGCATCAAGCGATATTTGGAAGGATCGACCACATCAATGGTAGATGTCTGCCGTCGCTGGCCTATTACATTCACATCTTCAATTTGTTTCGATAGCGGAGGAAGTTCCACAGTTAACTGTATCACCTTCAACTTAGGATGAACGGTATAGGTAACCGTTTGATAACCAATCATAGAAAAAACGAGCTTTATCGAATCCTTGATGTCGACCGTTAGTTCATAATAGCCATTCTGATTGGTAGAAGTGCCAATGTTGGTATGTTGAACATATACATTTGCCAATTCTATGCCGCGATTGTTGGTATCGATTACATAACCGTAAATACGCACTTTATTTTGCGAAAAAAGCGAAATGGATAGTATTGAAAAGAAAACAAACAAAAATAATTTACGGCTGTGCATTGTTATTGTCTTCACACTAAAATTAATACTTTTTTAAACGTCGGAAACAAAAGTTTATTTTGTTGGATTTTTGACCAAAAAACAAATAGAAAGCATTGGTAGAATAAAGAAAAGCTAACCGAATTTGGATCATTCCTCTAATTTGTAGCTTTTTGATCATACAAAACAGACTATAAAAGTATGTTGCCCACAAAGATATTAATTTATAAGCTGAATTTAACTTATAAAGGAAATTTTTAGTGAGACAAATTTCGTACTTTTGTTCTAAAGTTCTATGCTTCATTTTGATAATTTTTTAGGGGAAAAGTGGCAAGGTAAAATATATACTTTACAAAGCAGCAAGGATTTTGTTGCTCGTTTTGCGCTAATTTTTCTTTACCTTTTCTTTTCCTAAAAAGTTGCATTATTCAGTTGACTTTACGACAAATAAATTTATACATATGAAAATCAGTAACTTATTAGTAATTTTAGGCTTATTATTTTGTTTTTCTTTTGTACAAGCCAAAAGCATTCAAAAAATAACACGTACTTATGCCGTTAAGGATTCTTTGGAACTGAAAATGGATATTTATACTGTCGATTCCACATCTTCTTCTTTGCAACCATGTTTGGTATTTGTATTTGGTGGAGGGTTTAAAGAAGGGAAAAGAGACGAACCGACTTACCAACCTTATTTTGATTATTTTGCAAAAAAAGGTTTTATGGTGGTTTCAATTGACTATCGATTGGGGATGAAAGACCAACGCTCACCCGGGGTTTTTAATACCAAACCTTTGCAAAATGCCATTTCTTTAGCTGTTTTAGACTTATATTCTGCCACAAAATTTTTAATAGAAAAGGCTGATTCATTGAAAATTGACAAAAATAAGATCATTATTAGCGGTTCAAGTGCCGGTGCCATTACAGTTCTTCAGGCTGAGTACGAATTAAAGAATCATCATGCTATAACATCCGAATTACCTCACGATTTTCGTTTTGCAGGCGTAATTTCCTTTGCAGGGGGCATTTTCAGCACGAAAGGCATGCCGTCTTACGCTGAATCACCTGCACCAACCCTGTTTTTTCATGGTAGTGCCGACAAACTGGTGCCATATAAGGAAACTCGACTTTTTAACAAGGGCATGTTTGGTTCCAGATCGTTGACCAACAAGTTTCATAAAAAGAAATATTCTTATCTTTTTTACAGCATGGAAGGTTTAGGACATGAAGTTGCAAGTTTTCCAATGAAAGAATTTTTACCTGAAATTGAGCAATTCATTCAAAATTTTGTGTTTGAACAAAAACCCTGGATGGTTGAAGTTTATTTTACCGACAAGGAGCGAAAAACAGAAAAATCAGTTACTCCGGCCGATTATTACAAGTAATCAGTTTGCCGAAAAACGTTTTTCGCTATTTATACTTTCATCATTTTAAGAAAACTTTTGTTCAAAATCCAAAGCTAAAGCCGGCAGTAAAAGTAGTTTGTTTACCCTGAAGAAATTTTGGCGTATAGTGATTCAATGCTTCTTCGGCAGTCATTCTCCTTTCACCAAAAGTAACTTCCGAAACAGCATTAAAAGTTTGTATATAGCTGTTTTCTATGTTCAATGTTGCATAAGTATTGGGGAAAAGCTCATATTTTACATGGAGTGCCAGAGTTTTATTGCTCCAAATTTTGTCTTTCATAAACGGTTGACTAATAATGTCGAGAACACTTGCTTTTGAGCCTTGCCAGGTTCCGTGTCGAATATAGGCATATTCATTTCCGTGTTCGGCTTGTGTCCACGACAGGTTTATGTCCAGCCCGCGCAAAGGTTTGTATTGCAAGGCGGCATAAATTTCCTGCGAATTGTCGCCCAAGTAATTTCCCAGATTGAAACCATTGGTTGCCCATGTCAGAGCAGGAATAGAATGTTTGTAACTAAGGATGGCATTTTTTGTGTATTCACCCCTCAACGAAAGATTTTCCAGCGGGAAATTGCTAAGGCGAAATCCCAGTTTATAGGAAATAGGATTTTTTTCCTTGCTGGAGGGTTTAATGCGGGAAATGGAGAATTCGTCCACAAAAAT
>JAHDRA010000025.1 GCA_018433525.1 Paludibacteraceae bacterium
CTTTCTGATCAGGATATAAAGCGAGTAGAAGATATTTTGAACAACAGACCAAGAAAAAAATTAAATTTCTTAACACCAAATGAATTTTTATTACGAAATTTGTATAACCAAAAAGTTGCATTTGTGACTTGAATTCAGCAAGTCTTTCAACAAAGAACAAAATAAATCTCATTGATCTTTTTATTGGTAATTTTTCTATCATTTTTTTATAGTGTTTACTAATCTCGACAAATTTATTCAACCTTATTTACAACTATTTTATTGATATTGATTTTTTGAATTTTTTCAGCTCATTATAAAACAAAATATGGAAGAAAGTTTGTTGAAAAGAACAGGCTTTCTTCCTTTATTTTTTCATTTTTTGATGAATTTTTCGGTAAACAGTTGTCCGGCCACATCAATCATGGCGATGTATAGGCCGGCTGGATAATGGGAAATGTTTAAAGTTCCTGTTTTGTCGTTCAGCAAAAATTCTTCCATTAATTTTCCGGAATAATTAAAAATTCGTACGGAAACAATATTGATTTCCGATTTTATGGAAACAATATCGGAAGCAGGATTGGGGAAGAGCGAAAAAAACTTTTTGTTGTCGGGATTTTGTTTGCCTTCTTTTTTGACATGTAAAGTTACGGTTGTGTTTTGGGATAGAGAAGTACCGTCAAAAATTGCGTATTTGAACACATCCGTACCTTTAAATCCTTTACGAGGAATGTAAGAAAACGAACCATCAACGTTTATTTCGACGAAACCGTTGGCAGGTGCATCGGTTAAAACAGCAGAAATGTTCCAACCATCCATGTCAAAATCATTTTTTAGTACACCTTTGTATTCATCGATTTTAAAAATACTTTCTTCTCCCTCCAGCTCATAATTGTCGGGAAAAGCAATGGCCGGAGTATTGAATTCGGTGAGATTTTCATACATAGTCCAGTAGGAAGATTTGAATTTTTCCTCCACATCGTTATCGGTAACTTTGTTCCATTTTTCCCAGTCGAAGCGCGTATCGCTGAAATAGGTTTTATTTTTGTAAAAAATGCTCACCGCAATACCATCCGATTCTCTTGTACGTAGCTCAGGATTTAAACTGTCAACGTGGAAAACTTCTTTTTGAGACGGATCGACAAATTGCAATAAAGTCCAGGGCAATCGGATTGAAATTTTGTCGTCATAAATTGTAACGGCATCTTTTGAAGTTTCCGGCTGAAAGGATTTATTCAGTTTTAATTCTCCAATGTATTGAACATCCGAATAAAAAGAGTTGTTTTTCCAGCGGACAATGTTCCATGGAGCGCCATCTGTTGCCACAGAACGCAACTTTTGTTTTGGTGTGAGTATTTTGTGCCACAAACCAAATAAATCGAAAGCTTCCGTAACATACAAGGTTGCTGCATATTGAGTGATTTTGAGCAAAAATTCGGCACGTGAGGGGATGGTTTGTCCGTTTGGCATCATGGATTCTCCCAAACCTGCATCGTACGTATCGATTGCTATCCAACATTCTCCCAACAAATCCATTTTATCTTTCAGATTCAACTGAATTTCAAAAAAATCGTAATTTTGTTTTGCTGACAAAGTCGTTATGTCATCAGCAGCATCAAAATTTTTCCAGATTTTCCATTCGTCGGATTTTACAAATTTTTTCAGGCCAAAGTTTTGTTCGGCAGCGGTTATGTTGTGCCATAAAATTCTGTTGCCAAAATCAATAGGATCGGTAATCCATGTTTTTTTGAACCATTCGTCAATCCACGCAAATTGTATTCCTCCGGCCAGTTGACTGGATGAAATGTTTCTGAGAAGACGCAAATCGGTTTCGCCTTGCTGCTGTTCATCAAATCCGCCGTGATTCATACCCGAAGAAGTATAATGAGCAATACCCCAACTGGAAGGAACTCCGTATTCGGCAATAAGCAAAGGATATTTTCGATAGTGTTTTTTTAAATCTCTGATATAGCCCAAATAACTGTTGCTGCCAAAATTATCCGTTGCAAGTTTATAATCGGGCTGAGCCCCTACAAAATCTGGATAATAGGGATAGGCATGATAGCTGATGAAAAGTCCGGCCGGAGCATCCAGTATATTAATTTTCGACAAGTCTACAGTTGCTGTGTCTTCTGTTCTATTTGGCTCATAAGCATGATGCAGGGGATCAAGGGTGGGCCAGGAAGAAATGCTGACAGGTCTTTCGGTGTTGTATGTGCTTTTTTCATATTCTACCAAAAGATCCAGATTTTCCGTAAACCAAACTTCTGAAGGTGAAGCGTTATTAATTTCAAAATGGGTACCTGAGAAGTAATTGTTGCCCGCGTGAATGCTGTCGGTAGTGAGAATTTCTTCAGGATATACTTCCCGACCGACAATGTATCCGATGTTCCATTTTGAGACGTCGGCAGTATAGTTCCCATAAGCTTTTCCGTAACGCTGCGCAATCAGTTTGTTTCCATGAACGCAGTCAATGTTTTCTTTAATCTCGGCTCTGAAGGTGTCGGTAATTTGATACAAATCGTTTTTGTATCCTTCCATTTCTTCGTTTAGCCATACGCCTTGAAAAAAGAATAAAGGATGCTGCGGATGGTTGGTATTGTAATTGAGCAATTCGTTGTAAAATTGAGGGAAATGAAGTGTGTAAAGGCGAATACAATTGAATCCGGCATCTTTTATTTCTTCAAACCATTGGCGATATTGTTCGGGCTTCACATCCAGCTCGCCCGGATAAGAGCCGGGTTTAGCAACACCCAAATTGACTCCCTTGATAAAAATGGGAATATATTTTTTACCATTCCAAACCGTCAGATAGTTGCTGTCTGTGGAAAAGGGAACTTCTGTTTTTTGCGCTGAAAGAGCTTGAAAAGATAGGATGAACAAAAGTAGGATAGCGTAATTTTTCAGTTGTTTTATTATGAAACTATTCATGTAATATTTTTTCATTTTTCTTCATTTTCGGAGTTTAAATTTTTTTTAAAGGTATCCACGTATTTGGCATCATATTCCAATATGTGGTTGAGAAACCACTTGCGTAGAAAGCCGGCAATTTCTTCATTTAAAGTAATACTTTGAAATAATTGAGAAGTTTTAAAATCGAGCATTTTTTGTATAAAAATTTCATGTTGAACAATGTGCTCATTTATTTCCTGGTAGTCGAATTTTTTCATCAGATCTTCTTCGGTACTGAAATGATAATGGGTATATTCTTCCAGTTCTTCGATAATTTGTTCCGTATTTCCAGATTTTTGTTCAATGTTATCCAAGATTCTTTGAAATATACGAAACAGTTTTTGGTGTTGGCTGTCAATTGGTTCAATATCAAACTTAAATGGAATTACAGGGTCGGAATTTTTTTTATCCGAACTTTCTGCGCTTTTCATAACGATTGTTTTTTTAATGTGCTTTTATTTTCTTTTTCATATAAATTCAAGAAATCTAAAAAATTCAGATTTTTACGTAAAATACTTATCTTAATTCTGCTTTGAATTTTGATCGGTATTTCCCGAAAAACCTTTTCTGGTCATGTTTCCCCAGATATGTCTGCTTTTTTTCTTAAAGAAATAATCGATGTTTCCCGACAAGGAAAATAGCATATTAATCGGCTGATAAACAAACATTTCCATTACAGACAAGAGTAAAATATTGCCCAAATAGGTAACATTTTTATATTTGTTGTAATAAATTGCTTCTAAAAGTACGGAAAAAAATGAATACATGACAGCAAAAGAAAGAACAAAAAGTGTCATAATCAGGAATACTTTTACATCCAACAGCCCGAAAATAGTCAGCAAAATTACGTAACCAATGCCCAAAAACTGAATAATGGGCGCCAACCATTCGAAAAATATCCAATAAGGGAAGCTGATCATTCCGATTCGTCCATATTTTGGATTAAAAGCCATTTTCATGTGTTTTCGTATGGTTTCGATGGCTCCGCGTGTCCATCGGTTTCTTTGTCGCGAAAGCATTTTTAATGATTCGGGAACTTCCGTCCAGCACAATGGATCAGGGATAAAGGCTATTTTGTATTTCTTTTTTTCTACTTCGTGCATGTAACGGCGCATTCTGACAACCAGTTCTAAATCTTCGCCAACAGTAGAAGTATCGTAACCTCCCGCAGCCAATGCTGTTTGGCGGTCGAACATGCCGAAAGCGCCGGAAATTATGAGCAATCCGTTGATTCTGCTCCAAGCCATGCGCCCTAAGGTAAATGCCCGGAAATATTCGATGGTCTGATATTTTGCCCATTGGTTTTTCGGGAAATTCACTTTAATTATTCTGCCATTTTTTATTTCGCAGGAATTCGCCACACGAATCACACCGCCGGAAGCAATTACCTTGACTTTGGTTTCTTCAATAAAAGGTTTTACCATTCGCAGCAATGCATCGGGTTCGAGAATGGAATCAACATCAACGGCCAGAAACAATTCATTGTGAGCATAATTCAACCCGGCATTCAGTGCATCGGCTTTTCCACCATTTTCTTTGTCAATGATGGTCAAATGATTGTAAGCGTTGTTTCGTGATTTGTAAATTCCCCTGATATTTTTTGTTATAATTTGTGATTCGTAAGCCATGTCAGTTTTAATCAGGTCGAAATATTGAATAATTTTATTGAGTGTTTGGTCTTTACTGCCGTCGTTTACAATGATAATTTCAAAATCCTTGTATTTCAAGCTTAAAAGGCAGTTTATATTATCCACAATTGTTTTTTCTTCGTTGTAAGCCGGAGCTATAATTGAAACTGAAGGCAATTTCTGAAAACTCAACATTTTCAAAAAATCTGAATATCTGTTTCTTGAATGATATTTTTTTAGTTCTGATGTTGACAAAAGCGCTATCAGAAGGTAGGAGATAAAAAGGGCACATGCATAAACAAAGATGAGCCAGTTCACAATTTCGATAATGATGGGAAATTCCATAATTTTTAAAGATAAAAGTCCATTAATTGACGGAGTGCTTTTCTGATATTTTCGTCAGGGTGGTTTTTGTATTTCAAAACCAAATTCATGTCCATTGTTAGCAGTTTTGACATTGCCCTGATTTTCATTTCCAGCGGTTTGTTTTCGATGATCCATTCAAAAAAATTGTACGAACTTGTTTTATCTTCATTATTGATCAGAAGATTAATAACTTTATTTTGTAAATTTTTTGTCATGCAACTGAACTGATACATTAAAGTCAGGTAATCGTTTTTTTCTTTGGCTAATGCCATAAATGCCAGATAAGCTTCCTCTTTCACCATTGGGTCGGCATCATTCATCAGTTTAAAAATAATCGGTTTAAGTTCCTCTTTTTTTTGTAGGTTGGCAAGTCTTAATCCCAAACTCTTTATTAATGGGTTGTGAGATTTCAAAAGAGCGGAAAAATTTATATTTGTTCTGTCTTTTGCTGCATTTATGATAATGTTAAAATCCCAGAGAGAAATTTTTTCCTGATAATCCGACAGAAAACTGAGGTCGTTATCGGAATTGGCTTTTACATAAGCCTGCAGTGCTTCCGATCGTAACATCTCGTTTTTACTGTGCATATAGCGGACAAGATATCGGTTGTATTTTGTCAGTTGAAAATCGCCTGCCGTTTTCAGTGCAAATAATTTGTTTCTGAGGTATGGAGAATGAAAATGACTTTTTATAAGCGGATCAAAATGCAACGCATCATACAAATAAATACAGGTTTCGTGAACTTCGCCTTTGGTGAGGATAAGAATTTTACGCAGTTCATTGATAAAAACTCTTTGGGCATGATTGGATTTCAAGTAGGGTTGAGCTTTTATACGAAAATCATTGATGTCTCTTGTTTTGTTATCCTGAATCAGATAGTTGAAAATCACTTCACGAATCCGTTCATGGAGGAGTTGGTTCTTTTTTTCGGCAGAAGATCTTCGAGTTGTAACCAAAACAATCGAAATCAGTTCAGCAACAATCAGCAACAGGAAGATAACAATCAGCACCTGAACCACATAAAGCCATGAAGGCGACTGTTCGATAATGGAATACAAAGGATTGCCAATCGAATAGTTAAACAGGATAAATTCTTTCTGTTTCAGAAAGAAAAACAAAAATACGGCCAGACACAAGGCTATGATAAAAATCAACCTTGAAAAAAGGAATTTCAGATATAAGCTGATTGTTCTCATTTTTCAGAATCGGTATTTGTAGCCAATTTCCACAAGATAGCGGTTGCGGAACTGTTTTGTGGCATTTTGATTGATTTGTTCGTACATATAACCCAACCCGATATTAACATCTGAAATTCTGTTCACCTTAAAGTTCTTTTCCAACTTGATACGATAGGACATTAATTCGTTAAATGAACTTTGCGAAGTGGTCAGTATATCGTCGGGAGAATTGCCTACGCCGGCTTCCAAGCCCCAAAAATTCCTGTTGTCGCTTCCGTACAGACGATATTTGAATACGACCGAAAGCGATTGCAAATTGTTTTGTACCACATAAAAAGGTCTTAGCGAAACCCAATTATTTCCGAAATAATGTCCCACATTGCCGGTAAAGATAACAACATTTTTGTTGTCGGCGTTTGGATAAAACATGTATCGACCGCCCAGTGAGCCATCCCAATGCTTGCTTATGGCAAAATAATATTCCAGTCCCGTTCGGTGACGGGGAAACAAATCGCCAGTAAGAGCATATCCATAATTGAAATAAAGATAGTTTTTTTTGTAAATAACGGAATAATCATTCAATTCGATTTGCACATCATTTTTTCCGAAACGATGTGCATAGTTGGCATTAAGTCCGATATTTCTGTTTTTAAACTGCATGGCATTGCCCAAAGAAAAAAGATGTTGCGGATCGTTGTTGTCGAACATGTCGAGCGAATAATTTACCGAAAGCAAATTGGTGCGCTGTTTCATCAGCAGAGAAGTGTAAAGTTCATCAATGGTTTTTTCTTGTAAATAAACTTTGTTTTTTTCGTCTTTAAACAAGCTGATTCCTTTATCGTATGCACCGGTTTGAGCATAGGCAATGAGTTTTTTTGTCAACAGGTTTTTAGTATCGCCATAATTGTTCTTTTCTGCTTCTTCGCAGGCAGCTTCTAATTCTTCATATTTCCCTGAACGCAGCAAAATATTGAGGTAACTGTCATAAAATTCTTCATTGAGATAGTTCAATTTTTTTGCCTTGTCTATAAACAGTAAAGCAGAATCGTTTTTTTGCGACCACGAGTAAACGTTAGCCAAAAAAACACAAATATCACCCCGAGCAGTATCGGCAGACAAAGCCGTTTTAGCTTCCCGAATGGCTGCTGCATAAGCTCCACCATGAGCTTTTTCTATGGCAACGGCGAATATCGAATCGACATTGGTTTGAGCTTTCAGAAAACCAGTTGAGGCAAGCAAGATCAGAAAAACAATTAGTTGAAATTTTTTTTTCATATTGTTGGTTCGTTTGTATAACTTTCAATTTTTTACAGAGACTTTATTGTGCAGAAATTCGTGAATTTGTGAGGCAATTTCTATGGGATCGAATGGCCTTTCAATAATAACATTGGCCCCAACCTGAAGTGCTTTGTTGTAATATTCGGGCGTTTGAATAACCGTAAAAAACCAGATAGGAGTAAAAATTTTCAGCTTGAATCGAATGATATACAACAAGTCAATGGCAGAGTTTTCTGAAAAGTTGCCATCTACAATAATTAAATCGAAGCTATTTTCTTTCAGTTCTTTATACAGCATGTTGAGAGAATCGGTTTCGCTGATTTGAATATCCAATTCAATTTTTTTGATAAAGTTTCTGATTAATGTCAAGAAAACGATTTCGTTTGAAATTATATTGATTCGGTATGCCATTTAATAATTCTTTTTTTGATTCTGAATTTTAAAAATTGTGTTTATTCTGTTCGCTGATATTCTTCGTTTAAAATTTGTCGAAGCAGGGGACGATAATATTTCCAAAAAAAACTTGCTCTTTCATTTTTGGAAGAAGAATAAAAAAGTGGTGAAAACACTTGGATATAACGGAAACGCGAACTTGCATAAGAAATGGGATTGTCGGCAAAATCGCCACAGAAATAATAATAATTGTAGCCGTTTTTATAATTCACTGCCGCCGGAAATATTTTGGGTATTCTGCCAAGCGCCAACAGCGAATCGCCGGCAGCATTGGTATCGAGATGATAAGAAGAAATAATTCGAAAGGAAGGATTTGTCTCCATAATATCGAACCAGAAAGGATATTTGATCTTCTCGGGAAGATGATAATGTTTTGCATTATTTTCATTGGTGTAAATGTAAGGAATGTCGGTATTCAAATGGGTATCTTTTTCCAGAATCAGTATCTGGTCATTTTCACTGACAAAAGCGATTCCCGATTTTTTAAAAGGCCATTGTCCGCTGTGGTTGCGGGTGTAGTTGTCGATCAGCCAGCGAGGAATATCCTCATTCACGAGGGTGTCGAGATTGTCGAAATAGCGTCCCACCCAACCGGTCCAATGAATGTTAAATTCGTTTTCGTATTTGTTGCGTATTTCTTTCGAGGTAGGAGAGGCTATCACATTGAATTCGTTAATGATAAGTTTATTTTTTTGTTTCATCAATCGAAGAAAATCAAGTTCTTTTTGTGTCATGCCACCGTAAATTTTTTTGGAACGATCGGCAATAAATCTTTTATCGTGAATTTTTTCGGGATAATACCGGATAATCCATTCATTCGCATAAATACCGTACATATCTGTATAGTAAGCACCGTCGTAGCTATTTGCCAAATTGTCCAGATTCTCGGATGAAAAATTTTCAAAATCTCGAATATGATAATTTCCCTTATCGTCAGGGAAAAAGCCGTAATAGTCTTTTTGTTTGTTGTAAGATTTGCTGTTGTGAATAAATTTTTCGTTGTTGATTACCCACGAAAGCGACAAATGTTCCTGTACGGCAGAAGTCAATACGGTTTTATCCAAAATCAGAATATTCAGCTCTCTCGGTTTTTTAATTATCCACAAAAGCCACATTATGAGAGGCATTAGTACAATGAGCATCAGAATCGCAATCAGTATTTTTTTCATTCATTTATTTAATTTTTTTCAATAGTTTAACAAATAGAAAAAATAAAAGTTTTACTTTTTAGCCAATTTATTGAAAATATTTTTTAATTTTTTCGAACATTGGTATCAGCATGGGATAGATTTATATGGCAACTGTTTTTGGTACAAAGTTATTTTTTTAGAATGGTTGAACAAGGACAAGCTGCAAATATGCTTAACCAAAAAGCCGGCAGATAAACGCCGGCTCTTTGAAAAAACACTAAAAAGTAGAAGAAAAATTACAACGGATTGCTTTCTATATACTTCCAGCCAAAGGGTTCTCCATCAACACGCTGATACTTGTAAACATAATTTGTTGTGGTAACGCCGTTGTAAATAGCAGTGGTTACATAACAATACAAATCTACGCCGCTGACTTTTGGCTGAGCATCGGGAAATTTCAAACTCAGATAAACGGCAAGTCCCTCTTTGGTGCGCTCAACAAGATAATTCTGTTTCTCTTCTGCAGTGGTTAGTGCTGCATAAGTCGGATCTTTAGCTCGGTCGGATTCCCGCCACGAAATATTGCCGTAATAAGCCGCAAAGCCATAATAATATTCCGATTGCAGACTGGTTCCATAGTATCCCAGCAAGGATGGAGTTTGTGCTCCATATGTATCTCTTACATAGTTTACAACCAACATATAGTCATCCGTCGGATTGGTGCCTTTTTTCATGGTTACGCGTAAAGTTGGGTCAAAAATCCAACCACCATTTTCCCAACCTGCAAAAACAAATTGTTCCGTTCTGGTTTCAATCAGCGAAATAGGCGACCAAACTCCCGACTTGTAAATATATTCATCGGCTGCATTTTTTGTGGCGCTTGTTTTGTAAACCACCACTTTCGTAGCTCCTTCCTGGGCAAACGGGAATTTGATTTTGAGCAATATCGGCAAATAATTTGGAGCTGTAGTAGCGTTCAAAGTAGCAACACCCATTGAAGTATAATCTTCTTCAGCCAATTGGTAGAAAGAAGCATTTACAAAATTCCACTGTCCGTTTTGATAAATATAATATGAAAATTGAGTTTTTGGGTCTGAAACAGTGCTTACCGTTTTGGTATCCGAAACAACGACATTATCGACCTGATAAGTGGTAGTTTTTTTCGGATTGGCATCTGTTCGCCCATCTCCGGTATATTTGAATGCCACATTAATCTTTTTCCCTTTAAACGCAGAAAGCTCAAGCGTACCGGCAGAAGCTAACGTACCATAACCGGAAGTTGGAGTTTGTGGAAGAGTAAAACTTGATGTAACATCTGTCCATGAAGCTGAAGCCACACCGGCTTCCGTGCCATCAAAATTTTCCGAAATCAGAATACTCAAACAATCTGCATTATAGTAACCAACATTAACGTCAAAAGTTAACGACGGAACATTGGCATCCGTCAAGTCAATTTGCTTGGTTATCAGCCAAACCTGATTTTCGGTGTTTGAAGCATTCGAGGTTACCTGTGCATATTTATTGTTTGAAAATATACGACATTCCCACGTTCTTGTTCCCAGAAAGTCCTTGTTCAGAATAAAAAAATTGCCGGCAGAAGCAGGAATCGTTTTTCCAGAACCAGCTTCGTAAGATTCAAAATCTTCTTTAAAGTACTGAAGCGGCACTTCAGATGTTACAGGGTCGGCAGAAGAAAAGGAATATTCCAAAATTTTAATATCGCCTTCCTTTGCTGCAGGGAACTTTTGCGATAAAAATCCCGGCAACACACTTTGTGGAGATTTGGAAGGTGTAAGTGCGTAAATAAAATCCTGCTGCCAAATGGTTTTATAATCGGCCTGGGTAAGCAGATAATACTGGTACGAACCTGTTTTATACTGATAAGTAACTTTTGCAGCAGAACCGCTTGTAGCGCCATAAAATTTGCTTTTCAACACATAAGGCACTAAAGTGGAAGCAGGAGCGCTTACAGAGAAAATTTTGCTACTGCTCAATAAAGTGGCTGTGGCAGAATCTTGGGCATTTTTATTGGCTCGCAATGCCGAAATGATGGTGGTAAAGTCGGATTCGGAAATCGTATATTCGTAATTGACTACATCTTTATAGGCTGCCATTTCATCCAACCCGGGAAAATTTTCCTCATTATAATCGCACGACGAAAAGGTCAATGCAATCATTATGGATGACAGGATAAAAATTAAAAGCTTTTTCATACGTCGTAATTTTAATTTATTTGTAAAACTTGCTGAAAAATACCTGAAAATCCAGTTTTTTTTCTTGAGTTGTTTTATCTTAATGACTAAAAATTATTTTTACTTAAAATCGAACTCGCAAACTGATAGAATAGGTTCTTCCAAAACCATACAACACCGCAGTATTTTTCCATTCGTCAGAAGTAGAAGTTGTTGGCGTCAAGTCTTGAGCATCAGTAATATATACCTGATTGAACAAATTATTGATCACCCCATTCAAGGAAGCATCGAATCCCTGAAGTTTAAACTTGTAATTGGCATTAAAGTCAAAAACTCCTGCAGCAGGAATTTGCCACGGCGTGGTATAATTGGTTGTTCCAACATTGGCCGTAATGCTAAAATTGGCATAGTTGCGGGCATAATGCGTATAATCCAATCCTGCTGAAAAATCTTTCAGGAAATTATACTTTGCACCCAAAGCAAAAGTGGTTTGAGCCGAGTTACCAACTTTAACACCTTTCAAATTCAAATTGACAAATGCGTGATCGGCCGAAAACATTTGAATGGTATTTCCATTTTTATCTACTGTCGAACCACTTGCATTGACCGGCTGTCCATCTTTGTTAAACACATATCCCGTAGCGTTGCTGGTCCATTCCCAGTCTCCAAGCGACAGCATTCCGGTAAGTTCAAGATTCTTAACAGGCTTACTTATAAGGTCAATTTCCAAACCCTGATGAAGAGCATTTACACCTTTCAGATTGACAACGCCATCATCCGAATTGGAGCCGAAAGAACGAACCATAGTTTTATCCATCCAAGCCGTACGATAAAGATTTACATTTGCCGTTAAAAATTTTGAACGATAACCGTATCCCAATTCAGTTGAAAAAACTTTTTCGTTGACTGCATTTTTATTTACGGCATTGCTGGTATGAATAGTTACAAAATAACCGCCCGACATGAACGGAGCGCGTGAAATATAACCGATATTGGCAAAAATATTGTGTTTGTCGGTAAGGTTATAGTTGGCACCGGTTTTGGCGGTAAAACCGATAAAGCTTTTTGAATCCGATTTTTGGTTGTCGTAATAAAAACGGTCCACTTTCCAGTAAGTGCTGTTCGACAAAGAACCGGCCAAGAACACATTCAGTTTTCCTTTGGAATATTCGGCCTGCGAAAAAACGCCTTCCTGAGCCACATAACCCGTATTGTCGCGATAAACGATATCTCCTACTTGCAGTTTTTCGTTGACGTATGCAGGATTACCGGCATTCACCGAGTTTTTAACATTCACTCTTGCAGGATCGATAAAGAATTTTCCACCCATCAAATCCACTAATACAGCATCGTGCATTCCGGCGTAGTAACGCAAGTCGAGTCCTCCGTAAAAATCTATATTTTGTCCGAATTTGGTAGTAAAAGTTGAAAGCAAACCCAGCCAGGTATGGTTATTTCTCGAATCGGCTATTACGGCTTGTGAACCATTCAGATTGGCTGCATTTTCTGCCTGTAATTTTCCATAATCCATATAACCATCCAAAGTACGGTAAGTGGTATTCAACAAACCGGTTGCCGTATTGGTTCCATACATCAAAGTGCCTGTGTTTCCTCTCCAACCATAACCGCCTCCATTACCTATGGAAAGATATAAAGCCGAAGAAAGACTCGATTTGTCATTCATGTTCCAATAATGATTCAATGACAGTTGAGGTTTATGATAATGGTTGTAATTCCCCGTTTTTCTCTGTCCGTTTTCATCAAAACCATAAGTAGGATTAAATTTATAACCGTCTTTGAGTTTTTGCCATTCAGGTATCAGCAGCTTGTCGCCGTTGTATCGCTGATTGTGCCATTGAGGCGCTCCAAAACCGGTAAAAGAAATCTGTTGATCTTCATTTATAATTTTTGAAATATTTATAAAATAGGAATAGGCTTCAAACTCGGTTCCTTGAATATAACCATTTCCCCATGTTTTTGCTCCCAGAAAAGTCATTGCCCAGCCCGATTCGGAAAGTCCGGTGGAGACATTGAACGAAATTTTATTGTAGCCATCATTCCCAATGGAATAGGAAAAAGAGCCACCTTTTTTTGCATCGGTCGATTTGGTAACTATGTTGATGGAACCTCCCACCGAAGGAGCAGCAACTTTGGAAGCGCCCAAACCTCTTTGAACCTGCATAGAACGGGTAACATCGCTTAGTCCGGCCCAATTCGACCAGTAAACGCCTCCCCACTCCATGTCATTCATGGGAACGCCATTGATCATGACGGCGATATTGGCTGATTCAAAACCACGCAAATTGATACGTGAATCGCCAAAACCACCACCTTGTTTGGTTGCATATACACCCGGAGTGGATTTTAATATTTCAGGAAATTCCTGCGTACCCAGCTTTTCTTCAATTACCAAAGGCTCTATTACTGACAGAGCAACAGGCGTTTTACGGCGAATAGCCAACGAAGAAGTAACAGTAACGTCATTCAAGCCAATGGCTTCCGACTCCATTTGTACCACTCCCAAATTGACATTGTTAGAAGAAATTTGAACAATCTTTGTAGAATAGCCAACATAAGAAAACCTGAGTTCATGTTTCCCCTCAGGCAATCTCAGAGAAAAACTTCCATCAAGCGAAGTTGTAGTCCCGATTCCCAAAGCAGGTTGAAGAACACTTACTCCAACCAAAGGTTCGTTGGTAGCTTTATCCACTACCACCCCTTTAACTGAAGCTTGCGAAAATGCAAACTGCGCAAGCATCATCATAAAAAGAAATGAAAATACTTTTCTCATAAGAATTCTCTTTTTTAGTTTTTAATTTTTTAAGATAAGCATGGCAAATATATTCTATTTTTTTAATATCACATATCATTAAAACCGTAAATTCAAGTAATTAATGCAACTTTTTCAGGGGAAATAAAAGGTAAAGAAAAATTATTTTTCAAGACAAAGGAGAAAAAAGAACATTTCCCCTTTGCCCTGATGGAATAAATGCTTTACTTTGGTCTCTTCCCCTTAA
>JAHDRA010000035.1 GCA_018433525.1 Paludibacteraceae bacterium
GGCTATGGCCGGCGAAGAGGCCACCTTATCTTCTGTTTTGAACTTCCACTTTTCCTGTCCTGTCTTAATATCAACAGCATAAAGATTGCCATCAAAACTTCCGAAATAGACTACCCCATCGGCTATGGCCGGCGAAGAGAACACCGCATCTTCTGTTTTGAACTTCCACTTTTCCTGTCCTGTCTTAATATCAACAGCATAAAGATTGCCATCAAAACTTCCGAAATAGACTACCCCATCGGCTATGGCCGGCGAAGAGTCCACATCTTCTGTTTTGAACTTCCACTTTAATTCAGTGAGTTGATGGATACCCTTTGTGTTATAGACACCAGTACGTTGCAGGTTCGCACGAAACATTGCACCCTTGGCATGATCTCCCGGTTTGGTACAACCTGAAAGTAGAATCAACCCAATACCTATGACCGCAGTAATTGTTCCAATTGTTTTTTTCATTTTTACCTCCATATTTTTTGAGCCATGTCATATAACAGTAAATTTATGTCATTCGATTTTATGTTGTAGTAGTCGCCAATTAACCTGTTTACAAGGAATCCCTTATAAACATAAACGCCATGACGAAATCCCGAACTTTCTGCTATGGCAGCATTGATACAGCCGGAGTGACCAATTTTCAACAAAATGGGAGACAGAATATTGCTGAGCGCCATAGAGGATGTTCGGGCCACTCGGGCAGAAATATTGGGAATGCAATAATGAATTACGCCATGCTTTTCGTAAATCGGATTTTGCAGGGTACGACATTCGGAAGTTTCAAAACATCCGCCCTGATCCATGCTTAAGTCAACAATAATTGCTCCACGTTTCATCGTTTTTACCAAATCTTCCGAAACCATAAATCTTTCGGAACCATTGATATATCTCAAATTTCCTATTACCGCATCAGCTGTTGCAAGAGCTTTGAAAAGTACGGCCGGATGAATGACAGAAGTAAAAACTTGTTGTCCCAAATGATGTTGGATGGTTCGCAATTTATTGATATCGTGGTCAAAAATTTTGACTTGTGCCCCAAGTGCCAAAGCTGTTCGTGCAGCAACGGTACCGGTGATGCTTGCCCCCAAAATAACCACTTCAGGAGGACTGATGCCGGCAACACTTCCCAGCAACAAGCCTTTTCCCCCATGTTGGTTGCTCATTAGTTCGGCTATAAGTGTGATGGCTGTGTTTCCTTCAATTTCCGAAATTGAACTGACCACCGGAAATCCCTTTTGTTCGTCGCGAATCAGTTCATAAGCAATTGCATTGAGCTTTTTGCTCATCATTGCCTTAATGCTTTCGGTAGATAAATTACTAAGTTGCAGCATGGAAAATATGGATGCATGATCATTCATGCAATTTATTTCATCCAATGTGGGTGGTGTAATTTTTATGACGATATCAGCACTGAAAGCATCTTGTGGCGAATCGACCAGAAAAGCTCCTGCTTCGCTGTATTGTAGATCGGAGTAGGACATGGGTTCGCCTGCACCTCGCTCCACATAAACGCTATGACCTTCTTCCGTAACAATGGCAACGCCTTCGGGAGTAAGTGCCAGCCGTGTTTCGATGGAGGCATTTTCTTTGGGAATTCCAATGGACAATCGTGGTTGATTGGCAATTTCCTTCAACAAACATTCTTCGGGAAATAAAGAACGCTGTTTATGCAGTTGGTCGTTTAAACTCATTTTCAGTATGTTTTTGCAATATTTTACAAAACTAAATACTATTCTTGAAATGAGCAAAAATTGTATCTAAATTAATGCTATTATTGTTGAATTAATTTTTTTATTTTTGTTTGATATTTTGTTAAATATTTGATTGTCAATTGATTTTCCACAAAAAATATTTTTTCGGTATTATCTTTCGGATATTCACCTGCCAGATGCAAAACAATGCGACAGGGAGCTTTTTCGTTGAAAAGTTCATTGGGAATGGCTAATTTCCATTCAGGGCTTTTGGAAGTGAGTATCACCGGCTCATTGTATTCGGAGGAAAATCTCAGTATATTCTCGGAAATCAGTATATTCTCGGAAAATAGTTTTTAAAATTTTTATTTTAGTACATGACAAAAATTGAGACATTTGTTTTATATATCTGTAAAACAGGACATATAAGTCAAGCTCTTGGGGTTGCCTTGTCCTGAATATATTTGAGTAAATCAACATTTAAAAATCTTATGAATATCATTAAATTCAGTTCACAATTCTCCAACAAAAAGTTATTTATTGTACATTCTAAGGATTAAAGATATGCTTTCGGAATAATTTATTCCAAATGCAGCATTGTAAACTATTACCCGATGCAAAATAAACTCTGTTAGGAATACAAACCATGTCCTCATTGTCAACCCTTTCGTTCTTAAACATTAATGGAAGGCAGTAAATTACCTTTTAGATACCGATATTTTAACTTTGATAACATTAAAAAGTATACACCTTCTTTTTTATGTACAATTTGTTTTATACATTTGTATGTTTTGTATTTTCAATTGAATTTTCCAATAACATTATGAAACCCACATGTATTGCATACATAAACACGAATGAATATAATATTCAGACATGTGGGTTTCATCAGACCTTTAAAAAATAAATTATATTCTGATGAAATCTATTCAACTCTCAACAGTATTTTTCTTGTCGATAATTTTTCTGGTAGCATGCAATAGCAGGGGGAAGCAAGAAAAAGAAGCCGATAACCAACTTCAGAAAATCCAACAACTCATTCAGCAAAATGAATTAAATGCTGCAAAAATTGCCATCGACAGTTTTCACGCAAATTTTCCGCGTTTGGTTGCCAAAAGACGAATAGCCGAAGCTTTTCAGGATACTATTACACGCAGAGAATGCAAAAGAACAATAGCATATTGCGACAGTATTTTGCCTTTTAAACAGAAGGAAGCCGATTCACTGCTGCTAAATTTTCGGTTGGAAAAAAACGAAAAATATCAGGACATTGGAAATTACGTTTACAAAACCCAATCGACTGAAGCAAATGCAGCTCGTACTTATTTGAAAGCATATGTAGATGAAAATGCCGATTATTATTTGGTGAGTCAGTATATGGGACCAAAAATTGAGCATACTTCGGTTGAAATATCCAACGGCGAAGTTTTTGCACATACCGACACCATCGACATTACCAGTGCTTCTTATTTGAGCTTTTCGGATGAAACCGGACGTTGGGAAATTGTAACTTTCAAAAACGAAGCTGAAAATGGGGTTTCAGAATTTATTTCGCAATATATGAATGAAAATCTGAAAGTTATCCTACACGGAAAAAAGAATTTCAGCTACTTTCTTCAGAACAACGATAAAAAAGCCATTAAGGAAACTTATCATTTATGGATAGTAAAAAAAGATATTAACCGCTTAAAAAAGGAAATTGAGAAAGCAAAACTGAAAATAGAGCAAATTAACAGGAGGAATCCGGTTTAGGCGGGAAAATCAAATTTCTTTTTTCAAATACATTTCCACCAGCCGCGAAACAGCATAATCGCCAATTTCCACGTTTGGAATTTCGATAAATTGATTTAATGCCTCATTTTTTTCGGCAATCTGTAAAGTAATGAACTGAGCCGAAATGCGCCGATGCGTCAAAAGGTGATGAACAGGTTTTGAAATGTTTATAATTTTTACTTGTTCCAGTCCCTGAAACAACTGGCAAAAAAACTCATTTTCAAGCAATTCCTGAACCTGCAACAAATGGTCTGTTTCGATCAACGGAAATTCGTACAAATTTTTCCAAATATCGTCCGCTGTTCTTTTCTGCAAAAAAATATGATGGTTATAATTGATAACCAGATAATTAAAAAATCGTTGTTTGATAGGTGTTTTTTTAGATTTTACCGGCAACCGCTCTACCATTTTCATCTCATAAGCTTTGCAATAAACCCGTAGAGGACAAACCGAACAATCGGGAGAAACGGGCACACACTGCAATGCACCAAATTCCATAATGGCCTGATTGTGAAGAGAAGGAACAGAATTTTCCATCAATTGCTGAGCAAGAGTATCAAATTCTTTTTTACCCGAATGGCTGTCGATAGACGTTTCGATAGCAAAAAGGCGTGAAAGAACGCGATAAACATTTCCATCCACCACAGCATACGGAAGATTGAAGGCAAAAGAACAAACAGCCGCTGCGGTATAAGCTCCAACACCTTTTAATTGCATAACTTCCGAATAAGTGGTTGGAAAAACGCCGCCAAAATCCTGCATGATTTGTCGCGCAGCGTGATGCAAATTGCGGGCACGCGAATAATAACCCAAACCTTGCCAGTATTTCAAGACTTCGTCTTCTTCAGCGGCAGCCAACGTTTCAACATCCGGGAATCGTTCGACAAACCGTAAATAATAATCCAATCCCTGATTGACACGCGTTTGCTGCAGGATGATTTCGGAAATCCATATTCGATAAGGATCAGAAATGTTTCGCCAGGGCAAATCACGTTTATGAACCTGATACCAGCTGATAAGTTGATCGGATAAATTCATATTTTCAAAAAATTCAAAGAAAAACTTTCAACTCTGCAAAAAAAACAAAAAATAGCCTCGATTGAAATGTACTTTATATCAAATGATATTTACGAGGTTTTGCCCCAAACCTCACTATAAGAAAAATGGACGTTCATTAACAAAAAATGAATTGTCCTGTCGGATTTGCAATCCGACAGGATTATTTGCGAATTTTAAATCCGCTATTAAAACACCAAAGGATTACAAATTTTTTTTGACGAAGACATTTCATGAAACATCGCTAAAAAAACTACAAACTAGTAATTATCAATTAAATAATCCATAATCAGGACTCCAAACTCGGAACTCGAAACTTGAAACTGGTCATTTCACTTCTGCCCCATTCACTACTGTTGTTTGAGGTTGGATCAAAGTTATTCTGCCATCAGCATCTTCGGCCGAGAGAAGCATTCCTTCGCTGACAATTCCTTTTAATTTTCGTGGTTCAAGGTTGGCAATAAAGCAAACTTGCTGTCCAATTAACTTTTCAGGTTCAGGATAATACTGAGCGATTCCGGAAACGATAGTACGACCGCCCAAACCATCATCAATCTTGAACTGTAGCAGTTTGTCGGCTTTCGGAACTTTTTGACAAGCCAACACTGTGCCGACGCGAATATCGAGTTTTTCAAAGTTTTCGTACGAAATGTTGGATTTTACGTCTTTAGGTTTAAACGCCGAAAGTTCGTTCTTTTTCTTTGTATTTAGCAGTTTCTGAACCTGATATTCGATAGCACTGTCTTCAATTTTGTCAAAAAGAAGCACCGGCTTTTTCAATTGAAGCTGAGGTTTCAGTAACTCAATGCTGCCCAAATTATTCCAGTCGAAAGTTTCCAAATTCAACAAATCCCTTAATTTTTCCGAACTGAATGGCAAAAACGGTTCAAAGACGATGGAAAGATTGGCTGCAATCTGCAAACTCAAATTCAAAATAGTAGCAACTCTATCCTTATCTGTTTTTACAATTTTCCAGGGTTCTGTGTCAGCCAGATATTTATTACCAAGCCGGGCAAGATTCATGGCTTCTTTTTGTGCATCGCGAAATTTGAAATTATCGAGCAATTTTTCGACATTTCCCTTTATATCAGAGAGTTCATTAATTGTCTGTAAATCAATTTCTTGCAATTCATTTCGAACCGGAACTTTTCCATCAAAATAATTTTGTGTCAACACAAGAGTTCGATTCACAAAATTACCATAAATAGCTACCAATTCATTGTTGTTTCGAGCCTGAAAGTCTTTCCATGTGAAGTCGTTGTCTTTCGTTTCGGGAGCGTTCGCAGTCAGCACATAACGCAAAGTATCCTGTTTATCGGGAAAATCTTCCAGATATTCGTTCAACCAAACTGCCCAATTGCGTGAAGTTGAAATTTTGTCGCCTTCAAGGTTTAAAAATTCGTTGGCCGGTACATTATCCGGTAAAATATAAGTTCCTTCGAGTTTTAAAATTGTTGGGAAAATAATACAATGAAAAACGATATTGTCTTTTCCAATAAAATGAATTAATCGGGTATCTTCACTTTTCCACCATTTTTCCCAGCTTTCAGGCAAAAGTTCTTTGGTGTTGGAAATATAACCAATGGGAGCGTCAAACCATACATATAGTACTTTTCCTTCGGCCCCTTCGAGTGGAACGGGAATACCCCAATCCAAATCGCGACTTACGGCACGCGGTTGTAAGCCCATATCCAGCCAACTTTTGCATTGTCCGTAAACATTTGGTTTCCATTCTTTGTGCTCTTCCAGAATCCAATGCCGAAGCCATTCTTCATGCTGATCGAGAGGCAAATACCAGTGTTTTGTTTCACGCAGCACAGGAATATTTCCGGTAATTGCTGAGCGGGGATTAATCAAATCAGTAGGATTGAGCGAGGAACCACAAGCTTCACACTGATCACCGTAAGCATTTTCGTTTCCGCAATGCGGACATTTTCCAACAATATATCGGTCGGCAAGAAATTGACCGGCTTCTTCATCGTAATACTGTTCACTCGTTTTTTCTATGAAACCACCTTTATTAGCAATGGTTTTAAAAATATCCGAAGCCAATTCATGATGAATTTTTGAAGTGGTACGAGAATAAATATCGAAAGAAATTCCAAAATCTTCAAATGATTTTTTAATCAGAAAATGGTAACGATCCACAATTTCCTGCGGAGAAATGCCTTCTTTTTTTGCCTGTATGGTAATGGGAACACCATGTTCATCGGAACCGCCAATAAAAATCACTTCTTCTCCTTTCAAACGGAGATACCTTACATAAATATCAGCCGGAACATATACACCTGCCAAATGGCCGATATGTACCGGGCCATTGGCATAAGGCAAAGCCGAAGTAACCAGCGTACGTTTAAATTTTTTCATTTAAATCAATTAAAAATTTGTCTTGAAGAGCTTTAAAAGAATGTGCAAAATTATATGAAAATGGCTTTATTTCCAAACGCATGAAAATAAAAATCAAGGCCGCAAAACTTTAAAGGCTTACCGTACCGTGCTTTCGAGCACAAATGTTACCTCTGCAAGTTGGTTTTTTTAATAACCAATGAACTAATATGATTATTCGCAATGATTTCTATTGTAAATTCTTGAGTTGAAATAGGAGTTATAACATAAATAAAAACATATATATAATTGATAATTAAATATTTAACAATAAAAAACATTTGGTATATATTAAATTTTTTCAAATCCGCTTTTCGAATTGCATCAAATAATTTTCTTTTGAAAGAATAAAAATGTAAATTTGAAAAATCTTTTTTTTAAATTTTAATAACCATGAATATGCAACTTTCAATTTTGAAAAATCTCCGTTTTTCAGGAGTATTTTTAATAAGTATTTTTTCTGTATTTAGTTCATACTCAGCTTCTCGTTATGATTTGATTCCTTATCCACAAGAACTAAAACCTCAATCTGGTGAATTTATTTTAAATAAGAAAACCGTCATTCTTTGTCCTTTTGATCAGCCCCAAATCGTTGAAATTGCTCAACAGTTTTCTGATCATTTTGCTCTGGTTGCTGGCATAAAATTACCTTTACGGGATTATCAAACGTCTTCTACAAATAAAAATTTCATTTTATTTAATACAGGTTCATTAACAAATGAAAATCCTGAAGCTTACACCTTAAAAATTTCTACTTCTTCGGTTCAAATTACAGGGAACACATCGGCTGGCGTTTTTTACGGCTTACAAACATTATATCAGCTTTTCCCGTGCGAAGTTTATGCTTCAAAAGAAAGCGAAAAAATAAAAAAATGGTCAGTTCCCTGTGTTGAAATTACAGATTTTCCGCGTTTCAGTTACAGAGGACTTCATCTCGATGTTTCTCGTCATTTCTTTCCTGTAGATTTTATAAAAAAATATATCGACTTAATGGCTATTTATAAGTTCAACTATTTTCATTGGCATCTTACTGATGATCAGGGTTGGCGAATAGAAATAAAAAAATATCCTCGACTTACAGAAATTGGTTCTAAAAGAAATGAAACATTGGTTGGGCATTATTATGAGTCGTTTCCACAACAATTTGATGGAAAACCTTATGGCGGTTATTATACCCAAGCAGAAGCTAAAGAAATTGTTGCTTATGCTAAAAAACGAGGCATTACTGTAATTCCTGAAATAGAAATGCCGGGGCATGCTCAAGCTGCTATTGCTGCTTATCCTTTTTTGTCGTGTACCCAAGACACAACTATTAAAGTTGCCACTAAATGGGGTATATTTAAAGATGTATTTTGTACACGTGATACCGTTTTTAATTTTTTAGAAGATGTATTATCTGAAATTATGGAGATTTTTCCTTCAAAATATATTCATATTGGAGGAGATGAATGTCCGAAAGATAGATGGAAGGAATGTTCCTATTGTCAATCGTTGATAAAAAAGTTGAATTTGAAAGATGAGCATCAATTACAAAGTTATTTTACTCAACGGATTGAAAAATTTATTAATGAACATGGTCGACAAATCATTGGTTGGGATGAAATTTTAGAAGGTGGTTTAGCTCCTAATGCTACAGTTATGTCATGGCGAGGAAAAATTGGTGGTATTGAAGCTGCTCGCCTTTCGCACGATGTAATTATGACACCAACCGAATACTGTTATTTAGATTATTATCAGGCTGATCCTGAATTTGAACCACTCGCTATTGGTGGTTTTGTTCCTTTATCAAAAGTATATAATTTTGAACCTATTCCAGATGAGTTGACTCCCGCAGAAGCAAAATTTATATTGGGAGCTCAAGCCAATTTGTGGACAGAATACATCCTTGATGAAAAACAGGTGGAATATATGGCTTATCCACGTGCAACTGCATTATCAGAAGTAGTATGGAGCAACAAGGAATCAAAAAATTGGGAAAATTTCAAAGAACGTTTGTCAACTCATTTTCAACGATTTGAAAAACTTGGAGTGAATGCCTCTCATGCATTTTATGAACCTCAATTTAATGCTCAAGTAACGGAAAATAATAAATTAAAAATTACTTTAAGTTGTGATCATCCAAAAGCAAAAATTTATTTTTCATTAAATGAAAAAAACCCCGATCAGCATTACTCAAAACCGTTAATAATTGATTCAACTACTATTGTATCAGTTGCTACTTTTGTTGATGGTAAGAAAGCAAGCAGAACTTTACAAAAAACTTTCATAGTTAGCAAATTAACCAATTTAATTTGTCAACCTGACTCCAATGTTTCTTATCATCAACAAAGTATTTTTAAATTAACCGATGGAAAATTAGGAAATATAAAGACCACTTTTGAATGGGCGAGATTGATATCAAATGAAGATTATTTATTAAATATCGATTTACAAAAGAACCAAATTATTCAACGTTTTACGATGGGGATATTGAAAGCATCTGCTTTTTGCGGACAAATTCCTTCTGAAATTATTCTTTATGGGTCAAAAGATGGAATTAATTATCAACCTCTTGAAGAGCAAAAATTCTCATCTTCTTTTACTGGAAAATATGAAATTATACGACCAGTATTTAATTTTCCTCCAGTTGAGGTTCGTTATTTAAAAATAGTGTTGAAAAATCCTCGTTTTTGTATTGAAAATCTTGAAAATGAAAAAAATAATTCTATTTTCATAGATGAGATTGCTGTATGGTAAACAGTTTATCAGAGAAATTTTTCTGTAATTGTTCTGAATCACTGTTGACCTACAAAAAAAATTAAGTAAAATGGAAGGGACAAGTTGGAAGCCTCGTCTGGGGTAGAAAATTTGTATTTCAAACTCAAATTAACAGTCCTGGTTAAAGATACAACGACAAATTTTGTAGGTCAGCCGAAAAGAAAAAGTCAGTTTTTGAGAAATTTTAAGCATTCGATTCTACTACTATCACACTTTTCCCGAAATAATGAAACGGATAGGCGGAAATCCCAAAGGTGAAGGGAAAAGGAAAGGAGGGTTGAAAGTACACATGCTGACCGATGACATAGTCAGACGCCTTTTTTAGTGAAAATTAGTAACGCAAAGAGGCACGACAAGAAGTTTTTGACATTTTTGCATCCTTGATGGGAAGTACATTAGTTTACGATAAAGCCTATAATTACTATCTCCAATTTGCTGCCTGGAGAGAGAAAGAAGTAAATTTTGTTTGTCGTCTGAAAGACCATGTCAAGAAACAAGTACAAGAGGTTTTGTTTAAGAAAAAGTGTTCAAAAGAAGCATTTGGTGTTTACAGGGTAGGGCATATACACTTGGATTATAAGGAAAACAAAGAAAGAAAAAAACACTTTGTTTGCGTTTGGTTATAATAAAGATGAGAAAGGGCAAAAATACAAGTTTAACCAATAATTGAGAAATAAGAGCTGAAGAAGAAACTTTGAAATACCATTATCGTTGGACAATAGAGTTGACATTTAAAAAAACTGAAACAAAATCTTCAATTGCATTTTTTCTATTCTGAGACAAAAAATGTGATGTAAAATATCAAAACAACAAAAAATTTAATGCCTCTTTTCAAAAAAACCTGATTTTTTCTCCCTTTTGAAAAAATCAGGTTTTAAGAGGGGATTCAAAATTGAAACAAATAAAAAATACAATTAGTTAATTATCAATTATTTTTTTAAAAAATCTTGTCTTATACTGAATTAAACACCAAATATTTCTTTAATGGATTTTTGAAAGGTCGTAGGGTGTTTCCTGATAAACGAAATAATTCAACCAGTTAGTAAATAAAAGATTGGCATGACTTCTCCATCGAACCAGCGGTTCATTGGCAGGATTATTGTCGCGATAGTAGTTTTTTGGCATATCAATAGGCAAACCTTTTGCCAAATCTCTTTTGTATTCATTATCCAGTGTGGTAGCTGAGTATTCCGAATGTCCCGTAATGAAAAACTCTCTTCCGTTGCGTCCCATTACCATATAAACACCCGATTCGTCCGATTCGGAAAGCAATATCAGTTCAGGATTTTTTTTGATATCCTCCGCCCTGACTTCGGTATAACGGCTGTGGGGCACATAAAAAATGTCGTCGAACCCGCGAAAAATGGGATTTTGCGGATTATGAATATAATGCTCGAAAACGCCAAACATTTTCTTTTCCAACGGATATTTTGGAATACCATAAAAATGATACAATCCGGCTTGGGCTGCCCAGCAAATAAACATGGTTGAAGTTACATGCTTGCGCGACCAGTCAAATATCTCTTGAACTTCAGGCCAATAAGTAACTTCTTCGTATTCGAGCTGTTCTACCGGAGCCCCCGTAATAATCATCCCATCGTAATTACTTGCTTCAATGGCATCAAAAGTTTTGTAAAAAGCCATCATGTGTTCAATAGGCGTATTCTTCGGAGTGTGTGATTTCAATTGAAGAAAATCTATTTCAATCTGCAGGGGAGAATTGGAAAGCAAGCGAATCAAATCGGTTTCGGTTGTAATTTTGAGCGGCATCAGGTTCAGAATTACAATTTTCAGTGGCCTGATTTCTTGGCTCGATGCCCTTTCGGAATCCATCACAAAAATATTTTCCTGCCTTAATATTTCAACAGCCGGCATCGATTTTGGTATATTTAACGGCATAGTCGTGAAAAGTTTTTATATTCTGTTTTAATTTGAATCAAATAAATAGCTGAAAAGCAAGCTCTGTCCATTAAAATTTTATTCAGTAATACTTTCGGTAGATATTCCAATAGGCCGAACTTCCAATAAAATCTTTAAGAAAATCGTTCAATTGCTGAAGCAGCAATTTCGATTCCTTATCCACCATCCATGCATAATGCTGATCGAACCCAAGCGGCAACGAAATATCAATCTGCGGATAGGTTAATTTCAGAAACCGGGCTTCTCTTTCATCGCAAACTGTTTGCCTTATTTTTCCCTGCGCAACCCATTCGACCAACTGCTCCAAATTAACATTAGGAACTTCGACAATATGAATGGTATCGGCTATTTCGTCCGAAAGATGTTTCAATCGCAACTTGTGCGGCGACATTTTCGGAACAAATATCGTATCGCCGGCCAAATCTTGCTGAGAATTTTTCATCAATCGTTTCAAAGAATCCGGAAAATTTTTTTGTACCAAAACCAAACGGGAAGTATTGAGCGGATCGGAAAAAGCAATATCGTTCATCCATTCGGTGGTTACGGGAATAAAACCGGCGTAAATATCGTAATCGCCATTTGTCAATCCTTTCAGACAAGTTTCAAAATTATTTTCAGGGGTAATAACCAGTGTCAAACCCAACTGATCGGCAAAAGTTTTAACTATTTCGTACTGAAATCCGTAAACGCTGTCGCCTTCCAGACGAAAACCCATCCGGCTACTGTCGGTAACAACATAAAGTTTCCCCGATTTCAGCATGGCAGGCAAATCGTGCACGGGCTTCTCATGAAAAACAGCCCATGCGCCAGCCATCAAGAGCAGCACTGCCACAAAATAAATTGTTATTCTAAAACCCTTTCTCATGATTTAAAAAATGTTGAACTACAAATCTATCATTTTGTTTACAGCAAAATCAATTGTAAAAATTGGTAGCCACGCCAATTTTAAATATGGCAGGGTTAATGGGATAATTCGGCATAGAGAAATAGGCATGATTCATAAACAATTGATTCACATGGAAATATTCTACAAAGAAACGAGCCTGTTTCAAATGAAAGTTTGCATACACATTTACCACTGGAAAATTCCCGACTTTGGTTTCCGATTGCGTATAGAATTGAGCTATGGCAGGCATGTAGCAGGGAGCATAATAGGCAGTATGGTAACGAACATTTGCACCTAATTGAATACTCAAAACATTAAACAACATGTTTTTAAAGTAAAGATTATGAAACAGGGTCAAAGTCGGCAAAGGTAAAACACGTTCTTGCGAACTCAATTGATACACCACATTGTTTTCCAAAACAAAATTTCCAACATGAAAATCCTTTTTCAAATTGGCTGCAATTACCTGAATATTTCCATCATATTGCTCCGGCAATGCTTCGGAATTGAAATATACATAATTGGTCAGATTTTCTACCGAAACATTCACTGAAAATTTTCGAGTGGGGATGGAAAAAGTGCCACCGGCATTGGTTCGATATATTTTGTCAAAATTGTTTTCCCACCGGAAATGGTTCGATTGATAATAATTTAAAAAATAAGAAGGTTCATCGCTGCGAACAAAACCGTTAGCCGAAAGCACAATACTGTCTTTCCATGCTTTGAAAAATCCGTTTACCTGTCCCTTTATCGAAAAATCGCCCTGTTTATACCCGAGCAAATAAATATCGCCCAATATGTTGTATCTAAATCTTTCGCCTCGTTGTTTGGACAAAATACCTCCCACTTTTGTGTTCGATTCGTTTTTCTTTTGGATCAGCGAATCGACATTGTAGGTAAATCGTTGCAATTCATTTTCTACAAAACCTGTCAGTCCAAAACGCATCCATTTATTGAACTCTTCGGCAATTCCTACCGACACAGTATTGGTCAAAGTTTGCAAAGCTGCCGTATCATTGGTTTGTGTAAAAGGCAAATAAGTATTTTTATAAAAATCTTTTTCGACATTCGCTTCATAATAGCGTTTTCGCGGGTCTTCATATTTTATGGTATGCCCGAAATGGGTAACCGGCACGTATTCTTTCCTCACGGAATCGGGTGAGATTCTTATTATCTGGTCAAAACCTATAGTATATTTCTGATGATAAAAGAAAACATTTTTTCGATAAGTGGAATATCCATGTATATTGACGGGGATATCCTGCGTTTTTACGCCAATCGGTTCATAAATATAGGAAGAGTCGCTAATACCTCCATTTTCATGATTGAACATATTATTGACCGCAGCCAAACCAACCGCGCTGTAATGCTTGCCATCGTAACTACCAAACAGAGAACCCGTAAAACGTTTGGCAGCCTGATTGGCGTATTCTCCCACCGAATAGATGTAATCCAGCGTCGTGCCGAAATTCAATCGCTTGTTGGCATTAAAGGTAAACAAAAATTTAATTTGATCTTCCTGACGATAATTGCTTCCACCGGTATTGTAAACAATTTTTGTGAAAGGAGTTTTTGTATTGTAAAATACGGCACTTTGCATGTCGGTAATATAAGGATAAAAAGCATCCGAAAAAATAAAATCGTTACTTTCCGGACGACTGAAATACAGTTTCGACTGAATGGGCGACCCCAAATTTCCATTATACGAATTGGCAATACTGAACCGATCGATCGGATTTTCATCCTGAAAGTTCAAATGCAGCGTATCTACCTGTACAGAATCTGCCATCCCCAATGGATCGGAAACTTTCCAAGTTTTAACATAACGGATCGATGGCGGATTGATTGCCCAAACCGATAATGCAGTAACTATAAATAAAATAAACAAAAAATACCTTCTCACCCGTACTGATAAAAAATTGAAAAGTCAATTTGTTCCTAACTCATTTTTAGAAAGGACAAAATTAAGAAAAATATCCCGTAAATATATTTTTTGGCAAAGTCTTATTGCAAAAAACCTTACCCAAGCAATACTCAAGTAAGGTTTTTGTTCCGAAAAAAGCAGAAAAAGTTAGTTCTCGTTAGCCTGACTGTCTACTTCTTTAATCAAATAAATCAAGGTTGGAAAATGGTCGCTAAAACCATTCAGCCACACTCCTCCGGCAAATGTACGCCACGGATTTCCCTTGTAGCGGCCTTCCTGCTGAATCAGAAAATCACGATTGAAAACTTCCGCTTTCCAAAATTTCAATTCGGAAGGTGGAGCATTCAGCAATGGAGCTGAAATAATGATTTGATCAAACAAATTCCACTGGTCGTTATAGGCCAAGGAACCAATTCCCCTATCCAAAATTTTCCAGAAAGGATTGTACAGTTCGGTTTCTTTCACTTCCGAAGCATTTTTTTTGGCTCCCAAAACCTTAGCCACACTTTCGTTAAAGGGGTCATCATTCAAGTCGCCCATAACAATTATTTTGGCATTTTTATCCACCCGATAAAGAGAATCGACAATGGAGCGCGTCAAAGCAGCAGCGGCATTACGTTTGGGGCGCGAACGCATTTCGCCTCCCGAACGCGATGGCCAGTGATTCACAATGACATGAATTTTTTCTCCAAAAAGATAACCGCTTACCATTAGCTGATCACGGGTACGGAAAGTTGTGTCAGCAGTATGCAATCGATAAGATTTGCTATTGGAAACAATAAAATATCTCGGATTATACAAAAGTGCAACATCTACGCCCCGACGGTCAGGACCATCATAATGGACAATTTCGTAAGAACGTTTTTTTAATGACGGTTGGCTCACCAAATCTTCTAACACTCCTCGATTTTCAATTTCAGAAACACCAATGATGGCAGCTCCGTCAGGTGTTACATCCAACCCGATTTGAGAAATGGCATACGACATTTTCTCGAGCTTCGATTTGTATTTCATCGAATTCCAACGATTTGGGCCATTGGGTGTAAATTCATAATCGTTAACATTTTCATTGTCAATGGTATCAAATAAGTTTTCCTGGTTGTAGAAAGCTACACAGGCAATTTTTACGTTGATTTTTTTCTCGTTCGACGCCCAAAGATTGAGTGATGAAAACAGAAAAAAGCCAAAAATTAAAGCGTAAAAAGAAAAATACTTAAAGAAATTGTTCATCTTCATGGCAAAAAAATTATTGAGAATTTATCGTTTTATTAAAGAGGGACAAATGTAGTAAAAAAGAAATACAAAGAAAAAAATTGAAAAATAAATTTAGAATTTTGTCAACAAATCTCACAAATTACTGTTTTAATTAAAATTAAAAATTTCATTTACAACTAATTAATCATATAAATAAAGAATAAACAGTATTTTAACCAAAAAAAATTCTACTTCGCTGTTTTAATTCAAAAAAAGATGCTAACTTGCACGCCCTTTTCCAAAAAACATTAAAAACAGAAAAAAACAAATTAACACTTTTTTTTTGATTAAAAATTTCATGTTATTCGAAGTCGTTAATAACGAACAACTTTTATGCAATCCACAAAAAACAAATTAAATCACAACTGTATGAAAAAACTATTTCTGATACTTTTTGTATTCTTTTTGTGCATTCCACTTTTGATGGCAGAAACTTCCATCAAAGGAACCGTAAAGTCGGCCGACACACAAAATCCGATTCCCGGAGTAATTGTTTCCTTAATAGGGCAGAACATTTCGACACAAACCAATGCGGAAGGTCAATTCTCTCTGAGGTTTATCGAAGCCGGCGATCAGGAAATTCGTATTTCCAAAATCGGCTATTTTACTCAAATCAAGTTAATTCATATTGAACCCGACAAGGAAAATGATTTGGGAACTTTTTATCTGCGTGAAGATGTTCAGCAACAAACAAAACAGGAAGTTGTTTTGCAATTAAGTGAAAATCAGATAGATGAAGATGAAGGTCGTGCTACTCAAAATATATCGGCCGCTTTGTCATCCAAAGGTGATGTATATGTTTCTCAATCCAGCTTTTCTTTTAGTCCGATGCGCTTCAGAACAAGAGGATATGATGATAATTTTGAATCCACCTATATCAACGGTGTATATTTTAACAGCTTGGAAAGAGGGGGATTCAACTATTCTTCGCTGGGTGGGCTGAATGATGCCATGCGAAATCAGGATTACACCTACGGTTTTGCTCCAAATTCCTTCAGTTATGGCAATCTGGGAGGAACTACCAATATCAATACAAAAGCCAGCAACTACGCAGCCGGAACAAAAGCCAGTGTTGCCTACACCAATCGTTCCTATAAATTGAGAGGTCAGGCTACTTATGCTACCGGTTTAATGCAAAATGGTTGGGCATTTGCTGGTTCAGCTGTTGTTCGATGGGCAGACAAAGGAATTGTTGACGGCACTTTTTACAATTCGTGGGGATATTTCTTTTCTGCCGAAAAAATTCTTAACAAACAACACAGCCTGTCTTTCGTAACTTTTGGTTCTCCAACTCAACGTGCCCAACAGGGCGCCGTTACCCAGGAAGTCTTTGATTTGGCCGGTTCAATTTATTACAATCCGTATTGGGGTTATCAGGAAGGAAAAATTCGAAATTCACGTATCGTAAAAAGTTTCGACCCAACCGCTATCCTTTCTCATGAATATAAAATCAGCAATCATCAGTTGTTGCGAACCGGATTGGCATTTCATTACAGCCTTTACAGCAACTCGGCTTTGAATTTCTACAATGCTCCTGATCCACGTCCCGATTATTATCGCAATCTTCCGAGCTTTGTGAGTGATGATTCGTTAAAAAATGTGATTGCCAATCAATGGAAATCTGACACCAATGTTTCTCAAGTCAATTGGAGTGCTCTCTATCAAGCCAATTACAAAAACAATGTAATCAATCCCAACGGAACTGCACGATATATCGTAGAACGCCGACACAACAACCTGATGGAAGGAGCTTTGAACTCAACCTATACCCAGCAAGTGAATAAACAGTTGAAACTTATTGCCGGAATAGAAGGTAAAATGTCGAAAGGAATGCATTACAAAACACTTGACGATTTATTGGGCGGTAATCAATGGATTGACATCGATCAGTTTTCCGAACGCGATTTCCCTTCAAATCCCGATATTATTCAGAATGATCTTAGAAACCGAAACGCTGTTATAAAGGAAGGCGACACTTTTGGTTATAACTACGATATCAATATGGCTTATGCCAATGGTTTTATTCAAAATGAATGGATACTTCCACAGTTTGATATCTATTATGCCGCTAAACTGACCTATACGCAATTCTATCGCTACGGACACATGCAAAACGGACGTGCTCCCGAAAATTCGTACGGAAAAAGCAAAACTTGGTATTTTGTCGATCCTTCATTTAAAGCCGGTTTTACTTATAAAATTGACGGACGCAATCGTTTGTCATTCAATGGACTGATAGAAAGCAGAGCGCCGCTCGCCAGCCAAGCTTATCTTTCCGAAAGAATAAAGGATATGTTGATTCCTTATTTGCAAAGTCAGGATATTCGGTCGGCCGATATTAACTACAATTTTACCTACTCGACCATTAGAGGAAGAATTGGCGTGTTTCAGACAAATTTATACAACACCTCCGATATGTTGGGATATTATGATGACGAATACAGAACTTTTATCAACCATGTGTTGGCAAAATCGGACAAGGTTTATAAGGGAGTCGAATTGGGAACAACGGTAAAAATCAACAGTAATTTCTCCGTTTCTTTGGCAGGAACGTACGCCGATTATCATTATGCCAACAATGCCATCGGCGTAAAAAGTCCTGAAAACGGTGCTTTTGCCGATGTTGCCGAAACCGTTCTTACAAAAGGTTTAAAAATTGCTGCAGGTCCTCAAGCAGCCGGAAATATTACCATCGATTATTTCCATCCTAAAATGTGGTTTGCCGATGTTACCTTAAATTATTTCGACAACAATTATTTGGATTTTGCGCCCAACCGTTTCACCGAAAACAACATGGCAAAATATACCACACCCGAAATGATGGCTGCTTTGGGCACCCAGGAAAAACTGAAAGGTGGTTTTCTGCTGGATGCTTCTGTAGGAAAGCTTATTTATTTGAAGCATCGTCGTTCTTTGAACTTTAACTTAAGCGCCAGCAACATACTGAACAATACCAAAATGATTACCGGTGGTTATCAGCAAGCCCGCTTGCCGCTCTCCAATGGAGCCATTGACCCCACCGGTCTGAACAGATTTCCCAATAAATACTATTATGCTTGGGGCTTTAACGTGTTCTTCAATATAGGATACAAGTTTTAATGAATAAAAATCATATATTTATAGATATTTAAAATATGACGAAAATGAAGAATTTTAAAATAGGTGGAATTTCCATCCTTCTGGCAGCAATTTTTACATCTTGTGCCGAAACAGATTTTGATGCAATTCCCGTCAACAAGTTGATGGGAGATTCATTGACTACTACTTATACCATTGAACAATTGAAGAATAATTTTTTGACTTTAAACGATGCTTATTCCGATACAGTCAATTATAAAGGTGGCTTATATACAGCTGATCCCATTCAGGCCGAATCGGACATTGTAATCAGTGGTTACATCACTTCTACTGATGTGGATGGAAATGTTTACAAGTATTTTGTTGTTCAGGAACCCGGAGCTAACGGTCAAGCCATTAAAGTTTCGATTGATGCTTCAGGATTATCTGCAATTTATCCACTCGGACAGAAAGTATGGATTCGATGCAACGGTTTGTACATAGGACGTTATGGAGAAGCCGAACAAATTGGTTCACGCTATGTAAACAAGGAAAGATTTAAAGTTAAAAAATCAACTGGAGATACCATTTACCGAATAGAACCAGGCCGAATGCCATTTTTGATTGCCAACGAACACATTCACGCTTACGGAATGCCTGATCCTACAGTTATTAAACCTGATACCATGACCATTGCTCAAATAAAAGCATCAAATCATACTAAACTTGTCAACAAACTGGTATGCATCAAAAATGCCTTCTTCACGGGCAAAAGTGAAGGCGATAATCTTACCGATAGCGAACTGATTTTTGCTCCATCCACCAACGGAGCGGGTTATCCGCAATTGCGCGACATAAATGATGGTACCGGAGAAATCAGTATCGCCACCAGCGAGTATGCCAAGTTTGCAAATTATCCGTTACCTGCTTCCACATATCGTGGCGATATTACCGTTATCATAGGTTGGTATCGTAATTATACTAATGCAGCAGGCGCATGGCAGTTAACTCTAAGAACCATTAACGACCTTGGAAAAGGCTTTGAAAGTTATAAAGCAAAAATTCAGAAATAAATCCGACATTAAATTACGAAATCAAAATGAAGAAATTCAATTCAAAAATAGTTTTTACGGCTTTGGCTGTGTTATTTACGGCAAGCTGTACCAATGTTGAAGATGTTTACATTGAAAAACCAACTTCAGATGTAATCTATTCCGAAACTTTTCAGAATGGTCTTGGAGATTTTAAAGCGGTAAATGTATTCGGCGATCAGGTTTGGGCCTACAACAGCAGTGGCTATGCCATTATGACTGGATATGTCAATCCCACCAATTATGCCAACGAAGACTGGCTTATTTCTCCGGAAATAGATTTGACCAACATCGCTTCAGCTTATTTTTCATTTGATTATGTGATGCGCTATTCAAATGATCCGGCAAACGATGCCACTGTCTGGGTATTGGCTGATCATGCATACAGCCCCGATACCTTGCCAAATGTTTCGCAATGGGTAAAGCTCGACTTAAAACCGTTTGTCGATCCCGGAAGTTGGACTTTCAGCAATTCCAACGATATCAGTCTGAATGATTTTGTGGGAAAGAAAATCAGAATAGCATTCAGGTATATTTCTTCCGCAACAAAAGCCGGCACTTGGGAAATTAAAAATTTCACGGTAAAAAAAGGTACTGCTAAAGTAGTTGAAAGCAATGATGGCAGCGAAGAAAAACCTTTTACCGTTAAAGAAGCCATTCAAAATCAGGCTGGAGCTTCCGCATGGGTTAAAGGATATATTGTGGGATATATTTGGTCGGGGACTCAAAATAATTATGTTTTCAGTGCTGATACCTGTACGCAGGCCACCAATATCATTTTGGCCGATACCAACGATTTGTCAGCTTTGTACGTATCAAAAATTTTAGCTGTTCAATTGCCTGCCGGTGTTGTGCGCGATAGTCTGAACCTGAAAGATCACAAGGACAAATTTGGGAAAAACGTAACCTTGTATGGTTCGCTAACTAAATATTTTGGAATTGGCGGACTGAAATCTGTTTCCTACTACAAGCTTGAAGATGGCACCAGCGGTGGTACTAAACCCGTTAAGGCCATTTTTAGCGAAACATTTGCAAATTCAAAAGGAGATTTCACAATAGTAGATGTTACTAAAGTTTCTGTTCTGCCTAATATTTGGGCTCACGATGCTTCATACAAGTGTATGAAAGCTACTGCTTTTGACAACCCTACCAATTATGAATCTGAAAGCTGGCTCATTTCTCCGACCATAAATCTTTCGGGAGTAACTAATCCGGTAATGGTTTTTGATTATGTAACCAGATATTTTGCAAATCCCGCAACAGATGCAACCATTCAAGTTTCTGAAAATTATCAGGGAGGCGATCCAAGAAGCGCAACGTGGACACAAATTCCTTATCCATTTACCAATATGTCGAGCTGGACATTTGTAACAACCAATCCGATAGATTTATCGGCTTTTGCCAACAAAAATATTCGGATAGCGTTCAAATATACTTCTACCAGTACAAAAGCCGGAACTTGGGAAATTAAAAATCTGGTGATTTATTAATACAGTTAATATAAGCGGTTAATTGTTTTTTTATTTTTGAAAAGCTACAGCGATAACTATCCTGTAGCTTTTTTGGTATGTCTGGCATGTTATTAAGCTTGCAGGATGCGAGTTCCGGTATGTGCCGAGTTGATAGGAAACACTAGCGAATGGCAAGGGTGTTGCGAGTAACTGCAAATCTGAAAGAAGCCATCAGCAAAGCTGACGTTTTGACGAACAGAAATCTGATAGAAGGCTCTAATGAGAGGGTAACCGAGCAATGGATTGGGAACGCCCGAAATTCAACCGTAACTCAAGATGAGTAAATCAGGCAGAACGCAGTGAAAGTTTAATACCTTATCCCGAGAGGTCTTGTAGGGTACACCAACAGTGTAAGAAATGCAACGATGTATTTTAGGCCATATAAGAAGTCAGCAGAGGACATAGTATTCTGTTGAAAAACAGAAGAAGGTCTGAATCTTTTAATTTAAGGAGCAGTTAGTTCAAAATTTGTTTTATGGAGCTGCAGCAAGAAATAACGTACCAATACGACCTGTTTGATTCAAAGGGTCAGGATGTTATTCGTTCTTTCGCAGGGAGTGAAGCCGTAAGCGGAGCTCAGGCGATAAAGGCGTTGCAAGTAAAAGAAGCAGGAGAACAGAAACGAGCCTTAACGCAGGATTTGATGGGAGGGTGGGGGAGTAATCCCCCTACCTACTCGATCATCTTTTCGGACATAACTTGTGAAAGAGTGTCAAATTGAAGTAAATAATACAAATGTCACTTTTCCAAAATCATCAGATTTTTGCTCCAAGTTGTTGAAGAAAAAATTAAACGTTTTTTTTCATGTCTTCGGCAAATTCTTTCAAGCGTTTGTCAAGGACAGGAATTTGATCTGGTCGGACAAATGAAACACATATACGTAAACCGTGATTGTCCTTACTACCTGTAATGGAGAGTGAAATAGCACTGAGACCGTAATAAAGAAAATTCTTCATCAACTGGCTGCTCGTCATCTCCGGATAAGCCACAGTAAAATAAAAACCATCTGCCAGCTCTTCATTTTTTTCTTTGTAAACGATGTAAAATCCATTTTTGAGAAATATTTCCTTCATTATTTTTGCTTTTTCGGCATATTCTTTCAAAGCTTCCAGAAAATTTATTTTTCCATCATTCACTGCCTTTAAAGTTGCTGCAAATGCATATTGAGCTGTGTGTGAGGTACCTGCCGTGGTAGCATAGAGCGCTCCATAAGGAATAAAATGTCCCAAAACGTCGCTGGTAAAGTAGTTTTTAAGTTCAGGATAATGACGGGTACGCAACGACTCGGAAATAATCATCATACCAATTCGCTGTCCGGCATAACTGAAGATTTTTGAAGCTGAAAGCAACAAAATGTAGTTTTCGGTATAACGAGCTACAGTTGGCTGATAAGGCGGCACACCGGGTCTACCGTAATCTTTTCTGAAATCCATGCCAAAATAAGCCAAATCTTCGACAACAATAACGTCATATTCGGTTGCCAATTCGCCTATAATTTGCAATTCTTCTTCTGTAAAATTGATCCATGAAGGATTATTGGGCGAAGAATAAGTAATGGTGCAAATATCTCCTTCTTTTAAAAATGAAGTTAATGCAGAACGAAGTCTTTCACCCCTATTTTCAAGAATGTCAAATGATTTGAATGGAAGTCCTATGAGTTGCAGTTGCGATTTGTTTACCGGAAATCCGGGATCAATAAACAACGTACAGGGTTTATTTTTGTTGGTGCGGGCAGCAGCCAGCAAAGCGGCAAAACTTCCCTGCATGGCTCCTACGGTTGGAATGCAGTTCAAAGGAGTAACATCAATGTCCATGAATAATTTTGCAAAACGTGCGGTTTCGTTTTTCACAAAAGGAATTCCTTCAATATCGGGATAAAGAGCAGCCAATCCCCTGTCCAATGCTTCCTTTTCAGCATCTACAGTTGTTTGCAAAGGAGGAAGACCGGGCACACCCATTTCCATGTGGATAAATTCTACATTGGTTTTTTGTTCAATTTGAGCAACAAGTTTCCCCATTTCACGAATGGAGAGTTTATTTATATCTTCTTGTCCAAATTGCCTGAAAATCTCATCCACTAAATCTTTAGAAATTGACATGTTTTTTAATTTAAGACCATTAAATTTTTCGATTATCTATCACTCTTACAGCTTTTCCTTCACTTCTCGGAATACTTTTCGGCTCAACAAGCGTAACTTTTACGCTCAAACCAAGTGCACTGTGAAGCGAATGTTCTATTTTTCTGGAAAGAGACATCAAATCCTTTATGGTATCTACCATTTTAGTTTCGTCCAGTTCCACTTTCAGTTCAAGAATATCGAGATTGTTTTCTCTATCAACATATAACATGTAATGTGCACTTGTTTCGCCCATTTCGAGCAGCACCTGTTCGATTTGCGATGGGAAAAGATTTACACCTCTGATAATCAGCATATCATCACTTCTACCAGTAATTTTCTTCATTCTTACCAATGTACGTCCACATTCACATCTTTCACGCGTCAGTGTGGTCAAATCGTGTGTATTGTAGCGCAACAATGGAATTCCTTCCTTAGTCAAGGTGGTGAAAACCAATTCCCCCTGTTGGCCGTCGGGTAAAGGCTCTTTGGTTTTGGGATCGACCACTTCGGGGAAAAAGTGATCTTCATGAATATGTAAACCATCATGAAACTCGCAATCATTGGCAACGCCCGGTCCCATAATTTCACTTAATCCGTAAATGTCAAAAGCTTTAATTCCCCACTTTTTTTCCAATTCAAGTCTCATATTCTCAGAAAACGGTTCCGCTCCAAATACACCCGTTTTAAGTTTCATGTCGGAGAGCGAATAACCAAATTCCGACATAGCATCAGCCAAATGAAGTGCATACGATGGAGTACAGGCTAACACAGTGGAACCAAAATCGGACATGAGTTGTAACTGCCGCCGTGTATTGCCTGCCGAAATCGGGACAACCGTACAACCTACATTTTCAGCACCGTAATGAATTCCCAATCCGCCCGTAAACAGTCCGTAACCAAATGAAACCTGAACAATATCTTCAGGCGTAACTCCCGACATGATCAGACATCGGGCAAGTACTTCCTGCCAGTTTTCAATATCTTTTTTGGTATATCCAACAGTTGTTGGTTTGCCTGTAGTACCGCTGGAAGCATGAATCCGCACAATTTCCTTCATGGGAGCAGCAAACAATCCAAATGGATAATTGTCGCGCAAATCGGTTTTATTGGTAAAAGGTAATTTGGAAATATCATCAATAGAACGAATATCGGAAGGTCTAACACCCTTTTCATCCATTTTTTTTCGATAAAATTCCACATTTTGATAAACTTTGTTGACCAATTCTTTCAATCTTTCACTTTGCAGCTTTCGCATTTCACTGCTACTCATGCATTCGATCTCTTCGTTCCAAATCATAATTGTGCTTTTAAATCGGATTCGTATATGGGTTTTAATTGATATTTTTGAATTATTTCGATGGCTTTTTCGGCGTTGTCGGGACGCATTACCAATATGGATTTGGAGCCAAAACTGAAAGCATAAATATATTCGATGGCAATTCCGTTGTCAGAAAAATGGTTCAATACCCGCGATAATGAACCCGGAACACCTTCCAGCTCGAGCGATAAAACTTCATGAATGCGAACTGTAAAATTTTCGGTGCGAAGGGCTTCGGCTGCTTTTTCAGGATCGGAAACCAGCATTCTAAGAAGTCCAAAATCAATGCTATCGGCCAGCGTCAGGGCAATAATGTTGATGTTGTTGAGTGCCAGAACCGCTAAAATCTGATTGAGATGTCCTGTTTTGTTTTCTACAAAAACGGAAAGTTGACGGATTTTCATGGTTGTCAGTATAAAATGAATATTTATTTAATTTCGTAAATGAACGGCGCAAATTTACAACAAATTAATAAATTTGTTGGGCTTGCGTTGTAATTATTTAAAAAGGTTTATACACGATAAAAACTGAATTCGTTCTTGATAATAAAAAAATCTATAAATTTGTCGCAAATTTATACACAAAAAAATTTTATCATGTTCCCATATCCATTACTTCATAGGAACGAATTAATCCGGCAAATGAATAATTTGGGAAAATCCAACACTCCATTTTTGTTCCTAGTGGATTTTATGGCGCAAAATGGATATATTATCAAAAATCAAGATCTGGACGACCAATATATACGATTTCAATTGTCGGATGAAAGTTTTTCCAATCAAGAAAAATCGACAAAAAATTCATTTAATTTTCAATGGAATATTCATCCCGTAAATTTTGATGAATACCAATTGAAATTTCATTTTGTAATGGAAAATATCCGATGCGGAAATTCTTTTTTACTGAATTTAACGCAGCCAACAGAAGTAAGTACCAACTTAAATTTGCTTGAATTGTATGAGTTAAGTGTTTCAAAATACAAACTATGGCTCAAAGATTTATTTACCGTTTTTTCGCCTGAAACTTTTATAAAAATTGAGGATGGAATTATTTCCACTTTTCCCATGAAAGGAACTATTGATGCTTCTGTTGCAAATGCCGAAGATGCGATTTTGAACGACTTCAAAGAACAAGCTGAACATGCAACTATTGTAGATCTTATGCGTAATGATTTAAGTATGGTTGCCGAAAAAGTTGAAGTCAAGAAATACAGATACATCGATAAAATAATTACCAATCAAAATGAACTTTTTCAAACGAGTTCAGAAATTACAGGAGAATTACCTGAAAATTATTGTTGTTATTTGGGAAATATTATTATTTCCATGCTTCCTGCCGGTTCGATTTCGGGTGCTCCAAAACGTAAAACATTGGAAATCATCAGAGAAATTGAAGGATATGACAGAGGTTTTTATACCGGAATTTTCGGGCAATATGATGGAAAAAATTTGGATTCGGCGGTACTGATACGCTTCATTGAGCAAAAGAACGGACAAATGATTTTCAAAAGCGGAGGAGGAATAACATCGAACAGCGAAGTTTTAAAAGAATATCGAGAAATGTTAGAAAAAGTGTATGTACCGATTTATTGAATCCATAAAACTGTTGGATGGAAATTTTTATCGCCTCAAATTTCATCAGAAGAGAATGAATATTTGTTCGGAATTATTTTATCCGAATGACGATTTTATTCATCTCCAATCGGCTTTAACCGATTCACATCCACCACAAAAGGGTTTATTCAAATGCAAAGTTACGTTTGAATCTAAAATTTTGAAGATAGAATATTTACCATACAAAAAAAAGGAAATTAATTCTCTTCGCATAGTACATACCCAGATAGAATCACATCCTTATAAAAAGGAAGATCGTACAGATTTTAACGCAGCATTCGATATGAGAGGAAATTATGATGACGTTTTGTTGGTGAAAAACGGCTTATTGACAGATACTTCTATTTGCAATATTGCCCTTTTTGACGGTTTTTCTTGGCAAACGCCAACCAAACCATTGATTTATGGAGTTAATAGAGCTAATTTGTTAGAAGAAGGAAAGATTTTCGAAAAAGATATTAAACTTAGCGATTTGCAAAATTATTCTGCCATTAGGCTTTTTAATGCTTTGATCGAATTTGGAGAAATTGAATTGAATATCAGCAATATACACTTTTAAAAAAGAAAAATTGTAAATTTTTTTAGTGCTAAAATTGAGAATTGAAACAAAACAACAGAAAAAAATTTCACTTTATATTTTGCATTTAGAAAAATTGCAGTATCTTTGCGAAAAATTTACAAATTAAAACAAAACATGAAACTGAATTCTCTACATACTTTGCTAAGCAGCATTATTCTACTTTTGGCAAAAGAGCAGAAGTGAGTTTGGTATGTAGATATGATAACCGATTTTATTTGAAAAACCTTTCTCACTTAATGTAAGAAAGGTTTTTTACTTTATTATAGTAATGATAAAATTAACCAACTTTGAGTTACAATTCAAAAAACAAAAAATATGGACAGATTATTTATTTTTGACACGACTTTACGTGACGGCGAACAAGTTCCAGGTTGCCAACTCAATACTGTCGAAAAAATTGAAGTAGCAAAAGCGCTTGAAAATTTAGGAGTTGACGTTATAGAAGCGGGCTTTCCCGTTTCGAGTCCCGGCGATTTCAATTCGGTCGTAGAAATTTCAAAAACTGTTACTTGGCCGGTTATTTGTGCCCTGACCCGCGCCGTAGAAAAAGACATTGAAGTGGCAGCAGAAGCACTTCAATATGCCAAGAAGAAAAGAATTCACACCGGCATAGGAACTTCAGAATATCATATCCGTTACAAGTTCAATTCCAATCAGGAAGAAATTCTGGAACGCTCGATAGCAGCAGTAAAATATGCAAAAAAATTTGTTGAGGACGTGGAATTTTATTGTGAAGATGCCGGCAGAACTGAAAATGAGTATCTTGCACGCGTAGTAGAAGCCGTAATCAAAGCCGGAGCTACTGTTGTCAATATTCCCGACACCACAGGATATTGCCTCCCTTGGGAATATGGTGAAAAAATCAAATATCTAATGGAACATGTGGATGGTATTCACAAAGCCATAATTTCTACACATTGTCATAACGATTTGGGTATGGCAACTGCCAACACCATTTCAGGAATCATGAATGGAGCACGTCAAGCCGAAGTTACCATAAACGGTATCGGAGAACGTGCAGGAAACACAGCTTTGGAAGAAATTGCCATGATTTTGAAATGTCATAAAAAACTGAATATCGAAACACAAATCAATACCAAAAAGATTTATTCAACCAGCCGTCTGGTTTCAAATTTAATGAATATGCCCGTTCAGCCCAATAAAGCAGTAGTTGGTAGAAATGCTTTTGCTCATTCTTCGGGAATTCACCAAGACGGCGTATTGAAAAACAGGGAGAATTACGAAATTATGAATCCAGAAGACGTAGGTATTGATCACAATTCAATAGTGTTGACAGCACGGAGCGGACGTGCCGCCTTGAAACACAGACTGAATACTTTGGGTGTGGAATTGGCAGATAAAAAACTGGATGCTGTTTATGAAGAATTTCTGAAGTTGGCCGACAAGAAAAAAGATATAAACGACGATGATTTGCTGATGCTTGCCGGTAAAGAAAGGACAGAGAAAGAACGTATAAAACTCGACTATTTACAGGTAACTTCCGGTGTGGGTGTGAAACCGGTAGCAAGTATCGGACTCATTATCGGCAGTGAAAAATTTGAAGCCGCTTCAGCAGGAAATGGGCCGGTTGATGCAGCCATCAAGGCTTTGAAAAAAATTATCAACCGAGAAATGACATTGCAGGAATTTACCATTCAGGCCATCAATAAAGGAAGCGATGATGTGGGTAAAGTTCACATGCAGGTTGAGCACGAAAATGTGGTTTATTATGGATTTGGAGCCAACACCGATATTGTTGCTGCTTCCGTTGAAGCATATATCGACGCCATTAATAAATTTGTTGAATAATTATGTTCGGCAACTAAACATTTTTGTGTTTTCAAATGTTGCAAAAGTAAAATTATTTTACCGAAAAAATAATTAAAATACATATTTAAAAAATGATTTTTATTTTATTGTCAATCAAAAGAAAACAAAATCTTTTTTCGTTACACAAATCAAAAAAACATGAATACATTATTTGATAAAATTTGGGATGCTCATGTGGTTTCCACGATTGAAAACGGGCCTACTATTTTGTATATCGACAGGCATTATGTTCACGAAGTTACAAGCCCACAGGCTTTTAATGGATTGAGAGCAAGAGGATTGAAAGTTTTTCGTCCGTTACAAACCACTTTGACTGCCGACCACAATATTCCTACTCTTCATCAGGATCAGCCGGTGAAAGACCCTGTTTCACGAAATCAGCTGGATACATTTGAGAAAAATGCCAGAGACTTTCAGCTACCCTTGTTTTTCCCTATGGGACATGAAAAAAATGGTGTGGTTCATATTATTGGTCCTGAAAATGGTTTTACTCAGCCCGGAATGACCATAGTTTGCGGCGACAGCCATACTTCAACTCACGGCGCTTTTGGTGCCATCGCTTTTGGAATTGGAACCAGCGAAGTTGAAATGGTGTTGGCTACACAATGTATTTTGCAAACACGTCCCAAAACCATGCGTATCACTTTTGACGGAAAATTGAATAAAGGAGTAACCGCAAAAGATTTGGCACTTTACATGATTTCAAAACTTTCGACAGGTGGAGCGACAGGATATTTTGTCGAATATGCCGGCGAAGCTATTCGCAATATGAATATGGAAGAGCGAATGACCGTTTGCAACCTGAGTATTGAAATGGGAGCACGTGGAGGCATGATTGCACCCGACGAAACAACTTTTGCCTACTTGAAAAACCGCGAATTTGCTCCCAAAGGGGAAGAATGGAATAAAAAACTTGCTTACTGGAAAACTTTGTATTCTGACCAAGATGCTGTTTTCGACAAGGAATATACTTTCGACGCCTCCGAAATTTCTCCAATGATTACTTATGGAACCAATCCCGGTATGGGCATGGGTATTGATCAAACTATTCCAACTTTGGAACAGGTGGACGAAGCCGGGAGAATTTCTTTTGAAAAAGCATTGAACTATATGGGATTTCGTCCCGGTGAAAAATTACTCGGCAAACCAATTGACTACGTATTTTTAGGAAGCTGTACCAATGGACGAATTGAAGACTTCCGCACATTTGCACAATTTGTAAAAGGGAAAAAGAAAGCCGACAATGTTGTAGCTTGGCTGGTACCCGGAAGCAGAAAAGTGGAAAAACAAATTCACGATGAGGGCTTGCATGAAATTCTAATGGAAGCAGGCTTTGAGTTACGTCAACCGGGATGTTCTGCCTGTTTGGCGATGAATGACGACAAGGTTCCGGCCGGAAAATATGCCGTATCTACTTCCAACCGAAACTTTGAAGGACGTCAGGGACCGGGCGCTCGAACTATCCTTGCCGGACCACTGGTGGCCGCTGCTGCTGCCGTTACGGGGAAAATTACCGATCCCAGAGAATTTTTATCTTAAAACCAATTTATTCATTTAATAAAAAATCAAAAAAAATTGATTGGCATCAGTATAAATATTACACTGTAAATCAATTAAAAAAGAAATATTATGGAAAAGTTTGTTAAACTGACATCAACTGTTGTTCCACTTCCTATCGAAAATGTGGATACAGATCAAATTATACCGGCAAGATTTCTAAAAGCGACCAACAAGGATGGTTTTGGAGATCATCTTTTTGCCGATTGGCGTTACAATAAGGACGGAAGTCCCAAAGCCGATTTTGTTCTCAACAATCCTACCTATAAAGGTTCTATTTTGGTAGCGGGAAAAAATTTCGGTTCAGGTTCAAGCCGCGAACATGCAGCATGGGCCATAGCCGGTTATGGATTTAAGGTAGTGGTTTCAAGTTTTTTTGCTGACATTTTCAAAAATAACGCATTAAACAACGGCGTATTGCCGGTAGTTGTTACACCAGAATTTTTAAACGAAATATTTCAATCTGTCAGTGAAAATCCCAATATGACCTTAACGGTTGATCTCGAAAATCAGACTATTACCAACAATGCAACCGGCAAATCCGAAAAATTCGATATCAATGTGTACAAAAAGGAATGTCTGATAAAAGGCCTTGACGATATAGACTATTTGCTTAGCAAAAAGGATTTGATTGAAGCATATGAAGCTTCCAGAACTTTTTAAGTTTTAAATTTTAATTTTTTTATTCAATTTTTCTCCTTTTGGGGAAATTTCAAAGCAAGCTTTATGGTAGAAATAATGGATACAACCCTGCGTGATGGCGAACAAACTTCAGGAGTTTCGTTCTCAGCTCAGGAAAAATTGAGTATTGCCAGAATGCTGTTGCAGGAAATGTGTGTAGATAGGATTGAAATTGCTTCTGCACGCGTTTCGGAAGGTGAATTTGACACTGTCAAAAAAATATGTCAATGGGCACGAAATAATGGTTATATCGACAAGATTGAAGTTTTGGGGTTTGTTGATGGAAAAGATTCACTCAACTGGATTCAATCGGCCGGCGGAAAAGTTGTCAATCTCCTTTCAAAAGGTTCGTTAAAGCATTGCACTTATCAGTTGAAAAAAACGCCCGAGCAACATGTTACCGATATTAAACAGATAATTGCCCATGCAACGGAAATGGGAATTTCTGTCAATCTTTATTTGGAAGACTGGTCGAATGGGATGAAAGATTCGGAAGATTATGTATATTTTCTGATGGATGCTCTGAAATCCGAAAACATTAAACGTTTCATGTTACCTGATACGTTGGGAGTGCTTAATCCTGAGGATACAAAAAACTTTTGCAAAAAAATGATTGAGCGTTATCCCAATTTACATTTCGACTTTCATGCACACAATGATTACGATTTGGCTGTTGCAAATGTTTTTGAAGCAGTAAAAGTCGGTGTAAAAGGCGTTCATACCACTGTCAACGGTTTGGGAGAAAGAGCCGGAAATGCTCCATTGACAAGTGTTTTGGCTGTACTTCACGATCATTTGAAAATAAAGACCAATTTACGTGAAGACAAAGCTTATGCGTTGAGTAAAATGGTTGAAACCTATTCCGGTATTCGTATTCCGCACAACAAGCCACTTATCGGCGAAAATGTATTCACGCAGGTTGCCGGCGTTCATGCCGATGGAGACAACAAGAGAAATCTCTACTTTAACGATTTGCTTCCGGAAAGATTTGGTCGTGAAAGACAGTATGCTTTGGGGAAAACATCCGGCAAGGCAAATATTTTGAAAAATCTTCAGCAATTGGGCATTGACCTTGATGACAACATTTTGCGAAAAGTTACAGAACGTGTTATTGAGTTGGGGGACAAAAAACAGCTCACCACTATGGAAGATCTTCCTTACATTGTATCTGATGTACTCAACGAACAGGAAGAACAATCCATTAAACTGCTCAATTATTCGCTATCCATAACTTATGGATTACGCCCTGTTGCGACGGTAAAAATGGAAATAAACGGAGAAGTATATGAACAGACGGCTGCCGGCGATGGACAATACAATGCTGTTTCCAAAGCCATGTGGAAAATTTATAAAATTCTGAATAAACCAACACCCGAATTGCTTGATTATGAAGTGGTAATTCCACCTGGTGGTCAAACAAACGCTATCGTTCAAACAATTATTACATGGAAATTCAATCAAGTTATTTTCAAAACCAGAGGATTGGATCGAGACCAGACCATTGCAGCCATCAAGGCTACCATGAAAATGCTGAATCTGATCGAAGGCGGTAAATTACGTTCAAATAAATATACAGATTTACCTTAATTCTTTATTTTGAAAAATATTATACTGCATCGTGCGAAAGTTCAGAAATTATGCTCATTTTTGTAAAGAGTAAGAAAAAAAGAAAATCACTTTAAAAACAATAAATAAAATGGGAAAAAATATTAATATCGCCGTTTTGCCGGGTGATGGTATTGGTCCGGAAATTATCGATCAGGCATTGAAAGTAACAGAAGCTGTTTGTAACAAATTTCAACATGACCTCACTTACGAATTTGGACTAGTTGGAGCTTGTGCCATTGATGAAGTTGGAGAACCATACCCCAAAGCAACACATGAGTTGTGTATGCAATCCGATGCTGTACTTTTTGGAGCCATAGGAAATCCGAAATACGATAATGATCCTTCTGCTAAAGTGCGTCCCGAGCAGGGTTTGCTTAAAATGAGAAAAGAACTGGGATTGTATGCCAACATTCGGCCGGTAAATACTTTCCCTTCACTGGTTGAAAAATCTCCATTGCGAGCAGAATTGGTGGACGGAGCCGATTTTATTTGCATCCGCGAATTAACGGGAGGAATCTATTTTGGCCGTCCTCAAGGAAGAAGCGAAGATGGAAGTACGGCTTATGATACCTGTATTTACACACGGGAAGAAATTGAAAGAATTGTTCATTTGGCTTATCGCTTTGCTGCACAACGTCGCAAAAAAGTAACTATGGTTGATAAAGCCAATATTTTGGCTACTTCTCGACTTTGGAGACAAATAACTCAGGAAATTTCGGCTCAATATCCGGTTGTGGAAACAGAATACATGTTTGTCGACAATGCGGCAATGCGGATTATACAGTCGCCAAAAAATTTCGATGTAGTGGTAACGGAAAATCTCTTTGGCGATATTCTTACCGACGAAGCTTCAGTGATTACCGGTTCGTTGGGAATGTTGCCATCTGCTTCCATTGGTGTTCATACTTCACTTTTTGAGCCAATTCATGGTTCCTATCCGCAAGCAGCGGGTAAAAATATAGCCAATCCAATGGCAGCCATCCTTTCGGCGGCTTTAATGTTTGAATATGCTTTTGTGTTGAAAGAGGAAGGTGCTTTGATTCGCGAAGCCGTTTCGGCATGTATCGAAGCCGGCGTGGTAACCGAAGATATTGCCAACGGTCAAAAAGCATACAAAACTACTGAGGTTGGACAATGGATAGTTAATTACATCGATAATAAAAAATAAAATAAGATTTATAATCTTTGCTTCAGGCGGACTTTAATGATTAAGGTTCGCTTTTTTTATAAAAAAGACTTTATCGAAATACTTGGTATTCAGAAATATAGAAAATTTTGGAAACTCATTGCCCGAAGAAAGATTGATCCCGAATTGTTTGTTTATGATGTGAATGGGAAGTTCTGTACAGAAAAATGAAGAAGAATCTTTTAAATCATAATTATTGTCAAAAGGGATTTGTTTTAAAAGATAATAGTGAGCCCATTTGCCAATAATTTGAGCGGAATCTTTTTTGAACCTGACAACCTGTACCGTTTCAATACGACTGTCGGCCATAAATTTTTTAAGCGTGCAACTTTGCATGCCATCTTTTTCCGAAACTGCTTTTGAAAGGGAATGAATAACGTACACGGTATGATTGGCATCAATATAAATAATGCCACAATGCGAAACGTCAATCGTATCGTTCAATTTAGCCGCTATTATGTTGCTGACAAGCCCGTAACTTTTTCGTAAAATTATGTCGCCGCTACGAAGATAATTGGTAATATAAGTATCTGAATTTTCAATTTTTGTCGGAGAATGGCAACTCTCCGGCAAAAATTGAAAACACGACAACAAAAGAAAGCAAATTATTTGAGCTTGTAATCTACCAGCCACTTGCCGTTTTCTTTAACCAAATGAACTTTTGTATCCGTTGAATCGGCTATTTTATCGTTCTGCAAATCGTAAGCGTTTAACACAACACCCTCAACATCTGCCGAATTTCCATCTTCGGATAAATTGACCGATTTTGTTTCGTATTTAACATTTGCTTTTTTCATATCACCTGCTTTTTCGGAAACAAAAGAAGCAATTAAATCTACTGCCTGCTTGCTGTCGTCGGTACATAAGGCTTTGGCTGCATTGAAATCGGCCGTATAAATAGCCTTGTTAAATTTTTCTGCTACTGCTTCAGGAGAATTACTATTGGAAGAACAAGCTCCAAGTGCCAGAAAAATGACTGCCAAAAAAAATAAATTCAAATTTTTCATAATCTTTTAAATTTTAGTTGAATTAATTACCGAATTTTAATTGTCGGCTGTTTAAAGGCGTAAAAGTATAAAATAAATTTACGAAAAACAAACAAAAACTAAAATTAATTCAAAATAATTATAAAAAATGAGAACTTCTAAAAATAGGAATTACAAGTATAAATATCGACATAATTTAAAGTTTGTCGGATAAACTTGATTAAAAATCTTTTTCTCCTGAATGATTTTTCTTTTGTGTCATTTTCCAAAGTTACCAGCCAATGCAAAATCGAGCTCTCTTTTGTCGAGATTGGCTTTGGCAACTCGAATTTTAATTTCGTCTCCCAAGCGGTAGCGTTTATGGTAGCGTTTTCCGGTAAGACAGTAGTTTTTTTCGTCAAAAATGTAATAATCGTCGTCCAAATCGCGAATAGGAATCATTCCTTCACATTTGTTTTCAATTATTTCTACGTAAATTCCCCATTCGGTTATGCCGGATATGATCCCATCGTAGATTTGTCCGATTCTTTCAGACATAAATTCCACCTGTTTGTATTTGATGGAAGTGCGTTCGGCTTTGGCTGCCAATTGCTCCATGTCTGAGCTGTGGAGGCAATATTCTTCCCATTCTTCTGCATTGACACTTTTCCCGTTGGCCAAATATCTGTCGAGCAGACGATGCACCATCATGTCGGGATAACGGCGAATGGGAGAAGTGAAATGGGTATAATAATCGAAAGCAAGGCCATAATGACCGACATTGTTGGTTGAATAAACCGCTTTGGACATGGAGCGGATAGCCAGCGTTTCTATCAGATTTTGTTCTTTTTTCCCCTGAACTTCATCCAACAGCTTGTTGATTCCCTTTGAAACTGAGGTTTGTTTACCGGAAGTTTTGAAATGATAGCCAAATTTTTTAACAAAAGCAGACAAATCGCGTAATTTGTCAGGACTTGGAACCTCATGGACACGATAGACAAAGGTTTTAGCTTTTCTACCTTTTGCCGGCTTGCCAATGTGTGTGGCTACAGTACGGTTGGCCAGCAGCATAAATTCTTCGATCAATTGATGGGATTCCTTTTGCTCTTTAAAATAAACCGAAATGGGTCGCCCTTTTTTGTCGATTTCAAATTGAACTTCGGTACGTTCAAAAGCAATGGCTCCGTTCTCGAAACGTCTTTTACGGAGAATTTGTGCCATTTTGTTCAACTGAAGAATTTCTGCTGAATAATCACCTTTTCCACTTTCGATGATTTCCTGAACTTCCTCGTAGGTAAATCGACGATTACTATTGATTACGGTATGAACAATTTCGTAGCCTTTTACATCTGCATTTTCATCAATTTGAAAAACAACGGAAAAAGTCAGTTTGTCTTCATTGGGTCGAAGCGAACAAATTCCGTTAGATAAGTGTTCAGGCAACATAGGTATCGTTCTGTCCACCAAATAGATAGAAGTGGCTCTTTTTTCTGCTTCACGGTCAATAATGGTTCTGGGCTGAACGTAATGAGTTACATCGGCGATGTGAACGCCAATTTCCCAAAGTCCATTATTGAGTTTTCTGATGGAAAGTGCATCATCAAAGTCTTTGGCATTGCGCGGATCGATGGTAAAAGTGGTTACCTTTCTCATGTCGCGTCTTTTTGCTATTTCTTCGGGTGTAATTCCGTCGTCAATTTTTTCGGCTGCTTTTTCTTCTTCAACCGGATATCTGTACGGCAACCCAAATTCGGCCAGAATGGCGTGCATTTCGGTATTATTATTGCCTTTATCTCCCAAGACATCTATTACTTCGCCTACGGGACTTTTCAGATCGGGTTGCCATTCCATCAGTTTTACCACAGCTTTTTGACCGTTTTTTCCACCGTTGAGTTTGTTTCTGGGGATAAAAATATCACTGGTCATGATGCGGTTGTCCACCACCAGAAAGGCAAAATTTTCAGAAACCTGTAAAGTACCGACAAACGTATCCTGTGCGCGTTGCAAAACTTCCACCACTTCTCCTTCCTGCTGTTGGCCTTTTCGCCGAGCATACAGAACAACTTTTACCTTATCGTTAAGCAGGGCATGGTTGGTTTTGCGTTCGGGTATAAAAATCATTTCTCCGCCATCGTCGGGAATCACATAAGTTTTAACGCCTTGTCGGTCAATGGTTCCGATTATGCTGTTTCCATTCGGGAAATTGGCTTTGAAACGTCCTTTCGAAATTTCCGTAACAAATTCTTCATCTGCCAATCCCTCGAGCAGTTGTCGGATGTATTGTTGCTGCGATTGATTTTCAATATTCAGCATTTTGGCTATTTGTCGGTAATTGTATGTTTCGCGCGGATGCTGGTTGAAAATATCGCTGATGGCGTTTATCAATTGTTTACGCGGAATTCGCGTGCTGGTATTTCTATTTGTTTTTTTCGACATGTTTATTTGTTTTTTGAATGGAAGATTTTAAAAATTTTCCATTATTTTTTTTGAATTAATGTTTGATTATCAATAAATTTTTGCTGTATTAAAAAGTCTCCGGATAGTATTTTTGCGGTCAGGAGAAATAAAAATGCAAAGTTACGACTTTTTCTTCAAAAAATTTTGATGGTTACGTTCAACTTAGCGTCCGAATTGAGCAGAAAGTATTAAATTTTGGTTTTTGAATATTTCAATTTTATTACATTGTTTATAACTTTTCGTTGCTGAATTCAAGTCACAAATGCAACTTTTTGGTTATACAAATTTCGTAATAAAAATTCATTTGGTGTTAAGAAATTTAATTTTTTTCTTGGTCTGTTGTTCAAAATATCTTCTACTCGCTTTATATCCTGATCAGAAA
>JAHDRA010000009.1 GCA_018433525.1 Paludibacteraceae bacterium
ATACTAATAAATACGTTTATTTTTATTCTTATTTTTCGCTTGTTCCAAAAAATTAAAAACAAGGCTATTCCATATCAAAATTTAACCCTTAAACGGGCTGCTTAATATAAAAAAGAAAGTGTCCTTTTGGGACACCCTCACCAAAACTATAAAACTAAAAAACAACACGGTTTTGTCCGCGTTTTGGTGAATACGTTTGAAATCTCGTGAAAAAGCTGAATATGCGCTCATGTTCAGCTTATGAGAAAAAATTAATCGAATGATGTGTAAGCGGTTTCGCCATGCTGTGTTTCATCCAAACCTATGGCTTCCAATTTGTCGGGCACCCGAACTCCCAAAATCTTATCCGAAACTTTAAACAGCACAACCGTAACGATACCCGAATAGAGTATTACGCCTATAACTGCAATTAACTGTACCAAAAGTTGATGCCAATTCCCTACTATAGCACCACTGTAGGCAGATTGAATTGTTGGAGTTGCCAACAGTCCGGTCAGTATCGACCCGGTAATTCCGCCAATTCCATGTACGCCAAAAGCATCCAGTGAATCGTCGTAACCTATTTTTGGTTTTACGAAAGCCACCATTGCAAAACAAATCAAAGAAACCAACACACCAATAGCCAGTGCTCCACCAACATTTACGAAGCCGGCAGCCGGCGTAATGGCTACCAATCCTGCAACTGCTCCCGTACTGGTTCCAACAATGGTTGGTTTTCCATCGTTAAACCAGTCGAGAATTGCCCATGTCAAAGCTGCAGCTGCAGCGGCAATATGGGTAACCATAAAGGCATTTGCAGCCAGTCCATCAGCTGCCAGCCCACTTCCGGCATTAAATCCAAACCATCCTATCCACAGCATGGCAGCACCCATTACAACATAAGTGATATTGTGAGGAGGTAAGGCATGACCCTTGTAATCGCGTCTTTTTCCCAACATGATTGCCGTAACTATGGCTGCAATACCCGCATTGATATGAACCACTGTCCCTCCTGCAAAATCAAGAGCTCCTAGCTTATACAACCATCCATCAGATGACCAAACCCAATGAGCCACAGGATTGTAAACAAATAGCGACCACAAAACGGTAAAAAGCAAGAAACCTTTGAAATTAATACGTTCGGCGAAAGCACCAATGATAAGTGCGGGTGTAATTACCGCAAACATACATTGGAACATCACAAAAACCAAATGAGGAATAGTTCCAACCAAAGTGCCGTCTGCTGCGATTTGCGAATGAGAAATAAAGTAAGGACTTAAATCATGAATGCCGATATTTCTTAAAAACGCCCCATCCAATCCGCCAATAAAAGGAGAAAGAAATCCTTCAGAGTTTCCGAATGCCATGCTATATCCGCAAACAATCCATTCAATGCTGATTACGGCCACGATAATCATACATTGCATGAATATGTTGAGTACATTCTTTCTGCGTACCAAGCCACCGTAAAAAAGAGCAAGTGCCGGAATACTCATAAATAATACAAGTGCTGTTGCCGTAATCATCCACGCCGTATCTCCGGCATCTATTTTCGGTTCGGCAACTACCGTTGCGGCCGATATTTTAATACTGCCCATTACCAATAGGGCCAACAAGGAAATTATATATTTTTTCATTTTTTTATACCTTTAAAAATTAATACCTTATAAACAATTGTTTTAAAAAACGAAACTTATATTCCGTTTGAATCTTTATTGTACAAAGCTTCCGGTCCCGATTCACGAGTACGAATGCGGTAAGTCTGCTCAATATCGGAAACAAAAATTTTTCCATCTCCGGGATCGCCAGTCCATGCCGAATCCAAAATGGCATTCACCGTTTTTTCGAGATTGATGTCGCGCACCACAATCGACAACATACGCCGCTGAATATAACTCGACTGAAAAATTTGTCCTCTTACCACCTGATCCTCTTTCGATTTGCCAAGTCCGGTAATGTCCCAATAGGAAAACCACTCGATGCCGGCCTCATAAAGTGCCATCTTTACATCTTCAAATTTAGATTTTCTGATCACTGCTTCAATTTTTTTCATAATCGTATGATTTTAATAAAATGTTGAATTATAAATATTTATAATGATAAGCCAATGGTTAAATAATATTGTTCCGTTGCCGGATTTAAAATTGCAGAACCTTTCAGTGGAAGTTTGAACGAATCGGTTATTTGGATATCTCTTGTAACGCTCAATCCGATATTTACTGCCTGAAAACTTCCATCAGGAGTGTGCCAACCGTCGCCTGCACCAGCAAATAATCTTATATTTTTAAAGTCATATCCGGCTTCAAAATACTTTTCGCCGCCTTTAGACCCTGCACTCCCGGCTTCATTGAAAATGTAATTTCCAGCAGCATAAAATCCTGAAATTTTATATGAAGCATTGAATTCATAGGCATGTGAACCGGTACTCGCGGAATGATCAAAAAATTTGGATGGCGGAAAATAATAGTTTGTCATTCCCAATGATAAACCAAACGGAAAAGCATAATTGACAAACAAATCCATTTCCATGAAGCCATCAATCCCTGCCGAACCCCACGAACCGATAGAAAAATTTTGATGGCTGAAAGTCAGCGTAGGTTGAATGGAAGCATCGGAATATTTAACTCCACGCCAAACGTACGAACTAACAATATCGGTAGATACTGTAAAGTTTTGAGATTTCGTTATAATTGGAATAGAAATTGTAAAGGAACAAATAATCAATAACTTTGTTGCTTTCATAACTTTCAAATTTTAATTCTAGAATTTTTCATTTTTCCGTAATTTTGAGTTTGTATATACATAATGTTTATTTTTTAAATAAAATACAATCAAAATGTCTTATTTACGTTGCAAAATTAATCATAATGATAAATTAAATTCGAAATAAAATACATTTTATTTCGAAAAATATTTTTGTACTTACAAATTGTTTCCATAATTATAAAAATAATATCATATTGTTTTGTTTTAACTAAAATAGTTTTCAGAATGATATTTAATAATATTTAAGGACAAGCATTTTTTATTTTTTATCTCCAAATCGAAGGTTTGAAACTCATAGCTTGAAAAAGACAAAAAAGCAAAAGAATTTTTTGAAAAACGCATTAAAAAATATGAACTAAAATAAGCACATTTCATCTTAAAAAAATTTCGATAAAACATTCTATATGAGCAATATAAATAAAATTTCAATACTATTTTTTGGATTGCTTTCTCAATTATTCTGCATTCAATTGCATGCAGACAATAATGTGAAAATCATTTACAACATAAAATACGGACTTGTCAATGGCGGAAAAGCAATGGTTGAAAAGAGAGATACGGTATTTGACGGGAAAAAATGTATTTATTACCGATTAGAAGGCAACACAACCGGATTAACAGATAAAATTTTCAAGGTGCACGACACTTACGAAAGCATAGTCGATGCGCATACTCATCTCCCTTACGTGGCGGTGAGAAATGCGAAAGAAAAATCTTACCGATATTATAATAAAGTATTTTTTTATCATCAAAAAGATTCAATTTTCAGTGAACGAACCGGAGGAATGAAAGTTCCACCACAATTGATTGATATTCTATCGGCATTTTTCTATATGGTAAATGTATACGACATGGACACCCTCACAGAAGGATACAGTTTGACATTGCACACCATCAACGGGCACGATATACAAAAGATGAAAGTGAAATATGTAAATAATGAAATTGTACAAACAGACATAGGAAACAGTCTTTGTTATGTCATTGCTCCGGAAGTGAAAAAAGGGAAATTGTTGAAAAGCTCTTCCGGCTTGAAATTTTACATTGCGCAGAATGAAAAAATTCCTTATCAGATTGAAATTGAGACAAAAGTGGGGAAAATTGAGGCTATGCCAATAGAAATCATAAGGAAGTAGAAAATTAAAAATACTACTGAAGTCAAAAAGATAACAATAATATCGTTTTACCGCATAAAATTTGTATTTTTACCGCTGAATTATTTACAAATTAATTAACTATGGTTCAAACAGCTTATTCTCCCAATCCCGATCGCTATCAACATTCGGTCGGATACCGTTTTTGCGGAAAAAGCGGATTGAAGTTGCCGCAAATTTCACTCGGCTTGTGGCACAACTTTGGAGATGTGGACGATGCGGAAGAAGCCGAAAAAATGATTCAGTTTGCCTTTGATCACGGCATCACACATTTCGATTTGGCAAACAATTACGGAACACCTGCCGGCAGTGCCGAAATAAATTTCGGAAAAATATTGAAAAAAAATTTCGCTTCTCATCGTGATGAAATGGTTATCAGTACCAAAGCCGGACATGAAATGTGGCCAGGCCCTTATGGCGATGGCGGTTCGCGAAAATATCTGATAAGCAGTCTTCATCAAAGTCTGAAAAGAATGAATCTGGATTATGTGGATATTTTTTATTCGCACCGATACGATCCGAATACACCCATTGAGGAAACTATGGGAGCCCTTTCCGATATGGTAAAACAAGGAAAAGCTCTTTACATTGGGCTTTCAAAATATCCTGAAGAAAAAGCCCGGGAAGCATTCCGGATTTTACGCGAAAACGGCACACCCTGTTTAATCTATCAAGATCGGTACAATATTTTCAGCCGAAATATTGAACGCTCACACTTCCCTTTATTGAAGGAAAACGGAATCGGATTTATTGCTTTTTCTCCATTGGCTCAGGGAATTTTAACCGAAAAATATTTGCACGGAATTCCTGAACATTCAAGAGCTGCTTTGTCCTATGGCTTTTTACAAAAATCGCAAATCACGCCCGAAGTATTGGCCAAAGTGCAAGAACTGAACCAAATGGCTCATCAAAGAGGTCAAACTATGGCACAAATGGCGCTGGCTTGGTGTTTGAGAACTTCCGACGTCAATTCGGTTATCATTGGTGCCAGCTCGGTAAATCAAATTCAGGAAAACATTGATGCTTTGGAAAATATTTCGTTCACCGACGATGAACTCTGGAGAATCGGTGAATTGGGAGCTTAGCGCATCAATTACCCTGACTCAATAAGGAAATTTAACTGCAAAATGAAAATTTTCAAAGCATTCATCTTTTTCGTATTGCTCACATGGGTCTTCATCGGTTGCGACTACTCATCAAGATCTTCCATTCCTGACGCCACGGTGAATTTTCAGCTCAACATGCTCGTCGCACCTTACAACACATTTAATACGCCAAATTCATATCTGATTTTCGACAAACGTATCAACGCAATTGACCGAATTGGTTACGGAGGGATTTTACTCTATATCGACTACGAAGGGAAATATTGCGCCTTCGACCTCGCTTGCCCTTATGAAGTAAACCCAAATGTTAAAGTTACGCCAAATGATGAAGGAAAAGCTGTATGCGAAAAATGTGGAAGTGTTTTTGAACTTCTTTACGGTATTGGCGCTCCCATTTCCGGACCTGCCAAAGAACCACTGAAACGTTACCATGTGTATTTGTCAAACAACTGGCTTTACGTTACAAACTGACAATCGAGAGTTTTAAATTATTCCCAACTTTTTTGACCGGAAAAAACACCGGAAACAGCCGTTATTAGTACATAAAAAGGATAAATCAGCGAAAGCAGAAAAGCATAAAACCAAACTGAACGTAAGTCGAAAAATTTGCGTACCGAATAAAGAAAATAACCGTCAATCAGATATTTGATCATAAAACAAACCAAAAAATATTTCCACATTCTCGGCGTTATCAAAGACAAAATAAAAAGGCACAGCAGAAAAAAACTCGTTAAAAAAACCAATAGGGCTACGGTAATAACATCTTTGTCGCGATAAGCAGAAAATTTGGAAGACCATCGCTTGCGCTGTCGAAAAAAATCACGCAAATTTTCGGCAGTTTTTGTTTCTACCATCGCCAAAGTCGATTTTAAAAATCTGATTTCTCCCTTACTTTTTTTCACACTCTCCAACAAAAACATGTCATCTCCCGAAAGCAATTCATTATGAAGATCATTTACGTGAATCGAATAAATCTTTTTTGGAAAAGCAAGATTCGCTCCATTACACAAGATCGATTTCCCAAAAGCTGCTGCTCCTGCTCCGGAAGCCACCAAACTGGCAAATTCAAACTTTTGGAGTTGAGGAAAAATTTTTGAATTACTTTTTAGCTTAACCGGAGCAATAATTAAATCGGGACGATATTGAAAATAAAAATTACAAATAGTCTCAATCCAACTTTCACAAGGTTCACAATCGGCATCGGTTGTAATCATCAGTTCCCCGTTTGCAATATTTACGGCTTTCTGCAAAGCATTTTTCTTTCCTTTAATTTCTGATGGAAAAAACTTCATATTGGAAAATGCTGACGAAAATTCCTGCATTATTTTATAGGTCCCATCCGTTGAATGATCATCGACCAGCACCAGTTCAAAATCGGAAAAAGTCTGACGCAACAAAGCCGAAAGCAACCGAGGAAGATGCTCTTCTTCATTGTGGCAACTGACGACCACAGAAACAGGAAATTTTCCATTCATTCGATGAGGAGAAAGTTCAAATTCAGACAATCTTTTCCAACCTATGATGAAAAAAATCACCATAAGCAGGTAAGAACCAACCAAAATAAAACAACCAATTAGGATAAAATTCATTGTTCAAAAAATGATTTAAACCAATTAATTAATAGACCTTTTATGAGAATAACAGATAAAAAGTTCTTTTTCAAAATATTTGATAAAAGAACTTTTTTTGCTTTGATGAAACAAATGCTTTACTTTGATTTTCCTTTTATCAAAAGCCACAAAAATATAACATTTTACTGAAAAACAAAGACAAACAAATTATGTTAAAAATTAAACAGGTTGTCAATAAGTTGAAAATGAAAAAGGGTAATTTGTTTATTTTCAACGCAAAAACACCCTCTCCCACAAAATAAGTGAAAGAGGGTGTTTTTTAAAAGAAAATAGACCTTTTATCAGTCGAGCACTTTTATATCGTAATTCGGCTCGTTGCTGATTTCGTCAACCAACTGATTGTAAATAACTTTACCATTTTCATCGATGGCTACTACGGCACGAGCCATTAGTCCTTTCAGCGGGCCATCAACCAGCAGAACCCCATAATCGGTAGCAAAAGTATTGTATCTGAAATCGGAAGCCGTGATAACATTGTCAAGTCCTTCTGCTCCACAAAATCTGCTTTGGGCAAAGGGCAAATCCTTTGAAACGCAAATTACCACAACATTGTTTTTCCCGGAAACCCACTGATTGAATTTTCTAACGGAAGTTGCACAAGTGCTGGTATCCAAGCTGGGAAAAATATTCAGCACGACGCGTTTGCCGGCAAAATCTTTCAAGTGAATTTCCTGAAGATCTTTTCCAACCAATGTGAAATCGGGAGCTTTGGAGCCCACTGCAGGCAATTCGCCATTGGTATGTACGTCTGTTCCCGCAAATTTAACTGTAGCCATAAAAATTAAGTATTAAAATGTTTAAAAATTATTTTCATTTTAAACTAATAACAAAGCTATGACGTTTTTTGTTTAAATTTGTGTGGAAAAATTTTTAACAATGAAATTATCTCTGCTCCATAAATTTGGCTTTTTTGTAAGCATTGTTTTTCTACTCCTTTCCTGTAAAGATAGCCATGCCTATCGAGTAGATTCAGCCTTTTCCACTTATTTGTACACCTTTCAGTCCGAAGCCGCAAAAAGAGGTCAGGTTTTTAATTTTCAACGAGAAGGTTTGATTATGGAATTTGCCGATTTAACAGGCGACAAAGCAGGACTTTGCCATTATGAAAAACCGATACGAATAGAAATTGACCGAACTTACTGGAATGATATTTCAAAATATGCCGGGGCTGAATATATGAAGGAAGATGTTATTTTTCACGAGTTGGGACATGGTTTTTTGGGCCGTGAACATTTGAATGATGTGTTGGAAAATGGCGATTGGAAATCGATGATGTGTGGCGGCGAGAAGGTGAACAATAGAGCATGGAATATAAATTATCGC
>JAHDRA010000043.1 GCA_018433525.1 Paludibacteraceae bacterium
AATCAAATTCTGACCGCACTGGATATAAAAACACCTCTGATAAAAAGAAAAAAATTTGTGTGGCACCCAAAGGCTCCTCCTCAAAAAAACATCCACTCTCTTACAGGTACTTAGCTCGATAATACCTGCAATGGGGGTTAAGTATCAATGATTTGAGCAATATCCAAATTATCTACTATTTGATTAACCAACTGTGCAGGAGAATCTTGTGGTACTTTTTCATCCAAACTGGCAGGGAACAGAACGATTTGTCCTTGTTCATTGGATTTAAAAACTACTCTGGACGTAACTCATGTTATTGATTAACAAATAAAAAGATACAAAAAATAAATATTTCTACAAATTTATTCTTCCTATTTTTAATCCAATATCCATTAAAAAAAGATTGCAACAATTCTTGAACAGCTCCATCGGGAAATGGAAAAAACAACCACAAATATTTAGGTGTATTACAAAAATTCTTTTTCGATTTGTTTTTTGAGTAAGTTTTTTACTTCTTCTTCCTCTACGGTTTGGAACAACTCTTTTTGGAGGGAAGTTACGCCTTTGTCCACAAAGCCGCAGGGATGGATGTAATTGAAATAATTCAGGTCGGTATTGACATTGAGCGCAAAGCCGTGCATGGTAACAAAATGCGAGCTCCGCAAGCCAATGGCACAAATTTTTCTTGCCCGGGGCGTTTCGGCATCCAGCCACACCCCTGTTGCTCCGTGCAGTCGAGTACCCTTTAACCCATAATGTTCGAGTAGATGGATGATGACTTCTTCGAGTTTGTAAATAAAAACTTTCAGTCCCAGTTGCAATTTTTCAAGGTCAAAAATAAAATAACCAACCACCTGCCCCGGCCCATGAAAAGTGATATCGCCACCCCTGTTGGTGCGGAAAAAACTTGCGCCGCGGGTTTGCAACTGAATCTGGTTGAGCAGTAGATTTTCTTCATGTCCGTTTTTTCCCAACGTATAAACGGGAAAATGCTGGCAAAAAACAACATAGTGCGTGTTAAAATCGGCATTTTTTTTGTTTTGAAGCAGCAGCTGAAACAAATCTTCCTGCCTTTTCCACGCATCGGCATATTCTGTCAATCCCCAATCCAAAAATTCGATTTGCCGGGTCATGGTTACTTTTGTTTTTTATGTTTTAAAAATTTAAATTCCGGACGTTCAAAATGCACCGGTTCGATTTTGTTCATCATGGCCATGATGCGACCTTGCCGTCTCAATACATATCCTGAAGGATGGGCAGGGTTGAAACGTCGGGGATTGGGCAGACAGGCAGCAATGAGTGCCGCTTCGGATTTTGTGAGTTTGGAAGCATGTTTGCCGAAATATTCCATCGAAGCGGCCTCCACGCCGTAAATTCCATCTCCCATTTCGATCACATTCAGGTAAACTTCCATAATTCTTTCCTTGCTCCAGAAAAGTTCTATCAATACGGTAAAATAAGCTTCCAATCCTTTTCTGACGTAAGAACGCTGCGGCCAGAGGAAAACATTTTTTGCCGTTTGCTGCGAAATGGTACTGCCTCCACGAATGCGACGACTTCGTTTATTGTGTTCAATGGCTTGATTGATGGCTTCAAAGGAAAAACCGTGATGATGCAAAAACTGGTCGTCTTCGGCTGCTACTGCTGCCTGAATCATATTGTGCGAAATTTTGTCGATGGGCACCCATTTTTTGCTGATTTTCGGCGTTTCGCCCGAGAAAACGGATTCAGCGGTACGAATGAGCATCAGGGGCGTAACCACTACCGGGACAAACCGATCGACAATCACCCATCCAATGCTGATGAGAAAGAATAAAACGACGCAATTTTTAATGAATTTAAAAGCTTTCCTGAACATAACGCAAAAATTTGTTAGTCGATCAGACGAAAACGTACGCGCCACCTGCCCTCTTCATAATCGTGGCTGATAATTTCAAAATGTCCGATTTCGGAAGTATTGTTCACATGCTGGCCAATGCAGGCGCAGGCATCATAATCGCCAACTCTGACAATCCGCAACACGTCGGAAGCGTCATCCGGGAGTTTGGACAAATCTACTACACCGGAAGCTTCTTCCCGTTTCAGAAATTCGATGGTTACCGGCAAATGACTGTCGATAACGGCATTTACCCGGTCGGAAAGTTCCCGAATTTGTTCCTCTGTAGGCGCCTGCGGCAAAAGATAATCACACTTGCTCTTTTTCCGTTCGATGTGGGCATTTTGAGAGCGCCCACAACCAAACATGCGAATCATAGTCTGGTTGAGAATATGTTCGCATGTGTGCATGGGTTCGAAGTATTGCTTTTTAGGCCCATTGATCTGATTTTCCATTTTGGTCTCTTTTGCATTTGTTTGTCGTCTGCAAAGATAATGAATCTCAATGAGAAGCAACTATAATCGATATCTTACTATATAAAAATTTCTGTTCGGAATTAAAGATTTCAAAAATAGTCTGATAGTCATCCTGTCATTCAACACAGCAAATAGTTTGTAAACATACCTATAAATCGATTATTGGATATTTTTTAATTTGCAAAATTGAAATAACTCTCATCTATACTCAACAACAAACTATAAATTATCTGAAATTCTTTTTGAGACTTTTCAACTTTAAGATTTCACCTCCGAAGGTTTAAAAAAGCGAAGTCGAAGTGCATTCAGCACCACCGTAACAGAACTGAAACTCATGGCTGCTGCAGCAAATATGGGACTGAGTTTCCAGCCCAACAGCGGATAAAAAATACCTGCAGCCAAAGGTATACCTATAATATTGTAGAAAAATGCCCAAAAGAGATTTTCCTTAATGTTCCGTATCACGGCATTACTCAGTCGAATAGCCGAAACAGCATCCATAAGGTCATTGCGCATCAACACAACATCTGCCGATTCGATAGCAATATCGGTTCCGGCACCAATGGCAATTCCCAGATCCGCACGCATCAAAGCCGGTGCATCATTGATGCCATCTCCCACCATTGCCACCTTTTTCCCTCCTTTTTGCAGATTTACTATTACTTTATCTTTATCCTGAGGCAACACTTCTGAAAAAACGGTTGAAATTCCCAATTTACGCTGAACAGCAGCTGCCGTTTTTTTGTGATCACCTGTCAGCATGACAACCTCCAGTCCCAAAGAACGGAATTGGTTCACAGCTTCCTTGCTGGTTGGTTTCAATGGATCAGCAACAGCAATCACTCCTATTACTTTTTCCCTGGAAGCCACAAACAAGGGCGTTTTTCCTTCTTCAGCCAGTTGCGTGGCAATATTATCGAAATTCTGTACATCTATTTTCTGCTCTTCCATTAATTGTCTGTTTCCTATCAGAAAAAAATTTTCTCCGGCTTCAGCTACAATTCCTTTTCCGAACAGAGAAGTAAAATTTTTCACCGAAAAAGTTTCCAACTTCCTTTTGTCTGTTTCTTCCAGAATTGCTTCCGCCAATGGATGTTCAGAAAGTTTCTCCAGCGAAGCGGCTATTTGAAGCAATTCATTTTCCGTAATGTTTGGTGAAGGAATGATGTCGGTAAGTTGAGGTTTTCCCATTGTCAACGTTCCGGTTTTATCCAACACTACCATATCAATTTTGTGTGCCATCTCCAGCGAAGCAGCCGATTTTATCAAAATGCCCTGTTCAGTTCCTTTTCCCGTTCCAACCATAATGGCAACCGGTGTTGCAAGTCCCAAAGCACACGGACAGGAAATAACCAGAACGGAAATGGCAACCGACAAGGAAAAATCGAAAGAATACCCCAAAAAAAACCAAACAATACCAGCCGTCAAGGCAATGAAAATAACCACAGGGACAAAAATACGGCTTATTCTGTCGGCCAGCTTGGAAATGGGAGCTTTTGACGAAGAAGCTTCTTCCACGAGGCTGATAATATGCGAAAGAGTGGTATCATTACCCACTTGCGTTGCTTTGAGCGTGATATATCCGGATTTGTTGATGCTGGCAGACAATACTCGGTCGCCGCTTTGTTTTAGTACCGGGATACTTTCTCCGGTTAGTGCCGATTCATCCACTGTAGAACTTCCGCTTTCCACAACGCCATCCACAGGAATTCGCTGACCGGGACGAACAACTACTATATCGCCTACTCTAACCTCTTCTGCAGGAACTTCTACTTCTGTCCCGTCTCGAATAACAGTTGCCGTTTTTGGAGACAAATCCATCAATTGCGTAATGGCGCGGGATGTTTGACTTTTTGATCGCGATTCGAGATATTTTCCAAGCGTAATCAAAGTCAAAATGGTTGCTCCCGACTCAAAATACATATCGTGAGCAAACTGATGCACCAACTCCGGTTGTGCATGTCCAAATCCGTAAGCTATTTTGTACAATCCGTAAATTCCATATAAAATGGCCGCCGAAGAACCTATGGCAATCAGTGAATCCATATTTGGAGCAGCCTTAAAAAGCATTTTGAAACCGTTTCTGAAATACTTTTCGTTCGACATTGCAATGGGAAGAGTCAACAAAAACTGCGTAAAAGCAAAAACCATTGCATTTTCTTCTCCCCTGAAAAAAGCCGGTATATACCAACCCAGCATGGAACCCATAGACAAATACAGTAACGGTAACCAGAAACCGAAAGAAATCCACCAACGTTTCTGCATTTCCTGTTGTTCTTTTTGAACAAAATCTATTTTTTTCGTTTCCCGACTCGCAGCCTGCTCTGCAGATGATTTTACATGTGCTTCGTATCCGGCTTCTACAACGGCTTCTTCAATTTTATCAGTATCTACGTTCGATTCCTCAAAGTCTACTACCATACTGTTGGTCAGCAGATTGACATTAACTTTTTTAACACCTTCCAGTTTTCCGACCTCTTTTTCAATGTGGGCTGCACAGGCAGCGCAACTCATTCCCACCACATCAAATTTTTCTGTTTTCATTTCAATTTGTTCAGAATTAAAATTTCTTTATATAAACAGATAAAAAACTATTTGGTTCAAGTTCACCAACGAAGAAAAATTTCCTCTAGTTTGTTAAAATATAAAAAACAAAAGAGATGAAAAACTAATAAAAGTTAATTCCATTGCTTTGCAAATCAAAACACTGTTTCCTTTACGTCTAACTGATAAACAAACATTATATTTACTTCTAAAATTTCAAACATTATGAAAAAGTTCGTATTATTAGCGTTTTCGCTGATACTGTTTTCCGGTATCGGTTTTGCGCAGAACAAATCTGATGAAAGTTCCCATCCGTCATTGCCGGCTGCTTTGGAAAATCTGACCCAGCGGGAGAAAGATTCCATCTTGCTCAATAAACTTTCGCCCGAACAATTGCTGGAACTGAAAAAAGCGGAACTGGAAAACGAAAGGAAAAAAATTGAAGGCAATGCACGAGAAGACATGCCACTTACAGGATTCCAGATTTTCATGATTGTGGTTGCACCTTTCCTTTTTGTCATTATTCTGATATGGATTATTTATGCTGCAAAAAACAAGGAGTCGAAACGAAAATTTGAACTGTACATGAAGGCGTTGGAAATGGGACAGCCTGTTCCTGAAGATTTTTTCCAGAAAGATAAAAAGGATAAGCCGAACTCCAACTTAAAAAAAGGCGTATTATGGACTGCAGTGGGACTTGCCTTGCTTATTTACTTTATCATCAATCACAATAATGATGGGCTGATTGTGGGAATTGTTCCAACTTTTGTGGGCATTGGATATTTAGTAGTGCATTTTTACGATCGGTCAAAAGAGAAACAACCAATTGAGCAGAATGAGCAACAGGGATGATCTGCATTGGATAACACAATTCACCTTGCTTGGCGACAACAAAGCTTTTGAAAAACTCGTTGGCAAATATCAGTCGCCCATTCGCCGGTTCTTTTTGAATCTGACAATGGGCGATGCCTCATTGAGCGACGATTTGGCACAAGAAACATTTATCAAGGCATTTGTGAATATTCACTCGTTTCAAGCTTTGTCCAACTTTTCCACATGGCTTTATCGCATCGCTTACAATGTGTTTTAGGACTCAATGCGCACTCAAAAACAATTTTCCGAACTCGACGTTAGGGAAATTGACCTTCAATATCAGTCCGACAATGCGTTTTCTGCTGAAAAGTTGGACTTTTACAGCGCTTTGCAATACTTAAAAAAAGAAGAACAAACAGTGCTCATTTTGCATTATATGGAAGACAAAACTCAGAAAGAAATTGCAAAAATCATGAATTGTCCGGAAGGAACGGTAAAAACCTACCTGCTAAAGGGAAAAAACAAATTGATGGATTATCTAAATAAGGAAGGTTATGACAAAAAATGAACAAACAGAAGAAAAATTAAAGGAATTTTTCAAAACCCATAAAACGGAAATACCCGACAATGGTTTTTCCTTAAAAGTCATGCGACGGTTGCCAACAGAGAAAGATCATTCCTGGATTGTATGGCTAATTGGAGCAACAGGCATTTCGTTTTTGCTGTACCATTATATCCATACCGGGATATTGTTGAATTTTATTGAAAATCTGCTGGTTATGCACTTCGATATGTTGCTGATTTCAATAGCCGTTTTTCCGATTGTATGTGGAATTGTCATGCTGTTGTGGGGAAAAAAAGAAAAAACTTTTTTCGGTTGAAATATGACGATAAGAAACAAAAAAAGAGAAATCTGCAATGAAGCAAACTTCTCCTGTTTTTAATTTCTTTGCCGAAAAGCCAATGTCAAACTCTTCTTTCCTTAATTTTGGCTTTCTTGCCGGTCAGATTTCTCAAATAATACAGCTTGGCTCGACGCACTTTACCATGCTTGTTGACCGTAATACTTTCGATAAACGGAGAATCCATAGGAAAAATTCGTTCTACACCTACATTTCCCGACATTTTACGAACAGTAAAATGCTTCTTTCCTCCATGACCGGAAATTTTTATAACATCACCCTTAAATTCCTGGATTCTTTCCTTGTTTCCTTCCTTAATTCGATAAGCTACTGTGATGGTATCACCACTTCTAAACTCAGGATAAGTTTTTACTTCCTGCTCAAAAGATTGTTCTGCAATTTTTAATAAGTCCATCTCACTTGATTTTTTAAGTAAATTCGCAATATATACAGACTTCTTTTATTCTGTCAGAGATTACGATTGATTGGGGTGCAAAGGTACGCTTTTTTTTTGAGATTTACCAAAAACTCATCATATTTTTTCAAAATTGCAGAGTTTACCAGAAAATCTTTCAGAACATTTATAAATATTCGGAAATTATTTACTTTTGCATTTGAGACAGGATTTTGTTCAAAATATTTAGACTTACGCTTAAAAATTACAATTGAAAGCTACAAATGAAATTTAAAACGATTCTTATGGCAATAGCCGTTTTAGGTGCTGGATGCACTGAAAAAGAAAATCATTCCGTAATCGGGAAACAGATTCCCAATATCGAAAATGGACGCATGACGCCCGAAGTTTTATGGTCTTTTGGAAGAGTTGGCGGAGTACAAATTTCTCCTGATCGAACCAAAATACTTTACAGTGTTACCTATTACAGTATTCCCGAAAACAAAGGAAATACTGAACTTTTCATTATGAACGTTGATGGAACAAACAAGCATCAAATCACTCATACAGCCACAAAAGAAGCCGAGGCCCGATGGATGAAAGATGGCGAACACATTGCTTTCCTCTCTTCCGAAAGTGGAAGCAACCAGTTATGGACAATGAAAATCGATGGAAGTGAGCGCAAACAAATTTCCAACCGCGAGGGAGGCATCAATGGATTTCTTTTTTCTCCCGACGAATCGAAAGTGCTTTTTATTGCCGATGTTAAATACGGTAAAACTGCTGCCGACAAATATCCCGATTTGCCAAAAGCAACAGGCCGAATTGTTACCGATTTAATGTACAAGCATTGGGACGAATGGGTAGAGAGCATTCCTCATCCTTTTATCGCCGACTTTAAAGACAATACGCTGAAAAATGAGCAAGATATCATGAAAGGAGAACCTTATGAATGTCCCATGAAACCTTTTGGTGGTATTGAACAACTCGACTGGAGTCCTGACGGGAAAATTATTGCTTACACCTGCCGAAAAAAAACCGGGAAAGAATATGCCCTTTCCACCAATTCGGATATTTACTTTTACTATCTCGAAAATGGTAAAACCGAGAATAAAACGGAAGGAATGCAGGGTTACGACATCAATCCAAAGTTTTCTCCCGACGGAAAATGGATGGCTTGGGAAAGCATGGAACGCGATGGATACGAATCGGATAAAAACCGTTTATTCGTAATGAATGTTCAAAGCGGAGAAAAATTGGATCTTTCGGAAGGATTTGATCAGAATTGCAATGCAATTTCTTGGAGTGCCGACAGCCGTTCTATTTATTTTGTCAGTTGTTGGCACGCCGTTACACAAATCTACAAAACCGATTTGCAAACAAAATCAATTACTCCCATCACACATGGAGTACACGACTATGGATTTGTAGCAGAGGCGAGAAATGGTCTTATCGGAGTGAAACATTCCATGAGCAAACCTGACGAGATTTACTTTATTGATCCGGTTACGGGAAAGGAAGCGGAATTGTCCTTTGAGAACAAGGAACTATTGTCAAAACTTAAAATGGGAAAAGTTGAAGAACGATGGATTACCACTACCGACAAAAAGCAAATGCAAACTTGGGTCATTTATCCGCCGGATTTTGATCCTGCAAAAAAATATCCTGCTTTACTTTTTTGCGAAGGCGGTCCTCAGTCCACTGTGAGCCAATTTTGGTCGTACCGCTGGAATTTCCAGCTTATGGCTGCCAATGGCTACATTATAGTTGCTCCTAATCGCAGAGGCGTTCCAGGCTTCGGTAAAGCTTGGCTCGAGCAAATCAGTGGCGATTATGGCGGTCAAAACATGAAAGATTATCTTTCTGCCATCGATGCCTTGTCTAAAGAACCTTTTGTAAACAAAAACAAACTTGGATGTGTGGGTGCCAGCTATGGAGGATTTTCCGTATATTGGCTGGCAGGGCATCACAACAAACGATTCAAGGCCTTTATCGCTCATGATGGTATGTTCAATCTCGAACAACAATATCTTGAAACGGATGAACTCTGGTTCGTAAATTGGGACTTGGGTGGACCCTACTGGGACAGAAAAAATCCCGTCGTTCGTCGAACTTATGCCAATTCGCCACATTTATTTGTCGACAAATGGGATACACCAATACTCATTATTCACGGAGAAAAAGATTATCGCATCCTCGCTTCACAAGCTATGGCAGCTTTTAATGCAGCAGTTTTGCAGGGTGTTCCTGCGGAGATGCTTATTTTCCCTGATGAAAATCATTGGGTTTTACAACCACAAAACGGAATTTTGTGGCAACGCACTTTCTTTGAGTGGCTGGATAAATGGTTAAAATGAACAAAAATTTTTCATTTTTTGATGAAAAATCCGTTGGACGCGATATGTAACAGCTAAGAAAAAAATAAAAAAATAAAAATTGCCATCTCTACATTGCAATTTCAATTTATTTTGGATACTTTTGTATTGCTCAAAAGCAAAAGAGCTATAGGTATTGTTTACAGCAAATTAGTGAAAAATAATTATAAAAAATGGATCTACTGAACAAAATATTGGAGCGTGCAAAAGCAAATATTAAGCGAATTGTATTGCCCGAAGGAGATGAAACCCGTACCTTGCAGGCAGCTGAAATAATATTAAAAGAAAAGGCTGCTCATTTAATTTTACTGGGAAAAGAAGATGTCATTCTAAAAACAGCATCGAATTTGCATTTAAATCATATTGCTGAGGCAGAAATTATCGATCCCGAAACAAGTCCTCGAAGAGCAGAATACATCGATTTGCTGTACAATATTCGCAAAAACAAAGGCATAACCTATCAGGAAGCTGAAGAATTGACGAAAAATCCGCTTTATTTTGCCTGTCTGATGATTAAAAACGGAGATGCTGACGGGGAACTTGCCGGAGCTCGGAATTTTACGGGGGATGTGCTTCGCCCTGCATTTCAAATAATTAAAACTTTACCCGGCATTCAGGTTGTTTCCGGTGCCATTCTCATGTTTACCAAAACGCCTCAATACGGCGAAAACGGATTGCTTGTTTTTGCCGACTGTGCAGTAAATCCCAATCCTACAGCTGAGGAATTGGCTCAAATTGCGGTCTGTACAGCTAAAACGACTCGCCAAATTGGAGAAATAGAACCACGCATTGCCATGCTGAGTTTTTCCACCAAAGGCAGTGCCAGCCATGAGTTGGTAGATAAGGTAGTGAAAGCTACCCGTCTTGCCTGTGAAATGGACCCGACACTTTTAATTGACGGAGAACTTCAGGCGGATGCAGCTCTCGTCCCTTCTGTTGCCCATCGAAAAGCGCCTGAAAGTGCAGTAGCAGGAAAAGCAAATGTATTGATTTTCCCTGATCTTCAGTCGGGAAACATTGGATACAAATTGGTGGAACGCTTTGGCGGAGCAGAAGCTGTTGGCCCAATACTGCAAGGAATGGCAGCACCTGTCAATGATCTTTCTCGTGGCTGCTCGGTAGAGGATATCTTTCACATGATTACCATTACTTCCAATCTGGCGATAAAATAAGTGTTTTTACCATACAATAAAAAAATATGTCCCAACCAATTATTGAACCCATAGAAAAATATGGTCTGAGCAAGAGGAGTCGCCGACGTACTTTGTTTTCAAAAATCGGAGTGGTCGGTTGCGGAAACGAAGGAAGTGCTATTGCAACCATTGCTTTGCTCAACGGAATAGAAGTTGTTTTTTTGGAACCTACAGAAGAAAAAATTGCCAATGCTTACAGCCGGATTGAAAGGAAACTGAATAAAAGAATTCAGAACTGGGGATTGACGGAGAACGAAAAAAAAATTGCTCTCAGCCGCGTACATGGAACAACGAAATATAAAGATTTTGCCGGTTGCGATTTTGTCATTGAAGCAGTACGCTATGATGACCAAACGGGAGAAAGGCACGTTGAAGAAAGAAAAGAAGTTTTTCTTCAACTCGAAAAAGTCCTGTCTCCTCAAGCCATCATTGCTTCCAATATTTCCACTGTGGTTATCACGGAACTTGCATCAGAACTGCAATATAAGGAACGTTGCATAGGGCTTCATTTCCTTTCCAATGTTCCCGGATCAAATATTATTGAAATCGTCAGAGGGCTTTACACTTCCGACGAAACGTACGAAAAAATTTGTCAATTTGCCCGTCTGATCAATCATCAATATGTTGCAGTCGCCGAATCGGCAGGGCTGGTGAGTATTCGTTTGTTTTTAATAGAGCTCAACGAAGCCTGTGCCATGTTAATGGAAGGCATTTCCAACGTTGAAGACATAGACAAAGTACTTACCGTTGGTTTTGGTCATCGCTTGGGTGTATTCCGAACAGCCGACCAAATGGGAATCGAAAAAATTGTCAAACTTATGGAAAATTTGTATCAGGAATATGGCAATTCTAAATACAAACCTTCGCCGGTCTTGTTGCGTCTTTCTCGCGCAAAACATTTTGGCATAAAAAAAGGAAAGGGATTTTACGAATATGATGAATTTGGTAATGTTATAAAATAAGGAGGATAAAAAATGAAAATTTTAGTGTTGAATTGCGGAAGTTCCTCCGTAAAATACCGATTGCTCGATTTGGAGAATAACAAAGTTCTTGGTTCGGGTGGAGTGGAAAAGATAGGCATGAAAGGTTCCCTTTTGAAACATATCCGACAAGACAATCAGATAATTATTCTGGAAGGTGAAGTATTGGAACATCAGACAGCCATTGAATATATATTGGGAGTGCTTACCAGCGCAAAGCATGGTTGTATTAAGTCGCTGGAAGAAATAGATGCCGTAGGGCATCGAGTAGTTCACGGTGCCGAAAAATTCAATTCAAGTGTGCTGATTACTGACGAAGTAATCAAAAAAATAGAAGAATGCATCGATATAGCTCCCTTGCACAATCCACCAAATTTGGCCGGTATTAATGCTATCGGCGAACTATTGCCGACGGTTCCACAAGTAGCAGTTTTCGACACGGCCTTTCATCAAACAATGCCCGAATATGCCTACATGTATGCAATTCCATATTCTCTTTATACCAAATACGGTATTCGCCGATACGGGTTTCACGGTACTAGCCACCGCTACGTTTCACATCGGGCCTGTGAATTCTTGAATATGGATTACGTACAAACGAAAATCATCACCGTACATCTGGGAAATGGAGCCTCCATTACCGCCATAGAAAACGGTAAATCGGTTGATACTTCGATGGGATTTACACCATTGGAAGGATTGATGATGGGTACACGCTCCGGAGATGTGGATTTGGGAATTGCCACTTTTCTGATGGAAAAAGAAATGATTGGGCCTTCTGCACTTTCTACACTTTTCAACAAACATAGCGGTGTATTGGGCGTTTCAGGCATTTCATCCGATATGCGCGATATTGAAACCGCCATTGCAAATGGCAATGAAAGAGCAAAACTCGCTCTTGACATGTATGAGTACCGGATAAAAAAATATATTGGAGCTTATGCTGCTGCCTTGAATGGAGTAGATTTAATCGTTTTTACCGGTGGTATTGGAGAAAATCAGGCCAAAACCAGACAAAACATAATAAAGGGACTGACTTATCTGGGGATAGATGTTGATGAAAAAGCCAATGCTGAAGCACGTGGCAAAGAAGCACTCATAAGTTCTGCAGAATCGAGGGTGAAAGTTGCCGTAATTCCTACAGATGAAGAATTCATGATTGCTTCCGATACGATGAAAATAATCAATGAAATGAAAAGAGGATAATTTGCAAACAGTAATTTGATATCCGTATTCTTTTGTATTTCAAAATAAAAGACATATGGTTCGCTCTTCAAAACTTAATTCCTTCGTAAGAAAATACTATCTTACTTTTTAGGCATTAAATCTGTCCTACACAACCATTCATTTTAAATTTAATCTATTATCAATGGTTCTTTAGCTCAACTTTCCAAATTTGAATAACGTAACGTTAAAGTTTTGTTAAAAACACACTGATATTGGTTAGTTTGGTAGTCAAATTCAGTCGATTAAAATTGTAACATACTGGATTTCAATGAGTTTTATTTTTTAGAACAAATTTGTAGTACCCAAACTCATCCTCCAGACAGTATGTTTGCTTGTTTATCAATGTGTTCAGCTGGAGAAGTTAAACAATTAAAAGAAACCGCTGTGTGTAAGAACACGCATGGTAATGTGAAAGGGTGGTAGAGTAATCCCCCTAACTACTCGATTTTTATTTCAGCATTTCGGTACTATATTTTTCAAACAAACGTTGAGCCGTTTCAATAGCATTTCCACTGGGTTTTTCCAAAAAATTCTCTTGAATTTCTCCATTCACCCATTTTCTCTCAAAATCGATACACCAGGCAGAAAAATCTTCTTGTTCGAAAGAAGTGCCGTTTATCAAGGACTTTTGCAAGAGCTCAATAAATTTTTCCCAACGTGGCAAATAATAACTCCGCATAAGGCCATTCCATTGGCGATTGGCATAATCTACCAATTCGCCGCCGGACTTATGCCATGTGGTGATAATTTCACGCGCATTTCTTTCGTAATAGATTTTTTCCTCTCTCGTTTTTCCCCAGCGACGTGCATCTGAAAGCCAACTGCCAAGTAAAAATTCCTTTCTTGTTCCCAACAACAAGTCAATTTCCATTCCAAGTGAAATAAACTGATGAGAATATTTTTGAAAATCAGAGAGATTTTGTTCTCGATAAGCAGTCATCATTTTTTCGTAAAGGCAACTGCCATAATTTCCGAGTGCTTGCCTGGCCAAATTAACGACATCAAAACAATAGGCATCATTTTTTCGACTTTCTTCATTTGCTTGCAACATGATTTGTAAAGCTTTCGCCAAATCGGCATTGTCATAAGGAACAAATGGATTGGTAGTCCATGAACTTTCCTTTAAATCCATGACCGGCAAAACCTGAAAAACAACGCTATGATTCCCAATTACTTGAGCCTCATCCACCAAGACTTTTTCTTTTAACAACTTCCATGCTTCAATGACAGCCGAATCTTCCTGTCCGGCTCTTCTGACAGCATAATTTTTTATCCATTCGTCAATGTCGAACGAAGATATTTTATTGTTGCAAGGAATTTCCAATACCATTTCATAAATTTCGGGATTCACATTCAGCCCTTCCAGCGTAGCACCCACGCCAAGACAATTTTCCACTTTCTGTGCTTCCACAATTCTTTTGGAAACTTTTTTCATGGGCGCAACCAAATGGGTATTCCCGCCAAAATTTCCCAAATAACACCAAATAAATGGCGCTCCAAAAAAGTTTTCTGTCCGCTTGTAAAATTCTTCTTCCTCTGCCACATAATCCAAAAAAATCAGTTTCCCTTTTGGAACGCTTTCAACCATAGCTTTAAGCCGCTCTTGCGTCCAGTGTTCGCTGTCGTAGTAAAAAGTCCACGACATCTGATACCAAATAGCTTCTGGATCAGCATTTTTCATCGATCGGTAAATTGTTTTTGCCACAGAAGCAATATATTCCGGAGCCCAGCTGGGTGGGTCAATTTCGTTGAAAGGATCGGCCGAATAGCGATGGGAAATGCCATAAAGTTTTTCCTGTTCTTTCAGAAAACGATATTGAATTTCGGAAAATAGTTTTTCTGAAGGATCGAGAAAATAGGTTGTATAATCAGCGTCCATTCCACCCCAACCCGGAGAAATTTGATGAATGTTAGCCTCCGGATAAACTTGTTTTAGCTGTTCGGGAACATGTCCGGCAAAAGCCGGCAAAACAGGTTCCATAGCCAATTCTCTGCATCTGGCGAGAATTTTTTTCTGAAGCCGATACTGACATTCGATATACGAAACCGGCAAGGGCCCGCCCCATTTATCCAAATTCGCCATTCGGTGCCACGGCAAATGCGCAGGCCCGGAAAAATAAGCCTGAATATCTTCTTTTTTCAATCCAAAAGATTGCCATACATTTAACCAGACTTTTTCCTGTCCGGCCAACATTAATGGCCGGTTGACCCCATTCATTGCCAGCCAGTCGATAAATTTTTCCCACCGTTCCCAATTCCAGAACGGAAAAGTATAACCAAAAGTACAAGTATTGTTAAAAAATCTTTCTTGCGCACTACATGCCATTCTTATTGTTGAAATCGGCAAAGGCAATTCTCCTTTTATTTGTAAAGGTGATACGGAAAACCAGTCGTAAGAGACATGCGCAACATCCCGCAAATAACGATTAAAAGCCATAGCAACAGACAGTTCATTGTTTCCCCGCAATACAATTTTTCCATTTTCGGATATAGCGATCTCAAAAACATCTTTCCCGTGCTCAGAAGAAATTTGTTCAATCACAAAATGATTCGCCTTTTCGGGCAACACGCGTTGAATGAGCGCTTCAGAATTTTTAACAAAAGATTGATAAGAAGATGCATAAATGCTTTGATGGCAGGCTACCAACAATAAAATAGACAATAGGTGATTTTTCATAATAACGGAAAATTTGGTTTTCTCAGAACAAAAATAACAAATCATCCCGACAAAAATGAGAAGAGATAAAATTTGTTTGTGCAACAAAAAATGTTGGACTAATATTTTTTAAAATATTCTTTTAAAACGAAAGAAATAATCGTACTTTTGTAAAAAACTATAAAACTATAAAAAACCTTTTTCATCATGAGACTCATCATTCAGCCAGATTACCCGACTTTATCGCAGTGGGCAGCCAATTACGTGGCAGCAAAAATTCTTCATGCCCAGCCAAGCGCTCAAAAACCTTTTGTTTTGGGTTTGCCAACGGGATCTTCGCCTCTCGGCATGTACCATTATTTAATCGAATTAAACAAAAAAGGCATTATTTCCTTCGAAAATGTTATCACTTTCAACATGGACGAATATGTTGGGTTACCCCGTGAACATGAAGAAAGCTATTACAGTTTCATGTGGAAAAACTTTTTCAGCCATATTGATATCAAACCCGAAAATGTAAATATTCTCAATGGCAATGCTGAAGATTTGATAGCAGAATGTGCAGCTTACGAAGAAAAAATGAAATCGGTGGGAGGAATTGAGCTTTTTGTAGGAGGAATAGGGCCGGACGGACACATCGCATTTAACGAGCCGGGCTCATCTCTTTCATCGCGTACGCGACAAAAAACATTGACTACCGACACCATACTTGCCAATTCGCGTTTCTTCAATAACGATATTAATCAGGTTCCCAAAACTGCTCTTACCGTTGGTGTGGGAACTATAATGGATGCTCGGGAAGTTTTGATTCTCGTTAATGGACACAACAAGGCTCGCGCTCTGCGCCATGCAGTAGAAGAACCTATCAGTCAGATGTGGACGGTGAGCGCACTGCAACTGCATCCCAAAAGTATTATCGTATGCGATTACGACGCCTGCATTGAGCTGAAAGTGGGCACTTACAAATATTTTCTGGATATTGAAAAAGACTATTTGAACCCGGAAAGTTTCAACATTTTTCCTTGAAAAAAACCGTAGTAACAAACATACCAATACCTGTTTGCCATGATTGATTTTAAAAGGATGCAATCCTCTTCTGATGCGTTTTTTCAGCAATTCTACAGGCTGTATTCTTCTGCTTTTCCTGAAAATGAACGCAGAAGCTTACAGAATCTGGAAAAGGAACTGAACAATCCAAACTTTCATGCTTACGTATTGATGAATAAAAACAGCTTTGTGGGAATTTTCAATTACTGGAATTTTGAAAAATTTATTTATATCGAACATTTTGCTATTGAAGAAAAGTTGAGAAGCCAGTATTTGGGCACAGAGGCATTGAAATCGTTTCTTGAAAAAGTAAATTTGCCTGTAATACTGGAAGTTGAAATGCCCAATACTGATGCTGCAAAAAGAAGAATTGAATTTTATCACCGGCATGAATTCGTCGAATTACAGAATTACTACCTTCAGCCACCTTACGAAAGCGGAGGTTTCCCCATCCCCATGCAGTTGATGAGCAACGATTACGAATTTGCAAAAAATAATTTTGAAACAATTAAACAAACCATCTATTTGGAAGTTTATCACTTTAAACCGGAAGTTTAAATATTTGTTTCTCCAACAATGCTAAGAGAATTATAATGCTCCTCCTGGTTAAGGTATTTCAAGTAAAAGGAAAATTCTTTTTTAACTATTATTAATCAGATATAGACAAAATTCAGGTGCAAAGAAAGCGCATTTTACCTATTTTTGTAGTCTGAATACAGAAATTTTCAAAATATTTTCAGAATAAACAATTCTCAAGTTATGAATAGATATATAAAAAAAACCGTTTCCATCATTTTTATGATGCTTTTATTTGTTTCCGCTTCCAATGCGCAAAAAGCAGTGATTCAATTTCAGGAAAAAATTCACGACTTTGGTCAAATTAAGGAAGAAGACGGAAAAGTGAGCTATCAGTTCAAGTTCACCAATACAGGAACAGGACCGCTCGTAATCAGCCGAGTACAGGCATCTTGCGGTTGCACCACACCGAATTGGACAAAAGAACCTATTGAACCCGGTAAATCCGGTTCTATTATGGTTACCTATAATCCTTTGGGACGTCCGGGAATTTTTAACAAAACCATTACCGTATTCAGCAATGCAACAGAAGAACAGGTACAACTTCAAATTAAAGGAGAAGTCATACCGAAAACTGATGAAAATTCCGATTATCCGATATCTGTGAGTGGAATCAGACTGAAAACCAAAATCGTTCAAATGAACAATGTCAACAAGGGAACCATTCAAAGCAGAAGCATCTCCTTTAAAAATACAACTTCCCAAAACGTAAGAATTACTTTTGAAAACTTGCCTTCGTATGTTACTTCAGAAGTTATTCCCGATATTACACAACCCAATGAAGAAGGGAAAATTACTTTTTATCTCAACTCAAAAAACTGTCAGCAATGGGGCCCAATTTCCGACGATTTTTATCTGATTGTCAATGGTCAAAAGAAATTTTCGGAAGACAACAAACTGACCCTTTATGCCAATATAGTGGAAGATTTCAGCAAACTTTCCGTCAGCGAAAGGCAAAACGCTCCAATTCTGGATATTCCTTCCACCACCTTATCACTGGGAACCTTTAAGGCCGGTTCAAAAGTCAGCGGTAAATTCTTAATAAAAAATATCGGAAAAGACGAATTGAAAATACACCGAATTGTTAACAACAATAAAGAGTTGACTGTTTCTTCCGTTCAAACCATAAAAGGTGGAAGCAAAGGAGAACTGAAAGTTACCGTCAACACCGCCAACTTGGCATCGGGCAACTACAAAAAAACCATTACGCTGCAAACCAACGATCCGAACAACAGTTTTGTTATCCTGGTCGTAAATTGGACAATCAGCTGACAAAAAATTCTTTTTAGAAAATTACGAGCCAGGATGTAAAAAAGGTTACATTCTGGCTATTTTATTCCAAAAATTCAACTATGCACTTTCATCAAAAACATCCCGAAAATGATCCTTCATTCAAAAATTTAAGTGTCAATGATGGTGTAAATAAGCCACCCATTGTCAATCCCTATCAGAAGGTTAAACAAAAAAGAAAAATTTATTCTGCATCAGAATATGTGAAAGGCATATTATCGGGCGATATTTCCTTGTTGAGCCAAGCCGTAACGCTGGTGGAAAGTTCATTGCCCGAACATCAAAATATTGCTCAGGAAGTAATCGAAAAATGTCTGCCATATTCCGGGAAATCGGTCAGATTGGGAATAACGGGAGTTCCCGGAGCCGGCAAAAGTACCTTTATCGAAGCATTGGGCATGTATTTGGTTCAAAAAGGACACAGACTGGCAGTTTTGGCTATCGACCCCAGCAGCGAAAGAACCAAAGGAAGCATTTTGGGAGACAAAACGCGAATGGAAGAACTTTCCGTTTCAAAAAATGCTTTTATTCGCCCTTCTCCTTCTGCAGGAACGTTGGGCGGTGTTGCCCGCAAAACGCGCGAAAGCATTATTCTTTGCGAAGCTGCCGGTTTCGACAGGGTTTTTGTGGAAACAGTCGGCGTGGGACAATCGGAAACCGCCGTTCATTCTATGGTCGATTTCTTTCTGCTGCTTCAAATTGCCGGAGCCGGAGACGAATTGCAAGGTATCAAACGCGGCATTATGGAAATGGCTGATGGAATTGTTATCAACAAATGCGACGGAAATAATATCGAAAAAGCACAACTGGCAAAAATACAGCATCAAAATGCCCTTCAACTTTTTCCTCCCGCTGAATCGGGATGGAAACCCGAAGTGCTGACTTGTTCGGCCATTGAAAAGACGGGAATCGAAGACGTGTGGAATATGGTGGAAAGATACGTGGAATATACCAAAGCCAACGGTTTTTTCGAATATAAACGAAACGATCAGGCAAAATACTGGATGTATGAAACCATCAACGAACAGCTAAAGGCTCATTTTTATCAAAATGAAGAAATTAGGAAATTATTGCCTGAAATCGAAAACAAGATTCTTACCAATGAACTTACATCATTCGTCGCAGCAAAAAAATTGCTCGAAACATATTTCGGAAAAATCAACAAAAAATAACAGACAAATATTCAATAACTTTTTCCCCACATGGAAATGAATCAAATTTATGCTTTGTCGTGTTTGGAAGGTTTAAAAAAATTACCCGACCATAGTATTGATCTTATCTTTACCGATCCACCATATTATCAATACCGGGCTCAAAACATAAAAGGACTTAAAAATCACAAGGATGTGGTTACCGAGTTTGAATTTGATGATTTTAAATCGGAAGAAGAGTATTTGCAATTTTTGGAAGAAGTATTAAAAGAATGTTATCGTGTGAGTAAACCCGGCGCCAGCGGATATTTATGGTGCGGCGACGATTTTGTGTCTTTTCTCAATCGTATGGTTGAACGGGCAGGCTTTCAATTCAGAAAAGTCATTCACTGGCACAAAACCAATCCTTTCCCTGCCGTACATCCCCGAAAAATGTTTGCCAACAGCATGGAGCTGATTGTACACTTTTCAAAAGGCACTCCCAAAACATGGAATTACAAGAGCACCAACGAAATGCACAATTTTATTGAAGCACCTATCTGCATGGGGAAAGAGAGAACCATTCATCGAACACAAAAACCATTGAAAGTGTGCATTCCGTACATTGAAATCAGCAGTAACGAAGGCGATTTGGTACTGGATCCGTTCATGGGTTCGGGAACGACGGCAGTGGCCTGCAAAATGCTCAAAAGAAATTTTATTGGCTTTGAAATCAATCCACTCTATTGCGAAATAGCCAACCAAAGATTGCAAAAAGTTGAATAACCGAGAAATTTTTTAGGTTTTGCCTTACCGAAACAAATGAGGAGCTTTGAAAATGGTTTCTTTCAATTTGCATGCGCAATCGCAAATATTATTCTCCAAAACTGCACTCTTTTTCAACAAATCAAATTCTATCAGAAAGTTTTCGGTAAAAATTCCTTCCTGCAAATTTTCTTCAATTCTTGTAGCGTCCACCATTTTGCCTGTTTCACTTTTTCCGATTGGAGGTCTATTTTATTTTCAAAATTTTCAGGATTTTTATATTATATATTGGTAGTCAGCAACAATTTTGTAATTTGTGTGTTGCAATCCAGAAAACCGGAATTTTTTAATTTAAGCTAATAGAAATTATTATATCTCTTCCTCTAAATTTTCTACTTCATTTTCCGTATCGAAAACAAAAAGCTGACGACGAAAAATTTCATCCAGAGAAATCTGAAAGGTTTCTGTATGCGCCACACCTGGTATAACGGTTAATTTCTCGAGTATAATCTGTAACAAATGTCGGTTGTCTTTTGCATAAATTTTAATAAACATGGAATATTTTCCTGTTGCATAATGGCATTCAACAATTTCTGGAATTTTTTTCAACTCCTCTACCACAGACTTAAACATTTTAATATCGCTTAAAATAATCCCAATATAAGCGCAGGTTTGAAATCCAACCTTATAGGTATCTATCACAAATTCAGAACCTTTAATTATTCCTAGATTGCGAAGTTTTTGTATGCGCTGATGAATTGCTGCCCCCGAAACATTACATTCGCGTGCAACTTCGAGAAAAGGGATACGGGCATCTTGTGAAATCAATTGCAAAATTTTACGATCCAATCTATCAATTTGATGTTGTGCCATAACTTAATCTTTAAGCTCAGAAATAAATAATTAAAAAATTTTTCTCTACAAATGTATTTAATTTATTTGAATTATCTATATTTTTTCTACAAATTGATAGTCAAAATTAAAAATATTCATCTTTTCTGTATTTTTTAATCCGAAAAAGTCTGAATTATTTTATAAAGCAATATTGAGTCCACTACTAAAATGTCGAATTTCAATACCAGCAATTGATACATTTAGGTTCTCCTTTGATTTTATAAGTCAAAATCAACTCGTGCGTACCGTAAGAGTTCCGTCTGATTGCACCGGCATTATAGTCGTAGCTGTAGGAAAGGCGAAAGGAATTCGTCAGGTCAATGCCAAAAAGGGCACCAGCTTCGTGCCATGTCCGATAAAATAAACCAAGTTGAAAAGCATTGTTTTCAGGGGTCATTTTGAAGAAGCCATTAAAGTTCAATTCTGCTTGCATCATGTTGCCATACTGAATCAAACACATTCCTCCACCCACACTGAAAAAATTTTGAGTATAGGGTTTGTAGGAGGCATATAAAAAATTGGTGTTATTGAACAGTTCGCTGAAAGAGTAAAAGAGTGAAAAAATATTTTGCCCTGCCAACCCGATTTTCCAGTATTTATTATTTAATTCTACACCCAGATTGGAATTAAAGTTGGATTCAAATTTAAAATGTTCGTATGCTGAAGGGTCATCACCATTCGTCAAATTGACCTGACTCAGGTCGTAGTTCAATCCTTGATAATTAACGGTCAATCCCATACTCAGATTCCATGTAGGATTTAATGTTAACTGGTAAGCATAGGAAAAAGCGAGATCGTAGGTATTGGTGTAACCAATTTTATCGGCCATTGCCTTCATTCCAATTTGCGTATGAAAATCGGAAAGAAAAACGGTGCCATGTCCGAAAAATGTAGTGGGCGAGCCCGGAAAATTTATCCATTGATTTCTGGCAGCCATGCTTATTTCTCCATTATACTGATCGTGAATGGAAGCAGGATTGATATAATAAGTGTTTTCCCAATAATTGTTTACGCGAATATTTGACTGTCCAAACATGGAAACAATTACTGCAAACAAGAAAATCACTATCAGAAAACGTATTTTCATTAAATTGCTTTTAACGAATTACTGTAACAAAATTTGAAGCAAACTTCAATCCTTTGGGTGTAGCATACATTAAGACGTAAAAGTATGTTCCCTCAGACACCGGTTTCCCTTTGTATGTTGCATCCCAGCCTTCTCTGCCATCAAACAGCAGTAGTCCGTTTCTGTTGAATACCTGAATATGAAATCCCTTCAGCAACAGATCGTTTTTTCCATCTCCATTGGGCGTAATGGTATTGGGCAAAGTTGGAGCTCCAATCCAAATTCGTTTTGTAGCATATTCCCGGCAACCATTGGGGTTGATCACTTGTAAATTAACTTCATAATACCCATCTCTTGAAATAATGTAAGTATGAGAAACGTGATTACCCTGCGTTTTATATCCATCACCAAAATCCCAGTAATAAATAGCATTGGATGTGTCTTCCGACCAGAATTCTATCGTTGGTTGGCGATCGGTTACCATTTCCTGATCGGTTTGTATGGTATAATGGAATAAATCGAAATAACTGGCCATGAAAGTCAAAATAGAACTGCATCCGGCTTTTGAAGTTCCTTCAACAGAATACGTCCCCGGTTTGACAATCAATAAATTATCTGCTGTAGAACCATCATTCCAGCGATAATAGTCTGCCCCTGAAACATGAAGCAACAGAGAATCACCAATACAGAATATGGGTTCTTTATCGAGTGAAAGCACCGGAGGAGCTTCAACAGAAATTGTTGTTTCATAATTCAGCGAACATTCTGAATTTTGGATTTTTAATTTTACCGTGTAATTACCGGGTTTTGAAAAATTATATTGCGGATTTTTAATATCAGAAACTCCGCCATCACCAAAATCCCAAGCATAGGTATAGTCGGCTTTCTGTATGGGAATCAATGCATTAAACTGATAAAAGCGCTGATTACAGTCTAGAAGCTGATAGCTGATACCTTGTTCCGGAATCTCAACATTAAAAGAATAAGTTGTCACACATTGTAACGCATCAGTAACATAAACAAAAGCCAAACCACTTTGACCGGTTATCATGATCTCATTGTTTGTGCCACTAATCGTTCCACTTGACCACGAAATCTGATAAGGTGGAACTCCTCCACTGACTGTTGCTTTGTTCACTTGAGTTATGCTTTTCGTCAGGCAATCAAATTCAATATGACTTACAACACTCACTTTGAGAGGTGATTGTCGGCGAACGGTATATTGTTCCATTATATTACATCCTGAAGAATCGGTAATCTGAACCGAATAATTTCCTGCCTGAATATTTTCGATGTCTTTTGTTATCATTCCGTTTGACCATTCATATTTGTAGGGTGGTCTTCCTCCTGTAACTGCAAGCAGAATAGAACCGCTATTTACGTTTTGGCAATCGGTAGCATCCTTAACTTGAGCCGATACAGTCAGCGGTTGTGGCTCTATTATGGTAAAACTGCGGATAATATCGCAAGGTTGGGCATCATGAATGCGAACCGTATAAACGCCCGGTTTCAATTGGTTCCTATCTACTCCGGCATTTGGATCATCATCCCATGCAAAAGAAATGGGTGGCATTCCTCCTACAAAATTGAGTTTGATACTGCCATCATTGGCTCCATAACAACTTATTTGTTTTACCACCGGTTTTACGGAGAATCGGAATGGTTCGGGAATGATGACCTGTAATGACTTTTGGCATCCATTATTATCGGTAACCGTTATATCGTACGTTCCGGGAGAAAGATTTTCCTGCACCATTCCCTCGCCATAGTTGCTCCACTGAACCGAATAGGGTTCAACCCCGCCCGTAACGTTGAGTGTAATGGAAGCGTTGTCATCGCCAAAACAAGTAATAGCGGTAGATGTAGCCGAAACAATCAGTTCTTGCGGTTGCGTAACTGTAAAGGCGTCAGAAGTTACAGTACAATTTGAAGCATCTCGCACTGTCAAAAAATAATCTCCCGCTTTAAGGTTGGTTAAATTTTTATTGTTGCTGGTATAATTTTCAGGTCCTGTCCACGAATAGTAATAATCATAATCACCTGAAGTTATTTCGGCTTTGGTTCCTCCTGTTACTTCTACTTCAATGCTCCCTGTTGCATCTCCGTAGCAAAGAACATTCTTTTTGTCGGAAAGAGAAATTGTTAAGGGTAGCGGTTCAATAATTGTAAATTCTTCCGATTGCGGAGCACACGCATTGCCGTCAGTAACCGATACGGCATAAGTTCCTGCTTGAAGTGCAGTCAGATGATTGGTGCCCGTGAACGGTGTTCCATCTTTTGTCCATGAGTAAACGTAATTTCCCGTTCCTCCACTTACGTTGAAGCTGATTTCACCGTCGGCATTGCCATAGCAACTCACATTTTTTTGAGTTATTCCGGAAATCTTGATTTTTTCAGGTTCTATAATTGTATACGTCGCTTGATAGGGACAACCTCCGGCATCCAACACTTGAAGTTGATAATCACCTGCCGATAAATTTGAAATATTTGCATTATGAGAAGTGAATCCGTTGGGTCCGTTCCATGTTATTTTATACGGATCGCCTGTAGCAAAAGGCACACCACTTGTTATTGTCAGACTTATCATTCCATCATTTGCTCCATTACATATAATGTTGTGAACATTTGCTTCAATATGAGCTGCCGGATATACGGTAACCGAAATTTTGAATTCTGCACCATCACAACCGTTGGCTGAAGGTTTGACCGTATAGGTTACAATAGCGGTAGAAGTGGTTATATTGGTCAAAGTTTGACTTACTTGAGGTTGAGGATTTGATTGGGCACTTGCACCAGTAATTGAATTCGATGGAGAAATAGCCGGCATTGACCATGTATAAGTTGTACCTGTCGGAACGATGTTACTTCCGGAATTTTCAGGAATAATATTGAAACTTTGTCCACTGCAAATTGAAACGTTAATATCTGAAATGACAGGGGATTGATTAACCGTTACTGCAGCCGGATTGGAAACTAATTCGGAACATCCTCCCGATGAAAAAGAAATAACACAATAATAATAAATTGTTCCGACAACAGCAGTTGAAGGCATATAAACTGAATCAGTTGCTGTTGGAATTAAGGTTCCACCGGTATTCGAGTTCAACGTATTCGAAAACCATTGATAGGAAGGAATTCCTACTCCATTTTTCCATGAAATCCACAATTTGGGTGAAATTTCATTTTTACAAACCACCAACGATGAAGGTTGTTCTGTAATAGCGGGACCTTCTTTCACAATCACTTGCGAAGTATTGCTGACTGCATTGCATCCCGGCCCATTGGGCTGCGTAATTTCACAATAGTAATATAAAATTCCGGTATTTGTTGTGGATGGCATATAGATACTGTCGTTTGCATTAGGAATTATTGTCCCTCCACTGTTACTATTTGTGGTGCTTTGGTACCATTGATAGGCATATTTCCCAATTCCTCCGGTAACTTTTACGCTTAGTTCTTCTGCAATTGAATTTTGACAAATAGTTTGCGATGCTAAAGGTTGTTGCGCAATGGACGGATCGGGTATAACTTCAACCTTTGCCGTCTCACTTGTAACGGGGTCGCAATTGTTGCCCGAAAAAGTAATCGTTACATAAAAATAGAAAGTGCCGATGGCAGTAAATGAAGATGATGTAAATATAGAATCGTTTGCGCCCGAGATAGCTGTTCCTCCAACATTGGAATCTACATTATTACTATACCACTGAAAAGATGGACCAGCACCACCACTGTATTTTACCTTGAGTGGCCGAGGCAAACTACCTCCGACACAAATTATTTGTGATGCAAGGGGTTGTTGAGTAATTTGGGGAGGTTCATTCACAGTTACTGTAGCAATATCGGAAATTATTTCTCTGCAATAACCTGACGAAAATTCTATGATACAATAATAATAAGTTGTCCCAACCGTAGAAGTTGATGGTGTATAAACAGAGTCCACAGCTCCTGGAATAGGCGTCCCACCTGAAGTGGATTTTACATTATTGGAATACCACTGGAAAGAAAAAGTTCCTTCTCCTTTTGAAAAAGAAACCGATAAAAGTGTTGCTGCTCCATCTTTACAAAGAATACTGGAAACGGGTTGTTTCGTAAAATAGGGACGTGGATAAACGTTGATGACATATCTGACAGTATCTCCTGTGCAAGTACCTACTTTTGGTACAATGGAATAAGTTACATTGCCGGAAACATTTGCACTGGTTATTATATTTTGAGCCGGAATTGTATTGCTTGTTCCGGAAGAAATAAAGCCAGTAATACCGGTTGAGGCTTGTGCTGTCCACGAAAATGTTGTTCCCGGAACAGTGGAAGTCAATGGAACGGATTGAGAACTGTCGCCTGAACAAATGGTTTGGCTTAATTCGGTATTTGTAATTTGAGGAACAACATTTATTTTGAATGTCTTTGTTGCAACTGTACTTCCACAACCATTTTTTACTGTCAATGAAACGGTGTAGTTTCCCGGAGATGAATAGGTAATTTTTCCCGGACTTGCGGCTGTGGAACTTGCAGGTGTTCCTCCCGCGAAACTCCATTCATAACTGACTGAATCGGTAGCGGGAATACAGGTTTGAATAGTTGCGATAGGGCTTATTTCGGCGCTACCGCAAAAATCGGGAATATTGCCGATCGAAACAAGAGGTGGACGTGTTACCGTAACTTGCTGGCTGACCGTTTGAACAGAACAGTTTGTGTAAACGTTCATTGTTAATGTATATATTCCGGGATTGTTAAAAGTAATATGTGGATTTTTTGATGAGGTAGAAGTGTGATCAACATAGTCAAATGAGGATGTAGTGCCGCAATTGGCAGGCTGGTAACCGACAGTCCAATTGTATGAAGGGTTACTGCATAGTTTTGTCGTATCGGTTGTGTTGTTAACTTTTACGGTAAATGGAGCACAACCCTTATTTTTATCCAATGTAAAAGATGGAGTAACTACCGGTTCTACACAAATGGTTTGCGTAGTATCGCTTGCTCCGCAACGATTGGCAATTTTAATTTTGATGGTATAGTTTCCCGGATTTGCAAATCTTAGAATGACATTATCACTCCCAGAAATCCAGGAGCTGTATTGTTCATCGTTCAACCCTCGTGTATTTCCTAATGAGCCACTTACCACAGTAACACCTTCGGTTGGAGATATAGACCATACAAATTTATCTCCTGAAGTACATCCTGAACTTGATGCCACATATCCTCTTCTTGAGGTGTTTTGTATGAAAAAATCGGTATTTACACAAGTAGAATTGTTGGCATTGAAATTTGCTTCCGGAGGAATAGAAACGTAGATTGGAGTAACAGCAGATGATGTTCCTGAAGGGCTGCAAGGATTTTTGGCAGTCATACTCACCATAAACGAATTGGGATAATAATTTCTCCCATCATAACTGTAAGTACCACAAGAACCATTAGTAAAAGTATGGGTTATTTGGGTTCGGGTATTATCATAAAAAACCTCTTCAGGTGTACCATCGTTAAATGAAACCATATAAATGGTACCGGGAGGATTATTTTGAATACCGGCAATTGGAAAAGTCAATTGTTCATTTACACAAATATCCGTATTACCCGGACTAAGAATGCCACCTGCAGGATTGGAGCCTACAAATATTTTGTATTCTTTGGTTACGGAGCAACCATTTTGCCCTTGAACTGTATATTTTAATGTATTCATTCCCAAATTATAAGTATGAGTCAGTAATGACCATGTGGATTCCGAAAAAATTGGAGAACCATCACCCCAATCAATAGTATAATTTACTATATAGGGATTATTTTCATTGGGATTGGTAAATACAAATTCGGTGGCGACCTTGCTACAAGACATGAAAGTAACTTGACCATTCAACGTATCACTTTCTGCGGATGTTTCCAATTTTGGATCGGGATGTTGAGATAAGGTGATGGTTTTTTGTTTTGAATTGGTACAGGCAGTCAAATTATCAGTGACGGTCAGTTTTACCGTAAAAGTTTGAGTGCCGTTTCCTATTGCCGTCATAAATATATGATGTGCTACACTGTCGGTAGAAGTGGTATTGTCTCCAAATTCCCACATAAAAGAATAATCAGCGCCGGCAGGTAAGTTGATAGGAGTAAATGTGATGTTTTTTCCTGCACAATTTTCGTCGGAAAAAGTAAAATCGACAGAAGGAATATTGCCTACTGTAACAGTAACTTGCTGATTTGAAATATTCTGAGTAATTGGCGTAGCATCTGAAATACTTACCAGAACATAGTTAAAAATTCCGGCAGTATTTGTCGGAACATGAATGGAAGCAGTGTTTTTCCCACTTTCTGACGTTATGGTTTGTAAAGCTCCATTATTTATTTTATAAGTGAAGACATAAGGAGCCGTTCCATTTGTTGCTGTGAAAGTAATTATCGGAGATGTTCCATTGATGCAAACGCCCAATTTGTCTGCATTGATGGTTGCAGAAAGTGTATTTCCATTATTGACAGGGTAAAATGAAAATATATTTTTTTGATATAGAAAATTTTCGTTCGGATCTGTAAAATGAAAGGCAGCAAATGAATAAGAAGAAAAAAATATCATTTCTGTCAATGCCAGAAAAACACGAAGATATTTTTTCATTAATTATAAAAAATTGATTTTCAGAGTATTAAATTTATTTGGTTGTCATATATTTTTTATTGATTAAAACCTTGTAAAGATAATTAAGTTATTTTAAAAAATAGTTTTATTGAGAATAATTTGCATAAATTAATGATATTCATCTTTCCTGTATTTTTCGGCGTGGCAATCTTCCAAAACACTTAAATAGCTTTGATAGCGCGACCAGCTGATTTCCCCCTTTTCAACAGCTTCTCTTACAGCGCATTCCGGTTCCTGTATATGCAGACAGTTATCGTACTTGCATTGTGAAGAAATTTTAAAAATCTCCTTAAAATAATGATCTACTTCCGATTCTTCCATGTCGATCAAGCCAAATCCCTTGATACCCGGTGTGTCAATAATATAACCTCCATCAGGTAATCGATACATTTCCGAATAAGTGGTAGTATGCATCCCCTTGTTATGATAAAAAGAAATATCGGCTGTTTTGGCACGAGCTTCAGGCGATAGGGCATTGAGCAATGAAGATTTTCCAACTCCCGAATTGCCTGCCAAAAGTACTGTTTTACCGGTAAAAAATTCTTTTATTGCCGAAAGATTTTCACCTTTTAAAACCGATATTTTAAAAACGGGATACCCAATGTTTTCATAAAGATAAGCAAGTGCTTCCATATACTCAACATCTTCCTTACCATAGAGATCAGTTTTGTTGATTATCAGACAAGCAGGAACATTATACGCTTCGGTTACAGCCAAAAAACGGTCAATAAAAACGGTAGAAGTTTCGGGATAATTTAACGTAATGATAAGAGCCGCTATATCGAGATTTGCGGCCATGATGCTGAATTCTTTGGATAAATTGGACGAGCGACGAATAATATAATTTTTTCTGTCGTATATTCTGTTAATCAGGCCTATTCCATCTTCGTTTTTTTCAAATTCCACACGGTCGCCCACAGCAATAGGATTGGTACTTCGAATCCCTTTTAAACGAAAATTCCCTTTAATTTTACATTCTACCCGTTCTTTTTCTTCAGTTTCAACCAGATACCAACTGCCGGTGCTTTTTACGACGGTGCCCAACATTACATGTTCACTTCAAATTTATTTTAACAACCTTTTTTTGAGATTTGGAATTACGGCATTGAAATTTCATAAAAAGATTGATAAAACTTGATCCGAGGTTATATCGAAAGCAAGTTTTATCAATTCTTACCATTGAAAATACCCTTGTTAAACGGTCATAATCTCCTTTTCCTTGAGAGCAAGCATTTCATCAATGATTTTAATGTAATCATCATGAAGTTTTTGAACTTGTTCTTCTGCATCTTTTTCAACGTCTTCTGGAAGCCCTTCCTTAATCATTTTTTTGATATGGTCAATGGCATTTCTGCGAGCATTTCTTATCCGAATACGGGCTTCTTCGACTTCCATTCTAACCTGTTTAACCAGCTGTTTGCGTCTTTCTTCAGTCAGTGGTGGCATGGAAAGCCGAATGACTTCACCATTATCGGTGGGATTAATTCCCAAATCAGAATTTAAAATAGCTTTTTCAATGGGTTTGAGCATTGCCTTTTCCCAAGGTTGAATAAGGATTGTTTTTGCATCGGGAGTTGTAATGGAAGCAACATTGGCAAGAGGAACATGAACGCCATAATAATCCACACGAACTGCATCCAGAATTCGAGGATTAGCCTTTCCTGCACGAATATGTGCCAATGCATTTTCTAAAAACTGTATGGTTGTTTCCATACTTTCTTTTGCTTCATCCAAAATTGGTTTTACATCTTGTATGTCCATAAAATTTAGTTTTTAAGATTCTTCTTCCGTGATTATTTATTTTCGATAAGGATTTTCAAACCAATTCAATTCAATTCAATTTAAATTGATTTTTCTTTATGGTATCAATTTTTTATTAAAGTGCCAATTTTTTCTCCCAAAATAACTTTTTTAAGATTTCCAATTGTATCCATGTTGAATACATAAATAGGCATATTGTTTTCCTTGCATAGGGTTGTGGCGGTTAAATCCATTATTTTCAGATTTCTCCGGTAAACTTCATCATAAGTTATTTCTTCAAATCTCTCTGCATCGCTGTTTTTTTCGGGATCGGCAGTATAAACGCCATCCACTCGGGTTCCTTTCAGCATGATATCGGCACCGATTTCTATGGCACGAAGTGATGAAGCGGTATCGGTGGTAAAAAACGGATTTCCCGTTCCCCCGGAAATAATGACGATTTCACCTTTTTCTAAAGATGAAACGGCTTTTTGTTTGCTGTAATATTCTCCTACCGGTTCCATGCGTATGGCGGTGAGCACGTGTGAAGTCGCTCCTTCTGCCTGCAAGGCCGAATGAAGAGCCAAACTGTTGATAACGGTGGCAAGCATTCCCATTTGGTCGCCTAAAATGCGGTCAAAGCCTTTTTTTGTTCCACTCAAACCCCGAAAAATATTTCCTCCACCAATCACTATCCCAACTTGAACTCCCATTTTTGCAACTTCTGCAATTTGAGCCGCATATTCCTGCAGCCGGTTTTCGTCAAGTCCGTATTGTTTTCCTCCCATTAAAGATTCTCCACTCAGTTTTAACAATATCCGCCTGTAGTACAACATTTTGATATGTTTTTAAGGTTCAAGAAATTTTTGTTTTTTCGTTGTTATGCAGAACAAACTACAGATAACCACACAAAAATAAATAAATAAATAGTATTTACAAACTTATGACAAACACAAAAACAGCAAAATTTAAAATTATTTTTTCCTTTTGGGGTTTTTGGGGAACCAACCTTTTTCCACCCTCCGTTTCTGTTGAAAAATTTCGCGTATGCTCCAGAAACAAGAAAATGCAAAAACTCCCAATAAAATTGAGGGTATTTCTTTTTCCACAAATAAAGAAACAACGGCGGCAATTGAACCAATTATAAAAAATATCCACCAGCTTCGGACACCCCAAAAATACTCGGCTTTTATAACAATTGGGTGAAAGATTCCTATCAGAAGAAAAACTGCAAAGCCAACCAACAAACCATTGAAATTTATCATAAGATGAGTTGTTTTTTTGATACAAAGATCGAAAATAATTTTATAAAATTAAAAAACTATTTGTCGAGAATTCGGCAAATAGTTTTCGCATTCAGTAATTTTGAAAATTTTGTTGGATCAACTTCAACAAATCTGATATGTGTTTAAAACACTTACATAGAATTAAAAAGGGCATCCCGATTTTAGAATGCCCTTAAAAAAACAGACGAAAAAATGATTAATAAACTGTATTCTGTGGATCAAAATTGGTCCATTGTTCTTTTGTCCAATCTGTTGTACCAAAGGCCCCTTTAAAAGTTGGAGTTTTGTCGAAGAAATTGTCAGCCAGTTTTGCATGGGTAAATGATGCTCCACTCAACAATGGCGAACCTGCTGCAGGGAGGAAAGAGGTAGGGGCAGCTTCAGCGCCTGTTTTGGTTGCATCGTAGAAAGAACTGGCAATTCCTGTTGTAGCATTATCTGCAATGATTTGGTTATTCCCGCTGTTGAAGAATGTCAGAGCCTGATCAGCAGTTACTCCTCCTGCTCCGTTCACAGCTGTTCCTTTTGTACCGGACAATACGCAATTTTGAATTACCAAATTGCCTGCAGTTGCATTGGCATAAGTAGATGTCCCATCCAGTAACAGGCCTGTATTCCATCCTGCAAAAACCGAATTAAAGACTGAAATTGAGCTGTTGCGACGAATATGCATTCCTGCTCCAAACATGCTGTTTACATTTTTATCGGCTGTTGTTTTGTAAGGTCCTATCAGAGTAACATTTGAAAATACTGCAGAAGTTTGAGGTGTTGCGCCAGTACCAGAGCCATCGTTATCCGATTCGAAACCGTTGGAAGTTGAAACATCGGCTACGCGGGGATTACGAACTCCTAAAGCAAATTGAACACGCCCCGAATAACCGAAATCGGTGTCAAATTCATCATCCAATCCGCAATAGGCTATCAAATATTTTGCATTTACCGTACCACCAAACCATTCGAAAGAATCATCTCCTGAATAGGAAACTTGGATATGGTCAATGGTTGTTCCACTTCCTACCGCACACAAAGTCAGTCCGTTAATTTCCTTATCTGGCTGCAGGGCTATTCCGGCAAATTCAATGCGAACATAACGAAGTGAACCGGAATTATCGGCTGGATTCGTACCACCACCGTAAGTAACTTCCCGAGTCAAACCTTCTACACTTGGATTGGATTGGTTAACCGGTGCATTTCCTACTATAATGATTCCACCCCAATCACCTGCGTTGCGTAATCCGGGTTCCATGCGTGAAGTGAAAACTATAGGTTCTGTGGGAGTTCCAATAGCATTGATTACACCACCACGCAAAACAACCAAACAACCTTTGGTCAATTTGTCACCTTTAATAATGGTTCCTTTTTCAATATTGATGGTTCCACTTACATTTACCTGTCCTTGAAGAATATAAACGGAATCGTTTACCAAATTGCGTGTTCCGGTGATATCCGAATTTAAGATTACTTCATTTGAAGTAGGGGTTGGTTCCGGATCGGGATCTGACTTGTCATCACAAGCCGTAAAGAAAATTAAACCGGAAACCATGACAGAAGAAATAACGAAATAATTTAAAAATTTCCTTTTCATAAACGTGTTGATTAAATTTTACTTATTGAAACTTACCGTAGATGCTCGGCTTATTCTAAAAATTTTTTTACAGGACAAAAGTAATGATTGACTGTTACAAGATTGTTCCGAAACAATGATGGTTATATGTAAAAGATATGAAGAATGTATTACAGGAATCATAATGCCATACGTTTCGAAAAACTCAAAATTCTCAAACAGTTTGCCGATTCCATATAATTTGACAGACACAATTAAAATTTACAATTAAGTGCCAGCGAAAAGGTTCTGCCAAGATTATAACTTTGATTGGTCAGCGTTGCTTTTTTTGCTGTACCATCTTTTTCATACTCATAGGTTTGCTGAGTTTTGTAATTTTGAGCAAGCAAGTCCTTGATACCAAATTTTAACTCCATCTGATTGCCCAGCTTTTTGTTTAATGTGAAATCGACCACATGACGAGGCATTTCATAAATATCGGGGATTACTACTTCTCCCTGATTCAACTGTGCTGCAGCCAAAATTCTTTTTCCCATCACATTGTACATCACAGAAGTTGACAAACCGGCTTTATCATTCTGGTAAAATAACGCTGCGTTAACTACATACGGCGATTGTCCCTGCAATGGTCGATTTTGTTCGTTTGCCTTATCGGCAAATTCCACCTTACTGAAAATGTAGGATGCATTCACCTGAAGAGTAAAATTCTTTAACCCGATAAGTTTTTCCAGCGATTTTTTTGCTTCCAGTTCCAGTCCGTAATTAACAGCCGCTTGGGCGTTTCCGAAAGAGAAATCGTTTCCTACGCCATTGTTTACCATTTCGATCGGGTGCGTGAAATGCTTGTAGAAAGCTGCCAGCGAAAAAGTTTCTGTCGGAGATGGATAGTTTTCAAATCGCAAATCGATATTTTGAATGGAAGCATCCTGCAAATTGGGATTACCTCTTACTGAATTTTTTTCGGTAAAATCATAGTAACTCAAAGGCGAAACTTCACGAAATTCGGGGCGATTGATGGTATGAGCATAAGCTAACCTGATAAGAGATTTGTCGGATAAATTGTAAGAAGTATTTATGGAAGGAAAAATATTGAAAGTGGGATTATCAACGTGCACTGGTGAAGTTGGATTGTAGTAGCCATCCAGCAGCAAATGATTGTATTCTGCTCTGATTCCTCCACTCAAATTGAATTTTCCTGCCGGCAATGTCATGGACAAATATCCAGCACCAAGCCAATTCTGTGCCTTGTAGGTGTTAGCAACGTTGGTTTGTTCATCTACGCTAATAACTTTTCCTTGTCCGAGGTAAGTTTCAGTGAAAAGACTTTCAAAGTCGAGTGCATTAATCTCATCATTACCCAATGGTCCGTATGCCTTGCGATAGGTAATGCTTCGTTCCGAAAAATTGCGCGATTTGAATTCCCCATAGAGTCCTGATTTCAAAACAGGCAACGTATTGAGAAATTGGAATTTTCTTTCGTGATTTATCCCAGACACCATAACATTTTCGTGATTGTTCATGTAAAGCCTTCCCAATTCGTTAATGCTGGGAACATCAGGCAACACATATTCGTAAATTCCTCCTTGAGTTTCTTTCATGCTCCAATTTTGACGATCCGGTTCGATTCGGTTGGCGTAAGCATAACCCACATTCCAATCCAGTTTGTTGTCTTCATTGTTTTTCAACTTGTGGTTACCGCTCAACTGTCCTGAATAGGTGGTACGTGCAGAATACTGATTGCTGAAGTATTTGAAATTTCCTTGACGGTAATTGTTCCAGCCAAAAGTATTGGAAGTTTTATCTACTCCAATTTGGTTCAACAGGTTTTTAAATTCTATTTTTGTTCCATTTGTTTTAATGTAAGCCCAATTGTGCATCAGTCCGATTTTAAAATCGGTACTGTAGATGTCGGCTGCATAGTTGTAAAGATAAACAGGTGTTTCTGCTATGGGGTCAAAGCGTTCGTACATGTTATTCTCCATATTGAAACGTGAAGAAGATGAGTTGCTGTAGGTGAGTGAAGTAAGGTTACCTATTTTGTTCCCTTTTTTCAAATTCCATTTTCTTCCAATAGAAAAAGTCAATTTTTGATTTGGCAATGCCGTGTAAGGTTGAGCAACCCAGTGGTTGTTCAGTTTTAAAGCTGCAGCATCCCGCTGTTGAATGCTGAGGGAGTTCAAATTTGCGGGGAAGTCGGCAGGAAGATCTCTTTGCAGGCTACCCAAACCAAAAACGTCCAATGTTTGTGTTGGTAAGTGATAACTGTTTTTAAATGAAGTCTGATCATTGTATCCAAAACTGTATTCGATTTGTTGAAAATTTTCTTCCGGGATATTTTTGGTAAAAATTTTTACAAATCCTCCCGTTGCTTCGGCAGAAAGTTCAGGAGAACCTGTTTTATAAATCATAATATTGTCAATCATGTTGCTCGGAACAGCGTCGAAGGAGAATGCTTTCACATCTGTTTCGCTACTTGGTGTGGAAGCATTGTTGAGCCAAACATTATTGTACCGCTGATTGAGACCGCGTACTACTACAAATCGGTCGTTTTGTACCGTAACGCCAGGGATTCGCTTCACTACTTCTGCCGCATCCCGATCCAGTGTTTTTCCGATTTGCTGGGAAGAAATGCCGTTAACCACCTGAACGGCCGTGCGTACACTTTTCAGCAGCGATAATTCTGTATCCGTGCGATGTTGTGCCACTACCTGTACACTTTGAAGCATTAATTCGGCTTCTTCCATTTCTATGTTTAAAATCGTAGGTATATTTTTTTGAATTTTAATTTCGTCAAATTCAAGTTTTTTATAAGAAACGTACGACACTATCAGTTTATATTTTCCGGGATCAAGTTCGCTTATTTTGAAATTTCCGTCAATGTCGGTAGTTGTTCCCCGTGAGGTTCCTTCAATTAGAATACTGGCACCTACCAGTGGTTCTTTGGTTTTTTTGTCTAAAACTTTTCCTTCTATCGCACTTTGAGCAAACAGAAGCGAGGAGAAAAATGTTGCTAAAATTATTGCAACAGAGCGTAATACTGAAGTTTTTTTCATCTGATTTTTCTTCTGAATTTTTATGCTGCAAAATTAATTCACAACTGTTTCAAAATTGATAAAATGATATTACAATGCGGTTATAATGATTTTTTGAAAGAATATTGAAATACCTTTTTCTATTTTAACATGAGTTTGAGATAAGTATATTTTATAAGCAATTTTAAATAAGCTATAAAGGTTGTTGAAAAGTAAGTATTCACATTTTATCTAAGGTTAATTGTTTATAAATAAGGTTTTTATTTTCAGAAAGTGAACCTTATTTTTTTAAATAAAAACCTTAGTAACGATAATCAACAACAGGAATAAACCTTATTACCTTATTAATTATCAATTTTTTTGTATGATTAAAACATGTAATCGTTCTATCGAACTTACATTATTAATTTTTTTTGCAAAGAAGCACTTTCAAAATTCGTTTTATTGAATTATTCCGGTATTTTTGTACATAAAAAAATCCGTAACATATGAAAAATTTTACCCAATTTGGCAAATTCCTTCTTTTTTTGTTTTTTTTCTTTTCGATACTTCTATTGACTCCGGCAAAGGCAACCGATTTCTATTTCTATGTGCAGTTTGCCGATAAAAATAATTCTCCTTATCGATTGGAAAATCCGCAAGAATTTCTTTCTGAACGCGCAATTGAGCGACGCAATTTCTTTTCGCTTTCCGTTGATTCAACCGATTTGCCGGTTAATCCTTCCTATCTCTCACAAGTGATGAATCTGGGTGGCGAAATTCATTCTCAAAGCCGATGGTTGAATGGAGCAACTGTGGTCATGCAGGATTCTGCGCTGATTGAGCAAGTAGTTTCCCTTCCGTTTGTAAAATGGGTTCAATACACAGGAAAAAAATCTACGGTTTCGAATGTTCCGAAACAGCCTTCAAAGTTTTCTCCGGCCATCGACTATGGACTTTCCGGTTCTCAAATAGCTCAGGTAAAAGGAAATTTTCTTCACGAATTGGGATATTTTGGGAAAAATATTGTGGTTGGAGTGCTGGATGCCGGATTTCTTAATGTAGATGTCAATGTTGCTTTCGACAGCCTTCGGTTGCATAACCGATTGCTTGGAACAAAGGATTTTGTTGGTGGTTCAGATCTGTATCGTGGAAATTTTCACGGAGGAAATGTGCTTTCGATTATGGCAGGAAATTTACCTCAAAATTATTTGGGAACAGCTCCCGATGCTTCTTATTGGCTTATCAGGACCGAAGATGTTGACACCGAATACCTGAAAGAACTCGATTTTTGGGTTGCCGGAATCGAGTTTGCCGACAGCGTCGGCTCGGATGTTGTCAATTCGTCTTTGGGTTATTTTACCTTTGATGATTCGGCCATGAATTTTACTTATGCCGATATGAACGGTGAGGTTTCGCGTGCAGCTAAAGCTGCTTCAATGGCTGCTCAAAAAGGGATGATAGTAGTTTGCAGTGCCGGCAACGAAGGCGACAAAACTTGGAAATATATTTCTACACCGGCCGATGCCAAAGGCATTATTACGGTTGGAGGCGTTACGGCCGATGGGACACCCAGCGTCTTTTCTTCATTTGGACCCTCCGCCGACGGAAGAGTAAAACCCGAAATTTGTGCACGCGGTACCCAAACCAGTCTTATAAATTCGAGTGGCAACATTGTAGCCGGTAACGGAACTTCCTATTCTTCTCCACTTATTTGCGGATTGATGGCTTGTTACCTTCAATATTTCAAAGAGCAGCATAAACTGATTTCTATACCGCAACTTCTACAGTCGGTTTTCGTAACCGGAAGCTTGTATGGTTCGCCAACCGATCAGATGGGATATGGCATACCCGATTTTCAACTGGCTTTTCTTAGTACAGCGTTCAACGGATTGAACAACCAAACCCAAAATCAACCACAATGGTTGGTGGATGAAAAGAACAAAACCATTCAAGTTAATTTTGCGGGAAAAACCGATAATTCAGCTATAAACGTTCAAATTCATGCAATGGATGGAAAGTTGTTGCTCAGCAGATTTTATCGTTCTTCTTCCATTGTCCTTTCCATTGAAAATCTAAGTTCAGGTATTTATCTTGTTTCGGTAGAAAATGGCGGGAAGATTTTTTCAAAGAAAATTCTTGTTCCCTAAATTTGTCAAGAAAAATATTTCTGTTGTATCTTTGAAGTGAAAAATTCTCAATGAATGAACGAAAACCAAAATATGACTTCTCTTTCCTTATCTGAACTAGCTGCTGCTATTGAAGAAACCATTCGTCTGAATTTTGATCGCCCTGTATGGGTACGTGCCGAAATCAGTGAATTGCGTGAAAATTCCAATGGACACTGTTACATGGAATTAATAGAAAAGGATGAGAATTCCGACAATTTGCTGGCAAAAGTCAAAGCTACATGTTGGGCTTCAGTGTACCGATTGTTGAAACCTTACTTCGAAAATGCTACCGGTCAGACATTTCGCGCTGGATTGAAGGTTTTGTTGTCCGTTACGGTAGAATTTCATCCCGTTTATGGTTTGAGCCTTACGGTACGCGACATTGAGCCGACATTTACCATTGGCGAAATGGCAGCGCGCAGAATGCAAATTATTCGTCGTTTGGAAGCTGATGGCATTGCCGACATGAACAAACAGATTCCTTTACCGCGATTGGTTCAGCGTCTGGCTGTTGTTTCTTCACCCACTGCTGCCGGTTATGGAGACTTTTGCGATCAGCTGAAAAACAATTCCGGTAACTTTGTGTTTTATACCCGCCTTTTCCCTGCCTTAATGCAGGGCGAGCAAGCCGAAAGCTCCATTATCGCAGCTTTGGAAAAGATTTTTCGCCATGCAGAACTTTTTGATGCAGTGGTGATTATTCGAGGTGGCGGTGCAACAACCGATTTGTCCTGTTTCGATTCCTACGAATTGGCAGTGAATTGTGCTCAGTTTCCCTTGCCCATCATCACCGGCATCGGCCATCAGCGTGATGTTTCTATTCTTGATTTGGTGGCACATTCGAGTTTGAAAACACCCACCGCCGTTGCCGAATTTCTCATAGATCGCCTGCAGGAAGCCGAAAATCTGGTTAAATATACAGCTTCCGATATTTATTCTTTTTCTAAAAATTATCTGGATGCTTCACTCAGAGAAATCAACGAAAAAAAGCTGTTGATTCGCCAAGTTCTGAGAAACAGTTTAATGCGCAAACAAAATGAAATCAATCGTCGGATAAGTCGTTTGAAAACGGCAGTACGGATGAAATTGCTCAGAGAACAAAATCGATTGACTTTAATGGAAAAATCTATTGAAACTCATTCTCCGGCCTTTATGTTGAAATATGGTTACAGTTTCACTACCCTTCACGGAAAGAAAATTTTTTCCGTTCATGAAGTGAAACCCGGCGACCATGTTCAAACTTATCTGCATGATGGGAGTTTTGAGAGTGAGGTGATTTGACGCGAAAAAATAAAGGGAATTTATTAAATACTCAATTCTTAACTTATGGCATTCATTTATCTCGAAAATATGGAATTTTATTCCTTTCATGGTTGCTTGGAAGAAGAACGTGTAAAAGGAAATACTTTTCTGGTTTCGGTTTGTATGGAAGTTGATACGGAAAAGGCTGGAAAAACTGACGAACTTTCGGATACGGTGAATTATCAGCAGGTGTACGATATTGTAAAAAAAGAGATGGAAATTCCTTCCCATCTCATAGAACATGTCGCTCAAAGGATTTACGACCGGATTTTTGAACAAATTCCGCAAATTTCCGGATTGCATATCCGACTTTCCAAATTAAATCCTCCTTTGGGTGGAAAAGTAGAAAAAGCTTCGGTAGAAATTTCCGGGAAACGTTCTGACCGTTAATGATGGTTTTTTATTTAAATTTCCATTTTATCCCGGCAGTGAAGTTAAATCCCGGCTGTACAATTCCGCCATAATCCGCGTAAGTTTTGTCGAAAATATTATTCAGATCAAGGTAAACTGCATATTTCTCGACTTCCCATAATCCTTTCATATCCAGTGAGAAATAAGGTTGATAATTTACGGGTTGTTGCGTATAAAAGTCGGTGTAGTTTCCTGCTCGATCCAAAAAGGAGAGTTTCCAGTTGAGAGAACAGTTTTTCACTGTTTTATGTTGTAAAGTTGCTATCAGCTTGTGTTTCATATAATCCAACGCATATTTGGAATCGAAATTTTCGGCATTTTTATCCATCTGAAGAAAAGAATAGGAAAGCCCTGCTTTTTGAAGGAAAGAATTTGAAAAAGAATAGTTCAAATTCATATCCAGCCCCACAGCGTTAACTTCAGTCAAATTTCGGCTTTCCCATTTTGTCGAGTCGGGTTCCTTTACCCAGTCGATAATGTTTTTCCCTTTTCGGTAGAAGGTCGTTGCATCAGCTTGCCAGTGTTTTTGTTGAATGCAGGCTCCCAATTCCCATGTTGTGGAATGTTCAGGTTTTAAATTGGGATTGCTGATTTGCGTTGGGCTCCGGTAATATAAATCTGTAAAAGTTGGTAACCTCACGGCCGTATTTGATGAAAAAAATATCTTGGTCATGTTGTTTGGATGAAAAGCAATGTCAAATCCGCCATACGGATTCGTTCCGAAAGCAGTGGCATGTGACAATGCTCCCCCGGCCGAAACATACCATCTATCAAAAATTTTTGCATAATCAATAAATGCCGTCCCCAGTAAACGATTTGCACTATGATTAAAATTTATTCCGTTTTCATAAGGGTCTGGTTTCGTTTTATTCATCTCATTTCCCAAAACGGTGCTGAAAATATGTTCATTTCTTCCTTCAATGCCAAAAGTAATTTTTCCCCATGAATTTGCCACCGAAGCATCAAATTTTCCTCCCACAACATCTGTCAGGTGATAATTGTGTTGTGTGTACGACGAAGGAGCCCCTTCAAAGTTGCGAAACAGTTCAAATCGGTCGTGATGTTGCCGCCAATAGCTCTGAACATGATAGCTGATGTTTCTTCGGATAAGTTCCCATCTCAACCCCGCCATCAGGGTTTGCGTACTTTCAAACTGATGCGGATAAGCCAACGAATAAAATCCGTTTGCACCAAAACCTTTTTTTTGTAAAGCTGCTTGAAACTGTATATTACCAAATTTCGGGCTATTCAGTTTCGAGTGCAGAAAAATGTTGCTATTCTCAAAATCTGTATTGTCGGTATAACCATCGCTGCTTTTGTGTGATAAAGAAAGGAGCGTATAAGGTTTTTGGATAAATGTGGTAATAACCGACTGTTCTCCATAACCAAAACTTCCGGCTTCCAAACCTGCTTTTAAAAAAGGTTTTGTTCCCTCTTCGGTTATTATGTTAATGGCACCGCTGAAAGCATTCGGCCCTAACATTCGGGCTGAAGAACCTTTTAAAATTTCAACTTTACTCACATCGGAGAGTTGAATGGGAATATCAAGGTTAAAATGTCCCGTTTGAGGGTCAGTAATGTTGATACCATTCAGCAAAATTAGCGCCTGGTCAAATGAACCTCCACGAACCGAAATATCGGCTTGAACGCCATTTTTGCCACGTTGACGAATATCTAGACCGGAAACATAATCGAGCAATTCATCAATGCTGCGTACTGCCGAGCGTTCGATTTCATTCTTGTCGATAACAGTTAGGATACGACCCATTTCGGGATAAAGTTTTGTTCGGGTGGCATTGATTTCAACGTCTGAAAGTTGTACCGACAAGGTGTCGGTGGTAACTTGTCCCGAAAAACGAAAAACATTGCATCCGCAAATAATTCCTGTGATTAAAAGAATTTTCTTCATTTGAAAAAATTTTAGTTAAACAATATTTATATGAATTCGATATAAGAATATTTTATAACTAATTATAAATAAGCCATTAAAATTGAGGAAAAAAGTATTTACCTGTTGTTATGGTTAGTTGTTCTTAAAGTAATAAGAATCAGCCTTATCAATTCTCAACTTTTTATATGATTAATACAGGTAATAGCCGTATCGTACTTACGTAATAATTATGCTTTGATTCATTTTTTTTCCCCGATTTGTTTAATATGGCCTACTAACAAAAAAAATCGACTGAAAGAAATGAATTCCTTTCAGTCGACAACAACATATATAAGTACATGAAAGACAGCATTTTACGTCTTCAGCAGAGAATATAACAGGAGTATTGAGTTGAATATTTTCAAGAATTTCCTCCGCTCGGAATTTTTCTTCCTTGCACTGAACTAAAGAATTAATGGATGTAGTATCATTTTTTGAGACATTGGAAGGAGCATTTTTCAGTAAAGCTTTTTCGCAAATTCCGGCAGCAAGTACACCTATGGTTACCACGCAGGTCAAACTTCTGAAAACAGCATAGTTTGCCCTGCTCCAGCGACGGAAGCGAACTGTCTTATGGAAATTATTGGGAATAATTTTCATTGTTTTTTCAGATTTGACAGGGCAAATGTAAGCAAAATTTTTTTTAAGTTATTTGTTTTTTCAAAAGAAACTTAAATTTGTTTCAGTTTGTTTTTTTCAGAATAGTTGCCGATAGCGATGGCAAAAGGAGCTTATTCTTCACTTTCTTTCCTGTAAGTAAATCGACATATTGTCCGCTCAATGAAAAATTTTGTTTGGTGTTTTCCAGATTAAAAAACACCAAAATCTCGGTTTCCCTGTCAAAACGTTTGTAAGCAAGTGTTTTATTTTTTGTCAAAACAAATTCCAATTCTCCGTCTGCCAACACGGGATTAACATTTCGTATGGCAATAAGTTTTTTGTAGAATTCAAATTGGTTGTTGTCAAATTTCACCGGATCATAAACGGCTTTCAGGGGAAGGATATTGTTTCTGTTTTCCGGATGAAAATTGAACTCTTTCCACCACAACGGCTTCCGGCAATATGGATCATCAGCTCCCCACATGCCCATTTCTTCTCCATTCCAAATTTGAGGTGCCCCTATCGTTGTAAACAAATGAACCAGATAGAGTTTCAAACGTCGATAAGTAATTTTATCGGGTTTTCCTGTTTTATAAAGCGGTTCGTCATTTATCGTTGCATGAAATTTATACCGGTTGGGGTTGTAAAAATCGGTCAGTAAACGTGGTGTATCATGGGTGGAAGATACATTCATCATGGCATACAGGTTTTCGTGTTTCAATCGATTCCACTGAAAAAGTAAGCTGTCTCTGAATTGTGCTGCATCAATTTCACCAATTGTTTTGGCAAAGAAATAACGTGCAGGACAATAGACCTGATAAAACATGACAGCATCAAATATATCACCTTGCGTGTACGGGGCAGGATTCATCATTTTGTCGGGCCATTTCTCCCACCATATTTCGCCTATCAGATAAGCATCAGGATTGATGGAACGAACCCACGCACGATATTCCCGCCAAAATTCCAATCCAATCTGTTCAGCTACATCCAACCGAAAGCCATCAACGCCTTTTGTAATATCTCCATTTGGAGACAGCCAACGTTTGGTAACCTCAAAAATATGTCTTTTGGCATTTTCATCCAGATTTCCTTCGTAGGGTTGCCCATTGACACGTTTCGATTTCAGATTGGTTTTTCTGATTTCAGGCATATAGGCATTTCCGTACCAGCCTTCATAGGCAAATTCGTTCTCGGGTGTTGCCGGATCGTCAAAACGGGTAATATTGTACCAAGTTTTGTAAGGAGAAGCAGCCTGATTTTTCAAAATATCGCGCCAAGCCCAAAATAAAGTTCCGGTATGATTCCATGAGTAATCGACAATTATTTTCATTCCGCGTTTATGGACTTCTTCTATCAACTTCAGAAAAAGCTTATCGGCAGCAGTCCATCGCCAAGAATTCGGATCGGCGGGATTTTCGCCGGAAATAATTTTTACATCACCTTCCGGATCAGGGCCAAAATTTATATCTACATGATGATAATTGCGTGCATCATATTTATGAAGCGATGGCGCATCATTAATCGGATTGAGATAAATAGCATTGATTCCCAATTCCTGTAAGTAATCGAGTTTTTCTAAAACTCCCTGCAAATCGCCTCCATAACGACGGTATTGAAGCAGTTCACTAAAAGTTTTATTCGAATTTTTCATCCAACTATCTCGTTCAAACCAGTCGCCTGTCCATGATGAAATTTTCCAGCCGTGAGGTGGAACAATATTCATGTCGCTAACCGTCATATATTTTGGTTGAGGATCGTTGGATGTGTCGCCATTGTAAAAACGCTCAACAAAAATCTGATACCAAATGGCATACTTTGCCCAACTTGGCGGCTGATTTGTGGAATTAGCAGTTAAAGAAAAATTAAAAAAAAACAAACAAAAAACACCTGCAAAAATAAAATTCTGTTTTTTCATGGAAATAATAATTTTTTAAAAGCAAGAATATCAATCCAAAAAGTTCATCGGCACATCGTATAATTTTTTCTCTACTATCCGAAACTTTAGAAATTTAAAATGCCTGAGAATTTCATATTTTTATATTCGACCAAGAAAAACAGAAATAATGAAACTCCACAGGCGCAGTAAAAATAACAAAAAACCGGTTATCCGACAAGTTTTAGACTTAATCCCAAGATTTATACTTCGTAATTCTATACAAAAATATCAAAGCAACAAAGGTTGCCATAAATACAAATTATCCATTAGAACAATATGATAGTAGGATTTTTTTAGTCAGTATTTTCTAATGGACAATTTGGGATTATCAACGACAAAGTACGAAACAGATTATCCACCTTGCGATATAAATGCTTGCAATTCCGGCATATATTGAAGAACACTCCAACAAAGTTATCGTGAAAATGGCTCTTCAAATGAACAGGAGGGCTTGGATAAGGAAACTCTGGGAAAAATCAACCAATTTTCAATTCGATTTTTCTACCTGATGATGCTAATGGACAATTTGGGATAAATTGAAAGTTGGGTTAATACCATGCCCGATATACAAAAAAGAAAGTGCCCTTTTGGGACACTCTCTTTTTAAAATTAATAATAAACAATGAACTTTTACTTTTCAATCAGCACTTTGGTTATACTTGAATTACCTTTGGTATCGTCAAGGCGAATGAAATACATTCCTGGAGTTAGTGTTGAAGTATCAAAATTAACTTCAGTGCTCAAATTTTTACCTAAGTTCTTCACTAACTTACCATTTACATCGTACAAATTAAGCGAGGCTTTTGCATCATTTGCTATATTGAACTTCACAACTGCATTGCCTTTTACCGGATTTGGATAAATGTGTACCGGAGCTACAATGACTGCTGGAGAATAAATATAAGTAGAAAGTGGGTCAGATGCAAAGGTGCTTTCCTCTTTTACACATTTCAGCGCAGCCACACGATATTCGTAAGGACCATCCACAGCAGTATAATCGTGCCATTCCTGCTTGTTCATATCTTGAATTACGATTGGGAAACTGCGGCTATCTAATGTTCCACCACCATAGTTGGGTGCACCTGATAAAGGTTTTGATAAAGTTGCCTCAAGCGAAGTTTTCGTTTCGTTTCGTGGACGGTAAGCTACAGTGTACCAGTTTGTTTCACCTACCTTACGCCGATCAACACGATAAGCCGTTTCGTTATCCACATCTGTCCATGCAATTTCAACGGCGCCGGTTGTGGCATTATATAAAATTTTATTAATAACAGGCGCTGTTGGATCGAACGTAGGGCAAGTGTTCATCCAGTCCTGTGGAGCTTCCATGGAATTCGTATTTACCCACGAAGGACCACAATAATAAAGGGAGGGAGTTCCATTAAGGTCGTAGTTCTCAACGTGCGAAATGTCTTCGGCATAGTTCGGTTTTTGATCGCAAACATTGGCACCCACTTTTCCCATAATTGTATTCCATCCCTGGAAAAGACCAATTACCCATGTATCATATGGACCAATATAACCTGATTCTCCATTATTATAATCTGCTTGCTTATTATTCGTAATGGCAACAGAATAAACTTCAATACCATTGTGACGTTGCGCCAGAATACCTTCGCCATCATTTCCTCTTGATCCCGTTCCACACCATGCATTGTCGTCAAACCACACATTATGACCACCATAGTCGATAAAACGCGCCATTAAGTCTGAAGCTGTTTCTGATGTTGAATAATCCCAACCATCCAAAGCATAATGTGTTTGTTTATTATTATCGGTAGCTAAATATGGATATGGATTGGATAAACCGAGATGATGACGATAATTTACATTATTCTTAACCACAACCCATGTACCTGCCACTTCAATTCCTTTATTTCCATGATTGTAAATCCAGTTATCGCGAATAATTACATTAGGTTCGTAAAATCCTTCCATATCGTTTACCACCGTGCGATTTGCACAGGCCGATAGCAGGTTTTTATTTACGTCAATACCGATAGCATTGGCATAGTCGTAAATTAACCATTTGTTATTGGCAGGGTTGTAACCGGAAGTAGTTGTATTATAAGAAGACGTAGGAGCTTGATAACTGAAACAAGCAGTCGGGAAATCAATCACATTATTAGCAACGAATACATTCTTTGCATCAATACCGATACGGGCACCAAAACGCCAACCTCCGTTTTCGTGACGGAAACCCTTAGAATAGATTTTTTTACGGTCGCAAACATAGTTAGGAGGCGTACAGTTGGTCATTTTTACACCAAACACCAATATCTTACTTGGAACTACAGAAACAGCCGAACCCCATGTTTTGGTTCCAGAGAATGGATCCATAAAATGGGTACCATTGGGAATACGTTCATTCCAACCATTCATTTGTTTTCCCGAACCTCCAGTGTAAGTACTTGTAGCTGAACCCCAAGTAGGCGCCCAACCATCGGCAAAGTCCATACCAAAGTAAATATAACCGAATTCCATTTCGATCCAGCAAACTCCCATGTGTGAGTTTTGACCTAAACTTGTTTCGTTAGCGCCTTTTGTCTGACCGATACAGTTCCACATTTTAGGAATGCTGTCGTTATTTACATCAATGGCAAATTCAGACAAACGACGAGTAAATTTAAATTTTGTTGGTAGTGAACTCAAACCATGGTTCATTAAATCAACCTGACCGGGAGCAGTATTTTTGCCGGTAACAGCAACTTTATCAGTAGCAGGAGTTTCACCAACAATAACAACCCCTTTTTTAAGCATTAAACCTTCGTCGTTCGGACCATCAGGAATATCGAAAACATAAGTACCTGCCGGATAATACAATACGCCGCCACCCTGTGCATATAACAAATCGCGTTTCGCTTTAAATTCAGCAAAATTGGCAGCACCCGAACCTTTGTTCTCCATGGTAATGCGGTTGTTCCACTGAATTTCGTTAATCCATACCGGATAACCTTCGGGGCCGTTGTAAAATTCCGCTACCGGATTTTGTGCCTGTAACAACCCGAGTGTACTCAGGGCGGTAAAAAGCATCGAAAAAATGGTCTTTTTCATTTTAGATTAATTTTAAAGGATTTATTTTTTGATAAATTTATTGATTGTAATTGAATTATCGGCGTTTTTCACTTTTAAGAAATATACACCAGGTGTCAAATTAGTTATATCGATAGTTGTTACATCTGAATGGGCTTTGTACGCAGAGACTTGTACGCCTGTTAAATTTAAAATCTGAATATTACAGTTTTCAGAGGTGTTTACCCGCAGCAAATTATTCTTGATAGTATAGCTAACTGCATTTTTTGATACATTAGCTAATGAGGTTTCTAAATCCACAACATAAATACCTTCTCTAAATGCAGTTGAAAGATAAACTATGGTGTCAGTAGCAATAACATCTGTCAAAAATACTTTATCGGCAGCCGGTGGATTAGCAATTCTATCTGATTGGGAAGGGATAGACAAACCAGTTGCAAAAACTTCGAAAGTGTCTCCATTGTCCTTCGAAACGTACAAATTGTTTATACTCGCCATAGAGTAAAGATTTCCATTGGGTGAGCCTGTAATTTTTCGGCATTCCCAGTACTCAACACCCGCAGATAGCGAAGCTTCCCACGTTGTACCCATATCTTCCGAACGCCAAATAGCACCATCACTCCCATTCTGACCTCCATAATATATATATTTTTTATCGTTGTAAGTACGGGCATAAACTGCATATGGATTAAAGAATTTTCCCACGTGTTTGTACTGCCAGGTTGCGCCGTAATCTTCGGAATAAATTAAATAGTTATTGTTGTTTGCCACCTTATCCGTACCATAAACAATATTGTCACCGGGAAATACATGAAGTCCTAACACATTTTTATATACTTTTCCATGTTCCGTATCGGCTTGTGGATAATTTGTCCAGGTAGCTCCACCATCATCCGAACGCCAGATACCGTTACCCCAAGTAGGATAAAGAATTATATCATTGCCGTTCTGATCTCTGATTTGTGTAAACTCTGAATATGCGCTACCAAAAGTGGAAAGTTTATCAGGATTCAGATTGGTTAGTTCCCATGTTGAACCATTTAGCTTATAAAGTACACTTGTAGTTTTAGTTGCATCATTGCTAGCGGTAACTAATACCAATGCTAATTTCAAATTTCCGAAACTCAGTCGGGTTACTTTTTCTCCTTGCAATCCGAAGGGTTCCCAATCGCCACCATTACCCGAAGGAGAAACCCAAATACCATCGTAGGTAGCCGCATACAACTTACCATTTTCGAGAACCATTCTACTAATGTTAAGATTAATCGTTCCACCTCCGGCTTTTGTTAAATCTAATTTTTGCCACGTTAGCGCATTGGCGGCAAAATAGCCGAACAGGATAAAAAGAAATAATGATGTAAATTTTTTCATGACTTTATTTATTTAAATTGTTATTTTTATATAGAGCTTAAAAAGCTTATTTTTTCACAAAACGTCCAACTGAAAGTTCGCCACTCATTGAAAGTGATTTTACGAGGTACACCGATGCTCCCAAATCACCAATATTTAGTTTGCTTGTAGCATTGGAAGCAATTATTGTTTTGATTAATTTACCTGAAACCGAGTAAACTGAAATCTTTGAACCGGTTTCTGTTCTTACAATCAATTCAGTTTGATCGTCGCTTATAGAAATACTCAGTTTATCCGAATTGTTTAAATGCAGACCCGAACTAACCAACGAAAAAGCATAAATTCCCTGCGAAATTGTTGATAAATACAATTTTTGATTCAGAATGAGCAAATGGGAATAATAAAAATTGACTGTTTCGGTTGACTGTGGCACTACAGCTTTTGAATTTAACGATTGAAAAGTATCGCCATTATCGGCAGATACATACACTTCTCCTCTACCCGATAATAGATATATCTTTCCCCTTTCGTCAGCAATCATCCTGCGATTATGCAATCCTCCGTCGCCCAATGTAAATGATGCGTCCCAGCTATTACCTCCGTCAGCCGAACGATACAAATAACCTTTTTCTCCATTTTCCCCTCCGTAATACAAATATTCTATACCATCAATAGTCTGCTTGTAAAGTGCCCATGGATTAAAAAAATTATCAACTTCCTTGTGTGTCCACGTTTGACCAAAGTCTGTTGAAATACTCAAATATTGCATACGATAGTCAGCTTTGTCGAGTGCATAAACGGTATTACTTCCGGGAAAGGAAAAAACTCCGGGAATTTTCCGATAAAACTGATACCCATTGCTGGGGTGATCTTCGTAAGGTACCTGTATCCACGAGTCTCCTCCATCAGGTGAACGCCAGATACCATTGCCCCAGGTAGGGAGAATAATTACAACATCATCCCCGTTTTGTAGTTGCGCAAAATTTGTAAGATTATCGGGATAAGCTCCAAAAACGCTTAATTTTGCTGCATTAAATCCGGTATTTTCCCATGAGGAGCCATTGTATTTATACAATTGAAGGGTAAATTTTGTAGCATCATCGCTAGCAGTTTCAATAGTAAGTGCTAACTTTAATATTTCAAAATTAAGTAAATATACTTTCTTTCCCTGAAGCCCAAAGGGAGTCCAGTCGCCACCATTAGCAGACGCCGACTCATAAATCCCATCATTGGTGCCCACATAAAGTTTGTTATCCTTAACTGCCATCTGATAGGTTACAGGGGTTATTTCCCCCCCACCGGAAGCTTTTTCCATACTTATTTTATTCCACTGGCCAAACATGACAGTGTAGCTAAATATGAACAAAAAAACAAAAAAATAGTATTTTTTCATATATATTACTTTTAAAATTATAATATGTTAAGACGAATCAATTGAATTTTAGCCTTAATGTAAAATGTTAAATAAGACTAATATTAATAAATCTGCATTTTTCTTGTCAGCACATATTGCCCCTCCTTAAATTTAACAAAATAAATTCCACTGTGTTTTTTAGAAAGAGGAATTGTATATATCTGTTTATTAAACTTTTTATCATCAGTAAACAAATAAATCGAACGCCCCATTAAATCAATCAATTCGATAGTAATACTACCAATATATGAAGAATTTACTTCAACATTTACTAATTCTTTAGCAGGATTCGGATACAATTCTATATTTCCATTTCTGTTTATTGCAACAGGGAAAATGTCAGAGATAGTAGTCGAATACACAGGCAAATTGCCTGAAAAATCGACACGTAAAGAATCAGACTTACCAGCATAAATTCGCAAAATACGATTGCTTAACTCAAAATTTTTTCCTTTATAAACAGCTAAATTAGATGCAGAGACATTCACATTGTTCACACTCCAAGTTGGGACCCGTCCATAACCTTCGCCGTGTGGCCATTGTGGTTGAACAAAAGGTGGTGACTTTTGAGCAATCTGTGGGGTTGTAGGGCCATAGCCCCAGTCATATATGGGTTCTGTAAATGTTCCGCTACTATTGTATTGCATAGAAATAACCTCTCCTTCGAGGTTTTTGTAAATAACGCGCCCCGATTCTACCTGGCTCTTATCCAATAGCGTTTTAGTCTGAATAGCATTTTTAAATGCCTCCAGCGAGGCATAATCGCGCTTGGATCCAACCTCAAGTACCAACCCGCACAATTCACCTTTGTTTGACGTATCTTTTATTCCATAATTGTCTGTGGCAGTAGTTACTGTAGGAGCAATTTGAGCAATCGAGCGAATGGCAACAAAATTACTATCGAGGGTAAAATAAGCTATATTATTTGCAATCTCGTAACTAACTGTAGCATTCTTCTTCCAAACAGCCATATACGAAAAGCTGGCATCGAGCACATCTGCTGACATATTTACCGGATTTGGCTTTGCGTCAAACGGAAAACGTTTCATAAAATCGGTTGTCCAGTTAGATTTCCATGTTTCGATAATCGATTGAATTTCTGACTTAATTGCAGTAAAATTTAAAGGAACCTTTGTGGTTTGAATCAGCACATTGCGATGATGCACCACCTGATCCCAGGGCATGCGTCCACGGGCTTTATTCCATTCTTTACCTCCATATCCAACAATTACATTGGCTGTTTTTGCAGTAATAGTAGTATCGGGAGCAACTTTTCCGACAAATTTCCACATTTGGAATTGCGTATCACCCCCCGTAAAGCCTCCATAAGGCAAATAAGCTGCTCCTAAGGTAAATGTTTTACCCACATAAAAGGTTTGTTTAATAGCGCCGGGATTGTTAAGCAGGTATTCACCTTTGCTGTTGTAATACATAGAATTCAGAATATCGGCTTTAGAAGCTAACTTCACAACAGCCATAGGCGGACGGTAAGTGGATGAAGCAGCATAAACAGCTGTAGCAGCTTCGTTATTTTGCGAACCAGGAGTGAAGGTTATTTTTTTGGGACTCTCGCCAAACCACAACCAACCCACATAATCACCATAATTTACGACACTTTCGTAACCTGAACTATTGCGCGACTCATAGCCTCCTGTAATTCCTTGAGTATAATGGAGCGCTACTTCAGCTGCATAATAATCAAGGACAGCACGAGCCACCAAACGCACATCAGGGTCTTTTGCTCTATCGTAAAGTGCCAGCCAACCTGTAATACTGAAAGGCAAATATGTGCTCGAGTTCCATTCACCGGGACCGCTTGTGTAAAGCATTGCTGCCCAATCCATTAACCAACTTTTCATTTCTGCTAATTTTTGTGCTGCATTAGGGAAATCATTCGGGAAACTGTCTTTTGCTATCTGGGCATACAAATATGCAGCTGTTCGGGTCATTGCCAGATGGTTTTCCGTTCCTTCTGATGTAAATAAATTATAACTGTCTGTACGGTTCCACGCTGCAGTCAGATAATCCTTTATGTTCGATTTAACCGAAGGAGCATCCCAATAATGCGTAAAAATATACGTTTCGCCAACTACATTAAAATGAAATCGGTTATAAATACAGCTTTCTGTGTTGAAATGTGTAAGATATTGATTCCCTTTAGGGTTGTTAATGCCGTATTTTTGAAACGATGCAACCACGATAGGCCAGTTGTATTTGCCATAGTCGGAAGGATTATTGCAGTTGTACCAACCGGAAGCATCCCATTTATAATCGTCGGCTACATAGTTGATAATTTTTTGTGCACGGTATTTAAATTCACTCTCATAATCGGCTGCATGTAAATTTATTACATGAAGTCCAATCATTATCAACAGTAAAAAAGTTTTTTTGAAATCAAACATTATGAATTGAGAATATTTTTAAACATTATATTGACGAGAAAAAGAGCTGTTTTCCTTATAGAAAAATATTTTTTCCCTATTATTTTTTTATCAGTTTAGCCGGATTATCATTGATTGAAACAAAATACAGACCCTTAGCAAGTGAGGTAAGAGATATTTTATCATTGTCAACCACTTGCTTTTCAAAAAGCAATTGACCATTAATACTAAAAATACGGAGTTGAACTTTTCGAAGTCCCGTTCCTGACAATTGAATATAATCATAAGCCGGATTTGGATAAAAATGCAGACTTTCTGTTCCGTTAATCAGCAGACCTGTATTCAGGTCAACAGCATCAGCCCTAAAAGTCCAACCAATAGAATCATTTTGAATATCCGTACCGGAAAGTTTTACAGCTCCGGCAGGTACAACTACGGTGTATGTTGACATATTATCGGAAAATCCATCCTGATTCAGAATATTCAGGGTTTTATCGTTGATGGTGGACGAAAGAAATTTCTTTTGTCCCGACAGATTAGATTGTAAATAAATTCCACCAAGATTTACGGCTTCTATTGGATGCGAAAACTCTAATTTCAATGAAGCTGTATCGCTTACATTATAAGCTCCGTGATAAGGCAGCTGCACTTTTGGTAATGCCTGAGCTGTAGAGAATTCCGATAGCCAAGAGGCATTTATATTACCCGAAACAATAGCCTGATAAGGAAATCCGATTCCGCCCGAAGACAGCATATTATTGCGAATGTAAATATTTGAACCCGGCATGGCATATTCCGTACCCACTTTATTCCCTACAGCTATGCCGGTAATATTCACATTGTTTTCAATGTATAAATTATCAATACGATAGATACGTTCTTTTTTAAATACCAGCACATTACCTTTACCTAACAAATCATTCCCAGTAATATGTAAATTACTTATTTGCAACTGAATATCGTAAATTCCTATATATGAATTTGCCCTGTTATTTCGAATAGTTATATCATACATTCGGGTATTGGCACCACTTGCAGGATTATTGGTATCGAAACCCCAGGGGTCCTGCCACTGAATAAGAATACCTTCACCATCAACCGATTTATAGCCACTTACAAAATTGTGTCGTTCTACTTCTAAATCATTATTTTCTATAATGATATTTTCTCCGGCAAAATTTAAACCTCTGTTTTCGAAAGTTGCGGCATTATTGGAATTCAGGGATTTACCCGAAGGATGAATCCAGCCAATTTTTCCCGTTATATCGCGCCTAACATTTCCACGTGCAATGGCTCCGATTCCTTCAATAAAATAACCTACACGCATGGTGGTGAGTACCCAGTTATTTTCGAGCAATATTTCCTGATTAATTGGTACTGGATTTACAGCGGGATTCATACGTGCACCAGAAATAGCAATACCATAGTGATCTAAATAATTGAATTTAATACGGTCACCATACTTCATGGTAGTTTGTCCTGAAGAACTAATCGATCCCGGATCATCCTCGGCAGTCGATGGGTCAGATCCTTTTTTGGCCACAAAACTTCCCTTAATTATGTATCCGGGCTGATCGTAACTATCATCCTCTATCGGATGAATAGTATTGTTTGTCAAGTCGTTAATCCTGCAATTTATTATAGCAGCCGCTCGTTTGGCAGATACCGAAATATTACGGGTATGCCGATATGAAAAACGTTGCCATCCGTTCATATAAGTCATATCGGGGACACCAGGATCAGGTTGTGCAATATTATTTTGACGCACACCAAAAACCAACACCCGCTCGCTCGTATTATTTCCTAATGATATGCGACCACGATTAATATCGAGATTGACCAAACCACAATTTGTAACAGTAACAGATGTGGTAATTGATTTAAAAGCTGTGGAATTTGGTGTACCGTTACCTTCGAAAACAGGAATGTATTTTGGGAAAACCAACCGTGATGGTGGTGCAAAATTATTGAGACGAGCATCGGTATTTATGGGAGCATCCCCCTTCAGAATCACATTCGAAGGCAGCGAAACATTATCAGAAAACTGATATTCGCCAGCGGGAAAATACACTACTCCTCCGCCCGTTCCAAGTTGGCGGAAGGCACGGACTAAAGCTGAATCGACGGTAGTTTCGCCGGACTGAACAAAATCAGTAATCGTAAGCTGTGTATCCCAGTTGAGCGAATCTGTCCATAAAGGTGCGTTAGGAAACAAGCTGCGAACAGGGTTCGATGCAGAACTAATATGGAAACAAAAAACCAATAAGATGCTGAAAAAAAATGTATTTTTCATAATATTATAATTTAATTACTTTAAAATTCTGACTTTCTTGTCCATTCGTAATTCTGAGAATATAAATTCCGGAGTTGCATCCCACAGGAGTTATCAGATCATTTTGAACTAAAAGTGGGACATTTTTCCCTTGTAAATCAACCATTTTCACGAAGATATTTTCACCAATATTTTTAATCCGAAATGAATTGCTAAATGGATTTGGAAAAATTTTCAAAGTATTTTCACGATTCAGTACACTAAAAGCTGAAGCGGTCTTTTTTTTCTCAATTTCAAATTTCACTTCTGCCGTTACTGGATCGATGGTAGTGCGTGATTTAGAACCTCCGGCATTTAATTCCAATACACCACTTCCCCATGCCTGATTGACGATATTTTGTCCGTAAACCGTACGGTACGAATCCCATGTTTGGTAGTCGATATACTGATTATTTCCCCACACTTTGGGATACGAACCAGCAGGAGAAAACGGATTTGGCACGGGAGTATCGAAGGTAAATGGTGTCATTTCAAAACTTCCTGGAGCAACATATTCCATTTTTATAGTATTATTATTAGGAGAAGTGTATGAAAGTGTATTGGCATCTATTTCTGAAATATTTTTGGCTTGAACAGCAGTTACAAAAGCATTAAAATCAGTGTAATCGTTATCGGTAGCCAGTTCGAAAACCAAACAACCCAACTGATTTGCCTCCCAGCGAAAAGAAAGTTGTGTATGTGTATTAGCTTCGCCGGAAGTTACTTTAATAATTTCAACAGGCTGAGGATAGGGTTTTACAGCTAAAAAAACATCGGGACGCAACTGCAAATACAAATCATTGTCAATCCACTTGTATTTTTGCACATCCCAAAAATCGGCTTCACCTGTGGTTTCAAATTGTTTCAACGAATCGGGAATAACCAACCAGATTTTATTCAGATTAGCATTGCTGTGTTTCACCATTTGCATCATCATGTTGCGGAACTGACCTATTTCGTGCTGTGGCGAACGGCCCGCTGTGGTTGTTTGTGCTCCGCCATTTCCCGATAACATTCGTGCACCGTTTTGCTGTCCCTTTACGCCAATGCGCCACATACATTGTTCCGAAAAAGTTCCCATTGCTCCATCCGGACGGCCAACTGCCGCACTTGCCATGGTTACATTTTTGTCGATCCAGGTGGTTTCAAATTCAAAACGACGACCTTTCCCAGTTGCGTTCCATGCATTGTATGGAAACTCGCCATTGATAGTACCATCGATGTTAAAATAGCGCCCATGATCGATGTGGTAAAAAGGTTTAGCACTTTGTATTTCAACCGGTAAAGAAAAATTGCGCTGAGCAATATCTATAATTATTTGAGGTGGACGATACGAAGAACTCAGTTGAAATCCTATTTCCATTTCGGTAGGATCTTTTGTTGCCAACAATTGGTCGGAACACGAAAGTTTAAAATTTGAATCTGTAAAATAAGGAATGGTATATTGATAATACGAACCTTTGAAGGGAACAAATGATCCTGTCTTGGCTCTGGCATCGGCGGCCACCTGCGCTCCATCCACAAAATGAATGGCTGCTTCGAGCATCATCCAATCCAAACAGGCCTGCGCACGTTTCTTATTTTCGGATCCATTGGGGTCGTTGCATTTTTCTGCACCTTCGTAAATAGTTAACAACGGATTAAGCGTATGACCAAAATAATTGTTTGAGTTCCATTCCACACGCCCTGCATTGTACAACGCACGCGTCAGATTTTTTAAAAATCCGTCGAAATAGGCAATGGCATTTACATTGGTTGGATATATCGTTTTGGTTACAGGAGAACTTACACCTGTGCGAAGTAATATACCATTCGAAGACAAATCGAGATTAGTCATGTCCAGCGTTTTCGAACCAACGGTTTTATTGTGTAACTCATGCGAAAACAAATAACCGGCAGCACGCATCATCCAATGAAAATTTTCGGAATTAAATTCTTTTCCACCGGCAGCATTGTAACCACAGCAGGGGTCGAAAACATGATCAGTTTTCATAAGTTGATGAAACATACTTTTAACATCCGAGTAAATCAAATCTACCTGAGTTGGATCATTTGCGGCAATTTCATCTTTCCAACGGAAATAATACATGGCATATCCGGCGCAACTGAAGGGCGAATAAAAACTCCCCACGTTGCTTCCGTTCACCATATTGCGACCGGTAGCGATAAATGATTTAAGGGTTGTTGCACTTGAGTTTGTAACTGGCCAGGCCATTTTAGCTAATAATTTTGACCACTCCGATTTTCCACTGTCAGCATTTCCATTCGAAGGATTGGGGTTGTACAATGGAATTCGTGTCCCCCACATGAGATTTATGCGTTGCTGATAACCCGACTCCCATGCTGCAGCTGGGCGTGGAAGTTGAGGCACAATACTATCGGTTTGCGAATAACCAAATTTACAAAGAAACAGCAGAATTATTCCTATAGTATATCGTTGCATTAACGTACAATTTTTGTTGTTATAGTTTTTATATCCGATTGAAATATAAGCAGATAAATACCTGAAGCTAAATTTTGAAAAGAAAAAATGTTCTTTTTTATTTCCTCTCTGACAAGTATTTTTCCCGAAATATCTGAAATGGTTATATATGGGTGATTTTCGATGGAGTTAAAAACAATTTTATCTTTGAGAATTTTAAATTCAGTGTTTGAAAAATCAATGAGATTTGCGGTTGAACCCGAGTTCAGGATTACCGATGCGGGTGAAGCGCCCGCATTGTTGTTATTACAATCAATTGCCACAACACGGTATTGGAAGTTTATATTTTTCGGATACAAGTAATCGCGCCAGATCTGTTCATTGAATGTACTACCGGCACTTTTACGTGGTCGAAAAACAATCGTTTTCCATTCGCCTGTCCCGTCTTTGCGGTCGATACGGAAACCGATTTCGTTGGTCGAAGCATCGGTCCACGAAATGGTTACGTACTTTTTTTCAGCTTCGAAAGCCACAACAGGAGCTTCCGGAGCTGCTGGTGAATTGGTTGGGCAAGTTGTAAGCACATCGTTACCGGTAGTTACCACATTTCCGGTATTGCTGACAATGGCTACATCAGTCATAGTGCCAGCTTTGTAGTTGCCGATATTGGTGGTGGTGTTCCATGCCCACAACGAACCTTCGTGCGAGACATCGTACCCCGCCATATAACCCGAAGTACCGTTGTTGTTTGTAATGGCAAACGACCAGATACTGTTCATTCCGCCATGCGCTTGCCAGAGTATTCCTTCACCATCGTTACCGGGATTGGAGCCTGTATTGTTGTAAAAATTGTTGTCAATCCATCCGTTTTTTCCTGCCATATCGAAAGCACGCGAGAGATTATCGGACAAGCAACCATTTCCTCCGGGTACACTTTCGTAAAAGCCATCAAGCGTAAGTTCCCAACCGGGACCCAACCCATAGCGGTCAGCGCCTTCCTGCAGATAATCGCGGACATTTTTATTATTGCGAACCAAAAACCAATTTCCCGAAATTTCGAACCCCTTGTTGCCGTGATTATACACATTATTATCCTGAATAATTACATTTTCGGCCAAATAACCCGGAAGTGTATTGCCGAACGGATTCAGAAAACATTTGTTGACGTCCAAACCGATGGCTTTTCCATAATCATAAATCAACGTTTTTCGATGATTGCCAAACGCCTGATTGCATTTATCCTGCTGCGTAATGGCTGTGGTTTGGTAATATTTAAAACAACTATCAGGTTTAGGCAGATAGTTATTAGCAACAAAAGTATTGCTTCCATACACGCCAATACGCGCACCGAATTTATAAGGATAAGTGGACTGAGCAATACTATCGTATTTTTCTTTGGCATACTGTATAATGTTATGATTGCCGACAACCGCGTTTTTAATCACACAACCCATCACAATCCGTCCTGCACCTACACCCACAAAACTTCCGTTGGCAGCCGCAAAAGCATCGAATGGATGTGTACCATCAGGGACACGGGTTTTCCATTCGCCTTTCGAAGCTTTGTTGCTGTACCAACCCAAACCACCGCTATACGATGATGAAAATGGATATTCAGCACCAAAATAAACTACACCACCATTGAGTTCTACCCAAAGAATTCCAATGTTCGTTATGTCTTTAAGCGTTTCAGAACCTGAAGGAATGCAGCCTACTATATTCCAGTTTACCGGAATGGAGCGGTCATTGTTATTGATATCCTTTATTTTTTTTGTTTTAAAAATGAATTTTGTGAGCGGCTGCAACGTTCCCGAAATGGCATTGTCGGCTGTTGGTTTTTCGCCCAAAATCACTACACCACTCCGAAGCATTAAGCCCCTGCCCGCTTCACCATCCGAGATATTTTCAGGAACATTCGTAAAATCGTAACTGCCGGCAGGATAATACAAAACGCCGCCCCCCTGTTGGTACAATATATCACGCGCAAATTCAAATTTCTGAAAATCGGTAGCAGGCAGTTTTAATCCGGCTTTACCAAAATCGTATGTTTGCATGTTGATTTGATTTGTCCAACGAATATTGTCAGTCCACACCGGATAATTTCCATTGCCGTAAAATTCAGCAACCGGATTTTGAGATAGCAATAGCAAACTGCTAAGGCCACAGAAAAGCAATGTTAATATTTTTCTGAATGTAATCATAAACTTTAGATTGCCTGTGTATAGAAACTATTTAATCACTACTTTTTGTGTAATTACATTTTGCGCTGTTACAATTTGAACGATATACACTCCAGCAACACAATTCAGTTTGAATTGGGAATAATTGCTTGTTTTTGCTGATTTTTGTATCAAATGCCCATTCAGATCGTACACATTTACACTAAATTGTTGATTGTCGGAAGCAAAAATCCGAATGATATTTTTATCTGCAAATATTTTAAAACCTGCACTTTGAATACCATTTATTTGTGTCGGGCTGCTAATAATTACAGTTGTTGTAGCAGTAATACCTTCGCTTTGAGCTGTAATTGTATAAATTCCCGGAGCTGAGGCCTGAAAAACGCCATCGTTCGAAATTGTTCCACCATTATTTACCGAAAAAGTAACCGGCTTATTCATAACCGAACCATATTGATCAAAAAGATTGGCATAAAATTTTCGCGAAACGTTGGGTAACAGTGTTATATTCTCAGGCCATAAACGCATTGATTCAGGAATGGAGGCATTTCGATCGTAAATTAGCTGTAAAGTAGGCTTCAGCACCCCTGTTGATTCTTTTGAGGCCGGCTCCAATACGGGATCGCCATTCGAATTAACCCATTGAGTTGTCAAAACAAATGTAATAGAAGCATCACCGGCAAGTCTTCTTGTTTCGATGTAATTTGTAAAATCTGTTCCCTGATAAACTACTTTTTCAGAGGTATTTGTTTTATTAATTTTGAAAATTCCCAATGAGTCTGCTTTGGTTTTATCCATACTCCATGGAGATGTAATATCATTCCCAAATGCCGAAGAATTGTTCCACGTAAGTGTTGCCTCACTCCAATTGTCGAAACCTTTTTTCAATGCATAAACAATGGCTTGTCCATTATTATATTTTCCTGATTTATAAAGCAATAGACGTGCATCTTTAATTGGTTTTTGTAAATTCTGCAAATTGAATTTAAAATATGCTTTGGAAGTATTGGCAGGTCGGTCATCCTGTCGTTTCACCAATAAGGTTGCGGCAGTACCAAAGGTCTTGGCAGCATCTCCCATTCGAATGTTTGTGTCTTCCGTAGTAATAATTTCCTCGGCTTCAATCTCTTTATCGTTATCATCAAATACGACAAGGTATCCATCATTGGCACCTCCGTAAGTATTTTGAAATGGATTGACACAAAAGACCGACGCAGTTGTAGCTGTACCAACTGCTGCATACCGATAGGTATTCCTGTCTCGAGCTACTTTATTCATGGCATCAACGCCTGCAGGATGTGTAACAAATTTTCGTTGGGTTCCCAATGTAGGATGATATACTATTTTCATTATAACTCCATTTGAACCTCCGCTTTCCCATGCGTTCACATCGGGTATTCCGCTAGTTCTTCCGGTATAAAAAATAGAATTATTGAAACCGCGAGTTACACCATACCATCTGTTCCATGTATTGTATGGCTTAATGGCATGCATTCGTATCCATTCCCCGTTTTTATTCATAAGTCCGATAGTACTTGCCGATGTCGCACCACTGAAACCTGCAAAACTATCTCCATCTGATATTCCTGCAGGTACAGGTGTTCCGGTAAAATTGTTATACCCTCCATACCAAGGGTCATATTGAAAAACAGTAGCACCTCCATCGGAATATCCTATCATCAAGATATTTCCGACTGAATCGGTACCTAATGCATTCACTTGCGAATCGGAAATAAGCCGGTTGGCGCCAATGGAAGCCTGAGGAAAATTATATATACCATAATCTTTCGAGTTACTGCCTCTTTTCCAGTTTTGCGAGCCATCGGAACCATTGAATGAAAAAAGATAAGGATCTTTGTAAGGTTCAAAGCCTGTATTGCCCATTCCGTAACCCCCCACATATACCAAATCGCCCTGCGGACTTACAGCAACCGCATTGGTACGGGCAGATCCACACCAAACATCGAATGTGCGGGTCCACACAAAACCCGACAAGTCTGGCTTAATTCGTGAAAGGTAATCGGCCCAATCGCCATTTTTATCGTGATTAACGCACAAATCTCCGTTTGGAAAAACATCAATATCATTCACATCCCGATCTGAATCGCCTCCACCCAGATATGTAGCATTCAGAATTTGAGAACCATCTAACGAAACCCGAACAATGGCAGGCTTTGAACCCGGAGCGCTGTCAATTTTGCCATCGAAACCAGGTAGTTGAGCAAAAGAATTGTATCCAACAGCTACAATATAGATACCGTTTTCGGTAACTGCAAGTCGTAAATCTTTTATTTTAATACTGCCTGTGGCAAAGCGCGAAAAGCTGAGAATTTGCTGTCCATTATTCGAAAGTCGTAGAATATAAGCCGATTCGAGTGAAGATGGATTGTCGGTTCCAAAAAGATATGTCGGAATATTGCCCGGAACGGTGAGGGCAGGCGTATTATCTGTAGTACCTATTACAATCAACGTTCCATCGTCGGCAAAAGCCACATCGTGTAAAATCTCGTTTCCGCTACCTCCAAAATAGCTTGCCGTAATACGTACAGGATAAGCATGTACTGTAAAAACAGTAACTGAAAACAATAAAAACAATAATGATTTTTTCATAAAAAAATATAAAAAGGTTATTAACAAATTTACTATTAATGCATTAATGTGTTAATGTGTTAAACAACGTTATAACAAAATAAAGATAATCGATCTTTAACATTTTGATTGACTTGATTAGGTATATTTTCACTTAACAATTGAGAAATGGGTGTTTTGTCAAAAGCCGAAACACGCTAAATCTGCATAATTTCATCAGAATATAATTTATTTTTAAAGGTCTGATAGAACCACATGTCTTTTTATTCATTCGTGTTTGTGTATGCAATACATGTGGGTTTCATAAATTGAAAGTGAAATTTTTGTCAAGTGTTTGATATATATAACAATCAGATGAGTACAAATTGCCTTCCACAAGTTTATCTTGACAGCATTTGGAGAATGCCCCCAAAGTTTTTTGACTGTTAGATTTTGCTTTATCCATTTCAAAAACACCTCAATTTGCCAACGATTTTTGTACAAATATGTCTTTTCAAGGGAAAATATATCAAAATTATTGGTCAAAAACAGCAGTAATGCGTCGTTTTCGCTGTGGTAAAATTCAAAAGACGAAGTTTTTCGGGATAAGAGCATTTCGTCTTTGGAACAGTAAGTTCTATTATCCTGTCGGTTCTCAGTGCGGTCGTTTGATCAATACTGCTCAACAATGCTATACAGTAAGGTGGATTTTGCCCGTGTGACAAAAAATGCACCTGCAGTATTTATACGAAACCAAGCCTCGAAATCGACATAAGCCTTGTCCATCACATAAAATGGAATTACATCCAACGCATTGCTGTCATGATATTTCCCGTCTGTAATCAGGATAAATTTCGGTATGCTCCCACGCAAGTCGAGCAGTGTATGCATTTTTACGGCTCAGCGTGAATATTTGCCTTCTGCCCAGGTAAAAAGATTGATACTTACCGATATGGTTGTTGAGTCAAGTGCAAATATCTCGTTTTCAATATCAATGCCCGGAACAGGAAAATCAGCATAAAGGGGACGAACAGGGTTTAATAATTACCGAAATCGGCAAAAATCCGCCAGTCTCACTGCTCGTTCGCAAGCGAAAAAGTTGTTTGGTCAACATACTTCTTAATACCTAAGTGATAAAGTTTACCTTTATGCGCTTTCAGGCCCAGACAAATGAAGCGAAGCGATTCCAAAGAGGTCATTTAACCAAAAAGCAAGTGGATAAAATGATTCCAACAGTTCAGTTGATGAATGTGATAATCTCCCTTGTAACGCTTTACGCATTTGTTGAACTCATATTTGTTCACAAATTCCAACACTTGTGCAAACACATATTTACCTGAATACATAATAATTTTGTGATTAATAGATCAAAAACCGCAAAATTATTACTTTTCAAATCAAGTCGTAAAATCAAAGATCGCTTATAATGTATTTAATATTAGATGATTACAAAAATATTCTCAAAATTAACGCACAACTGATTAATACCTGACGAAATTTCGCAACATAATCCCTAAACATTGTAAATATCAAATATTTATTTAACACACTTAAGGATTGATCAATTTACCCAGCACCTCCACATCCTGCGGACGCAGTTTCCCGTTAGTCATGGGTCCTACATTCAGCAAAAAGTTAGCATTCATTTCACGGGCTATTTCTAATTGATTACGTATCTGATCAACGCTCATTACAGAGGTATCATTGGCATGCCAAAACCAGTTTCCTGAAGGAAATTCAGCATTTCCGCTTACCGACATGGTGGTTTCAATTTGCAAAGGCAGATATGTTTCCTTTCCCAACCAGTTCCAGATCTTTTGGTCGTAAGGGTTGTATTCTTTATACTTCTCGCCACTCCGCACATCTACCGGATGTAGCGGAACTCCCGGATAAGCCGTAGTGCTGTTATTCATCACCATACAGTTCGGCTGCAACTGTTTGATATACTGATACAAATGATCCATTTGCCAGCGGTAAGCGCCCTCGTTGCGCCATGCCTGTATAAATTTCAGATCGCGTTCGTGCGATTTCTCACCGGCAAGCACTTTTTCACCGGTTTCGTCGGTTATTGGTTTTTCCCAACCGCTTTGCTGTTTTTTCCAAAAACCATCGAACCATATTTCGCATATTTCTCCGTAATTTGTGAGAAGTTCATGGATTTGGTTTTTCATAAATTCGAAATAGGCCGCCTCGTTGGTATCGTGCAGTTTGTTATTTCTGTCCCAAAGCGAGTAATAAAGTCCCACTTTCAGTCCGTATTTTCGGGCAGAATGAACCACTTTTCGCAATACATCTTTTTTGTAAGGGGTGTATTTAACTGAATATTTGGTATATTTTGTTGGCCACAAACAAAATCCGTCGTGGTGTTTAGTTACAATCACGATGTATTTCATCCCCGCTGCTTTGGCAGTGGCACACCACTGGTCGGTATCAAGTTCTTTGGGATTAAATGCTTTGAGGTCGAGCGTGCCATCGCTCCATTCTTTATCGTAATAAGTATTTATACCAAAGTGAATAAACATGCCAAAGCCCAAATCCATCCAGGCTTGTTGGGCAGGGGTTGGTTGAACGGTTGTTTTTTCGGGAATCTTTGCTGATAATGAGAAACATAAAATAAGAACAACTGCAAGAAAAGTGTAACGCATAATATTATAAAAAGCATAATTTGATTTTATTAATAAAAGGGACGAAAAACTAAATCAACTTCCTTAAAAGCATTTTATCTTCACCGCTAACTTTCACTATCAAAAATTGATGTTTGAAAATTTCAGGCAGCGTAATAGTTTTCGTATCTTGGATTAGATCATTTTCAATTAATTTTATTCCAGTTAAGGTAAATATCTCAATTTTAAGTATTTGCGAATCTCTGTTTGTGATTATCAAAACATTTCCACATCTATTGCAGATGATATTTTCATTTTGCGATGAAGAAATTGCTGTGGTTGCTGTTTTGACAGCAAGTTTCACTTTTGCCGGTGTGGCCGATTTTCCATCGCTTACCAACACATCTAAAGTAATATTTCCGACAGTGGAAGGCGTTGCTGAAAGTTCTCCATCAGTCGTTAAACTCCAGCCCTGTGGCAAATTATTGGATGAAAAAATCAAATTATCTCCTTCAAAATCAAAAGCTTCTAAATTTGCTGAATAAGGTTGATTTTCAATAGCATCGGGCAAATTTGTTTTATGCATACGCGGCGGTAAATTGGGAAATTCAAAGTCAGGATTTAATTGTAAATATTTTACTAATGCTTCGATAAAATAATAATCTGAATAAGTTTGCGCCACATCTGCTTCGTAGCCATTGGTACCTCCGGTGGAATGACGGAGCAACAAATGGGCATTGGTACTATTGGTGTTCAGATAAAATGGTTTTGTCAGTTCGTCTATAATTTGTTCGGCATAAATCAAATAAGCTGTATCCGATGTGGAATTATACAAATCGATAAGCGCAGCACAGGTTATGGATGCTGCCGATGCATCGCGGTAGGTATTCGGTATGTCCGGCGCCTGATAATCCCAAAAAGGAATATGGTCGGCAGGTTTGTTTTTTAGATAATAACCTAATAATCTTTTGCTTGTATTTAAGTGTGCTGTATCTTTGCTATATTTATACATCATCGAAAAACCATAAATTCCCCAAGCCTGACCGCGCGACCAACACGATGCATCGGAAAAACCCTGACGGGTACCACGAGCCAGAATATTTCCGGTCAGTGGATCGAAATCGACAACATGATAGGTAGAAGAATCGGGACGGATATGTGCTACTGTAGTGGTTGAAGCATGTTGCAAAGCTTGACGGTGATATAAACTATCGTTGTTGAATTGCGTCATTTTAAGCAACAATTCCAGATTCATCATATTGTCTATAATAACAGGAAACTTCCACGAACCCACATTATTAGAATACGAAGGCCAGCTTCCTGAATTCCATGATTTGGTACAACCTACTATCGTCGAAAATCTGTCGGAAAGTGTTTTGCCGGCTTCGAGCATTACTGCCGGATAGTCGGGGTGCCCGTAAATGCGGTAGGCATTGCCAAAAGAGCAATTAAAGATAAAACCCAAATCGTGCCCGATGCCCGTGTTTTTTGTTTGCGTTTTGATATGACCCGTCCATTTTAATGCATTCCGCAAAAAGAATTCATCGCCTGTAAACTGATACAAGTACCACAGAGCACCAGGAAAAAATCCACTGGTCCAGTCTCCGGCATTTACTTTTACCAACGTTTCGTCGGTGGCTGATTTGGTGCGACGCGGAAAGCTTGTGCTGTCAGGTAACGAAGCCACTAAAAGTTTATATTCCGATGCCGCAATTTGCAGAGCATCAATGGCTTTTTGCTTTGACTTGAATTGATAACCGGCATGCAAAGGCATCGCTATCAAACAGGCAAAGTATAATATCCGTTTTATCATTGTTTTATCACTTTAAAGGTACTTTTACGTTGATTACCGGATAATCGAACAATGAAAATCCCTGCTTTGTAATGGGTTAAATTTACAACCGGATTGTTGGAATAAATGGCATACTGATGCAACATTCGTCCTGCAATATCAAATAATTCTATTTTTGAATAATTATGATTATCGTTTAAACTAATTGATAATAATTCATTGGAAATATACCAGGTAAAACTGTTTTGCTCCATTTGCTTCAAATCGGTAGAAGTTGTACCTTCACCCACTAAAATATAGGCATATCTGCGGGTTGTATAGCTCAAGTTATCTGACACTTCAAGACTGGCAATATATGTTCCAGGATTCGTGTAGGTATAATCTAACTGTTGCTGTACGTAGTGTTGATTATTATCTGGGCTTATTTTAACAGTGGTACCACGACCTGAGAATGACAACGAACTGCTCGCATCGAATTTAACATTAAGGGGTGCTATACCCGAAAGTGGTTTAATGCTCCATGAAGCCTTTGGTAATGAAACCTGTACCTGATTATCGTAAAGGACATTATCAGCTTCCAGTTTATAGGTGTGTCCATTAACCGAAACTACCGAATGCTGTAAAAAGGCACCGTTTGAGAGTTGAATAAACGGATGTTTTTTGCCTGCATCAACAATAGTTAAAACGATAATAAATTTTGCGTTATTCCGTAAAACAGTAATAAATTTGGAGTCGGTAGCTGTGCCAAAAGCTGAACCGCGCACTGAAGTGCCTGTTTTGAAAGCAGGTGTTTGCCCATCGGCATACAACACCACACCGCGCATACTTGAACCATTTGGAGCAGTTATCAAAAACGAATCCTGATTGAAAGTAACCGTATTTTCAACTGCTGTAATCATTTGCCAGTATTTTCCATTCTGGCTTGAATCGGCCACTATATAAAGTGCTTTAGACTGCGTTTTTAATGAATCGTAATCGGCCACAAACCACCGTTTATGGTTCAAAGCCCACACATTATTGGCATCCATACGGGCAATCACATGGCCCGAACCATCGGGTTTCAGTAACGGATTGCCAATGAGCTGCCCGCTGTTTCCGTTGGGGGAACAGCTTGTACAACCTACACTCCCTATTTTAGCCTGTAATGGTTCGTTTGGATAAACGGTATTCATTAAATGAGCATAAATATCCTGATTGATAGTCGCCGAGACTTTTATACCATAGCGTCCACCACCTATCGCCCAAGCGGCTCCATTTCCAATTATGCGAAAAGTTAAGGCATCAGGGCCATTATGACCTTTGTTCCCACGAAACTTAATGTACATCTGTGCTATTAAGTCAGTTGCATTCTCAAATTTATTGCGGAATAGATAATAGCCATTTCCGGTTGTTGCATCCTGATGCAGGGTTTGAACGGCAGCCATTGAAGTTGGATTGGAGACAATTCCATCCACCGGATAATATAAAAATGACCAAATTGTACCTAACCGATATCCATCGTATTTATATTTGGCACGTACAGCCCCAATGGATTTATCGTACCAATATTTAGCTGCCTGTTGCATTTCGGGAGGCAGATAGTAAAATGACTGCCCGAAAACTCCTTCTCCTGTAACATGCGGATTATCATCGCCAAAGTCGGGGTGAAAACTTCCAAAATCCAACAAATTCAAAGCTGTTGAATTCGATGCATAAACAGACCAGTAGGTATTTACAAACGAGGGATATTTACGAAGTCCAAGTTCTTTTTTATAACGTTCGAGTGCAATGCCTGCCGGGCCAATATATCCGCCAATTGGATAATAAGTGTAACCCAACCCTTCGATATTCCAACCGGCACTCATAACGGAATCACCATAATTATCAGTAATATAATCAGTTAATTTTTTTATCATCTGGTTAAAATTTGAAGTACTGTAACTTTCGTCGGTTGCTAAGTAACAAACCAACGATGATGCAGCCCTTATTCCCTGCCAGTTGCTGGCTTTAGCTGTGTTTTGCTCCGTTCCACCGTTGGTAGCTATCATGTCGGCCATCAATTTTATTTTTTGGGAGATTAAATTTCGTTCGTTTAACCAGCTTGCGGCATTGTAACACCAATCGTAAGTAATAGCAACCAGAAATCCCATATTATACGAAGTAAGACCTTTCAATTTAGTGTCGGCCCATTTTTCGTCGTTATCAGCCAAAACCTTTTTGACATAAAACAACGCATCCTGAGCATACGAATCGTCTTTTGTTACCCAATACAAAAATGCTGAAAGTGCCGCAAGCTGACTTTTAGCTCCCACAGCCGTAGTATCGGCTGTAACTTTTTGCAAAGCTACCTGGTTTTGCAATTCAGTTATCATTTCAGCTCCAACCTCGGTTGTTGCTTTTTGGGCATAAAAAGCATGATCTGATTCTGAGAAAAACAGTCGGGGATGGGTTTGAGCAACTAAACTCAACACGATCAGTTGCGGACAAAAAATCAGTGAAAGAATAAACTTGTTTTTCATTGTGTTAATTTATTGTGATAATTTATTATTTTACAGTCATCAACTGAACTCCACGACGAGGAATATCAAAACTTATTCTTTTATTTTTAATCCGTTCGTTCACTTGCTTCCACACGTCACAGTATCTTGTTACAGCATTTAGTCCAAGTTCAGTAAAACTGATATCGATCAGTCGTTCATCATTCGACATATTGTGGATAGCTAACGCTTTGCGGTTAGAGGATAGCTGTTTTACCCAAATCTGGGCATTATTATCGACGTAAATTCGACTGGCCTGCCTTAATAGATAGTGTATCATGATTAATTGCTATAATTTCGTTGTTTTTAAGCAGATTCATAGTAAAATCAGACTTATGGGTCAAAAAGTAGACAGAAATGTTCTAAAAAACAGCCTACTTTTTGACCTATACGCCTAAAATCATCGTGATTGGCTAAATCTAAAACAAAAACAACAGCGCTTATAACATAGCCGTTTTCATCAGAATATAATTTATTTTTAAAGGTCTGATGGAACCACGGGTCTGTATATTCATTCGTGTTTGTGTATGTAATACATGTGGGTTTCATTGAAATCTGTTCCAATTTCAGAAATTTTTTCCTTAATTTTGTCCGGTAGCATATTTTTCTGTTTTTGTAATTATACAGCTAATATACTCATTTTTAATGAGATATCAGCTAAAATATGTTACTTTTTTTTCTGAAATGCGAAACTTTAGTAAAATGATACTTTTAAACCCAACTCAAAATCCAATTTTTCATCAACAACCTTGTGAGACTTGACACCTATTAAAATTAATCGCCAATTTTCTTGCTTGCTTAATTCGAATAATTATTTCTCGTGTATTTAAGGTAGGATATTTATTTTTTCGTCAGGGTTATAAATTAACACGCAATATGACTAACTTTAGATTGTCGAAGGAATTATTTGTTTACTTCCAAGTTATAAATTAACACGCAATATGACTAACAGGTTTATATCCAATTTTCTTTTAATTTTCCTCTTCCTTTTTATTATTATTACGGATGGTATTTCTGTCAATAAAGGATTTATAGGCTCTCAGCAACTTTACTATGGCGCAGCTTATTACCCTGAAGTTTGGCCGGAGTCGGAAATTGACAAGGATATTCAGTTAATGAAAGAACTGAATATGAATGTGATGCGCATAGGTGAATTTGCGTGGAGCCGCATGGAACCCCAAGAAGGAAAATACGATTTTAGTTGGCTGCATCGGGTTATTGAGAAATTGCATGCCAATGGAATTGATGTTATTTTGGGAACTCCTACGGCAACACCGCCAATTTGGTTGGCCGAAAAGCACCCGGAAATGTTTAAGCTCACCGAAAACGGTCAGCGTCTGACGCATGGAGCACGTCGTAATTGCAGCTATACAAGCAAAGTATATCGCGAATACAGTCGCAAAATTTGCGAACGAATGGCGCAGGAGTTTGGAAATAAGCCCGGTGTAATTGGATGGCAAACCGATAATGAGTTCGGACTTTCGCCCGACTTTAGCAAAGAAACGCAAAAACATTGGATTTCGTGGCTCAAACAACGTTACAAGACCATTCAAAATCTGAATCAGCTTTGGTGTACCGACCTCTGGAGTCAGACCTATCAGAAATTTGAACAAATACCCATGCCGGTTTCCTATATCTGGCATCATCCTTCTTTACGACTGGCCTGGACGCGATTTACGAATGATATGATTGTTGAATACCAGGACATTCAGCTGCAAGCCATTCGCAAATATTCAAAACTCCCCATCACACACGACGGAATGCCCGGGCAGGCGGTTGATTACGAAAAACTTTTCAAAAATCTTGATTTTGCAGCTATTAATAACTATCATAGTTTCGAGGCTTACGACTTAATACAAAGTAACTACGACCGGCTGCGCGGTCAAGGACTTGGATTTCACTGGCTTTTCGAAACAGCGCCCAACTATTCGGGTGGTGGCAACAAAGGGAACATATGGTATCTGCACCAGCTGCCGGGCAGTATGCGTGCAGCTTTGTGGATGAATTATGCCTCAGGTGCACAGGGAGCCATGTTTTGGTTGTGGCGTCAGCATCGTGCAGGACAGGAAATGCCGCACGGGTCTGTGCTTAGTGCCTGGGGTGCTAAAACAGCCAACTTCGACGAACTCAAACAGCTCGGTAGTGAATTGCATAAAACATCCGATTTTATGATGCAGCATCCGGTTCCGAAAGCAAAAATAGGAATTATGTACAGTCATGATGCTGACAACGGACTGCGAATTGAAGAATATGCCAATGGAATAAAATATTATAACGACTGGACGTATCGTTTTTATCGAGCACTTGCCGATGCATATTTGTTTCGCGATGTGCTTTATCCATCGGCCAATATCGATGATTACAAAATGCTGTTTATACCGCTTTTGCCCAATGTAAGTTCGGAACTGATCGATAAATTGGAAAAATGGGTGAAAGCCGGTGGAACATTGGTATTAGGGCCAATGACGGCGTACCGGAATGAAGAATGGGCGCAACACACCGATGCTTTTATGGGAAAAATTGAAAGTTGGTCGGGTATCCGGACTGAATCGCTTATCCCAATAGGAACTCAGCGACGCCCTGCTGAAATACCGTTTCTATTACAATTTCAACCCGACTTGATGATTCCGCAATCGGAAGCAGGTCTGTGGAGTTTGTCACTTGTAAGTTCTACCGGAAAATCGCTTGCTACCTATAACGGAGGTATTCATAATGGCAAAAATGCAATCGTAGAAAATAAAGTTGGGAATGGAAAAGTGCTTGTTTTAGGCACTGACCCGGGTAAAGTTGCCTTGAAGAAAATATTGCTTGCTACAGCTAAAAATGCCGGCATAGAACCAATGGCCGAAGGAGATGAGCAGGTAGTTATTGTGCCGAGAGGCAATAATGCAGTGGCAATTGTCAATATCAGTAAAAATACACGCAACCTGCGTCTAAATTCATCAGTTCAGAAATTTCAAAATATTTTAAATGATTCGGTTATCACAAGCAATCGATTGGAGCTGAAACCTTATCAGGTGCTTGTGTTAAAGGCATTGTGATTTCAAATAGCCCCCAACCCCCGCTCGGCATAGCGCCTTTCGCTATGTCGGGTTAAAAGGAAGTCTCCTGACTTCCATATTAAAATAAATATAAAATAAAAGCAGGAGCTTTTATTTTAACCAATCGTAGTGAAGACACTACGATTAGCGTCCGAGCGTTGAAGTTATAGACTACGGAGAGCGGGGGAATAACAGGGAGGTTTGGCTGCCTAGAAGTAACGGCAACTTAACCTTACAGCGCACACAGTATTACCCCAGTGGCTTGCCGTGGGCAACAACTTCTGCCGACAACCTGACTACTCAGCCATATAAGTTTAATGGCTGTGAATTCATCGAAATGCATGGTTTAGATGCAACTGATTTAGGAAACAGAAGCGTACAAAATGCTACAAATCAATTTACGTCAATGGATAGATTTTGTGAAAAATTCCCTTGGCAATCGCCTTATGTACTTGCAGGAAATAATCCGGTGAATTATGTGGATGTGTTGGGGGATAGTATTTGGATAAACTATGGAACAGGATTTTTAGGATTAAAAACTGAATCACTGAAGTATGTTAATGGTAAATTATATAACAAAGATGGTAGCGCATATTCTGGAGAAGTAAAAGGCATTTTAAAAAACACAACAAATGCATTAAATAAAATTTCTGCAAAAAAGGAAGGTGGTGATTTAGTTTCAAGTTTAGTCAATTCAACCGAAAAATATACTTTCAATCAGGGGATAACTCTTATGATTCTGGAACAAAAACAATCTCTTGGGATAGATCAAATTATCAAAGTGACATGCCAAATACAGATTGCACTAGTGGAAGAGACCCATTTATTGGATTAGCACATGAAATGGGACATGCCTGGGATCAAGACTTAAATGCTTCTAAATATATTAACTCTCTATGGTATACAACTTCAAACGGGAAACCTGTCTATGAAACAGAAAAAATATCAACTTGGTGGGAGAATAAAATTAGAACTGAAAATGGTATTGGTCTTAGAGGAGGATATTCTTATGATGCCAGTGTAAGTCCATGGAAAGTAGAATCAAATGTTGCAATACTTGTTAATGGTGCACGTCAAAGTTCTGTAGTAAATATCTTTGGCATACCTTTCCCTAAAAACACTAACAACTTACATGCATTTTTAAAAATCCTAATGTTTTCCCCATATACTTATTAATTTACACTTATTTATATGAAATCAACAAAAGGTTTTTTATTGCTTTTGACGTTTTTGGGATTTTCGTGTTCAGTATATATGAAAGAAAATTTTAGAGTAGTTTTTCCATTTCCCAATGATTCATCATACATAAGAATTAATGGATTATATAAAAACTTTGGAAAAATATTACACACAAAAGATAACCATACAACAATTGAAAAGTATTATATTTCTGGAGGTTATAAAGTTTTTAAACCCAGTATAATTGAGCTGTTAACAGCTGAACGATTAATGTTTGAAAAAAAAATCAAAGTTTTATAATAACGATACTATAGGTGTAATGAAAGGTTTTTATTCTTTTTACAGGCAATATATTGGTATTATTAAAGCAAATAGAGATTCAATAATAGTTATAAATCTCATTAATCCAAAATATTTTGATAAAAAAAATATTGAAGATAATTTTTATATTATTCTTGACAATAACAATGTTGCAATAAAATTATCACTAAAGGTAAAAAATATCAAAAAACAAAACACCACGACTTCTAGTTATGTAATTATTAGTAAAGGTGTTGTGAATGAAAATCAATAAGAAAATGGATAATGACTCAATTCGACGTAGCATGTAATGTAGTTTAGTGTATAGTTGCTCGACATAGTGTCTTTCGCTATGTCGTGCTAAAAGCAAAGCTCTTGCTTTGCATATTGAAGAATTTGCATATTGAAAAAATCAAAGAAACAATTTAAAAACAAACATTTATGAAAAAGTATCTAATCTTAATGCTATCAGTCGCATTTATCTGCATTTTAAGTGTATCGGCACAAGAAAAAGCAAAGAACACAACTAGCATTATTGAGAAAAGAGTAGAAAAAATGGCTATGGAGTTAAGTCTAACAGATGCAGAAAAAGCAAAAGTAAAAGTGCTTTTAGAAAAGCAAAATAATGATTACGATAAACTTAAAAGTGGTTTGACACCAGAGAGTGAGGATACTAAAGTAAAACTTAAGGAACTGCATAAAACTCAAAACGAAGAGTTGAAAAAATTATTAGGCAACGAGAAATACGCCAAATACAACGAAAACCGTGCTCAGGAAAAAGCAAAGGTAGAAGCTGCAAAAGCTAAAATGTAGTTCTAATTATTGAATTAAACAATTAATTGCAGTTATAGGTAAATATTGCATGTTTATTTATAATATTAATATATAGACTATACGAAATATTATTACAGTGATGAGTTTTTTGATAATAAATTTTTATAAATGAGAAAACTGTTTATAGCGCTTCAACTACTTCTATTTACGGGTTTTGCTTCTTCAACTAAAATCCTGACTTCAACCAATGTGTTTTGGGGAACGGATGGCGGAAATGTTTTTCCCGGAGTTTCGGTGCCTTTTGGCATGGTAAAGTTGGGACCTGAAGTTCGGGCAGGCTGGCAACCCACGTCGGGTTACCGGTCGGACGAACCCATTGTGGGTTTTAGTCATACCCGCACCAGTGGCACAGGTGGAGCTCCACGCTATGGTAATTTTTTGATTGTACCGCAAATCGATAGTATGCGGCTAAAAGAGCTGTTTAAATACACAAAACTGAATGAAGCCGGCTATCCCGGGTATTATACGGTAACTCTGAAAGATAAAAATTCGTACATAAAAGCAGAACTTACGGCGAGTCAGAAAGTGGGTTATCATCGCTATACATTTACCAAAAAATACAGTCAGACTAATGCCTTGAATGCGAATATCTTAATTGATGTTTCCAATACATTAACCCGCCTGACAAATAATAAACCGGGAACTTACTGGACTGACGGATACGTAAAAATCGTATCATCCACAGAATTACAGGCAAGCATTACCTGCGAAGGCGGTTGGGGCGGATTGAACCCATACACCGTTTACTGTTATATGGAGTTCGATAAACCGTTTACAAAAGCACAATTATGGCGTGATGGTGAATTTATAAATCGAAAGGAACTGGCTACGACTAATCCCGAAAAATTGCTGAAACGATTTGGTGCAGCGGTTACGTTTGCAGGATTGTCAGGTATGGAAGTGAACTGCAAAGTTGGTCTTTCGTTTTTGAGTTTCGAAGCGGCGATGTTGAATTTGCGGAGCGAAAACAACAAATCTTTCGAAGATGCATTATCCACTGCCGAAAATTTATGGCTTGAGAAACTTAACAAAATACAGATAAAAGGCGGAAGTGTTGTTGCACAGCAACTATTTCGGAGTGCATTGCGCAATACCATGTTGATGCCCACCAATGTAACCGGCGAAGTTCCGGGCTGGAATCCGAATGTACCACATTACTGGGATTATTATTGCATTTGGGATATTTTCAGGGCTACCATGCCGCTTTACACCTTGATTTGGCCGGATAAGCAGCGCGAATTTATCCAAAATCTGCTCGAAATCTACAAACAGCGTGGTTATTTGCCCGACGCATGGATAGCCGGTGATTATGCTCAAATTCAGGGCGGAAGCAATGCCGATGTGGTATTGGCCGATGCTGTAGTAAAGAAACTTGGTGGTTTCGATCCTCGATTGGCATTGGATGCTACACTTAAAAATGCTGAAATTCAATCAGATAATCCTAATTTAAAGGGTAGATATGTAAACGATTATCAAAAATACGGTTATGTGCTACCCGAAACTACAAAGGGAACCGTATCGCGCACGCTCGAATATGCCTACAACGATTATTGTATTGCTCAGATCGCTAAATCATTGAAAGAAAGTCTATTGACTGAAAAGTACACGCGGCAGTCATTGAGGGTATTTAATCTCTTTCACCCCGAACACAAAATGTTTTGGGCAAAAGACAGTGTCGGCAACTGGATGCCCGATTTTAGTCCGGTATCGAAGCGGAAAGACCATTGGAACGATCCCTATTTTTACGAGGGAGGATCACAAATTTACTCTACGTACCTGCCACATGCCATGCAAACACTGATTGCAAAACACGGTGGAAATGCGGAATACATAAAGTATTTAGATAATTTGTTCGATTCAGGAGTTTTTGGTATTGAGAATGAACCGGAATTTCTGATTCCGTATCAGTACATTTATGCAGGCGATTATCCTTCGACAGCTCGCAGGGTGCACGAAATTCTGACCAAGGTTTTTCAACCCGGAACAGCCGGTATTCCCGGTCAGGATGATGCAGGCTCCATGTCGGCCTGGTATGTATGGAGCGCCATGGGCTTTTTCCCTGTGGCGGGTCAGGACTTGTACCTGATTGGCACACCTCTTTTTGAAGAAACAACCATTCAACTCGAAAACAAAAAGCAGTTACGCATCAGTGCCAAAAATGTTTCTTCGAAAAATATTTATGTTACAGGCGCTACGCTGAACGGGCGGAAACTCAATCGAGCGTGGTTTCGTCATAGCGAGATTGCCAAAGGTGGAAAACTTGTGTTCATAATGAGCGATAAACCAAATGATTGGGGAAAAGAAAATCTGCCGTATTCACTTTAAAAATAATTTATCAATGAGCAAAATATTTTTATTCATTGCATTGTTGCCTTTTTTTCTGCTGCAATCGGTTTTTTCAACCGAAATTAGCCGCAATTCGGCTCCGCTTATCGGTGCGCAGGTGATTATTGAGCATGGACAATCGGCTCAGGAAATAGACGCTTTGTTCGCTACTTTGCAAAAGAGCAACATGAATGTTTGCCGTATTCGCATGTTCGAAGCGTATATGCACGATGGCAACGGCAACTGGAATTTTACCGAATTCGATGAGGCTTTTCGTGCAGCCGAACGCCACCATATCAAGGTATTGGCAACGCTTTTCCCAATGGTGGAATTTACGAATATCGGTGGCTTTAAATTCCCCGATTCTGAAACGCATTTAGCCTCTGTTGCCAATTATATAGCACATGTTGTTCCTCATTTTTCCAACTACAAAAGTTTTGCCGGTTGGGTATTGATGAACGAAATTGGTTCGGGTCGTGCACCTTTTGGAAAACCACTTACGGATGAGAAATTTGCCGAATGGAAAAGCACGGATGCCGTAAAATCGTTTGATGCGAACGGTCGACCGATAATGCCATTTTACGAAGAGCGTTTTTTGGTGGATTACAACACCTGGTATCTTCAGTGGCTGAAAAGTGAAGTTCGTAAATATGACAGCAACAGTCATTTACATGTAAATACCCATGCCATATTTGATACTTACGGTGAATATAATTTTACAAAGTGGCGTGGCATACTCGATAGTTTTGGCGGTTCGGCGCATGCAAGCTGGCATTTCGGGATTTTTACCCGCAACAATTACCACTACGCCATGGCTGCCAACAGTGAAATTTTGCGTTCCGGAGCAGGCAATAAACCCTGGTTGATGACCGAATTGCAAGGTGGAAATAATATCTGGAGTAGTGGAAATCCGATCTGTCCCACTGCCCGCGAAATAGAACAATGGATGTGGACAGTTATCGGAACGGGTGGGAAAGGACTGATTTTCTGGTCGCTGAATGGACGAACGGCCGGGATTGAAGCCGGTGAATGGGCATTACTCGATTTGCAAAACAAGCCAACTGACCGCATGGAAGCAGCTGCCAAGGTTGCCAAAGTTGTACAGCAACATGCTGACTTTCTATCAATGGCTAAGGTAGCAGAATCGGGTGTGAATATCCTTTATACGCGTGAATCGCTTTGGGCGGAACGGCGAGCCGAAACTGTCGGTGCAACTTATGCCGGACGAAAACCCGGAGCGGCTATGAAGTCGGTTATAGCTTTTTACGAAGCTTTTGGACAGCTTGGTATTCAGGCCAATATTAAATGTGTGGATGAATTTGATTTTACAACTACCGATAATCGGGGAAAAGTAATTGTGCTTGCCCATCAAATTGCATTGTCAGCCGAATATGCTACGAAACTGGAAACTTTCGTAAAATCGGGTGGATTGCTTGTTGTGGAAGGTCTGACAGGCTTTTACAATCAGCATATGCAACTGCAACTCAGTGTAAATAATCCCTTTCTTGCCGTTTTAGGCGGAAATCTGAAGGATGTGAAAATGCATGCAAATCAGCCGTATTTACGTTTTCAAAACCTGAAAAGTACACTGCCTGTTCATTGGTGGCAGGGAACGATAGATAGTAAAGAGTCAAAAGCGATTTCTGAAAATTCTGATGGTCATATTCTTGCCACTGTAAATGAATTGGGACATGGAAAAGTAATCTGGTTGCCATCGTTGGTTGCCATTGAAGCTCACGAAAAACAAAATTTTGAGCCCTTGATGCAGTTTGTTTCCGAATTTATAAGTCCGGTTTTGTTCGAAAATGTATTGACTTTTGCAAAACCGTACAAAGGATTGCTGATGCAACAACTTGAAAACGGTGGTAAAAAACTGATTGTTCTTATTAATAAATCTGATAAAAATCAATCAGTTAGATTTAATAAATCGCCACTTTCATTTATCAGTGTTTTCTCCGAACCGCAGAAAGTTTTCAGAAATACGATAAAAATTCAACCGGAAGAAACGCTTGTGTTGGAGTTGAGTAATCCGTAAATATTTATTATTTTTTTGTATTTGACCCCCAAACTTCCAATTGGGGGTTTTAAGACGCAGTCGTTTTAAATTAAATATATGTTAATTTTTCTTTGTCAGATTACATCTTTTCTATAATTATGTCGTCCCTACGGGACTTTGTATTTCAGAATTGTATCTTTTTTACCATAATCACACCTCTACGAGGTTAAGAAAAAGTGCCGTAGGCACGAAAATATGGTAAAAGTATTTGTAAACAATCGCCCAAGTCCCTTAGGGACGACATATATTTAATGTGTCAAAGTAGAATTAATTGCTTCAAAATAGACTCTTTAGCCCCCTTAGGGGGTGGGGGTCGAAAAATATACAAAATGAAAAAATTAAATATTATATCGAAAATTTTTATTATCCTGTTTTTTAGTCTTGTGTTGAGTGCAAGTGCACAAACAAATGCTATTGGCGATAAAGGATTTACATTAGATACTACCGGATTGAGTTCCATCAATGTCTGTGTCTCCGAATGGCAAAAAGCCGGTGTGGAAGGAGGAATACCATCAATTAACGCACAAACAAAAATCTACAAAGCAAAACCCGGTTGCAATCTTCAAAAACTTATTGACAAAGCTGCCCGCACCGGAGGGGTTATCTTGTTGTCAAATGGCGATTATTTTGTAAATGAATCTATTTACCTGAAAAATGGTGTTGTATTACGTGGAGAATCAAAAAACGGTGTTCGTTTGCTTGTGAAACTGAAAGGCCAGTTCTGGCAGGTGAAAGGAAGTAAGCGCGTCGGAGCATTACTTATGCATGGCGTTGAACGTGCAGGTATTGAAAATCTGACGATTAAATACGATGCTGTCAGTTTTGAGCCCTATAATCCCGATAGTTTTGATGCTCCCTGGAAGATTGATGTTTTTCACAAACCCGAGTTGCGCGATACCTGCCTGTTCGTGGAACAAGTGTGGATACATCAGAGTCGGAATTGCTGGGTGCAGGATTGTCGGATTTTGTGGGCAGGAAGCGACCCCATTCGCATAACGCTTTCGGACCACATAACCTGTCGGCGCAACTACATTGACCGCTGTTACAACAAAAACGATGGCGGAATGGGTTATTATAACATTTCCAATTCGCGTTATGTGCTGGTTGCTAACGATACCGTTCGGCGTATCCGGCATTTTGCCATCCAAAACTACAGCAAATTTAATGTGATAATAAACAACTATTTCGAAGTAGATATCAACTTTCACGATGGCGATAGCGGTTGCAATTTAATCATGGGTAATACCGTTCGTATTCCGCAGTGGCATAGCTGGAATCCCATTGCACGCGGTGTTCCGGAACAGCATCTGCCACCAGGAAAGTTCAACATATTATTAAATAATGAATTTCAGGATAAATCAAACCAAAAAATCTATTCGCAGCGTGATGTAATTTATGAAGTAGGTTATAGCTGGGATTTGCCGATTGTTGTTGTATGCGGTAGTTTGAATTTACATAAATAATTTTTTTACAAATAACTTAAATTAATTAAGGCTATTTAGGAATTTATACGTCTTGTACGATGTAAATGTTCTTAATATTTCAATAGTCCGTTAGAAAAAGCAGTTATTATGCAGCTTTAATGCCTAAATACAGAGGTTCTTTGACGAGGTGGTGACTTTTTAACGATATCAAATTATTTCTTAAGCTCTTTTTTTTCTCTCAACAATAGAAAGAGCATACTAGTCGACTAAAGACATGTAGACTGTTTTTAATTTTTTTTTTTGAAAGAACACTCTCTACAGCTTCCAGATGAAAGCTTTGATTCAAGTCGATGTCGATTAAAGCGATTTGAGAAATTTCAAGCCCTTTTTTGGAGCGTTATCGGATCTCGACTAAAACGAACCGAGAGAAGGTATTTTATTGCCCGATTTCTCGATATAGCCTGGGTCAAAGGAAATTGCAATTCGTTTGACAATATGGGAAGTTATTAGTGAAGAAATAAATGACATGAAATCAAATTTTTCTTTGAATTGATTTCTAAAACGCTGTTCACAATGCTTACTATAACGACTCACTTGCTTAAAATTAATTCGATGCGAAATAACGATACATAAATATTTCAAATAAAAAGTCACGTCACCATTTATTGAGTGATAAACCTTTCAAAGCGCTATCGACTATTGAATTAAAAACGTTAATTTTTCTTAAAATCACACTTTATAAATTAGTTGAACGATTAAAGATACTGATTTTCACGGAGTTAACCAAATAAAATATAAGATAATTGATTGATATACAATTATTTAACTATAAATATAACACACTATATATATTATTCTTCATTAATTAAAATAATTAAATACAGATGAAAAAACACTCAATTTTCTTATTCTTATTATCCGCAATGCTGCTCTTTAGCATTAATCTTCAAAGTCAGAATACTAAAACTATTACAGGAAAGGTGACTGATGAGAAAGGAGAAGGTATTATTGGAGCCAATGTTATTGTCAAAGGAACTGGTACCGGAACAATTACTGATGTTAATGGAATGTTTTCGTTACAGGTACCTAACAATGCAATTCTTGTTATTTCATATTTAGGTTACGATACCAAAGAAATTTTGGTTGGAGACAAAAATAGTTACAACGTACAACTTTCTGAAAGTTCAAAATACCTTGAAGAAGTGGTTGTAGTTGGCTATGGAACTGTAAATAAAAGAAGTTTTACAGGATCAGTTGCTTCTGTCAAATCGGAAGAACTAACTTCTTTGAAAACTTTATCTCCTAGCGCAGGTTTGCAGGGGCGGGCTGCTGGGGTTAACGTAACCACATCTTCGGGTTTGTTAGGTGTTCCAACTAAAATCAATATAAGGGGAATAAATTCAATTAATGCCGGAACTTCTCCATTGTGGATTATCGATGGTGTTCCCATGTATTCGGGTGATGGTTTGGAAGCCAGTTCACGTACTGTTTCGCAAGACCCTATGTCGTTGATAAACCCGAATGATATTGAAAGTATGGAGGTGTTGAAAGATGCGGCAGCGACTGCCATTTACGGCTCTCGGGGATCGACCGGTGTAATTATCATCACTACAAAAGCAGGCAAAAAAGGTGATAAAAAAGGAAATATTGTTGTTGATTATTCAAACGGATACAGTCAGTTGACCCGTACCCCAAAACAAATAGGGTATGCATCAACAAGTCAATGGATTCAGTTAGCTGATATAGCCGTTCAAAATCAGACAGGTAATTCAGCAGCACTCTGGCAACCTTCTCAGACCCTCGATCCTGCAAAAGTTCCCTTCTCACCCTTAACACGAGAACAGGCTTTGGCAATCAACAGTGACTGGTTCGATGTGGTGTTACGTACTGGACAATATCATGACATAAATCTGAACATGACCAAGGGTTATGAAAATGGATCAGTTTTCTCGTCATTTAACTTCAGAGACGATAAGGGTGTTTTAAAAAACAATGATTTACAGCGTATTACAGGCAGAATAAATACTGATTTTGAAGTTATAAAAAATCTAACCATAGGCACCAATGCCTCATTTTCATATAGTAAAAATAACAGAGTAAAAACCGGCTATGCCGGTGCTATTGGTGGTGGTGGGGGAACAAATGGTGCATTTGAATCGGCAAACAGAAACGCTTTGCCTTGGATGCCTATTTATGATGAGGCTGATCCAACCGGATACTGGAGCGCACGTTCAGGAAACTTAGCTGCAAACAACGACCGCCGTTTTTTGCAAGATTATGTAAATCAGTACCGCTTTCTGGGAAATTCATTTGCCGAATTAAAGATTGCTCCGATAAAAGGGTTGTCCCTACGAAGCGAATTCGGAGTCGATTTCATCAGCAATTCGTCGGTTGACTGGCGCAGTGCGCTAATTACAGAAGACAACAAATCCTACTCGCTCGACAATAATGCAACACGTACGGTTATCAACTACAATGCTTACTTTAAATATAACAAATCTTTTGGCATACATTCGTTTAATTCAGTACTAGGAACAGAATCGATGCGGGTAAATGGATGGCGCAGACAAATGGAAGGAAAAGACTTAGTGGGTATGTATCCAGAAATGGGAGTTACAAATCCTGCACAAATGCTAACCATGCATTCATATTTGTCCGACGAAGATTATTTACGTTCTTACTTTTTCCGTTCTGATTACCGTTTAATGGATAAATATGTATTTGCTGTAAGTTATCGTATGGATGGTTCTTCAAAATTTCAGGGAAAAAATAAATGGGGTAACTTTGCTGCCATTTCGGGAGGTTGGTTAGTTTCGGAGGAAGAGTTTTTTCAACCATTAATCACAGTGATGAACCAGTTAAAATTAAAAGCAAGCTTTGGACAAACAGGTAACAATGCAATCAGCAGTAATGCATTTACAACAAATTTTTCCAATACAGCGAATAACCGATATGGCGATGTTTCATATATCTCCTCAGGAACAGTAGTCAGCAATTTGGGTAACAGTTCACTGACATGGGAAACTACCACCAATTATGATGCAGGAATTACGTTTGGTTTCTTCAATAACAGGCTCAGTGGTTCTCTTGAATATTATTATAAAGATATTTCAGACATGTTGTTCAAACGGGAATTACCTGTTTCTACAGGATTAGCCGATAATACAATTTGGGATAACGTGGGAGATGTAGCTAATTTTGGTGTGGATTTCTCACTCACAAGTGTAAATTTTGATACAAAAAAAATTAAATGGACTACGACTTTCAACTTTTCGACGAATAACAACCGCGTAGTAAGTCTAACTCCTGCTGTTGATAACGGTGGAAAAGGGATGGATTACACAAATGGTACACGAAATGTTACAGGCAAGCCTATCGGCACATTTTTTATGGCCGATTATGCAGGAATAGATCCTGACCGGGGAGTTGAAATGATTTGGGAAATCGATCAGGATGAGTACAATAAAACCGGAAATACCATTAAAACCGGTCGTAAAATACCTGCTACTCAAGCAAATGTAAAACTACATCGCTATTTATTCAAAGACAAAACAATTGTTCCGAAATTTTTCGGTGGGTTAAACAACTCTTTCAGTTTCGCCAATTTTGATTTCAACCTGTTTTTCACCTTCTCAGGCGGGAATTATATTTACGATTACAACCTGAAACGGGCATCTTACGTTCACAATGGACAGACGGTTTTATTAGCCGACCTTATTGGCAATATGTGGGAGCCTGGAAAATTAAATGCTAAATACCCTCTTCAATCATGGGGAAGCCAGTATAACAACGCTGGTTGGAGTAGTGATGCTGATGACCCGAATTTTGAAACCGGCAACAAAAAAGGTTGGTGGGCTGCATCAGGGGATAATAATTATAACCTGGAAAGTGCTAATCACTCTCGCTTTATCTATAAAGGTGATTATTTGCGATTAAAAAATTTGTCGATAGGCTATAATCTGCCTAAAACTCTTATTTCGAAAATCAAACTCGAAAATGTAAAAATCACTTTACAGGCAACCAACTTGTTTACACTGACAGCGTATCCGGGATACGATCCCGAAGGAAAAAGTTATGTCGAAGCCGCAGGTGTTCCTAATTTAAAGAATTACAGCATTAGCATTTCAGCAAAATTATAAAATCGATTATATTTTTTAAAAATTAATGTGTTATCAAAATCAATGAATTACAAAATGAAAAAAACTATAAATACAATTGCAATCCTGTTGTCGCTGCTATTATCTTCCTGCGAAAGTGATTCCTTTTTTCAACTTCAGCGACCTCCTCAAAATCCGTGGAATACTGTAAGTGAATTCGAATTTGCTGCAGTATCTCCCTACAAAGCAATGTTTCATGGCGGATGGAGTGCATTATATTCGAACCATGCCCTCAATCAAGTGATGATGTCGGATTACTTCCGGTTTTTGGGTAATGTAGAAGGATATGCTACTGAACAAATTTATAAACGCAGATTTGATGACAGAGTGTCTGATATTGAAGGCCTGTACGGTCAATTGTATAAAGTTATAGGTTTGTGTAACAATGGTTTGGAAGCATTTCGCACTTCTAATGACAACCCATTTCCGTATGCTTCGACTGATGATAAAGAAAAAAACGTTAAACGTATAAAAGGTGAGTTATTGTTTATGCGAGCATTTGCCTATTATCATTTAGCCGTAAATTTTTGTCCGGCGTATGGTTATGGGAATGACTCCCTGAAAATTTTAGTGAAACGCGATAAAGCAACCTATTCAAGTGTCGAAGCAATGCAAAATCAGCCTACAACAACAGGACAAATTTACAACTTAATTGTGTCTGATCTGAAACAGGCAAAGGAGCTTTTGCCGGCTGAGTTTACAACCGGAATGCATGCGTCCTATGAATCAAGGGCAAGAGCCAACAAATGGGCTGCCAGTGCATTTTTAGCACAGGTATATTTTACCATGCGTAAATTTACCGGACCCGAAAGTGCATTAACCGAACTTAATTATGTAATTAATGAGGGAGGATATTCTCTTGAAAATGATTTATTTAAAAATTACAATAATCAGGATATTAATCCTAAACGTTCTGTAAATAATGAGGTGATTATGTGGGTATTTTATGCCGATAATGTTTTGTCGCCTACTATACACAATGCTCTTCGTTACACGCACTTTAGTAAGTGTGGTCGTGATGCGAAAAATGGAGGAAATGGAAATACCAGCACCGGATCAAGTCCAAAATGGAGCAATTTTCACAGTTGGTTACAAATGGTTATGAGCAAAAATGCCTTAGTGGAAATGGGTTGGATGAATGCTGATGGAACCGAACCTGCTTCGGCAAGATTTGACAAACGTTATTATAATCAGGGTACGGATCCTTCTTATGTTAATCAGTTTGGTTTATTTTATCGTTATGAAGGAGCATTTAAAGATACAACCGAATATCGTATCGCCACAGGATTAAAAACCTTAGGTCGTAGAAAAGGAGCTTCGGATGACGGGAAATATATTATTGACCAAAAATTTAATACATTGATTGGTCAGAATCCGGTAGTGCTTGTTAATAAGCATTTCAGATCTACAGAGGGACGTTTACAAAATTTGCCACTTATTCGCTTGGCAGAGCTCTATTTAACTCGTGCAATGATAAAAAAACAAGCAGGCATTCCCGGTTGGGCTGCCGATTATAATATGGTTGCGCGCAGAGCGTGGAATGCAACGGCTGCCGGTTCGGCTTATGTCGATAAGTCGGACAGTGAAGTAACTGAACGTATGATATTGGTAGAACGATGGAAAGAGTTAGCCGGTGAAGATGGTTGGTATTTGCCATTCTGCATGGCTGCGGGATTTGAAATAGGTCAGGGCGATCGTATACCAGAAGATAATATGCTGAGTCTCACTGCTCCATATTCCGATGACTATTGGAAAAACTGTATTCCGCTTTCAGAACTTGATTTTCAGAAGTAGGATGTTCCGGGATATAATTTTAATTAGTCGGTAAATTTTTTTGCCGACTAATTTGTTTTGAATTTACGTTATTTTAAACTAACATTGCGCAAAAAATACTGCAAAGCAAGGTTCAGTTGTTTTAAGCAATGGTACTATTACAGTTGAAATCAGCAAGATGGGTGGTGCTTTCGTCAGTTTGCAAAATGGAGAAAAAGTAAATCCCCTCTCGTGGAAACTGACCAAAGAACAAATGCCTGTTAATAACCGGTCAGGGGCTGTTTTTCAGGGACATTTCCTATGTACCGGTCGGTGGGGAGCGCCCACTGATGGGGAGATAAAAGCCGGCTGCCACACAACGGCACTTTTTCTTTCTCTACTCAAAAATTTAATGTAAATTAACCCCACACAGTCAATTTCTTACAAATAAACGGTCTGTTTCAGTAGAAAAGTATCTAAATTTTAATTATTATTAACAATCAGGGAACAGATACTCTGCCATGGGGGTAAGTTTTATCAACAGAACAATACAAAGATGATCGATTTGCCGGATTACGTTTTTGTAGAATGGAGCGACGGCTATTGGGTGGCTGTGAATTATTCGTCGGAGAAATATGAACTTCCCGTTGCCACACAAAACATTATCATAGCAAAAACAGCGATTGCTCCGGCTGATGTAACAATTTGGAAATAAAAATAAAAAAAAAAGATAATTTTTTTAAGGTGTTGGGCAACAAAATTCGTCATAAACATTGTAATTCTAAATTTTACATAATAAACAATTTTAAAAACACAACTATCATGAAAAAAACAATTTTACTTCTTACTTTTGCTGCTTTTGGTATGGCAGCAATGGCTCAAAACATCGCCATTGGCAAAAACAACACCTTAATAACTTCTAGCGATGGTGGAGATACATGGGTCAGTAAAAGTCCAACGAACAGTTCGGGTTACAATGTAGTTGGTATTTCAAAGTACAGCACAAACAATTGGGTGATTTCGCAGTTTAAATCAGGAACAGGAAACTATATCCAACGAACTACGGATGGAGGTGACAATTACACCGTATTGAAGACAAATTTAAATGGTTCCACAAACTATCAAAAGGAAATGGCACATTTCGGAGCGGATACTTTATTGTTGTTATCTTATTTGTTAACGGACAATGCAGTGGGCAGTCATAGCTATTCAGCATTAACTACTGGAACTCCGCCATTAACCTTTGCAAACGGAGGTACTGAGCGTGCGCCTCATATTGGCTTGACAAAGATAAACTCAAAGTCGGCACTTGTGATAAATAATCAAACAAACGGAATGCCGACGAGTTCCAGCTCAGAAGTGTATAAATATGAAACAAAGTCAGTTACAGCAGGATCGTATTGCTTCACTACAACTAGAACAATTTATGAACATCCTCAACTCAGCGGCGCAGCACGCGTAGATGCCAATACCTTGTTTGCAGTAGGGAATGTAAATGGAGCATCTTACTCAAGTGCTTCCCTGGCAGGATATTTATATAAATCGACAGATAACGGAGCGACATGGAGTGTGGTAACTTTACCCTCAATCCCTGCAAATTGCGGCTTGATGAGTGTCGCAGTATCACCAAACGGACAAAATCTGGTAGTTGCCGGAACAAAAAACTATGTGGCCTATTCTTCAGACGGAGGCTCCACCTGGGCTGCAAGTACATTAACAGGCGTACCCGGAACGGTAACCAACTGGGTCTATACAAAAATTGCTTTTGCCGACAACAATACGGTAATTGTTGGAGGATCTGATCAATCTTCTACAAGCGGAGCAGATTGGTATGCCTTGCGTTCAACCAATGGTGGTGCTAATTTTACAGCCATAACTACGCTGACAGATAATACTTACACAGATACCTCAACTAGTGTTGATCGTCGCGGTAGTTACATGTCACTCTATTTTGCAAGCAGTACAGTTGGTTATGCTGTAATGGGACGTGGCAATGGTAACAAAATATACGAAATTATGAAAACTACGAATGGTGGCGCAACATGGTCATTGGTAACCTGGGAGACCGGTGCAAAACCAAATGTAAATTCTGTTGAAATTATCAATCATTTATCCAACGAGAATGATTTGGTTGTTAATAGTTTAGTCGGAAAAAATTTATGGGAAATTGATATTACCACGCTACCTGTTCCTGCTGCTTCAGTAGTAAGCAAATACACAGCCAAAGATTTGCGGGGTGCTTACAAAAAAAGTGCAACAGAATTATATGCAATTGAGTATGCAACCAATGCTAATGAAGGGGGTATTTATAAATCAACCGATGGAGGTTTATCGTGGACATTAGCCACTTCTGCATTAAACGGACAACCGATGATTGTGATTATTGATGGATTTGTTGGCGGTTATCTGGGACGTGCTTACACAGCTAATGCTGATTTTAGTACACTTACCCGCACAGCAGTATTGGGTCACTATGGAGGAAATTTGATAGATTTATCTTCAACCTATAAAGGTCTGCCCAATACAAGCAGCAGCACCATTTATGCCATAGGTGAAGCAGGAGGTATTTTTAAATCCACAAACACAGGAGCAACATTTACTTATATTGGTAAACCTGAATGGTCAGACGATACCTACACTGCCATCAACGCAGTAGATGAAAATACAGCATATATTTGTGGTTACAACTCTTCGAACAAAGGAATAATCCTGAAAACCACGAACGGCGGGACCGATTGGACAAAACTGGAATTTATAAATATTGGAAAATTGAATGATATTGAAATGTACAATGCAACTCAGGGATTGGCTGTAGGCGATGGTGGTGTGTTAATTGGTACAGTTAATGGCGAAGCATGGATTTCTAAATCTTTAGGTATTACGGATGATTTAGTGAAAGTTGTTTGCGACGAGTCGGTTTCTATGAGTGGAACTCCTTTAGTGTTAACCGGCATGAAAAATGCACATAAAACAGGCAGTTTTGTTTATCTGAAAAATAATCAGTTAAATATTGTATCGGTAAAAGGAGCTCAGGTTAATGTCTATAATATTTTAGGTGTTAAGGAGCACAGCGAAATTTTGAATAGTGATCATTCGGTTGTTAATTTGAGTAGAGGAGCTAAAATCGTTCAAATTGAATGCGATGGTACTATTTATACAACAAAAGTAGTAATCCGTTAACAAAAAAATTAACAGGGAATATTCTAAGAGGTTGATTAAAGCTTTAATCAGCCTCTTTATTTTTCATGCAGTAAGATTTTTTTTTAATGTTGTCCGATAAAAATAAAGGAGCAAATAGTGTCGCTCCTACGGAGCTGTAACGATATTTGTAACTTATTGACTACCATAATATCGTCCCGATGGGACTTAAGAGAAAGCTGCCTTGCAGCGAAATTATGGTAGAAAAATTCAACCCACATAATTGGTTTTTACTAATTTTTATAAATGTTTACCGGACAACAATGAAAAAAATCTTTTTTATGATGCTCAAATCTCATAATATCATCCCGATGGGACTTAAGAGAAAGCTGCATTGCAGCGAAATTATGGTAGAAAAATTCAACCCACATAATCTAAGCCCCATTAGGGGCGATATTTTAGTAAGACATTTTCTATATTGGTTTTCACTAATTTTTATAAATGTTTACCGGACAACAATGATTTTTTTATAAAATCGAGAATTTCATTTAAATTATGCCGAAATCAGTAATTATTTTATTGCTTGCCAATACCTTACTTGGATGTGTACTTTGCGGTCAAAATCCGAATAAACAAAGTTCAGTAATATTAAGTAACGGTACTATCTCACTCGAAATCAGCAAGATGGGTGGTGCTTTCGTCAGTTTGCAAAATGTAGAAAAAGTAAATCCCTTTTCGTGGAAAGTAACCAAAGAACAAATGCCTGTTAATAACCGGTCGGGGGCTGTTTTTCAGGGACATTTCCTATGTACCGGTCGGTGGGGAGCGCCTACCGAAGGTGAAATGGCTGCCGGAGTACCGCACAACGGACAAGCTGCACGCGACAAATGGAAGATTCTGAAAAAAACATCCACTACTGTTGAAATGTACATCAAAGCGCCTTTGGATGGCATTGAAATTACCCGCAAGGTGGAATTGGAGCAAAACGGATGCGGATTTCGGGTAACCGAAACTTTTTATAACTATACGAGTATAGGTCGTCTATTCAATGTAGTACAACACGCCACTGTTGGGTCGCCGTTTTTAGACGATAGTCTGAAGGTTTTTTCCAATGCAACGAAAGGATTTATGCAACATTTGTCCTATCCGAATCCTTATCAACATTCCTATAATTGGCCAATGGCGTACAACAGCAAGGGTGTCGATTCTATCGATTTGCGTCGATCCGATACGCCCGATAGTTATGTTTCCACGCATATTTTTTCCGATAGTGTTGGTTGGGTGATGGCGGTTTCGCCAACACACAGGCTAAGTTTGGTTTATGCATGGAAAACCACAGCATATCCCTGGATAAATATTTGGCATCAGCGCGTGGAGGGAACTCTGTGGGCTAAAGGTCTTGAATTCGGCACTACCGGCATTGGTCGTTCATATCAGGATTTGCTCGCACACGATACAAGTTTTGAAGGTCGAAATTCTTTTGTATTTTTGGATGCAAAACAAAGGCTCACCAAAAGCTACCAATGTTGGCTTGTAAAAGAAACAGATAAAGCTGAAATAATAAAAAATTTAAAAATAAAATGAGAAATAACGTTTTGATTATTAGCTCTTTGCTTTGTGTTGGAGTAACCATAAATGCACAAATCAAAAACCCGCAAACCGAAGCTGCCATGCGTTTGCAGGCGCGTGAACTTGTAAAGCAAATGACATTGGAAGAAAAAGTGGGTCAGATGGTTTACACTTCTCCTGCTATAGAACGACTGGGGATTCCGGAGTACAACTGGTGGAACGAATGTCTTCATGGCGTTGCACGTGCCGGAAGAGCTACTGTATTTCCACAGGCAATTGGTATGGCTTCCATGTGGGATAAAAATCTGATGTTTCGTATTGCCGATGTTATTTCTGACGAAGCCCGTGCCAAACATCATCACTTTATAAGTCAGGGAAAACGGAATATTTATCAGGGATTAACGTTTTGGACGCCCAACATCAATATCTTCCGTGATCCGCGCTGGGGTCGGGGTATGGAGACTTATGGCGAAGATCCTTATCTCGCAGGGGAACTGGCAGTTCCGTTTATTAAAGGTCTGCAGGGAAATCATCCCGATTATTATAAGGTTATTGCTACAGCCAAACACTTTGTGGTGCATAGTGGCCCTGAAGCGCTGCGCCACTCTTTTGATGCCAGAGTTGATGATTTCGATTTTAGGACAACTTATACTCCACATTTTAAAAAAGCCGTGCAAAAGGCAGGCGTCTATTCAGTTATGTGCGCTTATAACCGTTTCAGAGGAGATCCCTGTTGCGGCAATAAGTTTCTTGAAAATCTGCTGCGCAACGAGTGGAATTTCGATGGTTACATTGTGTCCGATTGTTGGGCGGTGAAGGATTTTTATAATAAAGGTGCTCACGAAGTGGTAAAAACCAAAGCCGAAGCAGCTGCTATGGCTGTTAAAGCCGGTACTGATTTGAATTGCGGTGATTCGTATCCTGCTCTCACGGATGCTGTAAAACAAGGTTTGATAACCGAAGCTGAACTCGATGTGAGTGTGGAACGATTGATGCTTGCCCGTTTGAAACTCGGTATGCTTTCCGAAAAAGACCCCACACCCTGGTGTAATATTCCGTTGAGCATTATCGATAGCGAAAAGCATAAAAACATGGCGATGGAGGCGGCTCAGAAATCAATGGTGTTGTTGAAAAACAACAAAAAAACGTTGCCTTTACAAAACAATATCGGGCGAATAGCTGTGATTGGTCCCAATGCGAATGATGTGGATGTGTTGCTCGGAAATTATCATGGTTATTCCGATTATTATTCAACCATATTAGATGGCATAAAAAAACGCAATCCAAACTCGGAAGTTGTTTATGCTGCCGGTAGTCGGTTGGCTGATGAGTTGCCCCTTTTTGAAGTGTTGCCTGCCGAATTTTTATTTACCGATAATGATTTGACAACAAATGGACTTAATGGTGAATATTTTCCGAATAAAACTTTCTCGGGAGAACCTGTTTTGAAAAGAACCGATAAACAAATCAACTTTAAATGGTGGGGAACAAGCCCTGATAATAGGTTGCCTGTCGATTCGTTTAGCGTGCGTTGGACGGGAGTTTTAGTTCCTCCTGTTTCGGGAAAGTATTACATCGGAGCCGATGGTCACCGCGCCTATCAATTGTTTATCAACGACAGTTTAATCACTTCGCTCAATAATCCACACCACAATCGCACCGAATATGGTAGTTGTTATCTGGAAAAAGGGAAAAAATACAATATTCGGTTGGATTTTGTACAAAACAACTCCGAACAGGCATTTATTAAAATGCTTTGGGATGTTCCTTGTCGCGATTTGCTGGCCGAAGCAGTCGAGCTTGCCAAGACATCGGATGTGGTTATCCTGGCTGCAGGATTAAGTCCGTTGCTCGAAGGCGAAGAGATGAAAGTGAAAGTAAAGGGATTTAAAGAAGGCGACCGCGAAAACATCGAATTGCCCGACGCGCAAAAGCAATTAATCGATGCCATTTCCAAAACCGGAAAACCGGTAGTGCTGGTGTTACTCAACGGAAGTGCAATTGCTTTTCCTGCTGAAGCTAAAAAGGTGGATGCCATCGTGGAAGCATGGTATCCGGGACAGGCCGGTGGAGCTGCTGTTGCTTCGGTTTTGTGGGGCGATTATAATCCCGCCGGACGATTGCCCGTTACTTTTTATAAATCGGTGAATGACCTTCCCGCCTTCGACGACTACAATATGAAAGGGCGTACCTATCGTTATTTCGAAGGGAAACCACAGTACGGTTTTGGATACGGATTGAGTTATACTTCGTTCAAGTATTCCAATCTGAAACTTTCGACCACTAAATTAGACAAAACCGGCATTGAAGTGAAATTTGACATTACGAATACCGGACAGCGCGATGGCGACGAAGTTTGCCAGCTGTATTTGCAGCAAAAAGGCAGTAAAACAGTAAGTTTGCAGGGATTCGAACGCGTAAATATTGCCGCAGGCAAAACTAAAACAATCAGTATGAAACTTTCACCCGAACAAATTGAAGATATGACGGGAGAACCGATTGACAAAATATCTCAACCCGAATTCAGAATTATAATCGGTGGTGCTAACCCGCGAACCAAATCGCAAAAACTGAAATCGACGATTTTTGTAAAATAGAAATTATTTAAACGGATTTTTGCTTAAAAAAAATGGCTTGCTCTGATTTAAGTCAAGCCATTGTTTTTTACGTCAGCAGTGTTATAGTTATTCAGTTTAATATTATGTGTAAAAAAATAATACGGTTTATTGCTTTCGCATCCATTTCTCTTCTACTTTCGAGGCATTTTGCTTCGGCACAAAATCTCATACCATCCAAATCACAAATGCCCGTTGGCGCTTATTATTACCCCGAACATTGGAACGAAAACCAATGGGAGCGCGATTTGAAACGAATGGCTGAACTTGGTTTTGAGTTTACGCATTTTGCCGAATTTGCGTGGGCTAAATTAGAACCCAGCGAAGGAAAATTCGACTTTGCCTGGTTGGATAAAAATGTGGAACTGGCGCATAAATATGGGCTGAAAGTAATTATGTGTACGCCTTCGGCCACTCCTCCGGTTTGGCTAACCCAAAAACATCCCGAAATTTTAATTAAACAGGAGTCGGGTTTTTACGTAAAACACGGTATGCGGCTCAATTGTAATATCTCACATCCTGCTTATCAGCGTTATATTAAACGAATAGTAGAAAAAATGACTGCGCGCTATGGTCATCATCCGGCTGTGGTGGGGTGGCAAATTGATAATGAGCCACACTTTGAAGGACTGTACGACTATTCCGATTTTGCACAAAAAGAGTTTCGTAAATGGCTTCAGGCTAAATACAAAACCATTGATAAGCTGAATGAGGCCTGGGGCGCTTCATTCTGGAGTTTTTCGTACAATAATTTCAATCAGATATTTATTCCCAATAAAAACGAAAAGGCTGCCAATCAGCATGCTGTTGTCGATTTTAAACGCTATAATGCCGATGCTTTAGCTGCCGGAATCCGTTTTCAGGCCGGTATATTGCGTGCCAATATCTCTGAAAAACAGTGGATAACCACCAATTTTGCCTACTACAAATTTTTACCTTCGGTCGATTTGTTTCGCAGTCGTGGCGATTTGGATTTTGCCTCGCACACCATGTATCTGCTTAGTACCTACCTGAATACTGATAAAGGTGAAATGGCCTATCGACTCGGTAGCGGTATGGAATTGTCTTTTTCGACCGAAATGGCTAAGTCTATCGAAGGTCAGACAGGCATTATGGAATTGCAACCCGGACAAATAAACTGGGGGCAATGGAACGCACAACCGCTTCCAGGAGCAGTGCGAATGTGGATTTGGCACACTTTCGGGTTGGGAGATAAGTTTGTGTGTACCTATCGGTTTCGCCAGCCGCTGTTTGGTAGCGAGCAGTTTCATAAAGGCATTATGGAAACCGATGGTGTTACCGTTTCTCCCGGTGGAAAAGAATATGTGCAGGCAATCAACGAAATTAAAAATTTACCCAACATTGAAAATCCAAGAGAACCCGACGATGTGAAAAGTCGCCGTACTGCATTTTTGTGGAAGCAGGACAATCTTTTCGACCTCGAAGAAGTAAAAGTGAATAACAGCTGGGATACATACCAACACTATTATGTTTATTATCAAAAACTGAAATCGATGGGTTGTCCCGTTACTTTTATTCAGGAAAACGACGTTTTTGATGTTGCAAAATATCCATACATGGTAGCTCCGGCTTACGAAATGGTTGACCTTGCATTGATTGCCAAATTAAAAAAATACGTGTCGGAAGGCGGAAACTTGGTGCTTACCGTTCGTTCGGGAATGAAGGATAACAACGGACACTTGTGGGAAACCTTGCTCCAGCAACCTGTTTGGGACTTAATTGGTGCTAAGGTGGATTTTTTCGACCAATTGCCGCCGTCAAAAACTTCGTCTATTAAAATTGATAACCATAATTACAAATGGAATGTATGGGCAGATATCTTACAACCCAAACCGGGTACAGAAGTGTTGGCTGTCCACGACGATAATTTTTATACCGGCCGGGCTGCAGCTACACTATGCAAGCATGGGAATGGAAATGTAATGTATGTCGGTTTTCACTCGACAGATGGTGAGGCCGAAGAAGTGCTTCTGCGTAAGTTTTATCAACAGAACAATACAAAGATACTCGATTTGCCGGATTACGTTTTTGTAGAATGGCGCGACGGCTATTGGGTGGCTGTGAATTACAGTTCCCAAACAGTTGTTTTACCAACAATAAATAGCTCAAATTTTTACATTGGAACAAGCGCTCTGAACCCGGGTGGTGTAAGTGTTTGGTATTAAATTTTTGAAAACATAAAATTATGAATATTCTAAAAAAAGCATTGTTAAGTGCTATTGTGTTTTGTAATGTAAGTTTAAATGCCGAAGTAATCAAAACCGATATTTGCATTTACGGAGCTACTTCGTCGGGGATAATTGCTGGCGTTTCAGCCGATCGTATGGGTAAAGGTGTCGTTATTGTGGAACCATCTCAGTTTATCGGTGGTATGTCGGCTAGCGGATTAGGCAAGACGGATATTGGCAATAAAATGGCAATAACGGGATTGTCGCGCGATTTTTACCGCTCAATCGGAAAATATTACGGCAAGCTGGAAATGTGGACTTTTGAACCACATGTGGCTGAAACTGTTTTTAGTAATTACCTTTCAAAAACAAAGGTAAGTCTGATAAAAGGATATGAAGTGAGAGCCCTTATAAAGTCTGTGGGTAAAATCACTCAGATTACGGTTGCCGATGTTGAAAATCCGACCAAAGACCCAATTACGATACAGGCCAAAATGTTTATTGATGCCAGTTACGAAGGAGATTTGATGGCAAAAGCTGGAGTTTCATACACGATAGGAAGGGAAAGCAATGCTACTTATAACGAAACGTATAATGGCTTTCAGTTAAGTGAAAAGCATCAGTTTCCCGATAGTATAAGTCCATACATTAATCCAAAAAATACGAACAGTGGTTATGTCTACGGGGTGAGTAACAATATCCCTGTCGCCACAGGAACCGGCGATAAGTTAGTGCAAGCGTATAATTACCGCTTGTGCTTAACAAAAAATGAAGATAATAAAATTCCTATCCAGAAACCGGAAAATTATGATCCGCAAAAATATGAATTGCTTCGTAGAGTTATAGCCCAACGTGAAAAAAAGAAGTGGAAGCACCTATTAGTCTCTTATTTCAATATTGGGCATTTGCCAAACGGGAAGACAGACATAAATAACAATGGCCCGTTTTCGACCGATTTTATTGGCGAAAACTATAATTACCCGGAAGCAGACTATAAAACCAGAAAACAAATTGAACAAAAACACATTGACTATATCAAAGGGTTACTTTATTTTATGGCTTACGACCCTGCAGTTCCGGATACGTTACGTCAGCAGATGCAGGCATGGGGCTACTGCAAAGATGAATTTCAGAAAACCGGAGGTTTCCCGCACCAAATCTATGTTCGCGAAGCACGGCGTATGATTGGTGAATATGTAATGACCGAACACAATTGTCTGGGCAAAGAAAAAATAAAAGATGGTGTCGGAATGGCAGCCTACGGAATGGATTCGCATAACTGTCAGCGGATTGCGATCAATGGTTTTGTGAAAAACGAGGGCGATGTACAAATAGGTGGTTTCCCTCCCTACCCAATTTCATATCGTTCTATTACACCCAAACGAAACGAATGTACCAATTTGTTAGTGCCTGTTTGCTTATCGGCTTCGCATATCGCCTATGGCTCCATTCGCATGGAACCTGTATTTATGGTGTTGGGACAATCGGCTGCAATAGCTGCTTCTTTGGCAATTGATCAAAACATTGCTGTGCAAAAAGTGAATGTAAAAACTATACAATCAATCTTGGCAAAAAATCCATACTTAGACGGACGAAAACCTGAAGTGTTGGTCGATAATTCAGACATTAAGCAAGTAAAACTAAAGGGTAAATGGGAATTACCTGCAAAACCTATTGCATCAAATAAAATGGATTATCTGATGGTTGTGGCCGATGGAAAAAGTGCTACAGAAGTGCTATTTACTCCAAAAATGGTCGATTTTGGCATGTATGATGTATATCTCTATTGTCCAGAAAAACCCATTAATACACCTGAATGGGCTCCGTCTGTTGATGTCGAAATTTTTACTGGACAAGATACAAATAAAATAACCGTGGATCAAAAAGCAAATAGCCATCACTGGGTAAAATTGGGGCGTTATGAATTAAATTATAAAAAAAACATTTCGGTAAAAGTTATTGCAAACAAGCCGGGTGTTGTGATAGCCGATGCAGTGCTTTTTGTTCCTGTAAAATAAATGTAAAATTCTTTTTAGTACATGACAAAAATTGAGACATTTATGTTATATATCTGTAAAACAGAACAAATAAGCCAAGCTCTTGGGGTTGACTTTGTCCGGTGAGCCAAAAAATCAGTGAAGTTCGCGTTAAAAAATCTTCTCTGTTTGAGCGACGGAGGAGCGAGTTTAGAAGATTTTAGCCAACGAACGTCAATTTTTCTTGTAATGGGTTTGGGGCAAAGCCACATTATTAAATATCTGAAAATAAAGAATATAAATTTTTCTACATTTTTTGTCATGTACTAAGTTCAAATTTAATTATAATATGCATAAGATAGTTTTATTTGCTTTCATTTTTTGTTACTCATTACAAGTAAATGCAGTAATTAAATCATCAACCAATGTCGACTCTTTACTTTCGTTAATGACGCTCGACGAAAAAATCGGGCAAATGACGCAAATGTGCTTCAGTACCATCACCCTGGATGGCAGTAAATCGCTCGACCTGAATGTGGATAATTTCAAACAGTTGATTAAACAACAGCATATTGGTTCGTTTTTGAGCGGTAGTGACAGTTATGCTAAGTGGTTCGACTTTGTTACGGCAATTCAAAAAGTGGCTGTGGAGGAAACGCGGCTCGGTATTCCATTAATAATAGGTATTGACCATGTGCACGGCGCCAATTATATCAACGAAGGCACCATTTTTCCACACAACCTGATGATGGCTTGTAGTTTTGATAAAACCCTGATTGAAAAAGTAGCAAAGGTAACTGCGATAGAGACTGCTCCCGTTGGTTTGAACTGGAATTTTTCTCCAGTGCTCGATGTTGCCCGAACACCTTACTGGCCGCGCTTTTACGAAACTTTTGGCGAAGACTCGCGGGTTTGTGCAGAGTTGGGGAGCGCTTATATAAAAGCTTATCAATATGTTCCGGAAATTGCACCTTACAAACTTTCGGCCTGTGCCAAGCACTTTATTGGCTATTCCGACCCAAAATACGGTTACGACCGCTCACCGTCCGAAATTCCTATGCAAACGCTCCATGAAGTATTTGTGCCTCCATTCCGAAAAGCTTTTGAAGCAGGAGTGAAAACCCTGATGGTCAATAGCGGCGAACTGAACGGAGAACCGGTGCATGGCTCGAAGTTTTTACTCGATACTTTGCTTCGCCGTCAGCTTGGCTTTAATGGTGTAATAGTTACCGACATTAAAGATATTGAGCGCATTGTAAAAATGCATCACACAGCTGCGAATGAAAAAGAGGCAACACTTCAAGTAATCAATGCAGGTGTTGATATGTACATGGCTTGTAATTCATACACGTTTATTCAGCATGTCAAGGAGTTATTGTCCGAAGGAAAATTATCGATGGCGCAGATTGATGCTTCGGTACGTCGTATTTTGCAATTGAAAAAAGAGTTGGGACTTTTCGAAAATCCGTATCCTTCCAAAAAGTTATTGGATGCCGTAAATACCACTGAAAACCGAAAAGTAGCGCTCGAGGCTGCCGAAAAATCGATCGTATTGTTGAAAAATGAAGATATTCTGCCACTAAGCAATTCAACGAAAATATTAGTAGCAGGAATCGGAGCTAATTCAAAGCGGATGCTCAATGGTCCCTGGTCGTTCGATTGGCTGGGAGCAGCAGAAGCACAGCAACCACAGAACATGCTCACCTTATTCGAAGCCTGCAAAAGTACTTTTGGAAATAATAATGTTCTGTTATCAAAAACTGAACGCATTCTAACTTCTGCTGATAAAAAACAATTTCTGAAAGATACCCGAAAGGCTGATGTGATTGTGTTGGCTGTAGGCGAACAGCCTTACAGCGAGTTTATGGGAAATATCAACGATCTGACGCTCGATGCCGACCAACTTGAACTGATTGATGCTGCCATTGCCACTAAAAAACCAGTTGTGTTGGTTTTGATGGAAGGCCGTCCGCGTGTAATAACCAAGCAGGCAGCCGGAGTAAAAGCCGTTCTTTTTGCCGGATATCCCGGCATTGAAGGCGCTCAGGCTATTGCCAATATCTTATCCGGTAAAACCAATCCGTCAGCCAGTTTGGCATTTTCCTATCCGCTGGCTGCCGGACATACCATTCCGTACAACCACAAACCGTCGGAATTTAATATTTACTGGAAACCGGAACCTGCTCAGAAATGGCTTTATCCTTTCGGTCATGGATTGAGCTATACACAGTTTGAATATTCCGATTTGCAACTTTCGGATACAATTATTACTCCTAATGGAACCTTGAAAGCCTCCGTAAAAATTAAAAATGCAGGTAAAATTCGTGGAACAGAAACAGCCTTGTGGTATATTAAAGACGAAGTTGGCTCAATTTCTCGTCCGGTAAAAAGTCTAAAGTTCTTTGAGAAAATTGACCTGAATTCAGGTGAAGAAAAAACAATACATTTCGAAATCAATCCACAACAACATCTTGCATTTCCTGATAAAGCAGGGCTTTATCGTCTCGAACCCGGAAGGTATCAGTTGATAATTGACAATAAGAGTTTGTGGTTTTCGTTGAACAACTAATTTCCTGTTTTTTTATTTTAGATTGTTATTGTATCTTACATACATTTCGCTGATTTTTTCTAACTTTTCGCCCCAATATTTTTCGAAATAGGTTCCTCCGGTATAATAACAGGCAAAACCTCCTGAAACAGTACCCCAAACAGCAGTTTCGATTAATGAAAGTTTATTGTTCTGATCATTCATTTGCATAGCTATTGATGCAATGGCACCGCCCACAAAATTGTCGCCACAGCCGGTTGTATCTCCTTTCAAAGCAGGGTTTCTCTCGAAATCTTCCGATATCCAATTGCAAACCGGCAGTAATGTTTCGACATTTTCGAACTTTTTGCCTGAAGAATAAATGTAAGTTGGCTCACTTCCGTGTGTAATGATAAAGGCATTTGCTCCATTCTTTTTGTAAAATTCAGTTATCATTTTAAAATCTTCCTGTCCACTTATTCGCTTTGCCTCTTCATAATCCATTATTAATAAATCAATTAATGGCAAACTTTTCAGCGTATCGCCCAAAGGCCAGGGACTGTCCGGATTTTTCTTTTCGCTGATAAAGTCGAAAACAGTATTGACAAGCGTAAATACTCCTTTATTCTTAGCCAAAGCTAATAATTCAGTAAGTTGTGAATGTAATTGGGGAACAATGGCCGTTCCTCCGAATACAACAATGTTTGAATTCCAAAAATCAGTATTTAAAAAACTTTTATCAAATAAACCTGCAGCTCCGATATTATTGATAAAAGTACGTTCGCCTCTTCCCTGATTGTAATTCGGATCGGAAAGCACTGTCGTATAAGGCGTTGCATCACCCAACAACGATAAATTATCAATATTCAACGGTAATTTCTCTAACAATCCAAGTAGCGCTTTCGCTTTCTTATCGTTACCAAATGCTCCGAAATATCTTATTTGAGCCTCGGAATTAAATAAAATCTGTGCAGCACAAATGGCGCTCACCAAAGCCGGTCCGCCGATATTAAATGCATCGTAAACTTTTAATCCGCAGATATCATTCAAAATCTTAGTAATGGATTTTCCGCTAAACTTCTCCAGCTCTTCGGTAAAAACGAGTTGCCCGGGAACAAGTCCGCCATCTCCGGGAACGATTGATACATATTTTTGAAATGCTGCGGAATTAAAATCAATGTTTTTATAAATAAAGTCGCCCAGACCGCAACCTGTAAATGCTATTTTGATCATATAATAAGCCCCCTCAACCCCTTCAGGAGGAATTGATTGATATTCATTAAACCTTATAGATAAATTTTGTACTCGCTTGACAACAAAAAGAGAGGAGCTTCATCCTCTTCAATTTGCGGGAAACGACCAACTTCTTCGTAAAAATAATTATCGTTGGTATCATCGTTTACCGTACTTACTTCGCCCACCAAAACAGGTGCTTCAACACCGTAAAAACGATGATAAACGCCAGCTTCCATTGTTACACTTTGACCGGGTTTAAGTTGAACGAATCCACCCGGCTGCAAATGCGTAAGTACACCATCAATTTTTACATCAAAAGGTTTATCCGAAAAACTTCCATCGGGATTTGAGCGGTAAAACTCTATTTCGAGAACTCCACCACCACGATTGATAATATCTTCCATTTTCAGGCGATGAAAGTGCATAGGCGTCTCCTGTCCTACTCCGGCAATCATTATTTTTTCGCAATAGGTTTTATTGTCCTTTGCAGGATTTCCATTTCGAATGGTAAAAAGTAACAAACCGCGTTTTTCGAAATTACCACTGCCAAAATCGGTTAAATCCCAACCGAGAACATTGTCAACGATCTCGGAATGTGTTTCGTATTTACCTTTCCATTCAGTTGGACTGTATGTAGCCCATTCAGGCAAATAAAATTTATTTTCGGCAAAAAAGTCTAATGCCGAGCGCATTAATGCATTGATTTCACTTCGCTTCATAATATTGATTTACTGGTTGTTCATTTACAATTTACTCCTTACCATTTCTGATTTTTAATTCTCAGGATTTTACTTTTTCCAAAAAAGTTGCACAGAGCGATATTTTTTTAATTTCTAATTTTCTCAACTTCTAATCTTCCAATTTCACTTAATACCCAATCGATGCCATATTTTTCGAATTTCTCCGAAAAATCAATATCATCCTGTAACCTGTTTCCCATTTCGTCGGTGGCTTTAAAGCTACATCCGGCAATATAGGCTTCGAGTATTTTGTCGTAAGGCATATTTAGTTCCAACGCTAATCGAATGGCACCTGCCAGCCTGTCATCAGCACCTAATTTTCTTTTTAAATCGCAGCCCACACGATAAATGGTGTCGCCTAACGCTCGATTTTGAAAGCGAAATATTAAATCGTCGGTATGTTCAGTGAGTGCTTCCAATGTAAATTCATCAGGATATTTTTTCAGTAAAATATCGGCTGCCTGCAACATGGTATCGCGCACTTTACTTTTAATTTCGTTCACTGCCAATGCTTCGTACAAAAATACGAAATCGGGGTTAAACTTAAATCCGAGGTAAGCTGTAGTTGCATGCCCCAAATTGTGAATGAACAACTTACGATCCACCCAGGCTTTCATATTTTCTTTGGGCGATAAACCTTCAATAACCGGAATGGGATTTTTAAATGCCTTTTTATCTAAAATCAGATTATTGTAAGGTTCAGCAAAAACCTGCAAAATATCGGCTTCTATGTCCTTTTTGAGCATAATAGGAACCATTTTACCTATGCTTGTCTCTACCAATCCCACCAATTTATCCACCGGATAATCTACAGGTAAAAACTTTTTGAGTTCTGCTCTGAAAAAATCTGCTGCATTCCGCAAATTTTCAGCAATAATGATGTCCAAAGGCAAATCACCTGAAATCTTTCTCCGTTGTAATAATCCTTTAGCAATGAGCGGAATAGCCGAAGGCAATCCCTGCTGACCGATTGAAACAGCTAAAATATCAGCATTGGCAATTTCTGAAATCACAGCCTTTTCGTCGGTTGCCAAAACTCCACGTACATTTTTGATAATCATCACCTCATCCCGATCTGATTTAATGACTACATTGTATTGGTGTCTTTTGTTTAATTCGTCAATTACGGGTTGGAAAACATCTACAAAAACTACTTCGTAGCCCCCTCTGCTAAATAACTGACCAATAAAAGAGCGACCTATTTTTCCCGCGCCAAATAGGACTATACGTGGTCGTCCGTGAATTAAGTGTCTGTTTTTTAGATCTTTGTGCTTAATGAACATGAATTTTTGAGACTTTGAATAATGAAGTAGCTTTCCCTTGTTTTATAAAATGCAGAAACAAGCATTTACCCTATTACACAATCGTTCTTCAATCAACTATTATTATTTTTTGTTCTCCAGCTTTCAAAAAATATCTTTTTGCTTTCAGTAATTTATTTTCATTCCAACGGATTACTTTTTGAGATTTATTCTCAGCCAAAACCGTAAAATAGGCATCAAATTTCGTTGGATTGGTAACTCTCAATCGTACTTTATTATCTTTTATCGACACAATTCCGGAAGTTAAATGATCGAACGTATAGCAAGTTTTAAACTCAGCATCGACATAAATCGAAGGCAATTCAACGGCAGTAAGTAACATAGCCGTTTCGGCAAAGGTTGAGGCCGGTATTATCTCACCAATACCCTCGAACCAATCGGTGGTACTCACACGTTCATTTATCCAACCCGGAGGCATGCCGGCAACCGAACGTGTGGAGTGCGACATAAATTGAGGAATTGCCTGTGTTATTTCCTTCAACAACTGCAGATAAACCGGATTGTCTGTAGCCCGATAAATACGTAAAAGTGCCAAACCTGAATAGGTACAAATTCCAGGTGCACCGTGTTTGTTTTGGGTATTTGCAAATACAGCTCCGGTCGTTTTCATATTCAGTTTTCCAAAAAGACAACTGTCGGAATATTCATAATCGTAACTCATAACCCAGGTTGAGAATTGCGCAGCCATTTCGCGGGCATACTGCAACCATTTTTCATTTCCGGTTTTTTCGTAGAGCAATGCAAAGGATTCGAGCATGGCATAGCCTGATTCGCTATCTGGATTTTGCATAGCATCGCCAGGTCCGCCGCAGGTTATGCCTTTTGACACATAATCGTCGTACATTTTTTGCGCCGAAAGTTCAGCGACTTTCAGATAGTGCGGATTTTTAAAATAATCGGCAGCCAAAACCAACGCAACCGGAACAATGGCACCACTCGTGGATCCGCCAACCACCACATCGCCCGCAGAGCTATCCGCAAAATTGCCAAACTGCCTGCACTTTTCCAAAAGCCGGACAAAAGCATTGGCAACACCAATTGTTCCCTGCTCCCATTGCGGATTTATTTGCATATTGCGAAGTCTCATCAGTTCAAATTGCTTGATAATGTAGTACAAAGCATCGCCACTTTTGCGCACTAAGTGCAAATTTTTGAATTGCGGTTTACGAATATTGCCGCCATACCAGCGATTTCCTTTCTCGCCACTATCCCAGAAAAACCCCGAAGGTGAAATACCGTTTGGGAAAAGCCAGTTGAAATTGGCTACCAGATTTCTACGGGTGATTGTATCTTTCGCCAATAGGAGGGGATAAGTCGAAATCATGCCACCTGTCCGGCCAATTTGCCAATCTTGCAAAAAGTTTTCACGCATCCCGACGGCATAATATCCCCATTCAGGTACAAAATTTTGGGTGGTAAATTTTTGCTCAATAACTTTAAAACATTCTGAAAATGAATACAATAAATTTGGTTTTTGGGAAGGGGTTAAATCGTAACGTGACACTAAATAATGGTCGAAAAGCGATTGAATGTTGGGCGCATTGAACCAATGACTACGAAAAGTATATTTTACTTCGTCGCCCACTTTAAAATTGGCCGGGACATCGAGCCAAGCTACTGAATTGTTGGTTATTTCGTATCGAAACTTAAAAGGAGTGTCGCATATGAGTTTTTCGCCTATAAGACTTACAGTTTGTAAGGGACTAAAGCCTGTATTCTGATTAACTGTTTCAGCACAAATACCATAAAAAAATGGCAATGATGCCATCATAATACTAAAATTGATTTTTTTCATCACTATTAAGGCAGCAAAGTTTATCAGATTATAACTTCAATGACGACGAAAAAAAATGCCTGCTACCTTAACAATAGCCGGCAAATTCATTTATTTTCTTTGATTTATAAAAAAATTATTTTTCAGTAATTATGATTTTTTGTGCATCTGTTTTTATTTAAACTTTCCGATTGAAGTGAACACAGTCTTGCAAGCAACATTTAAGCGAAAACAAAATCAAATTTATTTGATTTATGTTGAGCGTAGCTGCTTCAACTAAGTTAATTTTTTTTGTTTACTTTTTTGTTTCAAGACAAAAAAGTAAGTGGGGTTTAAGGCAAAGCCCTGTTATTAAATATCTGAAAATAAAGAATATAAATTTTTCTACATTTTTTGTCATGTACTAAGAATTCGCATATAAAAAGTGATAATTTATGGACTTATTTCTGATAATTTTACATTATTAATTCAATATTGTTCACTGATTTCATGTGTTCGAAACGGATAATATTTCCATTATAGTATTCACCATTCAGAACTAAAGATTTCACTCCTTTTTCAACTCTATTTGGATTGCTTACTTTTATATTCAGTTTTTTGCCTCTAAATATTCTGGTAACCTCAAAACCTTCCCATTCAGATGGAATGCAAGGATCAATGCGCAAACCTTCTACTACCGGTTGCAAACCTAATATATACTGACTCGCTGCTACAAACGACCATGTGGCCGATCCGCTCAACCAAGGAACGCGCGAATTGCCAAAGCGCGGACTAGATTTACTGTGAGTGGATTGGCAATACACATAAGGTTCAATTTGACGAATTTCTGCTTTAGTATTGTAAGCGGCCGGCATATAATTACGGAAATATTCGTAGGCTTTATTTCCGTTACCACACATTGCTTCGGCTATTACTGCCCAACCCTGTGTATGCATAAAAATACCGCCGTTTTCCTTCATACCGGTATTAAAAAGTGCTGCACGAACAATATTGTAATCGGTTTCAGTGTAAGGAGGATCGCAAAGCATAATACCATATTCAGTAGCCAAACGTTCCCGCATATTTTTCAGTATCAATGCTTTTTGCTCTTCGGTAGCAGCTCCGCTTATTATAGCCCACACTTGTGGATTCATAAATATCTGACCTTCAGCAGACTCTTTCGAGCCGAATTTAAATCCATCGGCACGATAACCACGCAAAAACCATTCGCCATCCCATGCATATTTCTGAATGTTCTCATCCAGCTGCTTCAACAATGGTTGAGCCCATGCTTCTTCGTCCCAATTACCCAAAAGCTGACAAATTTCAATGTATGTTTTCAGAGCAAAGCGAAGTTGCATGGCCACAAAAACAGTTTCGCCATCGTGTCCGAATTTCAGACAATCGTTCCAATCGGCGAGCAAACCACAGGGCAATCCATGATTTCCCAAACGATTCAGGTTAAACTCAATAGCAGCATGTAAATGTCCTAACACGGTAGCTTCACCTTTATCCGCAAATGGCAATATTTTATGGTAAAAATCAACATCTCCTGTTTCGTTTACATACGCCGGAACAGCATTGAATAACCACAAACAATCGTCGGAACGATATTGATTTTCGTTCGGAGCCTTTTCATTGCCCGGATTATGGGATATTTTATTTATAACGGGCATAGCTCCACCGGTCGAGACCTGTCCGGTGATCATCAGCTCAAGCCGTTTTACAGCTTCTTCAGGAATAGCATGCATCACACCCAGCAAATCCTGTACACTATCGCGATAACCAAGTCCATCGCGTTCGCTGGCCGAATACACCAAACTGGCCGCACGACTCCATGCGTAAGTGATTAAACAATTATACGGGCTCCACATATTCATCATGCTATCGAATTCAGGGTCAGGTGTTTTAACTGAAAATCCCCCAATACGAGCGTGCCAGTGATTTTTCAACTTTTCGAATTCGGCATTTATGACATCGATATTACCATACTTAGCAACTGTGCTTTTGCCTTCTAACTTTGCCTGACCTACACCCATCAAAACAAAAAAATCACGGGTTTCTCCGGATTGAAGTTGTGTGTCGATTTGTAAAACTCCACACATATTATCGCCTGCTGCTTTGAAATTGGAGCAAACACCTTTTTCAACGGTTTCGGGATTAGCATACGTGCGGTATTTGCCCAGAAAGCGTTCTAAATCAGTTTCAAATCCGACAATTTCGCCTCCCAAAAAAGCCAGAAAAGAATAGCGACCCTGATCTTTCTCGTTGAAATTGTCGGGCATCATAGGGATATGCACGTTCGTTCCATGACTAATAATGCCTTCAACCACATCCATTTTTCCAATGTACTGTGTGTATTGCAAATTCAGCAAATCGTCTATAGCATTCCAATTGTTGGCGTATTCCACAAAGGTAAACAAGCTCAATTCGCGTACTTTTTCACTATCGTTGGTTACCTTTAAATGCCATACTTCAAAACTTTGTCCCAGCGGTACAAAATAGCGTGTTTCCGTTTTAATGCCCGTATATTCCGACTCAATGATGGTATAACCTGCACCATGACGACAGGTATTTTTATATTTATCCAATGGTTTTCCTACCGGTTGCCACGAAGCCGACCAATAATCTGACGTTTCTTTATCACGCAAATAAATGTACCTTCCGGGTTGGTCCATAGGTACTGAATTGAAACGCATACGAATAAAACGACCCTGACCACCCGATTTATAAAAACTGTAACCTCCGGCATTATTGGTGATAATAGCACCATATTCAGTAGAGCCCAAATAGTTGCTCCACGACTTTGGGGTGTCTGGTCGTGTAATGACGTATTCTTTTTTATCGTCGTCGAAATATCCGTATTGCATTGGTCAATTTTATAGTTGTTTCTGAATAAATTTTTAGATTTTCTTGGACAGGTATTTATAAATCCAGCAAACCCTAAAAAGAGTTTTCTTATACGCCGGACTATTTCATTCTAAAATTTTAGTTTAATAATGATTATTTTTTCCCCGCTTTTTGTTTAGCTAACTCATTGTTGATTTGTATTACTTTTTCTTCATCGAGTTTATAAAAAAGTAATGCCACAACTGCAATAGCGCTCCAAATGGCAGGCATCAGTGCAAAAAGCACACGAACTCCGTTTTCGGTGGATTGAGTTACAGGAGCATTGGCCACAAAACCGTAATAGGCTAATAAATAACCTGCAATACTACCACCAATCGACCAACCAAATTTTTGAGCAAAGTTAGCCGATGAATAGATTAAACCTGTAGCACGTCGTCCGGTTTTCCACTCCGAATAATCGGCAGTATCGGCATACATACTCCACATCATAGCCATAGCCGGTCCAATTGCCAGATTACACAAAGCTTGAAAGATAAACATAAGTGTGATCTGATCTTTCTCTAAAAAATAATAGGCAGCACTGATCAATGTACCAATGGTCATTGAAAGAATATATACGTTCTTTTTACCTAACCATGCAGCCATCGGACGCAAAAGTACTGTCCCCAGAATTCCACTTGCAGTTCCTACCACCATAAAAGTGGAAACCAATGCTGCCGACGATATTTCGTATCCGAACAGCTTTGCAGTTCCGGCATTATTCACGTAATATTTAAAATAGTAAATAATTGAACCATTGCGGATTGCAACATATAAACAAGTGAGAATACCGATAAAGGTAAGGATAAGCCATGGCACGTTAGTAACAAGATCTTTTAGGTCGGTTTTGAGACTGTTCCTTTCTTCCGATACTGGTTGTACACGTTCTTTACAAAAGAAAAAAGTTGTCAGAAATAAAACTATTGCGAGAATTGCATAAATTCCCATTGCGGTAGAAAAACCAAATTTTTCATTTACACTCCCATCTGTATTGGCCTTGAGTAGTCCGAAAAAATTTACAAGTTTAAGCGTAAATCCCTGAACAATGAGTCCTCCCACAAATGCTGAGATTGAACGAAAGGCTGACAAACTAGTCCGTTCAAGTGAATTGGGAGTCATTACTGCCATCAGTGCACCATACGGAACATTGATAGTTGAATATACAAACATCATGGCAGTGTAAGTAACATAAGCATATACCAACTTAGCACTTGCTGCAATATCGGGTGTGTAAAAAGTCAAAAAGCCAATTACACCAAAAGGTACTACTGTGTACAAAATCCAGGGACGAAACTTTCCGTATTTTGATTTGGTCCGGTCAGCAAGCATGCCCACCACCGGATCATAAAAGGTATCTAAAAGCCTTACAACTAAAAACATAGTACCAGCTGCTGCCGCAGAAATACCAAATACATCGGTATAAAAATAGAGCAGAAAGAGTGTAAATGTTTGGTAAAAAAGATTCGATGCCAAATCGCCTAAACCATAGGCTGTTTTTTCAACGATTGTGATTTTTCCAGATATCGATTTCATTTCAAATATATTCGGATTACATTTTTACAATTTTCCTGGTTATTAAACTTCCGTTTTGAGCTTGTAATTCAACAAAGTAAATACCAGCCTTCAAATGTTGCAAATCAATACGTACATTTGTTGGTGCCTTGTCATAAATTTCTATCAGTTTCGAACTCAAATCAAACAAACGTATGCGGCTTCCCGCTAAAATATTTTCGACAGTTACAAAATCTCTGACCTGTGTAGGATATAATTTCACATTGTCGACTATACTTGTTGTCGAGATCAAATTTGGCCCTGCTTGAACTGATTCAAAAGTAACCTTAAACTTACCACCTTTATTGGCTGCAAGGTTTAATGTACGTGTTTTTGCATTAAAATCAGTAAAATCCTGATCATCCAAAGTTACAGATTTTATTTGTAATAAATCATCTTCGTATGGAATGGGATTAAGCTTAATTTGCTGAGGGGTGGCTGAAGGTGAAAATTTGTAATAGAGCACCGCCGGCTTATGCAGGTAGTAAAGATTACTATAGAGGTAAGCATAGTAGCCCAATTCTGTAGAATGATAACCAGCTTTAAAATCGTCGCCTTTGGTGCTGTTTCGAACAACAAGACCGGTTGGGTCTGTTTGACTAAAAATTTCACCGTAAACCGGATCAATCAGATGGTTCATAAAGAAATCGAGAGCCTCATCGGCCATTTGTAAATAAACTGGATCTTTGGTAATGTAATAATTTATCATTGGTCCGGTAAATCCCTGTTCTACAGTCCAGTAATCTTTGCTATCGCCGTTGGTTTTGAAAACTCCTGTGTTTATGTTTATTTCGTTGAATGGGCCGCCATTTAGGTGATCCCAAACTGAATTATCACCATTTCTATAAGTCCAGGCTTCATCCAATATTTTTTTTGCAGCATTTTTAAATTCCTTTTTGGTTGTATCGCATAAATACGCACGTCCCAGCACCCATGCAGTTTTCAGAAAATGACCAATGCTTCCTCCCGACGAATAGTTGGGGACCCAATTGGTGGAGTAACTTTCGGGATACAATACTTTTACCGAAGAATTGTCCATGGCAGGTATAAATCGCTCTACAATAATATTTGCCAATTGCATCAATCGGGATTTATAAGCAGGGTTTTGAGTAACTAAGTAACTTAGTTCAGCGTTTGTAGTTATAGCATCAACTGTAGAAGTAAATCCCTTTCCGGATTTGCTTGTCCAGTTTGCATTTGCATCTTCGTAATAACCTTCCATACCTGCACGACTATCCCACATTTTCGTATTGAGTGTATTTATTCCTTTTTCCATCCACAATTTTGAAGTCTCGCTATGTGTAGCCTCATAGTTGGCAATAATTCCAAGCAAGGCATATTGTTGCTGAAAACCCCATTTGCCGGTGTTAGGATTCCAACCTTCTCTGTTATCGATACTTCCATCCCGCTTTGCAAAACAGTACCAGCCTTCATTTACATTATCCCAACCGTAGTTATACAAAAAATCAAGTGCACTTTGGGCATAATCCAGATATTTTTCGTCTCCTGTAAGCATAAAGGCACGTGTAAAACTATATCCATGACGGGTTTGTACTATCAATGATTTCTGGTCGGAATTCCGAATGCTTCCATCTCTGTTAATTGCCGAATAAAATCCTCCATATTGGGAATCGTAAGCATTTTTTATCCAAAATTCGGCATTTTCACGCACATAGTCAATATTCAAATCGGGATTTAAAATATTGATAGACTTTACGCTATATTGAGCTTGCAGTGGAAAAACACAACCTAACAAGAAAAATAGACACGATTTTAATTTTTTCATCAGAATATAATTTATTTTTTTAAAGGTCTGATGGAACCCACATGTCTGAATATTATATTCATTCGTTTTTGTGTATGCAATACATGTGGGTTTCATATAATGAGCTATGCGTTGAATGAAATTAAACTACATTCAACTATTAACGTTACAAATGAAAATTATAAGGGAAATAATTCACAAAAAAGAATCTATATTGTTTTATGAAATTCGAAAGACTTGTTTGTAAACAATGTTTTATTTTTATCGATTAATTTACAAATTGTCAAAACAGATTTTTTACTTGTATATCCATCAGAGGGAGTATTTAAACAATAATCAAGTAATTTATCAATAGTAGATGTTGCTACATGCATGCGCGTATCAGAAGATGCATAGTAAATGTACACAGTACCATCTTCGTCGGCTATCCATCCATTACTAAAAAGTACATTTGACACATCGCCCACCCGCTCATCATCTTCGGGTGCCATAAAATATCCGGCGGGTTCTGCAATCAATTTAGACGGATCCTGTAAGTCGGTAAGATATAAATAAAGCACATACCGAAGTCCGGAAGCACACATACGTACCCCGTGAGCCAAATGAAGCCAGCCCTTTCCGGTTTTCAGTGGATGCGGTCCCTCGCCGTTTTTAAGTTCTTTTATCGTGTGATAATAACGGTGATTAATAATTTTTTCGTTCGTAATAACTGCATTCTCCATGCTGTCCACCAAAGCCCAACCAATTCCTCCTCCACTTCCGGGATCTATAAAACTGTCCTGAGGACGTGTATAAAGGGCATATTTACCATTTACAAATTCGGGATGCAATACTACATTGCGTTGCTGGCTCTTCGAAACTAAATTCGGGAGACGTTCCCATGTATTCATATCTTTGGTTCGAACAATTCCGGCTTTTGCAATAGCAGATGTTAAATCACCCGGAGCTGCATTCGGATCTTTACTTTCGCTACAAAAAATACCATAAATCCAACCATCTTCATGAGCTGTAAGCCTCATGTCGTACACATTGGTTTCAGAACTTCCTTCGGGTACTTCTAAAGAAAGAGGTTTTTCTCTGAATCGGAAATTATCAACACCATTATTGCTTTCGGCAATAGCAAAATACGATTTGCGGTCAACACCTTCCACCCGAACAACCAAGACGTATTTGCCATTCCATTTAATTGCACCGGAATTCAAAGTTGCATTTACTCCGATTCGCTCAAGCAAATATGGATTCGTTTGTTTATCAAAATCATATCGCCAGCAAAGAGGAATATGCTCTGGTGTAATGATAGGATAAGCATAACGATTATAAATATTATTTTTTGACGGTAATATCTCGTTTTTCTGTGAAAGCAGAATTTCCTGCTGTTTTATTTTTCTTTGCAAACTATTGTTGAATTCCATATTTTTAAATATATCTGATACACGCAATCTGTCCTAACCTTTTTATAAATAATTCAGATAAAAATCAATATAATAAAAGCTTTGTATGCGTTTAAAAAGCTAATTTTATTATAAAGCGGGGCTGAAAACGCATATCAACCCCGCTTCAATTCTATCCAATTTAAAAAAGATTGACTATTTTACAATTTTCATTGTTTCACCATTGGCTTTAACTATATAAACGCCTTTAGCCAAATCGCTAATATTAACTTCAGTTACATTTCTGAATTCTTTTATCTGTTTTCCGGCTAAGTTGTAAATTGTACCATTTGCCAATTCGGACAATTCAATTTTTGTGGCTGTTTTGTTTACGAATATACTTTTGGTAGCATCAGGATTTTTAACGGCAGAAGGAACATCTGGAGCTAAGAAACCTGCATACCAATTAAGATACCAAGCGTCATCAGTGCGTGCATTCCACCAGTAACTTCCTGTTTGATCTTTATTATTAGCATCCTTAGGATCAGCAGCATCATAGTCGTTATACTTCATGTCGAAGGAAATACCCTTACCTGCATTCAGATTTTTCCAGATATTAACATCAAAATCAGGTCTAAAAACACCTGTCAGTGCGGGGAACCCAATGGTGATAATCCGTTTAACTACCCCACTGCCGGTTGTAGCTCCTTTATCATCAACCAATAAGTTGGCAGCAAGTAGTGCATTTGTTCCTGCCCAGTCAACAGATCCGGTCCCTGCTGCATCAAAATTAATCATCATTGCATCCCTAAAAGCACTGGCAGTAAATGTAGCCTTGAGTCCACCAAAAGCGGCAAAACGCATGTAAGCGTTACTCTTTTTTGCTCCTTGAGCTAATGCTCTATCGGCAATGGCTTGTATTCTTAAGTCCTGCGCCCAGGCTATTTCTACAACATCTTTATTGTTAATGTCCTCATCGGTGCATTTTATCAAAACATAAATACTGTAATCATCGTAAATAACTTTAAAAGCACCAGTAAAGTCAGCAGGTCCATTATCAACACCAGCTTTAGCAATACGTTTTTCAGGTATACCCCCCAGTGCAAACTCAGTGCCTGCAACATCCCATACAGCATCAAAATCAGCCGATGCAGCATCGAAATTAGCAGGAGCTTGAGTTGCTTTTATTGCTGCACGGATATACTTTGCCTGATCGGCTTCAGCTTCGAGAGAATCAGTTTGCAACCAATTATAAATAGGGAATTTCCAGTTAGCAACTGCTGTTACATCATCAGCCATTGAAGAAACGGCAAATACCATCACAAGAAAAAATAAAGTTAACTTTTTCATAATACTTAAATTTTAAAAATTAATAATTAAGAAATCTGTTTTTAAATTATTGTTTATAAATAACTTGTTTTTGAATAGAATTCACTTTTTAATTACTATTACAGTATAGCTGTCTCCAACCGAAGTGCCTTTGTAAAAAGTGTACACTAAAGGTGTTGAAAAATCATTTTCGGTTACGCCGTTAATCTGCGTTACATTTCCGATTTTTACAGTTCCTACTGAACCAGTCCATTTAGCTTTCAGCTTTGTAATATCAGTAACTTTAAGCACATCAATAGTTATGGTTTTATTGTTTTTATCAATAACTCCGACCGGAGCAGGAACAAGTCCTTCGAACGTAAACTCGATAACAGGGTCTTGTGTCGTCAAAATCAGTTTATAAAATTGTTTGGTAGAGTTCTCTGCCACGACTTCAACCCCAGTTAAGGTTGTCAAATTATACCTGCGTGTAGAACTGTATGGTATGCCATTTAACAACACTGTACTTTTTGGTGATGATGAAACGGTTAACCTTACCGACGTTGCATTGGTTCCATAATTCAACGCCAAATTTATCTCTTTATTAGTTTCGTCAATCGTAGCTATTTCACCATTTGAGTTCGTATAACCTAAATTGGGTGAGTTTGGGAACAATTGCAGCGATAGTAACTGCTTTTCGTTTGATGCCGGGAAAGTAGAAACATAAACTGTGTAAATATTTTCCTCTCCGTCTCTCGATTTAACGGTATAGACTACCGGATTTCCCGGCGAAAAATTTTGCACAGAAACACCAGATGTTTGTTCCTCTCCTGAGACATAAACCTTTGCATCAGGTGAATTGACAGTAAATACAGGTTTGAAGTTAAAATCGGTAATGTTGTCGGGGAATGAAAACAGTATTTGCTTATCAGCTGTAATTGTACCGGTTACACCGTTCATTACAAATGAGTTAAATTCGTTACGAATATCGATAACTGTTATTGGAACTGTTTTGGTCCTACGCTGAATTGATTTCCCAAAATCCGAAGTTGTAGTAGCAACAACAGTCAGGTTATAAGTACCTGCAGTTGGATAGGTTACAGGTAACGAATCGGCAAGATTAAAATCTACACCCTTTGCACCTATTGAATCCCATTCTGCTCCAGGTTTTCCATCGTATAAAGTGAGAAATTCAGCACTTCCTTTAACTTTCACATAAAAGGTTGTGCCTGCAAATGCATTATCAAATCCCTGTTCCTCGAAAGAAAGACTAAACTGGGGGTCGACTATTACTTCATCTTCACATGCTGTAAAAAACACCAACAATAAAATAGTAAAAAAAATATGTCTTGTTTTCATTTGATTTATCAGAATTATAAAGTTAATTACCAACCTGCATTTTGTTTGAGAGCACCTTTGTTTGCATCTATTTCGTATTGAGGTATTGGAAAATACAAATGTCGTTTTATATTAAACTTGTCACTTACCATCGTGGCGAAGTTTATATTAAACCTGCTATCGTAACTCCATCGAATAATGTCGTTGTACCGATGTCCCTCCGTTGCCAATTCCACATCTCGTTCGTGCATAATAGCTGAGGGCGTGAGTTCAGAAACCGGCGGCATATCTACTCTGGCTCTTACCTCATTCAGAGCTTTTAAACCTTCATCGAGGTCAGAGCCTGACTGAAAGCATGCTTCGGCATACATCAACAAAACGTCGGAATAACGTATTACCCTGAAATTAACAGGTGATGCTGCTGGAGCACTCCCATGATTATAGGTAGGATAGAAATATTTTTTTATACCTATGGCCTTACTCAATGTAAATCCTGAGTAAACAGTCGGGAATATACCTCCTTTTGCATTTACAGTTCCATCGAAGGGTTTAGCATAGCCCGATTCCGGTCGCCAATCCATCATATCGCCATCCAAATAGCAGGTTGCATAAGCACGAGGGTCTTTGGCATATCCGGCCGGATGTGAGCTTACTGATTCAAATGTGTTCCATAACGAAGGGTCAATAACCATATTACGATAGCCGTTTTGGTGAGTCGAAAAATAGAGCGAAAGCATATTACCCCCCATAAGATATGCAGGAAGGTACGTATTGGTTCCCGGATTATCGTTGTACTGTATTTCGTAAACAGATTCTTGATTGTTTTCAGCTTTGTATATCGTTGAACCCACAGGTATGTCGACAAAGGAAAAATTGCATAAAAGCGCTGCCTGGTAATGTTCTTTGGTCTTAATTGCAGGTCTGCTAAGACTGTAGTTTCCGCTTTTGATTATATTATTTAAAACACTTTTTGCTTTTTCAATATTTGCCTTTGCTTCATCCGTGTTTGCTTTATCAAAACGTAAATAATAATGATAGTGTTTATACAATAAAGCTTTACCTAAAATCGCACTTGCCCCTCCACTGGTTATTCGTCCAAGATCTTGATTGGGCCATGAAGCGGGTAAATTGGCTATCGCAAAATCTAAATCTTCTTCTAATTTTGTCCAAAATTGTTCGCGGGTACCATTTCTGTACGATTTCAGAGCATCGGTAGGTACATTTGTTTCATCATAATAAACTGGAGTATCGAAAAGCGTTACCAAATAAAAATAACTTAATCCACGTAAAGCTTTCAACTGAGCCTGATACTGTTTGTATTTGTTTTCTTCTATTTTATCTTTCAACGGAGTCATTTTGCTCAGTATATCTGAAGTACGGAATAAAACGTAATAAAAATCGAGGTACATCTCCTGCAAATCTGCATTTGTGGGACTGAAATTCATAATATCAAATCCACTCTGACCTTCGAACCAGATATATGAATCAAGAGAATTAAATATCTTGTAATAATTCAATCCGAAAACCCCATAATATGCAAATGGAGTATATGCGGCATTAATTGCATAAATAAGCTCATTTTCATTCTTTAAAAAAGAAGTATTGTCAAGATTATTTTTGTTCACGGTGTCCAGAAAATCGTCTGAACAAGCGGTAACTATCAAAAATGACAGTAATAGTATTACTAATTTTTTCATATGATTTTTTCTGATTAGTCTGTTTTTCTTGTGTTATTTAAAAGCCAACCTGTAATCCGAAGGTAAACGATCTTGGCATTGGATAAGCCCCCCTATCAACGCCTGAGTTTAACGGATTATCCGAAACAAATCCTTCAGGGTCTCTTCCTTTATAATTTGTGAAGTTATAAAGATTTGATGCATTAGCATATATTCTTACAGAGCCAATTCCCAAGGTTTTTGTCTGTTTTGTTGGCAAATTATAGCCAATTTGTAAATCTTTTATGCGCAGAAAACTTCCATCTTCTACCCAGAAACTTGAAATCTGGTCATTTTTATTAGTGTTACTGGGGTCTACCCGCACATATTTTGTTGATGCATTCTCAATTGTCCAGTGATTTTTGGCAAAATCGTTTAACTTATTGTGCATTTGATCCTGCGTATTCATGCTCGATAATGTTGCACGTTGGAAATTGTAAATATCAAAATCTCCTATTCCGAAAAGGAAAATACTAAAGTCAAAATTTTTATAAGAACAATCAAATCCCAATGTATAGGTGAAACCCGGAATTGTTTTACCAATAATAGTTTTATCGAGTGCGGTAACTTGTCCATCTCCATTCAGATCACTGTACTTTAAATCACCGGGTTTAGGCATTACACCTTCTTGTTTTGGAAATTTATAAGCTCCGAGATTAATAGTACCATCTTCGTTCTTATCATAATAAGCTTCGGTTTGCTGAATAATACCTTCGGAAACATATCCGTATAGCGAACCAATGGGCTGACCTACTATCGTTCGATTAAATTCACCTGTAATATTCGGCATAGGCATATATTTCACTGTATTATAGATAGTTGTCAAACTTCCAATAATATTATAGTTAAATTCTCTAACTTTATCTCTCCACTGAAGCGAAAGCTCAACACCTTTGTTTTGAATATCAGCAGCATTAAACCATGGTTTATAAGGGCTGCTTGGCAAAATGCCCAATGCCAAAGGGGGCGGAACCTGTACCAAAAGATCTTTATTGTTTTTTAAATAATACTCTACCGAACCCGTTAATCTGTATTTAAATAAAGTAAAATCGAAACCAGAGTTAATCATTTCAGCTTTTTCCCATTCGATAGATGGATTCCCCATTTGTTCGAATGTATACATAGCCTTTGCTATATGCTGATCGTCGCCAAAAACGGCATAAAAGCTGTTTGGACTGGAAATCTGATTTACATACTGAAACCCACTTCCGATATTAGAGTTTCCAGTTTGTCCCCAACCCAAGCGGAGTTTCAATACATCCAACTGTTTTACACTCTTAAAAAAATCTTCGTTAATTTTCCATGCAATAGAGCCCGAGTAAAAATTACCTCTGCGATGTCCAGGTCCAAATAATGATATTCCATCGGAACGCCATGAACCCGTAAGGTAATATTTCGATTTATAATCGTACATAACGCGGGCTAAATATGAAATCATCCGTAATTCTTCGACACTGCCTGTTACAATACGGGGCGATGTAGGTGTTCCTCCGTTTGTCAATGTATTTAGCGTTTCAAAATCAAATCCATTGGCTGAGCCGTTAATAATGTTGACTTCCTGTTTGCGGACTGTATAAACCGCCGTTGCCTGTACGTTATGTAAATTGTTGAACAATTTTTTAAACGTAACCTGACTCTCCATATTGACATCTACGCTCTCGCTATATGTTTCCTTCAAATCCGCTCCACCTGTAAAACGGTTCCCTTCGAATTTTTTTAGCCATGCTTTTGAACGAAAATTGGTAATGGAGATAGCCGGCGTTAATTTGAATGACAATTCGGGAGTTACATCAATCAGCGCATATACACTCGCAATAGTATTGGTTGAGTATTTCAGATCCGAACCATTCATTGGGGCTGCGAGTAAGTTGGGCTTGTCATTCAAGAGTGTATTCAGATAGCCATTCCCGGTTTGAGGTGTTGAAGTTAGATTGCCGTTAATATCGTACCAGTATTGCATCTGATAACTTTCGTAACCACCCAGCAACTCAGGATTGTAAATACGCATAAGAGGCGATGTATTAAGATCGTAAATAGATGATTGCACTGTCATGGGTGTTTCGCGTGTACTGTAACTCGCACTCAGGTTTTCCCCAATTTTAATGTGTTGGCTTAATTTAAAATCAGAATTTGCACGTATCTGATAGCGCTCGTAATTATTCTTTATAACTGTTCCATCTTCGTTTAAATAGCCAAACGAAATGTTGAAATTGCTGTTTTCCCCACCACCTGCAACAGATAAATTGTAGTTTTGATTAAATCCGTTTTTAAAGATTTCACTCTGCCAGTTTGTTCCTTGTTCCCAACCTGCTCCATAATACTTTTGTCGGAATTCGGGCGAGAAAACATGTGCAGGATTAACAGCATTGTTATAGGTTTTATCCAAACCATATTCGGGGTACAAAACCTGCGAATAGAAATCTGAATACTGCTGAGCATTCATTACATCGTATTCAATTGGTTTCATGTTCAAACTCAAATACGATGAAAAATTTACCTGGGGTTTCCCTGATTTACCACGCTTTGTTGTAATAATAATAACTCCATTCGAACCATTTGCTCCATATATGGCCGATGCGGATGCATCTTTCAGTACCTGAAAAGTTTCTATATCCTGTGGTTGAATACTATTAATATTGGGCACCTGAATACCATCGAGGATAAAAATCGGATCAGCGCTTTTGTTTATAGAACCGACACCACGTACACGAATAGTGGCACCACCTCCAGGAGCTCCGTTTTGCGAAACAAGTACACCAGGAGCTTTTCCCTGCAAAGCCTGAGCTGCACTTGAAGCCGGGTTTTTGGTAAGTTCTTTGGACGTAACTACGGCAACAGATCCTGTTAAATCTGATTTTTTTACTGTAGCATAACCGATAGATACAACCTCAGCAAGTTGAGTAGCTGATTCCTTTAATGTTACATTTATAACTTTTTTATCGCCAACAGGGATCTCCTGTTTATCATATCCGGTAAAAGAAAAAATCAAAATATCTGAAGGTGATGCCTGAATACTGTAATTTCCTTCCAGATCGCTCACAGTTCCAACCATTTTACCTTTTAATTGGACGGTTGCACCAATCATCGGCTCGTTCGTTGTTCCATCGATAATTTTGCCTGTAATATTTTGTGCAAATATTTGTGAGTTTATAATTAAGCTAATTATAAATAAACTTATTCTCGAAAAGTATAATACTTGTTTTTTCATGGTGGTTTTACAATAATTATTCAGCTATTTATTACTTATTCTATAAATTTAGTTGGCAATAAAAGATTTATTTAGGGATAACACGAAAAATTTACAATACAAAATTAAATTATTGTGAGTCCAAAAACATAATACTTTTTTAACCAAAGATGATACATTTTATGGAACTTTAGAAAAAAATAGATTCATGATTTTTTAGATAAAGGTCTGATGAAAATAGCACTATTTTAATTCTATAAGACTTCCTTTTTCGACTGTAATAGTCTGATTAAATGATATTTGGATAGTATCCCCTGTTTTCTCTACAACTTGATTTTTTATCTTGTTATTGTTGATATAAAGCATCGGACTTCTATTATTTCCAGTGTATTTTTCGACTTTAATACTCCGAAATTTCAATTCTCCAGTTCGTATTTCAATACTTATTTTATCAGGATGATTACTGTAAATGGCAGTTGCATCAGCGGTAACAAAAAATAACCGGAAAGTATCGCTTTCTATTCCTGGTCGAAACGTCAGATTTCCTCTGTTGGTTGAAAAACCAAGATAGGCATTTAGAATACTCCATGCCGACATTGGGCGAAGATAATGACCACCAAACTCTTGGTGATCGAAATATAATCCCGCTTTCCGGTATCTTTGGTCAACTGCCTTTATCACTTTAAGTGCCTCGCAGAATCGGTTTTCGTAAATTAAAAAAGAAGCGAAAGCAAGTTCCACACCTGTCCATGGCGTGTTAGCCTGATCTACCCATAAATCAGAAGTATGTATTGGAAACAATTCAGGAGTAGCAGGCCAACTACAATTTCGCAGAAATGAATTGTGCATAAAAGACTTTTGCATGATCGATTGAAGCGTCTTTTGCACCTTTTGCCGGTCGAAAAGATAACCTATTCCGGCATTATGAGCTACCCATTGCCCAATTAACTGATCGGTGAGACATCCATTATCAATTCCTTTATTTCCTGTGTAATCGTTTGACAGGTTATAATATGAACCATTCCAAAGTTTTTGATCCATTAATTCAGAGCCTTTTTTGGCTATGTTAGCGTATTTTTTTGCCAGTGTCTTATCGCCCATATCAACAGCAACTATCGATGCCATACGTAACGCAGCTATCCATTGCGACTGTATGTATGAAGCCAAACCGTACATCGGAAAATTATCGTAACTACACATGATACCGTGCATATCAGGCATCATATCTCCATTGGTATCACGCTTGGTTAGTATATAGTTTATACCTTTTACAATGGTTGGCCACATTTCTTTCATGTAGTTTATATCATTTGTAAATAAATAGTCGCGTAGCACCATTTGAATATAATTAGGCACAAGATCAACTCTTTCGTAAACACCCCAAGTTCCATTCTGATTATAATCGGGGTCGAATCCTAGTCCGTGATTTATTTCACCATCAGGAGTTTGCAGTTTGGCATGTGTACGCATCATCGATTTTTGTAAGTCGGGAAACAATGCAATAATCATGGGGGAAGCATACAACAATACGTCGGAAGTCGAGTTTGGACCCCATGCCTGAGCCGTTGTTAAACCTTCCCTTATTGCATATTGTCCGTTTTTAGTCAGAGTGGACGAAGTTATAAATGTATTCATGTGAGAATTAATCTGATCCAATACAAATAATTCGATATCAGATGTATACATATCCTCAATAAAAGATTTCGACCGATTTTTCAAATCTGTTTCGTTGGCCACAAAATAGTCGGCTAGCGATTTTATATCGGAAAAATAATTGGAATAATACTTTCCGATAAACTTCGTTCGTTCCAGATTGACTGTAAAATTCTGTTTTTCCCTTTCGGAAAGCGATGGTGTCCCGTTCATTTTACCCTGAATAGCTCCGTATTGATTAGGGAAATGCCAGTTCATAAAAAAAGTACAGTTCACCGAATTATAGGCATCCAGAATTTTAGAAACTGCAATAGAGCTGAAACAACGTTGATCATTATCGGTGCTTCCCATACGCCCCAACGTTATATTTTCGAGCTGATAATTGCGGTTTTCGGTATCATCGATATTAGCAAGTCTGTTTTCAATGAGCAATTTTTCGTAATATGGATGCTTATGTTCCCACCCCAAATAATATGAAACTTCATTTCCTCCCAATGCTCCTAAACCCATCTGACCGAATGTATCATGTGTTTCATCCATCCCTGAGGCGCTATGAATAAAAAACTTATAATCGGGTTCGTTGACCAGTTCCGAACTGAATGCTTTCCGAATAAGATCGTAACCTACCAGATTGCGTAATGAACCAACAATCATTACATCTACTTTTTTAGTAGTTCTTGATGTTATTTTAAAATTAAAATACGCACCCGGTAGAGATGAGTTTTTTACATCGTGCGGTATAAATGGTGAAAATGCTTCCATCTCAATATCGAAAGGCATTTCACTGTCTGTAAAAACTAAATTTGAAAAAGGGAACCGTGCCGAATATTGTATTTTTTCAATACCACTCATCCATGGATAATAATATGCAATACCCTCCAAACCACCTTCCTGGAGGGAATTATTTAGTTGAAGAAGTTTAAGTTTGGGCGCTTGACCTTCTACCTGATATCGAACCAGAAAAAAAAGTAAACTCTTGTCGGAATTTTTACCCGGTAGTTCCGCTATGCTGAAAAATCTACCGGTACTCAGAGGATAATTATTAAAAATAGTCCAGTTGTAAAAATTTCCATCTTTTCGCAATTCAATACTTCCTGTACCAATACCACCTATGGCAATGCCGCTTCTTACACGCGAATTTGCTTCATATGTCTCATTCAGAATGGGTTTCGATGAGGCGTTGATATACAATGAAATTAAAAGTATTATTTGAAGTGTTCGTATTTTATATGATTTCATATTTTTGATCAGATTTTGGGTTGTGTTATTTTGTGATTTTAATGACAAAACCTCCAAACGGAATTGTGCTGAGCTGTAAATTTTGTCCTGATTTATAATCCATTACTATGTTTTCAAAACTGTGTGCGTTATCGCCATCTTTTATTATATTTATTTTGCAATTTCCACGTATAAATGGCAGTTTAATGTCAAAATTTTTCAGTTTGTTTTCTCCGTTGATCCCGGCCAAATACCATGTTTTTCCTTTTCTAGAAGCAATAATAATATCCTTACCCGGATATCCTGAAAGCAGATGCGACTCATCAAATGTTACAGGTATTGTTTTTAAAAAAGTTTTCACAAAATCGGGTTGCTGATTCAGAAAACCGGCATCTTCTGCAAAATGCAATATGCCACTCTGAAACACCAGAGTCAAAGCCAGTTCGTGAGCAAAAGTTGTTTTGTGTGGTATTTTAAACCCTTTCAGAACCAATGGCGTGTAGTCCATTGGTCCGATTACATTGCGTGTAAATGGTAAAATGGTATTTTGTACAGGCGCATTATCGGTATAGGTTGAATCGAATAAATAGCATTCTGCTCCTTTTACGGACTCCATCGAAATCAAATTAGGATATGTGCGGGACCAACCCCGCGGGATAGTACATCCATGAAAATTAACCATAATGTGATAATCAGCAGCATCGCTAAGCAAATCGATATATTGCTGAATGATAAGCTGCTTGTCGCTATGCCAGAAATCTACTTTTATTCCTTTTACACCCCACTGCTGTAATTTCTGAAATTCTTCCCTACGTATATTGCGATCAGTCATCAAATCGCGTGGCCTTTCGGGCACTTTATTATTTGGTCCGCCCGAATTATACCAAACCAGTATGCCAACATCCTTTTGGGCAGCATATTTCACCAACTGCTGCAAACTTCCACCTGTCATCGTATCCCAGTTTGCATCAACCAGTGAATACTCCCAACCCATTTCGGCCGATAAATCTACGAATTTTTTCAAAGCATTGTAATCACACGGACTGTCGGGTGCCGATATCCAACTCCAGGATGCTCTACCCGGTTTAACCCACGAAAAATCTTTGTTTATAGCTTTATTGCTTAAATCGCTAACCAGATTATTATTGTAAATGTCATCGAGCGATTCACCAATAGCAATAAACCTCCAAGGCATTTCCCATGGCAAAGTAGAAGAAGGATAAACCTCGCCTACCCCTTCGCCATCTGCCGGTTCAGGGAAGCGGATTTGGTACAAACCATTGGTGGCATCTTGCGCCAATCTGGTACCACAATAATTTTTTGTCAGGTTTGCTTCTGAAATAAGCATCCAGTTGTTATTTACTTTAAATAGTGCAGGGAAAGCCCATCCTTCAGAATTGGGAGATTTTGTTCCAATAGGAATTTCATTTTTATAATACAATTCGTGTCCGGGCGTCCACATACCTGGCTTATCGTAAGGTTGTATCCAACAAACGCCATTATCAGGCACATTGAAACTTGTTGATTCGCTGATTACCTTAACTTTTTTATCCGAATTATCAGGAAAAACATATTTGAAGGCAACACCATTGTTATAAACTCTGAAAATTATTTCAAGTGTTGAACCTGAGTCGTTTTTGAATGTCAGTTTTTGCTCATTGGCACAATTTTTCAATTTTAAATGACGCCCTATTGTCATTGAATAGGATTCATTTATTCTTCTCACCTTGCTACAAGATGTTAATTTGAGATTGTCAGTAAATGATTGATCGTTACGACTGATACCAAGAGGTGAAGATTCAAGAAGTTGAATGCTGTTTTTATTTTCCAATCGAACTATTTCATAAGTTAGCACCTGCCGGTTGTTGTCAGCTGACTTAAAACGAACTTCTGCTTTTATATTTTTATCCGGAGAATAAAGAGAAAGAATTGAATTAGAAGAAAGTACCTGCTGAAAACAAAAAACTACAATAATTGCCGGTAAGAAATATTTTAAGGATGTGCCTTTCATTTTTTGGACATGAATCGTTTTAATTAAATCATGTATAATCACGTATTGCAAAAATAACTAAAAAGCCACTTCTATTTGTGATATATTTTTATCAAACTATGATATTAAATCATTTGTAAATAAAATTAAAGCGTAAAATAAATAATTCGCGGTAAATGGTTGTTTAAACAAAATTTGATATTTTTGTCCAGTTTTTCAACCAATAAAAAGAATCGAAACGTGTTCAAGTTTTTGAAGCAGATCGACAATAAATCTTATCGTCCGGTATTTGGGGCATTGGATATTTTTAAATTTATCGGCCCCGGTTTACTGGTAACGGTTGGTTTTATCGATCCGGGCAATTGGGCTTCTAATCTGGCTGCCGGTTCGAATTACGGGTATTCATTGCTGTGGATGGTAACTTTGTCCACCATAATGCTTATTATGTTGCAGCACAATGTAGCGCATTTGGGCATTGCATCCGGTTTGTGCTTGTCCGAAGCCGCTTCTATTTACCTGAAACCAGCGTATTCCAAGTTTGTCCTGCTTTCGGCCATGATGGCTTCTGTTTCTACTTCTTTGGCCGAAATTTTGGGAGGAAGCATTGCTTTGAACATGCTGTTCGATATTCCCGTTCGAGCCGGTGCTTTGCTGGTTTCTGCTTTTGTACTTATTATGCTGTTTACCAATTCTTATAAGGTTATCGAAAAATGGATCATTGCTTTTGTCTCCATTATTGGACTTTCATTTTTGTATGAATTGTCGTTGGTAAATATAGATTGGAATCATGCTGTTGTGGGCTGGGTAACTCCAAGTTTTCCAAATGGCTCCATGTTAATTATTATGAGCGTGTTGGGAGCAGTGGTCATGCCACACAATTTGTTTTTGCATTCGGAAGTGATTCAGAGCCGCCAATGGAATTTGACCGATGATAAAACCATCAAACGGCAGTTGAAATACGAATTTCTTGATACTATAATTTCCATGCTTATTGGTTGGGCTATCAACAGTGCCATGATTTTGCTGGCTGCCGCCACTTTTTTTGAAACGAAAACGCCGGTTACCGAATTGGAACAAGCCAATCATTTGCTGGCTCCGTTGCTGGGTAAAAATGCTTCTGTTGTTTTTGCCGTTGCATTGTTGTTTTCAGGTATTTCCTCTTCCATTACTTCCGGTATGGCCGGAGGAACAATTTTTGCCGGCATGTACAAGGAACCTTACGATATTAAAGACAACCATTCGCGACTGGGTGTCCTTTTATCACTTTTACTGGCAGCAGGTATTATCTTTTTGATTTCCAACCCATTTCAAGGGCTTATTGTCTCTCAAATGTTATTGAGTATCCAATTACCTTTCACTATTTTTACGCAAGTGCACTTAACTTCATCAGAAAAAGTAATGGGGAAATATAAAAATACTACTTTTTCAAAAATACTGCTTTACTTGTTGGGCGTTATTGTTTCCGTACTGAATATTTTACTGTTTATCAGCTTTTTCAAGTAAGATTTTTGGTTTTTATTCTTTCCAGTTTTTCAGCTCATTGTACAATCGTTGCATGGGTAGACCCATTACGTTGTAGTAGGATCCGTTAATATATTCAACTCCTACAAAGCCAATCCATTCCTGTACTCCATAAGCGCCGGCTTTGTCGTAGGGTTGAAAATTGTCGAGATAAAAATCAATCTCTTCAGGTGCCAATCGTGCAAAACGAACTTCAGAAGCCACGCCAAAGGTTCGTTGTTTTTTCATGGTAGTAATGCTGACGCTGGTGATGACATCGTGCGTTTTACCCGACAGTGTGGTTAACATAAATTTAGCTGCGTTTCGGTCGGCGGGTTTTCCGAAAACTTGTCCCTGATACCAAACAATGGTATCGGCTGTAAGCAGCATGGTATTTTCTTTCATAATGTCGGTGCAAGCTTCCGCTTTTTTCTTCGATAGATACATGGGAATGTCCATCCCTATAAGTTCGGGAGGAAAAGACTCATCTACTTCAATCGGATAAATTTCAAAAGGGATATTCAATCCTTTAAATAAATCCTGTCTTCTTGATGATTTTGAGGCAAGAATAATTTGGTATTTTTCCAAATGTGAAAGCAATTTGAACATTTTTTTCGGTTTGAAGGATTGTTTTTGTTCTGGTACCGAATTACTCCGGACATTATTGCTACAAAAATATGATTTTTTTTTGTTGTGCAGCATATTTTGCAAAAATATCGTTTAAATTTGCCGTATGTTAAGTAACTATTTTGTTTCGCTGATAAAAGCGCAGTTGCCTTTTGAACCGAATGAACAGCAAAATGATTTGCTTGAAGCATTGGGAAGGTTTCTGCTATCCAGTGAAAAAAGAAAAATTTTTCTGTTGAAAGGTTATGCCGGAACCGGTAAAACTTCGATTGTGGGTGCTTTGGTCAGGGCGTTAAATAAAATTGGGCAAAAGACAGTTTTACTGGCTCCAACGGGCAGGGCGGCAAAAGTTTTTGCAAATTATTCGGGAACGCCGGCTTTTACGATACACAAGAAAATTTATCGTCAAAAATCCTTGACCGATTTCCATTTTCAGTTGGCGGAAAATCTTTTCTCGGATGTACTTTTTATTGTGGATGAGGCTTCGATGATTTCCAATACCGATTTCGATTCGGTTTTTGGTTCGGGTAACTTGTTGGACGATTTGATGGAATATGTTTTTAGCGGACGCAACTGCAGCTTGATGCTGTTGGGCGATTCTGCCCAGCTTCCGCCGGTAGGACAAGCCGAAAGTCCGGCATTGGATGTTGATATATTGAAACAATACCGATTGAATGTTTTTGAATTTACATTGACCCATGTCGTTCGTCAGGCGCTGAAAAGTGGCATTTTGCATAATGCTTCTTTGATAAGGGAAAAGCTGACAAATAAAAATTTAGTTCGATTTCCTCCTTTTCAGTTGGAAAAATTTGCCGATATTTCCCGCTTAAGTCCGGCCGAATTGACGGATGAAATACAGAAAGAATATGCCGGCGCAGGAGTGGAGGATACGATGGTCATTACGCGTTCCAATTACAGGGCTAATTATTACAACAATGGCATTCGCTCGCGGGTGATGATGAAAGAAGAGGAGTTGTCGAATGGTGACTTGCTGATGGTTACGCGTAACAATTATTTCTGGCCAAAATATTATCCCGAAATAGATTTTATAGCAAACGGCGATATACTGGAAGTTTTGCGTATCAGAAAATTTACCGAAATGTATGGTTTTCGATTTGTGGATGCCACTGTGCGCTCTCTCGATTATGATTGGGAAATTGATACCCGCATTTGGCTGGATACCCTCAACGCAGAAACACCGGCAAAAGCGCAGCAAATGAATAAGATATTGTTTGAAAAAGTGGCGGAAGATTATTCTGAAATTAAGCAAAAACGGCAGAAAGTGAAGAAAATTTATGAAAATGAATTTTTCAATGCCCTTCAGGTGAAATTTGCTTATGCCATTACGTGTCATAAAGCGCAGGGCGGTCAATGGAAAAAGGTTTTTGTCGATCCCGGAAGGATTTCCGACGAACAAATCAATGACGATTTTTACCGATGGCTTTATACGGCCTTGACCCGCGCCACCGAAAATGTTTTTCTGGTAAATTTTCCCATGAAATTTTTCTCGTAAAAAACAGAGAATTTTTTTGCATTTTCCAACTTTTAATTACTTTTGTGAAGAATATAAAAATTATAAAATCTTTTAAATTTATTCTAAATTTCATTTTTGCTTTTGAGGCTGCTGTACTGTTTGTTTGCGCTCTTTGTCAACATTCTAAACATTTTTTTGATTTAATTTTTCCCTGTTAGCTGTTTATTATTTGATTTTACTTTTTCAATTGTGTAACCTTAATATTCAATTAAAATGAAATCTTCAGCTTCCCATTTTCTTGTGGCAATCTTTTTAAGCGTTTTGATTTTGCCCTCATGCATGAACGATGTGGATCTTACCAACATCTCCGATAAGGTTCAATGGAAGGGTTCTTTGGCTGTACCTATTGGAGAAGCCGCTCTGACATTGGAAGATTTGCTGGCTCAAATCGACAGTCAGAATATTCTTGTTACCGAAAGTCAAGAAATTCTTTATCAGGATTCCGACAGTATAGTTTCCCGTTTCAGGGATGTTGATTTAGCTCAGTATTCCCAATCACTGGTAAAATCTTACTATGTTTCTCCAATAGTTAGAACTATTCCTGCTAACACAATTTTCCCAACTTTAAATGATAATGTAATTATCGATTTGGGCATAAACAACTCTCCTTCCGCTGAAAGAGTTGACAGTGCAGTTATCTATTCGGCCAATTTGTCGGTGAAGGTTAATGTGGAAAATATCAACATTAATCCCGATAATCTGAAACTGACGCTGGAGTTCCCCACTGACAAGGTGCGTACCAAGAACGGCTCCCCGATAAAAATTGAATTTACACCTGGAGCTTTTAACCATCCTGAAAATGTAACCATCAGAGATTTTTTGATTAATACCTCTGGAAATGCGTCGGGAATACCGGTAACTTTAAAGTTGGATATTACCACCGGCAGTTCTCCCGTTACTGTAGGACCAAGTTCGGTAGTTGGCGTAGAACTGAAATTTACCGGTTTTAACTATAAGGTTGCTTACGGTTATTTTACACCGGCAGTAATTGCAACCAAAATACTGACACAAGATTTGGATTTACCTTCTTTCACGGATGATGGCTCGTTTTTGTTTGCCAATCCCAAAGTTTTTCTTACCGTTAAAAGCAATATCGGGGCTTACCTGAAATTTAATGTGGATTATGTGAAAGCCTATCCCAAATCCGATTCTTCTCAAGTGGTTTATGCATCTTTCAATGGAAGTCGTTCAACAGCCGAATCGTTGGATAACAAGCCGGCAGTTCCGGGTTTATGGATTGCTAAAAAACTTAGAACTTTAGACAAGGATTTTGGTGCTACCGATTTGCTTTTCAGTAATGAAAACAAACCCGATGTATTGGAATATAAATACAGCGTTGACATTGACGGAAGCAAAAATGATGGTAAACCTGATTTTATAACGCCCGACGGTAACATTAAAGTTTTGTATAAGATTCAGATTCCATTATATCTCAAACCGGGCAGCTATTACGAATTTAAGGACACCATTCCCGATGCCGGTGAAGATATTAATTCGGCTTTGGAGGATGTAGATGTTAATAGTGGATCGATTTTCCTCACCGTTACTAACGGACTTCCCGTAAAAGGCAAATTAACGTTGGTTTTGAAGGATTCATTGGGAAGAGATATTTCTACTACCTTTAAAAAAGAATATGATATTGATGCTCCGCAAGTAGATGCTGAAGGTTTTGTGGTGGAAAGCAGCATTACCCCTCAAAAAATAGAAATCGCCTTAAACAACGATCAACTGAATGACTTCAAACGTTCAAAAGATATTGTTTATAAATTCAGAATCGACAGCAAAGATGCCAATTCCTTTATTCATTTCAGAAAATCGGATACCTTCAAGGTAAAACTTGGTTTGTTTGTAAATGGAAAAGTTAGTTATGATTCAAATAACAACGATTAATAAAACCGAATAACCATGAAAAAGATTATTATTTCAATACTGACAGGAATATGTTGCTTGACCTGCATCTTTTCTACATCAGCTCAGCAGGTGAATTCGTTATATTTTATGGAAAATTCGCCCATCCGTTCTTATTTGAATCCGGCTTTTCAACCAACCGGTAGTTTTTATTTGGGATTACCCGTGTTGGGTTATACTTATTTGAGTTTGGGAAACAATTCGTTGACGCTGAAGGATTTGGTTTACAATAAAAATGGAGAGACCATCTGGTTTTTAAATCCGGAAGGTGATGTCGATAAATTTTATAAATCTTTGCGTTCCTCGACGTTGCTCAATACCAACGAACAACTGAATCTTTTAAACTTTGGCTTTCGTGCCGGCAGTGCTTATTGGACATTCGGAATTACCGAGAAAGTAGAAGGAAATTTGGCATTGCCTAAGGATATGTTTAAACTATTGCTTTATGGAACACCCGAACAAGAAAACAATTATTTCAATTTCAAGGATTTGAATGCCAATGTTATGGCTTACACCGAATTTGCGCTGGGGTATTCCAAAATAATTAATGACCAATGGACAGTGGGCGGAAAATTGAAATTTTTGGCCGGGAATGCCATTGTAACTTCTTCCAACGATTATTTTAATTTGAATGCCGGAATCGAACAGTGGAATATGAAAGGGACAGGTTCTTTGAATATTGCTGTTCCCGGAGAAGTAACGATTGGCGATAAATTTGAATCTATCGATTATACTGAACCGGAAGATATGCAGAGTTGGCTGAAGCCTTCGGGTATGGGTTTAGGGTTCGACTTGGGATTTACATATAAACCTTTGGAAAATGTAACTCTTTCCGCATCCTTAATTGACATGGGAACGATTAAGTGGAACAAAAACATGAAAAAGGTAGCCTACAATATGGATTATACCTTTGATGGACTTGCAAAAATAGACAATTTGGATTCTGTAGATATGGATGCATTTTTGGATACGTTATCCAATGCTTTTAAAAATTCTTTTACAACCGAAGAAGAAGCTACGGCATTCTCTATTGCTACTTCTCCAAAACTTAATTTAGGAGCAGAATATGCTTTTGCAAACAACAAACTCAGTCTGGGTTTACTTTCTACTACCACCAAAGTGAAAAGCAACATGTATCAGGAGCTGACAGCTGCGTTTAACATGCGTCCAAGTAATTGGTTCAACTTATCTCTTGCCTATTCTCTGTTGAATGGGAGAATGAGCAATATTGGAGCGGCTTTGGGAATAAGATCCGGATTTTTCTATTGGAATCTTTCCAGCGACTATGTTTCGTTAGATAATGCACCTTTGTTATTGAGCGATATTGATTCTTCCTTGCCATCAACCAAAATTCCAATTCCTTACAACAGTAAAGGGCTGAATTTAGCATTGACGGTTAATTTTGTTTTTGGTAACAAAGTTGACAAAGATCACGATGGAGTGGTGGATAAAAAGGATAAATGTCCCGACACACCCAAAGCAGCCCGCAAGAAAGTGGATGCAAACGGCTGTCCGCTCGATACGGATCAGGATAGTATTCCCGATTATCTGGATCAATGTCCCGATACGCCATTGGCTGCTCGTGGTTTTGTGGATAGCAAGGGTTGCCTTTTGGATACCGATAACGACAGCATTCCCGATTATCTCGACAAATGTCCTGACACACCTTTGGGCGTAGCCGTAGATTCTATGGGTTGTCCGTTGGATACCGACAGGGATGGTGTTCCTGATTATCTTGACCGCTGCCCCGATACACCACTTGAAGCTCAAGGGTTTATTGATGAAAATGGTTGCTTATTGGATACGGATCAGGATGGAGTTCCCGATTATCTGGATTTATGCCCGAATACACCATTGGAAGCAATAAATTTCATTGATAAAAACGGCTGTCCAATGGATAGCGATAGCGATGGCGTTCCCGATTATTTGGACCAGTCACCTAATACTCCTCTAGAAGCTCGAGGATTGGTAGATGAAAAAGGTGCTCCCCGCGATACCGATGGTGATGGCGTTTATGATTTCAAGGATGATTGTCCAAAAATCCCCGGCGACAGTACCAATCATGGTTGTCCTGAAGTGAAAAAAGAGGTGCGCACACTTTTCCAAAGAGCATTAAAAGGCATCCAGTTTGATACCGGAAAAGATATTATCAAACCTTCTTCTTATCCTATTTTGGACCAAATCGCTCAAGTATTGAAAGAAAATCCGACCTATTTGGTAGAAATTCAGGGACATACCGATAATGTAGGTAATCCTCAGAAAAATATGGAACTTTCAGAAAAACGGGCTATAGCCGTGAAAAAATATCTTGTTTCTAAAGGTGTGGAAGAAAACAGGATAACGGCAAAAGGCTATGGAGACACCATGCCTGTTGCTTCCAACAAAACTGCTGCAGGCAGAGCATTAAACAGAAGAGTTGAGTTTATTGTAACTTTTGAGGAAGTAAAATTCGAGTAAGGAATATTTTTCCTCTATAATTGGCTCTGTTATTTTTAAGGCATTTCAATCGTAAAGTTTGAAGTGCCTTAAAATTTTTAGGCAAATAAGTTTTTAATATCCCGAAGCCAGTACATCGGCCAGATGAATGCCACAAATGGATAAATTATGTTTTTTGCAGTAACTATTGATATTCATAAGGCATGAGGCTTCCGTGCTCACAATGAATTCGGCTTCTGTTCGAATACTGTTGGCAACTTTTCGAGCTGTCATGGAAGTGGAAATGACATGATTTTTTACGGCAAATGTGCCTCCAAAACCACAACACGTATCATTTTCTTCCATTTCAACCAATTGCAGTCCTTCTACCTGTTTGAGCAGTTTTCGGGGCTCATTCTTCAATCCATATTCACGTAAGGCCGAGCAAGCATCATGAAAAGTTATTTTGTGAGGGAAAACAGCGCCTAAATCTTCTGTTTTTAAAATATTTACCAGAAAATCGGTTAATTCGTACAACTGACTTTTGATTTCTTCAAATTTTTGCAGCAGTTCGGGGTTATTCGCAAGTAATTTGTTATAATGATGCAAAATAAATCCGGTGCAGGAGCCGGAAGGAGAAACTATGGGCATATCCGAATTAAAATCGCAAAGAAATTTTTCTGCCAAATAAGCTGTTTCTTTCCAATAACCACTGTTGAATGCAGGTTGTCCACAACAGGTTTGGTTGGAATTGTAGTGAACTCGACAACCAACTTTCTCAAGAATTTTTATAACGTTAAAACCGGTTTGCGGATAAAGTTGATCAATATAACAAGGAATGAATAATTGAACATCCATGTATGTAAAAATTTAGAAAAAATTTTTTGAATCAGTACCATAAATCGACATAAACAGGAAGATGGTCGGAAAAACCACCCTGATACTTCATGCCTACGTAAGTTCGGAAAGGCTGTTTTCCTAAAAATCTCCGGTCATCTTCCAGTAAAAAATCGGCTTCAAAAATGTGCGCATCGGATGGAAGAGTATAAACCGAATTGGTTGGGGTCAACAAATTTCCTGAAACAATGATTTGGTCGAGTGTCCCCCATTCTCCATTGTGTTTGTGCGAGCCTTTTCCTTTCAGATGAATCGGGAACATCAAATTGTACAAATTTTTTTGTAAAAACGGCTCCGTTGGAGGCAGAGCTTTCAGTGTTTCCGACAGACTTCGATTTGGCGGGTAATCATTGAAATCTCCCATGATAACAATATTTGCTTTGTTGTTGGACGAAAACAAACTGTCTACTTTTGAACGCAATACGGAAGCTACAAATATTCTTCTTTCTTCCGATTCCAATTCGCCTCCCAGCCTCGAAGGAAAATGGCATACAAAGACATGTAGTGTATCTCCCGAAGGAATTATTCCTGAAGCAAACAAAATATCGCGTGTTTTAATTTCGGGAAATTGCGGAAAGTTTATGCGTATGGCTTCATCGTGAAAAGGTTTAAATACGTAAGGTTGGTAAAGAAGTGCAACATCCACGCCTCTGGCATCAGGCGACTCGTGATGGAGGAATTTATATTTTAAATTTTTCAGGCCGGCATAACGGGTCAAGTCTACCAGACATTTTTCGCTTTCCACTTCGCATAGTCCAACTAATGCCGGACTTTCCCAGCCACCAATGGCGCAGATTACTTTACCGATATTAGCTTGTTTCTTTTTATATTTTGTTGTATTCCACGCTCTTATTCCATTTGGCAGGTATTCTTGGTCGTCAGTAAGGGAATCGTCCACGCAGTCGAAATAATTTTCAACATTGTAAGAAACAATCTTAAAGTTTCGTTTCTCTTGACAATAAAGTCCTACAGCAAAAAGAAAACAAATTGTTGTTGCTAAAAAAACTCTTTTTTTACCGGAGGTAATCGAGGACTTCATGGCGAAGATGTTTCTTTGAAAATTTTTTAACCTTGAACAATTTATTCGTCCTTTTTTGCCGGCATCCATTCGTAAGCGCCTGCATCGGGTGCTCCATCCTGCAAACGGTTGATGCCATTTAAATCGACAGGACAGTTTTCGGCAGCAATATTGTAATCGGCCAAGCCTCTTAAAGGAGAAACAGAATCCGGTTCGAAATTGAAATAAGTTCCTTTTTTGTAATCAAAATAAATATTTTTAAAAACGGTATCGTTTTTCTCTGACCAGCGGATATTGGAAAATTGGGGCAAGTCTAAGGCATTGGGCCTACGAATGTAACAATGGGAAAAAGTTCCTTTGTACAATTTAGGGAAACGGGTGGCAAGAGTAAATTCGTTTTCCATACTGCCGGCTATTGCACAATTTAAAAAAGTAGTCCGCATGGGTGCAATGCGGTTTAAATCCATAATCATAACGGCCGGTTCTTTGTCGCGCAGAATTGGCTGAACTGAACTGTTGTTAAAATAATTTGCTATCGTGCAATGAATGAAAGTATGCTGTCCACCGTTGAGATAAACGCAAAAACTGCTGCTGTTGGAAATTTCTGAGTTCAAAACCTTCACATTGCCGTTTTGAACCACCAGTCCGTAAAGCAAAAAGTTGTGTATCCGACAGTTTGAAATCTCAAGTTCCGGTAATTGATTTTTATCCTGATTGGAAAAATAAATTCCAACGTAGCCACTATTTAAATTTACGTTGTGCAGAACATGTTTTCCTTTATTCCAAAGCAAATAAATTCCTCCCCATTGCCCGGCAACGACATTGTACAATACGGGCGTTTCAAATTTTATTTTGTCAAACCTATCTCCACGCATGGTGATTGGCTTTTCAAAAGTTCCGTCAGCCATTAAATTTCCATAAACAATAAGATTGGCATTGTTGTGAAAATATATTTTTACTCCCGGATCCAGCCTCAGTGTTTTTGCACTGTCGACGGCGAGGTATCCGAAAACGAGATAAGGCTTTTCGGCTGTCAGTGTCGTGTCGTTTGCAATGAGTTTATTTCTGAAAATGATTGCATCTTGTCCAATGGCCTGCAAGGTAATTGTTTTTATATTGCCATTTACCAGAAAAATTAATGCATCTTCTATCAGTAAGGGCAAATTGTTGTCAAGTGGATCGACGTTGACTTGAACAAAAATATACAGGCTGTCTTTTGCGCCAATTTCTATATCGGCAAACTGATTGTTTTCATTGTTTTTACCATCTACATTGATTTTAAAGGCCGATGATTTACCGCTTGCCAAAAAAATGCTCGAAATCCGTATGGCTTTGTTATTGGGATTGTAAACCATAATTCTGGAAGTTGCACTACCAATGGATGTAAAGGTGGTGTCGAATGTCAATGTGTCCGTCGAAAATAGAACAGTATCTGCGGGATTGGTAGTAAAATCTTCCTGGCATGAAGAGAAAAAATTAATTATTGCCCAAAGAATAATCAGTTTTGTGAAGAAGAAAACTGTTTTTTTAAATTTGAACATTCTATCGTTGGTTTTTGCTGTTTTAAATGGATGTTAAGCTGGATTTGTTTTTGCAAATTTAATGTAAAAGATGACTTTATCATAATATTGGTTTATATTTGTGCAACAAAAAACTTAAATCATTCTATCATGGCAAGCAGAAAAGAATTGAAAAAACAAATAAATGATCTTACGGGTCAGTTGGCATTGGAAATTTTATTTCGTGGCACTGTTATGCAGGTTTTGGAACCTGAAAAAATGTATGCTTTGCTATCAAAAGTTATGATCATGAACAGGCAGTTTATTTCAAGGGTAAATGCATCAAAAAGGATAAAAAGTTCAAAAGAAGTGAAAGATTTCTATCAACAATTTTTTACCGATTGGGAAAAGAATGTGGGAGAAATTATTCAAGAGTTCTAATTTTTCTTTCAGCGGTTATGCACTCTGACATTTTGAAACTTACTCGAAATTAAAAGAAAGGGTTATCATTTTATTGGTAAGTTTGGAAATGGCAGTGGAATAAATTTTATCTTCTTCGGTTAATCCTCCTGCATTTCTTTGTTCGAGAGGCGTAAGCATGTTGTTGAATCCAATGGCAAATTTTAATTCGGGTGCCAATTTGAAAAAACTGAAATATAAATCACATCCTACGCCAAATTCAACAAAATAATCCATCGGTTTTAGTAAGATGGGTTTTTCCTTGTTTCTTCCAAAATCAAAATACACTCCTCCGCCTCCCAACAGATAGGGACGATAATTGTCTTTCCTTTCAGCACTGTATTTTAAATATACGGGGAAGCTCAGTGGAATAGAGTTGACAGTTGTGGAGCCAGTTGTACTTGTGGTATCTTTCCGATAAGTGATGTCTCTTTCGGAAAAATGTAAAGTTGGATTGAAGCGCAGATTCCAATATCGTGCCAATCGAAGATTGGTTATCACACCAACCGAAAATCCGGGTTGCAAGGCAGATACATCTGTGTAATACCTGCTCCCATTAATAAGTGTATCTCTTGGCGTTATTCCAAAATCAGCCGTATTCAATCCTAAAGAAAACCCGAAATGAATGAGTTTGTCATCTACGTAAGGTAAATTTCCTTGAGCTTTAACTTTAGGAAAAAACACCGAACAAAAAGTTAAGATAAAAATAAAAGCAAAAATATTGTTTTTTAACATACTGATTTCCTAAGAATTTTCACGTTGGGCTTTGCTATAAAAAACGCTTAAAAGTTGATATTATTGCCGGTTTAACGAGCGAGGATTGAGAACAAATAATAAAGAAGAAAAGGCAAGAAATTTTACAAATTGGAAAAATAGTAATAATAGACAATGATTTGACTGAGTGTCAAACCATCAAATTTCCGAATTCTTCGTCCATAGCTGTCATATAAAGCATTTCCGGAAACTGTAGCCAACTTTGTTCCGAGTGCATCATAAAAATCGTTATTTTCGACTTTCCCAATTTGTTTCCCGTTGCCATCGTAAAGATAACTTCCGTCGATTTTCCCTATCAGGTTTTCTGCTGCGTCATAAACAAAAACGCTTTCAACTTTTCCTTTCAATTTTGAATTATTGTCGTAATAATTTTGTCCAATAATTTTTCCAATAGGCTTCCCTGCAGCATTGTAGATTTGTTGTCCTATTAATGCAGAATTTGAAAAAAGGAACAGAAGAAATAGTATCTTTTTCATCTCAAAAGACTTTTAGTGAATACAAATTAATTGAAAATAAATTGAAAAAACAAATAATGAGTCATTTTTTATTCTGCTTCAGAAAAAATTTGAATTTAGGTGTTGTTTTATTCAAAGTTGTTTTTTCAATGGGAGTTAGATACTACACTGAAATTTTAGTTGTTAATTGAGATATTTGATGTAAATTTGCATTAAATGCAGTGTAAACCGACAACAAATTAATTTTTTTGAGTTTATAATTTTTTATGAATCGACTGGATGCGGTTTTTTTTGCTTCCGATGCGATTACGGTTGCCCGTCAACTATTGGGAAAAACTTTAGTAAGAAAGTGGGAAGATGGTACAATTTCCCGATACAAAATAACAGAAACGGAAGCTTATTTTGGAGAAGAAGATAAGGCTTGTCATGCCTGCAAGGGAAAAACTCAGCGAACACAGATTATGTATGCCGAAGGAGGTTACATTTATGTTTATCTGATTTATGGGATTTATTGGTTGCTGAATGTGGTTACAGGCAACAAAGAACATCCGGAAGCAGTACTGATAAGGGGAATTAACAATATTTCGGGATCAGGAAGAGTGGGAAAAGAATTAAAACTTGATAAAAGTTTTTATGGCGAAAATCTAATCTCTTCAGATAGAATCTGGATTGAAGATGCTCCCGAAGCGTTATATTTTTTTACGGCTACGCGCATCGGGATCGATTATGCCGATGAAGAATGGAAATCAAAGCCATGGCGGTTTGTAATGACATCATCCGAAAAATAAAATTTCTTTTCCCCGGTGATTTGATAATGGAGATTTGGAACAACTCAATTATTGTAAAGAGATCTGTTATTATAATTTTTAAGAAGGTTTTTATTTGATATGTTTTGCAACTTAAAATTTTTTTTACCTTTTCTGACTATTCTTTGGCGGATTGGTTCAGTGAACGCAAAACACGATCGATAATGGATGTTTCAAAACCTCGACTTTGGGCAAATCGAAAAAGTTTACCTTGTTTTTCATATTCGTAATCGTATTTGAGCATTGATAGTTTTGACTTAAGTGCTGAAGCAAGCATTTCCTGATATTCTCCATCATCAATGGTAGAAATTGCAGATTTTATTTCATCGTTAGATATTCCTTTTGATTTCAAAGCCAATTCAATCTTGATTTTTCCCCATTTATTTAATCGAAATTTATCCCGAACAAACGATTGGGCATAACGTTTTTCATTGATAAAATTTTCTTTTATTAATCTATCAATTATTTTTCTTTTTTCATTTTCTGAAACGTTCCAATGGCTTAGTTTTTCTTCCACTTCAGAAACACAATGTTCAGAAATTGAACAATAGGATGCTGCTTTTAAAAAAAGCTCATCGGTGGTATACGTTTTCTTCATGATAAAAAGATTTTTTTGTAAATGATAAAGGAATACAAAAATAATAATTTTCAAAAAAATCGGACTGTTTTCATGGTTTTTTCTATATCAGACGAAAGGGTATTTTCAAAAATAAATGAAGGAAAACAAGCACATAATTTGTAAATTTGCATTCCTAAAAATTTAAAAATGGATACAAAAGGAGCACCCATAACATTAGGAACAGAAAAAATTGGAAAATTACTTATCCAATATTCTTTGCCTGCCATCATTGCAATGACTGCATCATCGCTCTACAACATAACCGACAGTATTTTCATTGGACATGGTGTAGGTGCAATGGCTATATCGGGATTGGCAGTAACTTTCCCGTTTATGAATTTGTCGGCGGCTTTCGGATCGCTGGTAGGCGTCGGAGCTGCAACACTCATGTCGGTAAGGTTGGGACAAAAGGAATATGGCACAGCAAACAGAATTTTGGGAAATGTCTTTGTGTTAAATGTTATTTTTGGAGTGGCGTTCATGACGGTTTCTTTAATTTTTCTCGATCCTATTCTGAAATTTTTTGGCGCTAGCGATACAACTTTGCCTTATGCACACGATTTTATGGTAGTCATACTTATAGGGAATGTATTTACACATATTTATCTTGGGTTAAACGGTATTTTGCGCTCGATAGGCAAACCGGGAAAGGCCATGTATGCGACTTTGCTGACGGTATTGATAAATTTGATTTTAAATCCGTTATTTATCTTTGTTTTAAAATGGGGTATCAAAGGAAGCGCTCTGGCGACAGTTATTTCGCAAATAGTAATGCTTGCTTGGCAAATTCGTCATTTCAGCAACAAGAATAATTTTGTTCATTTGCAAAAGGGAATTTTCCGGTTGGATAAAAAAATTGTACTCGATTCGTTAACCATTGGCTTATCTCCTTTCATAATGAATGCTGTTGCCAGCGTGATTGTAATTGTTATCAATCAGACCTTGATACGCTATGGTGGCGATTTGGCTATTGGGGCGTATGGAATTATTAATCGGGTCAGTTTTCTTTTTGTCATGATTGTAATGGGACTGAATCAGGGAATGCAACCGATAGCCGGATATAATTTTGGAGCTAAAAATTTTAATAGAGTAAATGAAGTTTTAAAGCTCAGCATTTTCATAGCTATGGGAATGATGACTCTCGGCTTCATTATTGTAGAGTTTTTTCCTCATGCTGTGGCTTCTCTTTTCACAAGCGACAAAACTCTTATCCAATTGTCGATAGAAGGATTGAGAATCGTATTTGTTTTGTATCCGATGGTAGGTTTTCAAATGGTTATCACCAACTTTTTCCAAAGTATCGGAATGTCAGGCAAAGCCATTTTCCTGTCACTTACCCGACAATTGTTGTTCTTGTTGCCTTTTCTGCTCGTATTACCAACTTTTTACGGATTAAAAGGAGTCTGGTATAGTATGCCGGCTGCTGATTTTCTGGCTACCATCGTTGCGGCTTATATGCTTTTTGTGAATTTCGGAAGCTTTATTAAGAATCAAAATAGAGATCACAAGTAAAAAATAACTTTGTGATTAAACTAATTTCGAATTATTTGCAACGGATGTTAAGCATAGATTTAATCCCAAATTGTCCATTAGAACAATATGATATTAGGATTATTTTTTTTAGTCAGTATTTTCTAATGGACACCAATAGAAAAATATGCTTATAAATTATTTATTTACAAGATATTGTATTGCATTAATTCATTAAATTTGCG
>JAHDRA010000042.1 GCA_018433525.1 Paludibacteraceae bacterium
CAATAGAACGAGCCGAAACATGAAAAACGCCCGGCAACAGTTCTCCGGAAATTTTGTACATATTGGGAATCATCAGCAGCAATCCTTGCGATGCAGTGAAAGTAGTAGCCAAAGCTCCTGCCTGCAAAGCTCCATGCATGGCTCCGGCAGCGCCGGCCTCCGATTGCATTTCCTGAACTTGAAGTTTTTCATTGAAAATATTTTTTCTTCCGTTTGCTGCCCATTCATCAACATATTCTGCCATAGTTGAAGAAGGTGTGATGGGATAAATGGCTGCCACTTCGCTAAACATATAAGCGATATGGGCTGCTGCCTGATTTCCATCACAAGTTATGAATTTTTTCTGTTTTGCCATTGTGTTGTGATTTATTTGGGTTTTTACTATATAAAGGCAATTATTAATAAAATTGTTTCCATTTTTAAAAATCTTTTATAGCTTCTAAAATTAATAAACTTCTTGATAATCTTGAATGTATTAAAATAATATCCTCTGAATCTATAACTCCAACTTCTTTTACTGTATCTTTTTCTCCTAAAAGATTTATATGTATAACATCCTTAGCAATTTTATAACTGAATTTACCATGAAGAGGTGGTCCTTCAGGAGAATCTATAGCAACAATTCCCATATTATCATCAAAAAAATGATAAGTAAAACGTACACCATTATCTTCATTTGTATATGAAGTGTACTTTAAGTGTCTTTCTTCAGTTTTCTCTATATTGTCTTTTTTCTGTTGTGTATTACAACCTAAAAAAAGCAATAGAGTGAGTAAAAGTAATAATAGTTTTTTCATAATAGATAAAATTTTAAAAAGGTTATACAGTATTTTATTATTTGGTTTAGTATAAAAAACCGAAGAGCCAAATTGGAATTTCATTCTTTTTCCCAATTTTGAGTTGATCGGTTGCAAAAATTAATTTTGAATGTTGTTTGGAAATATTTGAATTTAGCTCGCATTTAAATGTATATTGTTCATCAACAGTAAAATCGGAATGATATTTTCCGGCGTTAACTTTATATTTCGCATGCAGGGAATTATACAAAAATGTTTTTATTTCTGATAATCTGTCGATATTTCCCGGCATAACGGCATGCATCAAATTCGTATTGTGAACATATATCAAATGAGGTTTTTTGGGAAATTGTTCACTGTCGTTATACAGCAAGTTCAAAAGTCGGGCATCTTTGAGATACTTTATGTAATTCATAATGGTCGCCCTCGAAGTTTGAATTTCGCAACTCAACTGGCTTATGTTCGGAGTTGCAGGAGCGCTGATCATAAGTAAATAAAGCAATTTCCTGATTTTTGAAAGATATTTTAATTCTATTTGCTTGATTAGAAGAATATCAACTTCAATCATCATATTCATGGTTTTCAGCAGATTTTCCGAAAAATTTCGCTGTTCCAAAAAAAACGGATAATAACCGTGATGTAGGTAATCCTGAAAATAAAGCAAAGGATCGATTTTACTGCAAATTTCATTTGCTATCGGTACGTGATTTTTTAAAATATCTTCCAAATCAATTGCCTGAAAGTTTGTCCCAGCCTGCAAATTCAAAAATTCCCGAAAGGAAAAACCTCTTAGATTATATACTTTTACAACGTCTTGTAAATCTTCATTATCTTCCTTCAGACGCATGACTGACGAACCGCTAAAAATAATTTTGAGTTCAGGAAACCGCTCATAACATTCACGCAGTTCCTTTGACCAGTTTTCGTACTTGAAAGTTTGATCTATCAACAACGTACGTCCTCCCTGTTTCACAAAACGCTCTGCAAATTCAACCAAAGTATGAGCAGTAAAGTATAAATTGTTGAAATTGATATACAAACAACTTGGTTCATTCGGCTTGAAAAAATCCTTTGCATATTGCAGTAAAAAAGTGGTTTTTCCCACGCCGCGACTTCCTTTTATCCCTATCAATCGGTCAGACCAGTCTATTTCATCCAGCAAACTTCTCCTCACAGGAGATTGTACATGTTCAACCAAATATTGATGCGTTCTGAAAAATGACTCCATCACGTCTTAATTTTGTTTGCAAAAATAGAAATATTTATCTGATTTTGCAAAGTAGAGATGACAATTTTAGGTTTTTTATTTTTCCATATTAACAATACCCCAATAAAAATTTATTTTTTTTAGATTATTTGCTCAATAAGTTTAATTGTTTGTAAAATGTCGGATGGATATTTCTGCTAATAACATTAATATTTTACTTTTGAAAACGTATAGTACGTTGTATTGACTAATGATTTTGAAAAATTGAATAGGTAAAAATAATAAGGAACGAATTTAATCATTAATTTTATGAAAATCAAGTTTATTGGAGCATCACGTGAGGTTACTGGTAGTAAACACTTAATAACCACAAAAGATGGAAAACGTATTTTACTCGATTGTGGAATGTTTCAGGGAAAAGGATTGGAAACCGATGCCAAAAACAGAGATTTGGGCTTTGATCCTGAAACAGTAGATCATATTATTCTTTCCCATGCCCATATCGATCATTCTGGCTTGATTCCTTATTTGTACAAAAGAGGATTTAGAGGTTCTATTATTTGCACCAACGCAACCCGTGATCTATGTTCCATTATGTTGGCCGATAGTGCACATATTCAGGAACTTGATGTGAAATGGTTCAACAAAAAGCGAGCCCGACAAGGGTTACCTCCCGTTGAACCAATTTATAATCAGGAAGATGCTGAAAATTGTATGGATTTGTTTATTAGCGTTGCTTACAATCGAAGGTTTTATATCGATGATAAAATTAATGTAAAATTCACCAATAACGGACATTTACTTGGCAGTTCGGTAGTAAATCTTGAGATAAACGAAAATGGAAAGAAAGTTCATATTGCCTATACTGGCGACATCGGACGTCCTTCCAATTATATTTTGCGTTCGCCCGATCCTTTTCCTCAGTGTGATTATTTAATTGCCGAATCCACTTATGGGAACCGACTTCATCCTCAAGTTGAACAAAGTGAAAAAGAATTTTTGGAAATAGTAAAAGAAACCTGTATAGAAAAAAAAGGTAAGCTTATTATTCCGGCTTTTTCTATTGGCAGAACTCAAGAATTGGTATTTCTGTTGAATAATTTTTATAATCAACATCTGCTTCCTCGCATTGAAGTATTTGTTGACAGTCCCCTTTCGGTGAATGCTACGGAAATCTATAGAATGCACAGCGACTCTTTGAATAAAAATGTCAAGGAAATTCTTAAATTTGACAATGATCCTTTTGGTTTTAATTCGTTGCATTATATTAAAAACGTGGAAGAATCGAAGGCTTTGAATACTTACGACAAACCCTGCATAATTATCTCGGCTTCGGGTATGATGGAAGCAGGACGCATTAAACATCACGTAGCCAACAATATAGAAAATCCGAGAAATACAATTTTAATTGTTGGGTATTGTACACCAACTTCTTTGGGTGCTCGCATTCAGCAACCGGGGTTAAGGGAAATATCAATATTTGGAGAAATTCATCCGGTTAATGCTAAAATATGTAAAATAGAAGCCTTTTCAGGGCATGGCGATTACAAGGAAATGATTGATTATCTGGCTTGCCAATCAGCAGGATTGATTAAAAAAACTTTTCTAGTGCACGGGGATTATGAAGTTCAGGTAGAATATCGTGAAAAATTACAAAAAGAAGGTTTCAGAAAAGTTGAGATACCTGATGCA